>NZ_QRMJ01000020.1:0-1956 GCF_003473245.1 Collinsella sp. AM09-41
AGACAGAATGATAGCAATCATTCATCCGATCCAAACAAGAAGAATTCACTTATTAATGAGTGAGGAGCATCTGATCGCGAGCACAGTGAAGACACTGTGCCGCGGTATGAGATACCCGAATTGCGACATACGAGCGCTATTCATGAAAGACAGAATGATAGCAATCATTCATCCGATCCAAACAAGAAGAATTCACTTATATATGAGTGAGGAGCATCTGATCGCGAGCACAGTCAACTACTGTGCCGCGGTATGAGATACCCGAATTGCGACATACGAGCGCTATTCATGATATCGATTAATTGATATTAGCGACACGTGGATATCCCGCGGGCCCGAGAGCGGTCCCGCAAGATACCACGGGCGCACGGCGGATGCCTTGGCACAGGGAGCCGATGAAGGACGCGGCAAGCTGCGATAATCCCCGGCGAGGAGCACACATCCTTCGACCCGGGGGTCTCCGAATGGGCGAACCCATCCACAGCAGTGTGGATATCCCGGCCCCGAACACATAGGGGCGGGGAGGACAACCCGGGGAACTGAAACATCTAAGTACCCGGAGGAGAGGAAATCAATCTCGAGACTCCCCGAGTAGCGGCGAGCGAAAGGGGACCGATGGCCAAACCGTCGAGCGGGCATACCCGGCAGGGGTTCCGCCGACGGGGTTGCAGGGCCGCGCATCCGGGGGCTGCCGCCCCCGGGCGCAGGTCCGGCTGGGGAGCGGAACGGCATGGGAGGGCCGGCCGCAGCGGGTGACAGCCCCGTACGCGAACCCAGACCGGACGGCGCGACGCGGTCCCTGAGTAGGGCCGGGCACGTGAAACCCGGTCCGAACCTGGGTGGACCACCATCCAAGCCTGAGTACTACCCTGTGACCGATAGCGCACCAGTACCGTGAGGGAAAGGTGAAAAGCACCCCGGGAGGGGAGTGAAACAGTACCTGAAACCGTGCGCCCACGAGCAGTCGGAGCACCTATATGGTGTGACGGCGTGCCTTTTGTAGAATGAGCCAGCGAGTCGCTGGCGCGGGGCGAGGTTAACCGAAAGGGAGCCGGAGCGAAAGCGAGCCTTAACAGGGCGACTTGAGTCCCGCGCCGCGGACGCGAAGCCGGGTGAGCTATCCGTGGGCAGGCTGAAGCGGGGGTAAGACCCCGTGGAGGGCCGAACGCACGTCGGTTGAAAACGGCGGCGATGACCTGCGGATAGGGGTGAAAGGCCAATCAAACCCGGAGATATCTCGTTCTCCCCGAAATAGCTTTAGGGCTAGCGTCGCGCGTTCACCGCCGGAGGTAGAGCACCGGATGGACGAGGGGGCTTCGCCGCCTACCGAATCCAACCGAACTCCGAATGCCGGCGGCCCAGAGCGCGGCAGTCAGAGCATGTGGGCTAAGCTGTGTGCTCGAGAGGGAAACAGCCCGGACCGCCCGCTAAGGTCCCCAAGTTCCAGCCGAGTGGCAAAGGATGTGCGTCCGCCCAGACAACCAGGATGTTGGCTTAGAAGCAGCCATGCATTCAAAGAGTGCGTAACAGCTCACTGGTCGAGTGGACATGCGCCGACAATACACGGGGCTAAGCTGGACACCGAAGCGGCGGGATTTTAATTCATTAGAATCGGTAGGGGAGCTTCCCATGGGCGGGGAAGCCGCCGGGCGACCGGCGGTGGAGCGCATGGGAGTGAGAATGCTGGCATGAGTAGCGAGAGACGAGAGAGTAACTCGTCCGCCGTGAACCCGAGGTTTCCTGGGCAAGGCTAATCCTCCCAGGGTCAGTCGGGGGCTAAGGCGAGGCCGGAAGGCGTAGCCGACGCGCAGCAGGCAGACATTCCTGCACCGCGCACGCGGCGCTACGACCGACGGGGCGACGGATGGGGGTGGCTCGGCGGGGTTCTGGACGTCCCCGTGATGGAGCGCGGCCCGCGGACCAGGGAAATCCGGTCCGCACGAGGGCGAGGCTCCG
>NZ_QRMJ01000020.1:1966-3620 GCF_003473245.1 Collinsella sp. AM09-41
AGTAGCGAGAGACGAGAGAGTAACTCGTCCGCCGTGAACCCGAGGTTTCCTGGGCAAGGCTAATCCTCCCAGGGTCAGTCGGGGGCTAAGGCGAGGCCGGAAGGCGTAGCCGACGCGCAGCAGGCAGACATTCCTGCACCGCGCACGCGGCGCTACGACCGACGGGGCGACGGATGGGGGTGGCTCGGCGGGGTTCTGGACGTCCCCGTGATGGAGCGCGGCCCGCGGACCAGGGAAATCCGGTCCGCACGAGGGCGAGGCTCCGGACGAAGCGATCAAGCGAAGCGAGTGAGCCCGAGGTCCCTAGAAAAACCCCTAGGCAGGCGCGTGCGCGCCCGTACCGCAAACCGACACAGGTGGGTGGGTAGAACATACCGAGGCGATCGGGTCAACCATGGTCAAGGAACTCGGCACAATGGCCCCGTAACTTCGGGAGAAGGGGTGCCCGCGCGTACGTGAACGGACTTGCTCCGGGAGCGGAGGCGGGCCGCAGTGGAGAGGCCCAAGCGACTGTTTACCAAAAACACAGGACTCTGCAGAAGCCGCAAGGCGACGTATAGGGTCTGACGCCTGCCCGGTGCCGGAAGGTCACGCGGAGGAGTTAGCGCATCGCGCGAAGCCCCGAAGCCAAGCCCCGGTAAACGGCGGCCGTAACTATAACGGTCCTAAGGTAGCGAAATTCCTTGTCGGGTAAGTTCCGACCTGCACGAAAGGCGCAACGACTTGGGCGCTGTCTCGACCATGGACCCGGTGAAATTGCACTGGTCGTGAAGATGCGACTTACCCGCGGAAGGACGGAAAGACCCCGTGAACCTTCACTGCAGCTTGGCATTGGCCGCTGGTCCCGCGTGTAGAGGATAGGCAGGAGGCACAGATCCGGAGGCGCCAGCCCCCGGGGAGCCGCCCTTGGAATACTGCCCTCGCGCGACCGGCGTCCTAACCCGAGGCCGTCAACCGGCTCGGGGACCGTGCCAGGCGGGCAGTTTGACTGGGGCGGTCGCCTCCTAAAGGGTAACGGAGGCGCGCGAAGGTCCGCTCGGGACGGTCGGCAACCGTCCTTTTGAATGCAAGAGTACAAGCGGGCTTGACTGCGAGGCCCACAAGCCGAGCAGGTGCGAAAGCAGGCTCTAGTGATCCGGCGGCCCCGAGTGGGTGGGCCGTCGCTCAACGGATAAAAGGTACTCCGGGGATAACAGGCTGATCTTGCCCAAGAGTCCACATCGACGGCAAGGTTTGGCACCTCGATGTCGGCTCATCGCATCCTGGGGCTGGAGCAGGTCCCAAGGGTACGGCTGTTCGCCGTTTAAAGCGGTACGCGAGCTGGGTTCAGAACGTCGTGAGACAGTTCGGTCCCTATCCTCCGTGGGCGCAGGAGAATCGATGGAGGCTGCCCCCAGTACGAGAGGACCGGGGTGGACGCACCTCCGGTGAACCGGTTGTCGACCAACGGCACGGCCGGGTAGCCGCGTGCGGCGCGGATAACCGCTGAAGGCATCTAAGCGGGAAGCCGTTCCAGGGATTAGTTCTCCTTCCGGTAAGGGCCCAGGTAGACTACCTGGTCGATAGACGGCAGGTGCAAGGCTGGCGACAGCCTCAGCCGAGCCGCACTAATCGCCCGAGCTCTTCCGGAACCGCACCTCGCGGCCCGCGGGAC
>NZ_QRMJ01000021.1:0-2159 GCF_003473245.1 Collinsella sp. AM09-41
CAGCCCGTGGGAGGCCAGGGCGCCGCTGACCGGTGGACGGCACCGAGCCGTCGCAAGACTTGAAGAAGGGGGAGGCATCGCGGCCTCCCCCTTTTTTGCGTTTACGGGCAACATTTCTTATGCAATTAAATCAATTTAATCATCCACCGCTGAATATAGACGTTCACCGTTCTTTGGTCGGTTCTCTGTTCTCAATGGACTAATATTTGCTTTAGCGCACTGCTGCGCTTGTCCTGTTTTTACACGGGTCGTTTTATTGATTGTGACGGAAGGACTCACATGGCAGATGTTCATGAGCTGCTTGATACTTGGATTGCCAATGTCAAGGACGAGGAGCTCCTCGCTGAGCTCAACACGATGAAGGAGCAGGGTGATGAGGACGCCATCACTGACGCTTTCTTCCAGGATCTCGCCTTCGGTACCGCCGGTCTTCGCGGCACTATCGGTGCGGGCACTAACCGTATGAATATCTATACGGTCGGTCGTGCGACCCAGGGATTCGCTGACTATCTCAATGCGACCTTTGAGCATCCGACGGTTGCCATCGCTCGCGATAGCCGCAATAAAGGTGAGCTGTTCGTTAAGACGACGGCTGCCATTCTTGCAGCAAATGGCGTGACTGCCCTCGTGTATCCCAAGATTTCTCCTGTGCCGACGCTCTCCTGGGCCGTCCGTGATCTTAAGTGCTCCGGTGGCATTTGCATGACCGCTAGCCATAACCCGGCGCCGTATAACGGCTATAAGGCCTATGGCCCCGATGGCTGCCAGATCACCAGCGAGGCCGCCGATGCAATTTCTAAGGCTATCGCCGAGACCGATACATTCACCGGCGTGAAGTCCATGGACTTTGATGAGGCTCTTGAGCAGGGTCTGGTTAAATGGATCGAAGGCTCATGCCTCGAGCGTTATTACGACGCCGTTCTCGCGCGCGGCGTGACCAACCTTTCTGTCGAGGAAATTGCCGGCGCGCCGCTCAAGCTTGTCTATACGCCGCTGAATGGTACCGGCCTCATTCCCGTTACCACGGTGCTCGAGCGCGCTGGCATCACCGATGTCACGGTTGTTCCCGAGCAGAAGGAGCCTAACGGCGATTTCCCGACCTGCCCGTATCCTAACCCCGAGATCCGTCAGGCCATGCAGAAGGGCATCGATCTCTGCGAGCAGGTTCACCCCGATCTGCTGCTTGCAACCGATCCCGACGCCGATCGTGTTGGCGTTGCCGTTAAAAATGGCGATGACTATCTGCTACTGACCGGCAATGAGATGGGCGTTCTGCTGCTCGACTATATCTGCAAGACCCGTGCTGCCTGCGGTGAGGACCTCACTAAGAAGGTTGCCGTTACTACTATCGTTTCTTCCGCCATGGTTGACGCTCTGGCCGACGAGTACGGTTTTGAGCTCCGCCGCTGCCTGACGGGCTTCAAGTACATCGGCGACATCATTACTTCTCTTTCCGATGCTGGCGAGGTCGATCGCTTTATCTTTGGTTTCGAGGAGAGCTACGGCTATCTGGCCGGCGACCACGTGCGCGACAAGGACGCCGTGAGCACTTCACTTCTGATTTGCCAGATGGCGCAGTATTACAAGCTCCAGGGTAAGAACCTTGCCGATGCGATGCACGAGCTGTACGAGAAGTATGGCTACTATCACAACAAGACGATTTCGCTGAGCTATCCGGGCGCTGAGGGTGCGGCAAAGATGGCCGGCATCATGGCTGGTCTGCGCGAGAACCCGCCCGCGGAGCTCGCCGGTTCCAAGATTGAGGCCGTCGTGGATTACAACACCTGCGTGAACGGCCTGCCGAAGGCTAACGTCATTGAGTTCGATCTTGAGGGTGGCAACAAGGGTATTGTTCGTCCTTCTGGCACCGAGCCCAAGATTAAGCTGTACATCTTCGCCAAGGGCGCGGATGCCGCCGAGGCTGATGCAGCACTTGACGCGATCGAGGAATCCGGTCGCAAGCTGTTGGCCTAAGGCTTTGAAAGCCTATTTCTATAGATAGACGGAGGAGGGGATCTCGGAAACGAGGTCCCCTCTTTATTACCGGTAAATACAGCTGAGAATTCCGAATTGTGTAGGAAATGTGTACGCCCAGATTCCCGCCCACGGCGCCCCTCCGGTCTGGCAATATATCTCCTTGCCGCGCGGCCCGGTCGGAC
>NZ_QRMJ01000022.1:0-1913 GCF_003473245.1 Collinsella sp. AM09-41
CCGCGGCGGCCCGCGCTGCATGAGCATGCCCTTCTGGCGCGAGGACCTCTAAGGTTTTCAAAGACCCGTACAGGTCTTACTACAAACATCTAGCTGCCATTAGATGTCTCCCATTGGGGCGGTGCGGATCTTTCGCACCGCCCCATTCATGTTTAATGACGCTAAATGAAGATCAGATAAGGTGGCCATGGATATCAAGACAATCGGTGTTGAGGAATGGCTCAACGTTTGGGAGAAGAGTGCTACCTGGGATATAGCTCAGTCGACGATCTCGTCGCTGACCATGGGCGAGCTTCGCGCACTGGACGAGCAGGACGGCGCCACGTTCTACGAGCGCCTGGATCGCGAGAAGATGAACTACGGCTGGATCGAGGGATCGCCGGAATTTAAGGCCGAGGTCGCCAAGCTGTATCGTCGCGATGTCAATCCCGATCACATTCTGCAGACCAATGGCTGCACGGGCGCCAACCTCAACGCCATCATGGCCGTTGTGGAGCCCGGCGATCACGTGATTGCCGAGTGGCCTACCTATGCGCCGCTCTACGAGATCCCGCGTACGCTGGGTGCCGAGGTCGAGTATTGGGAGCTCCGCGAGGAGCTCGGCTGGAAGCCCGATATCGAACAGCTCAAGCGCTTGGTGCGCCCCAACACCAAGCTCATCTGCATCAATAACGCATCGAACCCCATCGGTACGGTGCTCGATGCCGATACGCTCGGCCAGATTGCCGAGATTGCCCGTTCGGTGGGCGCCTATGTGCTGTGCGACGAGGTGTATCTGCCGCTCGAGAACACCGAGTCCTTTATATCGATGGCCGACGTGTACGAGAAGGCCATCGTCACCAACTCGGTGTCCAAGACCTATTCGACGCCTGCGGCTCGCGTGGGCTGGGTCGTGGCCGACGAAGAGGTCTCCAACCGCATCCGCACCTATCGTGACTACACCATGATCTGCGGCGGCGTGTTCAACGACGCCCTGGCGACCTACGTGCTCGAGCACAAGGATAAGATCCTTGAGCGCAACCGTAAGATCGTGTTTGGCAACCGTGATATCGCTCAGGCATGGATCGATACGCAGAGCCGCGTCTCTTGGACGGCGCCGCAGGGCGTATCCACCTCGTTTATCCAGCTGGATATTCCGGAGGACGATGAGGAGTTCTGCAAGCGCCTGTTGGCCGAGAGGGGAGTGCTGCTGGTTCCCGGCAGCCGCTTTGAGCTTCCCTGCGGCGCGCGTCTGGGCTACTGCGCGAGCGAAGACGTTCTTCGCGAGGGCCTGAGGCTTCTGGGCGAGGCGCTGGCGGAGTTTGATCGCTAGGATTCCGACGGCTCTCAAAGCCACTCAAATCTGTCTACGATTATCGATAACAGACCCGTTTCCCATGAGGGGAGCGGGTCTGTTTTTCTATACCGAGAAGTCAAGTTGTTACAAATGAGGCCGTAAGGCGAGCCGGTGTTCGTTGGGCCTTATACTGAACTTCCGGTGAACGGTACCAAGCGTCTGGTAAACGGTAATATGCATACCAGAAATGAATAGGACAAACTTTTTTCTGAATAAAAATGAAAATGGTTGAGACGCGGTATGAATCGCTAATTCTATTCATAGCTTTATTAGAAATATGCAATTTGAGGGCGGTTCAATAAAGTTAAGTTCCATTTGCTATTTGGTTTGAAAAAGCATTTAAGCACGTAAATAAACTTTATTAAATCAAAGTGTGCCATGCGTGAAGTATATGTGTATGCCGTTCACCCCCTATAAAAAACCGTTCGGGGGCAAGGTGGAAGTATGGGCTGATTTTGGATATAAATATGTCGTCAGCAATAACGCCTCACACGGAGGGGCGCTAACGAATCGGCCCTGACAAGGGCCCGAAAGAAAGGTAGGAGGCCATGACGAAAGGTCTGCACGTGCCTTCCGA
>NZ_QRMJ01000024.1:0-1430 GCF_003473245.1 Collinsella sp. AM09-41
GAAGCGAGTGGCGAACGGCTGAGTAACACGTGGAGAACCTGCCCCCTCCCCCGGGATAGCCGCCCGAAAGGACGGGTAATACCGGATACCCCGGGGTGCCGCATGGCACCCCGGCTAAAGCCCCGACGGGAGGGGATGGCTCCGCGGCCCATCAGGTAGACGGCGGGGTGACGGCCCACCGTGCCGACAACGGGTAGCCGGGTTGAGAGACCGACCGGCCAGATTGGGACTGAGACACGGCCCAGACTCCTACGGGAGGCAGCAGTGGGGAATCTTGCGCAATGGGGGGAACCCTGACGCAGCGACGCCGCGTGCGGGACGGAGGCCTTCGGGTCGTAAACCGCTTTCAGCAGGGAAGAGTCAAGACTGTACCTGCAGAAGAAGCCCCGGCTAACTACGTGCCAGCAGCCGCGGTAATACGTAGGGGGCGAGCGTTATCCGGATTCATTGGGCGTAAAGCGCGCGTAGGCGGCCCGGCAGGCCGGGGGTCGAAGCGGGGGGCTCAACCCCCCGAAGCCCCCGGAACCTCCGCGGCTTGGGTCCGGTAGGGGAGGGTGGAACACCCGGTGTAGCGGTGGAATGCGCAGATATCGGGTGGAACACCGGTGGCGAAGGCGGCCCTCTGGGCCGAGACCGACGCTGAGGCGCGAAAGCTGGGGGAGCGAACAGGATTAGATACCCTGGTAGTCCCAGCCGTAAACGATGGACGCTAGGTGTGGGGGGACGATCCCCCCGTGCCGCAGCCAACGCATTAAGCGTCCCGCCTGGGGAGTACGGCCGCAAGGCTAAAACTCAAAGGAATTGACGGGGGCCCGCACAAGCAGCGGAGCATGTGGCTTAATTCGAAGCAACGCGAAGAACCTTACCAGGGCTTGACATATGGGTGAAGCGGGGGAGACCCCGTGGCCGAGAGGAGCCCATACAGGTGGTGCATGGCTGTCGTCAGCTCGTGTCGTGAGATGTTGGGTTAAGTCCCGCAACGAGCGCAACCCCCGCCGCGTGTTGCCATCGGGTGATGCCGGGAACCCACGCGGGACCGCCGCCGTCAAGGCGGAGGAGGGCGGGGACGACGTCAAGTCATCATGCCCCTTATGCCCTGGGCTGCACACGTGCTACAATGGCCGGTACAGAGGGATGCCACCCCGCGAGGGGGAGCGGATCCCGGAAAGCCGGCCCCAGTTCGGATTGGGGGCTGCAACCCGCCCCCATGAAGTCGGAGTTGCTAGTAATCGCGGATCAGCATGCCGCGGTGAATGCGTTCCCGGGCCTTGTACACACCGCCCGTCACACCACCCGAGTCGTCTGCACCCGAAGTCGCCGGCCCAACCGAGAGGGGGGAGGCGCCGAAGGTGTGGAGGGTGAGGGGGGTGAAGTCGTAACAAGGTAGCCGTACCGGAAGGTGCGGCTGGATCACCTCCTTTCTAGGGAGA
>NZ_QRMJ01000025.1:0-1267 GCF_003473245.1 Collinsella sp. AM09-41
CTTAGAGGTCCTCGCGCCAGAAGGGCATGCTCATGCAGCGCGGGCCGCCGCGGCCGCGGGAGAGCTCGGCGGAGGGCACGACGAGAAGGTCCAGGCCCTCCTTGTACAGCACGTCGTTGGTGACGGTGTTGCGGGCGTAGACGCAGATCTTGCCGGGCTCGACGCACAGGGTGTTGGAGCCGTCGTTCCACTGCTCGCGGGAGGCCGCGATCGGGTCGCCGCCGCCGCAGGGGATCAGCTTGACCTGGTCGACGCCGGTGGCGTCCTCCAGGACGTGCTCGAGGGTGTCCTCGATCAGGCGGATGTTCACGTCGCCCGGGTTCTTGCCGGCGGTCAGCTCGTAGACGCGCAGGGTGCCCATGATGGCGGGGTGGATCGTGAACTTATCGACGTCGATCTGGGTGAAGACCGTGTCGAGGTGCATGAAGGCGCGGGAGACCGGGATGTCGAAGGCCAGGATGCGCTCGACCTTGGAGTCGGAGTTCCAGAAGATGTTCTGGGCCATGACGTCGATCGCGGCGGCCTGGGTGCGCTGGGAGATGCCGACGGCGAGGGTCTTCTCGTTGATGTTCAGCACGTCGCCGCCCTCGGTGTGGAACTGGCAGTCGCGGCGGAAGTACAGGGAGACGTCCTTGTAGTCGGGGTGGTACTTGAAGACGTACTTGCCGTACAGGGTCTCGCGGTTGCGGGTGACCGAGTACATGCGGTTGAGGTTGACGCCCTCGCCGACGACCGCGAACGGGTCGCGGGTGAAGTAGAGGTTGGGCATCGGGTCGATGATCAGGTCGGACTCGGACTCGGAGTTGACCAGGGAGTCGAGGGTCGTGGACGCCGTGAGGGGCATGTCGATCTCGGCCTTGGTCATGCCGGCCATGGTCTTCTTGACGAACTCGAGGTTGTCCTCGATGGAGTCCAGCTTCTCGCGGACGATCTGCGGCATGTGCTGGCCGCGGATGCCTGCCTCGGCGATGTACTGGTCGGTGAACTCGGCGCGGGCGCCGGGGACCTGGTCGAACACCTCTGCGACGAGGTTCTCGAGGTAGAGCACCTCCACGCCCTGGTCCCTCAGGATCTGGGCGAAGGTGTCGTGCTCCTGCTGCGCGACCTCCAGGAACGGGACGTCGTCGAACAGGAGTCGCTCGAGCTCGTCGGGCGGCAGGTTGAGGAGCTCGTCGCCGGGACGGTGCAGGCAGACCTTCCTGAGCTTGCCGATCTCGGAAGGCACGTGCAGACCTTTCGTCATGGCCTCCTACCTTTCTTTCGGGCC
>NZ_QRMJ01000026.1:0-1031 GCF_003473245.1 Collinsella sp. AM09-41
AGCAAAAGCCCCGCAGCCGGAGCGGACTGCGGGGCTCATGAAGAGAGGCTAGTTTGTGGGCGTCTTGCCTGGCGCCCACGAGAGAGGCAACAGAGTAGAGGCTACTCGTGGATGCGGGTACCGGAGAGACCGGCCATGGTCTCGGCGGCCTTGTCCAGGGCGCCGATGATGCAGGTGCGGCCCTTGCGGGAGCGGGCGAACTTGATGGCGGCGCGGACCTTGGGCTCCATGGAACCCTTGCCGAACTGGCCCTCGTCGGCCAGGCGCTCGGCCTCGTCGGCGGTGATGTCCTCGAGCTCCTCCTGGTTGGGCTTGCCAAAGTTGATGGCGACATGCTCAACGGCGGTCAGCAGGAACAGGACGTCGGCGTCGCAGTCCTCGGCCAGCAGCTCGCCGCCCAGGTCCTTGTCGATGACGGCGGGAACGCCCTTGTAGCAGCCCTTGTTCTCGTAGTCGCGGACGACGGGGATGCCGCCGCCACCGCAGGCGATGACGATGAACTCGTTGTCGAGCAGGTTGAGGATGGAGTCAGCCTCGACGATCTTCTTGGGATCAGGGGAAGCGACGACGCGACGCCAGCCGCGGCCGGAATCCTCGACGAAGACCTTGGAAGGATCCTCGGCCATGAACTCCTTGGCCTGCTCCTCGGTGTAGAAGGGGCCGATCGGCTTGGTCGGGTTCTTGAACGCGGGATCGTCCGGGTCGCACTCGATCTGGGTGACGACGGTGGCGGCGTGCCAACGCTTATAGCGCTTGTGCATCTCGCGGCCGATGCCCTGCTGCAGGTGGTAGCCAATGTAGCCCTGGGACATGGCGCCGCACTCGGGCAGCGGCATCTCGGGGGTGCCGATGGCGTCGTGGGCAGCGGCGAAGGCGTTCTGGATCATGCCGACCTGCGGGCCGTTGCCGTGGGTGATGATGATCTCGTTACCCTGCTCGATAAGACCAAGGAGAGCGTGGGCGGTGTTGCTCACGGCCTGGATCTGCTCGACGGGGTTGTTGCCGAGGGCGTTGCCGCCGAGGGCGACGAC
>NZ_QRMJ01000027.1:0-578 GCF_003473245.1 Collinsella sp. AM09-41
CGCGCGGCAAGGAGATATATTGCCAGACCCGAGGGGCGCCGGGGGCGGGAATCGCGCACTCCATATTTTGTTCACAAATTAATTAGCTGGCTCCGAGTTGCTCAGAGTCACACATTTGGTCATAAACCATGGACAGACCGTATGACCTCGGGAATCTTGCTGTCCACTGTAGACATAGCATCTTTATACCCTCGTCGGTCTCTGCTAGTTAGCCCGTCATAAATAGAAGGACAACGTTAACAAACCTATAAAACACCAGCGGGGGCTCTATCACTAATTAGACAGAGCCCCCGCTGGCGGAGTGTATTTAATTGAAACAATACCCCTTAACTGATTTACTGGAAATAAGGAGCATAAGATCCGTCCGGATAAACGTGACGACAGAACCCTGGAGCCGACTGAGCGCCACCAGAAAGCGACATAAGCAAGAAGATCGGCTCTACCTCACCGCGGACGGCAACGATGCCCTCGACTAAAGACAATCCGAGCACTCCTGAAACAGATAGGGCAAATGTCAGCTTATATAACGCAAAAAAGGGGGAGGCCGCGAGGCCTCCCCCTTCTTCAAGTCATCAGAC
>NZ_QRMJ01000003.1:0-148452 GCF_003473245.1 Collinsella sp. AM09-41
CCGCGGCGGCCCGCGCTGCATGAGCATGCCCTTCTGGCGCGAGGACCTCTAAGTCTTTCCGTTTCCGGTGCGGTCCCCCTACAACCGCACCGGTTTCGCCCGTCAAACGGGCAACACTAATACTTACGTAATTCATTTCTTCGAAAGGAAACGAACCATGGGTGTTAACCTCTCCGGCCGTAGCTTCCTCAAGCTCCTCGACCTCACCACCGAGGAGATCGAGTACCTGCTCAAGCTCTCCAAGAACTTCAAGGACATGAAGCGCGCTGGCGTTCCGCACCGTTATCTCGAGGGCAAGAACATCGTTCTGCTCTTCCAGAAGACCTCCACTCGTACCCGCTGCGCCTTCGAGGTCGGCGGCATGGATCTGGGCATGGGCGTCACCTACCTCGATCCGGGTTCGTCGCAGATGGGCAAGAAGGAGTCCATCGAGGACACCGCCCGCGTTCTCGGCCGCATGTATGACGGCATCGAGTTCCGTGGCTTTGCCCAGGACGACGTCGAGGAGCTTGCCGCTAAGTCCGGCGTGCCCGTGTGGAACGGTCTGACCACCGAGTGGCACCCCACCCAGATGCTCGCCGACATCCTGACCGTCCAGGAGAACTTCAACTACGACATCAAGGGCAAGACCCTCGTCTTCATGGGCGACTGCAAGAACAACGTCGCTCGCTCCCTCATGGTCGTCTGCTCCAAGCTCGGCATGAACTTCGTGGCCTGCGGCCCCGAGGAGTGCATGCCCGCTGACGACGTCATCGAGGCCTGCAAGCCTATCGCTGAGGCCAACGGCTGCACCATCAAGCTGACCACCGACGTCAAGGACGGCGTCACCGGTGCCGACGTTCTCTACACCGACGTGTGGGTCTCCATGGGCGAGCCCGACGAGGTCTGGGCCGAGCGCATCGCTCAGCTCACCCCGTATCGCGTTACCTCCGAGGTCATGGCTATGGCCAACCCGGGTGCCATCTTCCTGCACTGCCTGCCCAGCTTCCACGACACCAACACCACGATTGGCGCCGAGAAGTGCGAGCAGTTCGGCATCACCGAGCAGGAGGTCACCGACGAGGTCTTCGAGAGCCCCGCTTCCAAGGTCTTCGACGAGGCCGAGAACCGCATGCACACCATCAAGGCTGTCATGTACGCTACGCTCAAGTAAGAGCATCTAGCATCTCGCTCGGGGTGCATTGCTGCGCACCCCGAGCGCTTTTGTCTGGTTAAAATCTCGCATCGAGCGACATGCACGGCACGGAAGAGCCGCTTCGGGCGAGATCAGTAATTGATTTATGAAGGGGGGATGAGAACTATGACTGAGACCGCTAAGAAAAAGCGCGGTATGCCTTCATCGTTCACCATTCTTCTTGCTCTGCTGGCAATCGTCGCGGTTGTTACCGTTATCGTCTCCGGTACGTCCGGTGGCGCGGTTACCGCTGCCCGCTTGAGCGATTTCTGCACCGCCCCGGTCAAGGGCTTCGCTGACGCTCTGCCCGTCTGCCTCTTCGTTATGATCCTCGGTGGCTTCCTCGGCATGATGACCGAGACCGGCGCCCTGGACAACGGCATTGCCGTTCTGGTGCAGAAGCTTAAGGGCAATGAGATCATGCTCATTCCCGTGCTGATGCTCATCTTCTCCCTCGGTGGTACCACCTATGGTATGTGCGAGGAGACCGTTCCCTTCTACGCCCTGCTCGCCGCCACCATGATGGCTGCTGGCTTCGACCCCATGGTCGGCGCTGCTACCGTCCTGCTCGGCGCTGGCTGCGGCTGCCTCGGCTCCACGGTTAACCCATTTGCCGTCGGTGCTGCCGTTGACGCTCTGACTGGCGTTGGCATTGAGGTCAACCAGTCCATCATCATCGGCCTCGGTGCCGTCCTGTGGATTGTTACCACCGCTATGTCCATCTTCTTCGTCATGAGCTATGCCAAGAAGGTCAAGGCTGACAAGGGTTCCACCATCCTTTCGATGCAGGAGCTCAAGGACGCCGAAGAGGCTCACGGCAAGGCTGCTTCCGAGGTTCACAAGGAGGTCAAGCTCACCGGTCGTCAGAAGGGTGTTCTGATCGCCTTTGCCTTCACCTTCGTCGTCATGATCGTCGGCTTCATCCCGCTGGCCGATCTCAACGAGGGCGTCGCCAACTTCTTCGATGCTGGCGCCGTCTATGACGCCGACGGTAACGCCATCGTTCAGGGCTGGTCTGCCCTGATCACCGGCCTGCCCATTGGCCAGTGGTACTTCGACGAGGCTTCCACCTGGTTCTTCCTCATGGCTGTCCTGATCGGTATCATCGGTGGCCTGTCCGAGAAGCAGATCGTCAACACCTTCATCACCGGCGCTGCCGACATGATGTCCGTTGTCCTCGTCATCGCTCTCGCCCGTGGTATCTCCGTCCTCATGGCTAGCACCGGCCTCGACGTCTACGTCCTCGACGCTGCCGCCAATGCTCTGGCTGGCCTGTCCGGCGTGATCTTCGCTCCCATGAGCTTCCTGGTCTACTTCGGCCTGTCCTTCCTGATCCCCTCGACCTCCGGTATGGCTACTGTCTCCATGCCCATCATGGGACCGCTGGCTGTTAAGCTCGGCTTCTCGCCCGAGGTCATGGTCATGATCTTCTCCGCCGCCATCGGCGTCGTGAACCTGTTCACCCCGACCTCTGGTGCCATCATGGGCGGTCTCGCTCTGGCTAAGATCGAGTGGACGACCTGGCTCAAGTTTGCTCTCAAGCTCATCGTCGCTCTCTCCGTCGTCTGCGCCATCATTCTGACCGTCGCCTGCGTGATGCTCTAAGTACCCAACGGGTACCCCACGGAAACCTTGACGATCCTGCAAAGGACCACCTGGTCATCGTCTTTCCGGTGGGGTCAACCCACCGGTAGACTCCTACCTTTAGCCCCCTCCCGTTCCGTGCGCGGGAGGGGGCGCTCTTATGTTGCGCGGTTCTACGAACCGCGCAACCAGTCGACGCTGCGCGCCGTCCAGAACGACAATTTGTCATTCAAAAGGCAAGGCATGACCAAAAGGTCTATGCCTTGTCTTTTTCATGCCAACTTGTACGTTCTGGACGGCGCTCGCTGTCCGTCCTCTGCCTGCGGCGCTTTCCATTGTTGGTGCAGGGGCGCTTTGCCTACTCTGGCGGGCTTTCGCTGGCTTATGCTCAACCTGCGACGTTTTCATTGTTGGTGCTGAGTGCCTTGTTTCCCGTTCCAAATGAGCCACCCCGGGTCCCCGGCGGTTGCGGTGGGCGTGTTTGGTTGGTGCCTGTTGATGGCCTGGGCATCGGGGAGGGCAGGCTCCGTTATAATCGCCTAAGACATTAAATGGAAACGGGACGGGAGCCATATATGCGCCAGGGTTTCGACAACGCGAAGTATATCGAGCTGCAGGCCGCTCATATTAAGGAGCGCATCTCGCAGTTTGGCGGCAAGCTGTATTTGGAGTTTGGCGGCAAGCTGTTTGACGACTATCACGCGAGCCGCGTGCTGCCGGGTTTTGAGCCGGACAGCAAGTTTCGCATGCTCAAGAGCATCGCCGACGATGTTGAGGTTATCATCGCGATTAACGCGAACCACATCGAGAAAAACAAGGCTCGTGGTGACCTTGGCATTACCTATGACGAGGATGTGCTGCGCCTGGTTGACCTGTTCCGCGGCAACGGCTTTGCCGTCGCGGCTGTGGTCATCACCCAGTACGCCGGCCAGCCTGCTGCCGATGTGTTCCGCAACCGCCTGAACGCGCTCGGTATTCCCGCCAAGCTGCACTATCCCATCGAGGGGTATCCGCACGATGTCGATCTGATCGTGTCCGACGATGGCTACGGCAAGAACGAGTTTGTCGAGACCACTCGTCCGCTCGTCGTCGTGACGGCGCCCGGCCCCGGCTCGGGCAAGCTCGCCACTTGCCTCTCGCAGCTGTATCACGAGCATAAGCACGGTACCGCCGCCGGCTATGCCAAGTTTGAGACCTTCCCGGTCTGGAATCTTCCTCTGACGCATCCGGTCAATATTGCCTACGAGGCCGCCACGGCTGACCTCGACGACGCCAATATCATCGATTCGTTCCACCTTGAGGCCTACAACAAGACCACGGTCAACTACAACCGCGACGTCGAGGCCTTCCCGGTAGTCCGTGCCCTGATGGAAAAGATCCTGGGCAAGAGCCCCTACCAGAGCCCTACGGATATGGGCGTCAATATGGTCGGCTTTGCCATCACCGATGACGATGCCTGCCGCGACGCTTCCAAGATGGAGATCGTCCGCCGCTACTTTACCGCGGTCGAAAATGTGCGCCGTACCGGCGTGGGCGATGAGCAAGTCGACCGTCTCAAGATTATTATGAAGAAAGCCGGCATCGATAAGAACTACTCACCGGCACGCTCGGCGGCCCTCACCAGGGAGCAGCTGACGGGTGGTCCCGTGGGTGCCATGGTCATGCCCGATGGCTCCGTGGTGACCGGTAAGACCTCCACGCGCCTGGGCGCCGCAAGTTCGCTCATTATGAACGCCCTCAAGCATGTCTCGGGCGTCGACCTTGAGCTCGAGGTCATTAGCGATGAGGCGATCGAGCCCATCAGCAAGCTCAAGACGCATTTCCTGGGCAGCAAAAACCCGCGCCTCCACACCGACGAGACGCTTATGGCGCTGTCGATCACCTCGGCCACGAGTGAGACGGCCGCTCGCGTCCTTTCGGGCCTGGAGCAGTTGCGCGGTTGCGATGCCTTCTTTAGCGTGATTATCTCGCCGACGGACGAGACGGTACTGCGCAAACTGGGTATCAACGTGTGCTGCGAGCCCAAGTTTGAGCGCCGCGGTTTCTTCCATCGCTAAGTTTGAAGCACCGCGGTAATTGCATTGCATTTTGGCCGTATCGGGTTAGCGCCCGGTACGGCTTTTTGATCAATAAAGCGCCTATTTCGGCGAAAAATAGCCGTTTACCTGCCTAGAAACAATTTGAGCGGTATAAAATAACCGTAACTGTTTCATCCTTAGCGGGATGCCGCATGATGGATATTACCTGCCATCGTGAGGTGTGTCGGTCGCGCACGGTGCGTTAGATGCTCGTGCTCGGTTTGAGGAGGCTGCTATGGCGGGCAAGGGTCGTGCGAGTGTTAACGATATGAAGCGTGTCGAGGTACTGGTGTTGATGGAGATCGCCCAGCAAACCGAAGACAATGGCGGGCCGTATGGTTTCTCGCGCAAAACGCTTGCCGAGCGCGTGGGGGTTTCGCCGTATCGTGCCCGCGCCGCAATCGATCGCTTGGATTCCGAAGGCATGATTGATGTCGTCTCGCGTTATAGCGACGACGGCGGTCAGCTTGCAAATGGCATTTGCCTCACCGAACGTGGCGAGTGGTATCTTGAGGGCGTCCGTACCGGCATGCTCGTTCAGGAAATGCTTGAGGACGAGGTTGCTGATCGATAGCAGCATGTAACCCTTGCCATAGCGACGCCGCCTGGGAAACCGGGCGGCGTTTTGTTTCAAGATTGAGAAATGCAATCGCACGCGAGAAAAATTGCGAACGGTCCGCGGCGCGAGTATTACAATGAAGACCCGTAAGATGTGGATAAACAACTTCTACGGGAAGCGCAGGTAACTCAATATGACCAAGCATGTGTTCGTAACCGGCGGCGTGGTTTCGTCCCTGGGCAAGGGTATCACCGCGGCCTCGCTGGGCCGTCTGCTCAAGTCGCGTGGCTACAAAGTAACGATGCAGAAGGCCGACCCGTATCTGAACGTCGACCCCGGTACCATGAGCCCGTTCCAGCATGGTGAGGTCTTCGTTACCGAGGATGGTTACGAGTCCGACCTGGACTTGGGTCATTACGAGCGCTTTATTGATGAGAACCTGACCCGCGATTCCAACTTTACGACCGGTGCCATCTACAAAAGCCTAATCGCCCGTGAGCGTCGCGGCGACTTTTTGGGCGGTACCGTGCAGGTGATTCCCCACGTCACCAATGCCATTAAGGACAAGTTTCGCCGCATCGAGGAGCAGACCGGCTCCGATGTAGTCATCACCGAGCTGGGCGGCACGATCGGCGACATCGAGTCCCAACCGTTTGTCGAGGCCATCCGTCAGTACCGCAAGGAGGCCGGCCCCGAGAACGTCTGCTACATCCACGTGTCGCTCGTTCCCTATATCGCCGCCGCCCACGAGGTCAAGACCAAGCCCACGCAGCATTCCGTCAAGGAGCTCCGCAGCTTTGGCATCCAGCCCGATATTATCGTGCTGCGCTCCGACCACCATATCGATGACGCTATCCGCGGAAAGATCGCAAGCTTCTGCGACGTCGACACCGATTGCGTCTTTACCAACGAGGACTGCGCGAGCATTTACGATGTTCCGCAGCTGCTTGCCGAGCAGGACTTTGACCTGCGCATTTGCGAGCGCCTGGGTCTGGATCCGCGTGAGCGCGACATGAGCGAGTGGAACGAGTTCCTGCGCAAACAGAATCACGCCAACCATCACGCCGACAAGGTGAAGATTGCCGTCGTTGGTAAGTACACGCAGCTGCCCGATGCGTACCTGTCGGTTATCGAGGCCCTGCACCATGCGGGCGTCTTCTACGATCGCCATGTGGACGTCCAGCTAGTCGACGGCGAGAGCCTCGATGAGCAGAATGTCTCCGAGGTTCTAGGCGACGCCTCGGGCATCCTGGTCCCCGGCGGCTTTGGCAAGCGCGCCCTGGAGGGCAAGATCCTCGCGGCCGAGTTTGCCCGTGAGCACAAGATTCCGTATCTGGGCATTTGCCTGGGTATGCAAGTGGCCGTGTGTGAGTTCGCCCGCAATGTCGTCGGCCTTGCCGGCGCCAGCTCCTCTGAGTTCGATCCGGATGGTCCGTATAGCGTCATCGACCTGATGAGCTCGCAGGAGGACGTGACTGAGAAGGGCGGCACCATGCGTCTGGGTGCCTATCCGTGCAAGCTTGCTGCCGATACCCTTGCTCGCGAGGCATATGGCGAGGAACTCGTCTACGAGCGTCACCGTCACCGCTTTGAGTTCAACAACGCCTTCCGCGACCAGCTCGAGGACGCCGGTTTGGTTATCTCGGGTCTGTCGCCTGACGAGCGCCTGGTCGAGATGGTCGAGCTGCCGCGCGACGTGCATCCGTGGTATGTGGCAACCCAGGCTCATCCCGAGTTCAAGAGCCGCCCGACCAACCCGCAGCCGCTGTTCCGCGAGTTCGTGCGTGCTTCGATTGGCCAGCACGAGGGTGTCGACCGTCTGCAGGTGACGCCCATGAACCTCGCTACGGACTAAGGGTGCCGGCGAATAAGGAACATACCGAAGCTACTCCCTCGTCGCTCGCCGTGGCGGCGGGGGAGTATCTCGATTACCTCGCGGTCGAGCGGGGCTTGGCGCGCAACACGATTGTGGCCTATCGTCGTGACCTGACGACGTACTGCGCCTATCTGGAGCGGGCGGGTATTGTGTCTTTTGAAGAGGTGACCCGTCAGGTCGTGGAGGGCTTTGTCGCCGATCGCCGCGGCGGAGGCTATTCCGACGCCTCGGTGGAGCGCGCGCTTGCTGCCGTGAAGGGCCTGCATGCCTTTTTGGTGCGCGATGGGGCCGTGGCCCAAAACCCGACGGCGGCGTTGCGCCTGCCTAAAAAGGCTGAGCGTTTGCCGGAGTATCTATCGGTGGAGGATGTCTCGGCGCTGCTCGATCAAGACTTTCCCGAGGGCGAGATGGGACTGCGCGACCATGCCATCTTGGAAGTGCTCTACGGATGCGGTTTGCGTGTGAGTGAGCTGGTTGGGCTCGATGTGGGCGATATCCATATTGACGATGGCTTTGTACTCGTTCGCGGTAAGGGCTCAAAGGAACGCCTGTCCCCACTGGTGGGAAGCGCGGCGCGAGCTCTGACGCTCTATGTAACTGAGGGACGTTCTCGCTTGGCGGCCCATGCCCGCGGAACCGAGACCTCGGCGGTCTTTTTAAATAAGAACGGACGTCGCCTGTCGCGCCAGGCCGTGCATGCGATATGCGAGCGGTATGGGCGCCAGGTGGGGCTGGTGGGGCTCCATCCCCATACCTTGCGCCACTCCTTTGCCACCCACATGCTCGCGGGCGGTGCCGACCTGCGTGTGCTGCAGGAGATTTTGGGCCATGCCGATATTTCGACCACGCAGGTCTACACGCATGTCGACCGCACGCAACTGACCGAGGTCTATCTGGCGGCGCATCCGCTGGCACATTGCTAGCACCTCGCTGACCTGCATATTTATACATATTAAGGGGGACGGGCCCCAGATTGTCGCGACGCACTTTTGCGCGCATGAGCAATCTGGGGCCCGTCTCATTTTTCGCCAGACACCGACGCGGTGGTGGGCCATGTGCGCCGTGGGTGGGGGAGTTTGGGGGCGATGTGAACGGCGTGTAAAGGGACGTAAAAATCGCCTCAAGGTCAACTTGAAGGTTGAGGTTCGCGGGCGTGGTTCTACAGGTGGCATCCCGCCTTTGCTGCAAACACAACATATTGTGTTTTCGAACATATGCTCGGGGGTGTTTTACAGCATATTGGGTGTGGAATGATGGGGCGGGGTGGGGGAAGGGGTGGGGAAAGGTGTTGAAAAATGGGGCGGTTCCCCATATTATTGATGACGTCGACAGGCGGGGTGGTTCCCCGCGTACGTGCCATCTGAGTAACCGAGGGGAGGGCGCACATGGGAATGACGGGTGCATACGAGCGCAATCTCGATGCAAAAGGTCGTCTGTCCCTGCCTGCACCCCTTCGTGAGGAGCTTGGAGAGCACGTTCGCGTGTTTAAAGCCCTGGATGTCGATGCTCTGTACGTGTTCTCTGCCGAGGCCTTCGATAAGTGGGTCGAAGGACTCTTCGCGGGTCGTGAGGGCCACGAGGGTTTTAACCCGCGTGACATCAACGACCAGAAGCTCATGAGGGCGATCAACAAGCGCACCACGTCGATGGATGTGGACAGCGCGGGTCGTATCGGTCTTTCTGAGTCTCTCCGCAAGCAGGCGAACCTCGACCGCGAGGTCACGGTTGTGGGCAACTACGACCACCTTGAGGTTTGGGACCGCGCTACGGCCGATGAGGACGATGACGATGAGGCCCTGCTGGACCTTTTCTTCTCGTAAGGGCAAGGCACGGGTAACGGATGGAGCGTGGGATCTTGACGCAAGAATATCGGCATGAACCGGTCATGCTCGGCGAAGTGCTTGAGTCGCTGCGGCTAAAGAGCGGCTCCGTTGTCTGCGATTGCACCCTTGGCGGTGCCGGCCATTCGGTAAAGATGGCTGCGCAGGTGGGGGAGACGGGTCTTTTGCTCGGCGTCGATCAGGACGACATGGCCCTCGAGGCCGCTGGCGCCCGTCTGGACCGCGAGGTTCCCGGCGTTCCGCACCAGCTGCTGAAGGGCAACTTCGGCGACTTGGACGAGCTGCTTTGCTCGGCCGAGGTGCCCGGGGTCGATGGCTTCCTGTTCGATTTGGGCGTTTCGTCGCCGCAACTCGATATCCCTGGCAGGGGCTTTTCGTATAACGAGGACGCCCCATTGGACATGCGGATGGATCCGGGTAATAACACCTTAAACGCAGCTGAGGTCATCAACACCTATAACGAACACGACCTCGCCCGGATTCTACGCGTCTACGGCGAAGAGAAGTTCGCCTCGCAGATCGCGCGCGAGATCGTGCGCCGCCGCGAGCAAGAACCGATCGAAACCACCGGCCAATTTGTCGAGATCATCAAGGCGGGTATCCCGGCTGCCGCTCGTCGGCATGGCGGACACCCGGCCAAGAAAAGTTTCCAGGCCATTCGCATCGAGGTCAATCACGAGCTCGATGTGCTCGAACGAGGGCTTGATGCCGCCACCAGGTGGCTCAATCCGGGCGGACGTATCTGCGTCATCTCGTATCACTCGCTTGAGGACCGTATCGTAAAGAATCACTTTAAGGAGATGAGCCAGGGGTGCACGTGTCCGCCGGAGATTCCGGTGTGCGTGTGCGGCAACGTGCCGATACTCAAGGTCATCACCCGCAAACCCTTGGTTGCCCAGCCTGATGAGGTTGAGCGCAACCCTCGGGCGAGATCAGCCAAAATCCGCGTGGCGCAGCGTCTGTAGGCGCGACCGCGCGATATTGGACCTCCCGCTCGCACCATAAACGAAGCTTAAACACACTACCAACGTACTCGGGATGGGAGGCGGCATATCATGGGCTACAACACTTCAAGCGCAGCACTCGCCTATGATATGAACGCCATGCCCGCCTATCGTGAGACGCCGCAGGCCCCCGTTGCTCCCCGTGAGCAGCGCCCGCCGCGCTTTGATGTCTACACGGGCGCGGGCCGTCAGGCAAACCAGGCGGTAAGCCCGGTTTTCATGAGCGTTCTTAAAACGTTTTGCATCATTGCGGCTATCTTCATGACGATCGGCGTCGCCCGCGTGGCGCTCGCCGGCGTTACGGCCCAGGTGCTCAACAGCAACGCCGAGCTTACCAACACGCTCGAAAAAGCGACCGATGAGAGCTCCGACCTGGAGGTCATGCATTCGGTCTATGGCGCCGACACGCGCATTCGCGACCTTGCGGGCGCTTATGGCATGGTGGAGCCCAGCGAGAGCGTTACACTTGACTTTTCGCAGGATGCAGCCGCGGGCGCCAACGCGACCGCGACCGCTCAGTAGCAAGACGGTAGCTGAGTATGACAAATGACTATCGCCGCGGTTCCGATGGGGGCCGCGGTTCTGGACGTCCCTCGTCGCGGGGACGTTCTGGTTATCAAGGAACGGGTCGGCAATCTTACAACGCCGGGCAGTCCCGTGGCAACGACCCGGCGTCGCGACTTCGCGGCTCGGGCGGCCCTCAAGTGCATAACACCAGGTCGCGCAAGAGTTCGTCGACCGAATGGCTCACAGGCACGCCTCTGCCTCGCCGCAAAGCCGTCATGGGCTTCATTGGGCTTGGCTTGGGCTTGGGCGTCTTTCGCCTTGCCGGCTATCAAATTGTCGAAGCCGATAAACTGCGCGAGCGTGCCGATGCGCGCCGCCTGCTTGCGCAGACCCTCTATGCCAAACGTGGCACCATCTACGACCGCAACGGTAACGTGCTGGCGTCGTCGGTCGAATGTCGCAACATCGCCGTGAACCCCCAGCTTGTCGAGGATGTTGACAAGACGGTGTCGGCGCTGGTCAAGGCAACTGGAATCGATAAAAAGACCTGCCGCAAGCTCGTTGAGTCCGATGGAACCTGGGTGTATATCAAGCGCCAGGTGGACGAAGACGACGCTGCGGCGCTGGAGAAGAAGAACCTGCCCGGCGTGCTTTTTGAGCAGGCCATGAAGCGCGTGTATCCATACGGCAATCTGGCATCGCAGGTGCTGGGTGTAGTGAACGTAGACAACGACGGCTTGACGGGTCTCGAAAAGCAATACAACAAGCTTCTGACCGGCACGAACGGTTCTCTCGTACGCGAGCGCGCGAGGGACGGCAGCTATATCGCGGGCGGTGCCTATAAAAAGGTGGCTGCGGTCGACGGCGTTGATCTCGTGACGACGCTCGACGTCAATATCCAGCGTGCGGCCGAGGATGCCCTGGCAGAGGCTGTCGAGAAGACAAAGGCCAAGAACGGCTCGGCGCTGGTCACCGATCCTACGACAGGCGAAATCTTGGCAGCCTGCTCGTATCCGACCTACGACCAGACCAATTTGGAAAACGCCAAGACCGAGGATATGAACCTGCGCCTGGTCACCGACGCCTACGAGCCCGGCTCGGTCTTTAAGACGCTCGTGGCGGGCGCCGGCTTCGACTTGGGTGTCGTGCGGTCGAGTACGTCGTTTGAGGTGCCGGCGAGCATCAAGGTGGGCGACGATACCGTCACCGATGCCGACAAGCGCGACTACGCCATGACCATGGATGTGCGCGAGATGATGCGCCGTTCGTCCAACGTGGGATTTGTCCTGGTGGGGCGCAAGATCGGTGCCGACGACTTTGCCGCCTATGTGGACAAGTGGGGCATCGGTCACAGCTCTGGTGTCGATTTTCCGGGCGAGAGCCTGGGCATCGTCAAGGAGCGTGACCAGTATGACGGCGCCACGCTGGGCTCGATGAGCTTTGGACAGGCGCTGTCTGTCTCACCGATTGAGATCGCACGTGCCGTGGGCGGCATCGCCAACGGCGGCGTGATGATGACCCCGCACTTCTATAAGTCCAGCAAAGGCGACGAGAAGGACTGGGGCGAAGGCGAGCGCGCGATTTCGGAGGATGCCGCATCCCAGGTGACATCGTGCATGCAGACGGTCGTGTCGGAGGGAACGGGCGTTGGCGGCGCGGTTGACGGCTATGACGTGGCGGGTAAGACCGGTACGGCCGAACGTGCCGACGAGAACGGCGGCTACCTCAAGGAGAACTACATGTCGTCCTTTATGGGCTTTGCACCGGCACAATCGCCCAAGGTGCTGTGCTATATCACGCTCGACGGAACGCCGAGCGGCTCAGATGCCGCTGCGGTGCCGTTCCAGTCCATTATGGCCAACGCGCTCGACGTGCTGGGCATCCCGCGCACGAAGTAGGGGGTTACAATCTTTGGGGCATGGTTTGTTGTCCCATATGAGGGGTGTTCACATGCCCTGCACCACGCATGCGCGGCGCTGGGATACAATACGCCGATAGCATTATTAGGTTTACAGGGGAGCTGCAATGATAGAGATCGCCGTCAACAACCTCGCGGCCGCAACAGGGGCCCGAACCGTGACGGGAGAAGTCGATCGGGTATGCCGCGGGTGCGTTATCGACTCGCGCCAGGTCGAGGAAGGGACGATTTTCGTCGCCTTTCCCGGTGAAAACGTCGACGGCAATGATTTTGCTTCCCGTGCCGTCCAGTCGGGTGCCGGCGCCGTCGTGATGACGCGTGAGCCCGATGCCGAGTTGGTCTCGCTGGCGCAGGACAAGGGATGCGCCATCCTGCTGACCGATGATCCCGAGGAGTTTCTGCTGCGTTTGGCGCACGCGTATCGCCTGGAGCTTGGCTGCCTGGTCGTTGGCATTACCGGTTCCATCGGCAAGACGACGACCAAGGACGTGCTCGCCGCTGTACTCGCCAAGCGCTATCGTGTCTGGGCCACCAAGGGCAATTTCAATAACCTGATCGGCATGCCGCTCACGGTGCTTTCCGCCCCGGCCGGTACCGAGGTCCTGGTGCTCGAGATGGGCATGAACCATTTCCACGAGATCGAGCGCCTGTCCCAGTCCGCCAATCCCAACCTTGCCATCGTGAGCAAGATCGGCACCTCTCACATCGGCATTTTGGGCAGCCGCGAGAACATCGCCCGCGCTAAGGCCGAGATTGTCCAGGGTATGTGCGCCGCCGGCGACTTCTTGCCGCTGCTGGTTTTGGGCGGTGAGGACGACTTTACGCCGTTCATTCGCGATACGTTCGCCCAGCCTGCTGGTATCGATGTGATGCTGGCCGGCGTCTCGGACGATGATGAGGTCCGCGCCCGCGAAGTTCGTGTTGATGACGAGGGCCGTCCGGTCTTTACGCTCGATTTTGGTCAGGGCGAGACAATCGATACCATGCTTGCTATCCCCGGCGTGCAGTCCGTTCCAAATGCCGTTAAGGCCGCCGCGGTTGCCTATCGCCTGGGCGTGACGCCCGAGCAGATCGATGCTGCCTTTAGGGGCCTCACAATCACCGGTCACCGCCAGGAGATCAAGCGCGCCAAGAGCGGTGCACGCATCATCGATGACTCCTATAACGCCAGCGCCGAATCGATGGCAGCTGGTCTCGATCTGCTGTGCTCGCTTTCGTGCACGGGGTCTCGCATGGCGATCCTGGGCGAGATGGGCGAGATGGGCGATGAGGCTCCTCGCATGCATGAGCTCGTGGGCGCCTATGCCGCCGCCAAGAAGCTCGACATGCTGGCGTGCGTGGGTGGTGAGCTGGCCCAGCTTATGGCCGATGCCGCGCGCATGATGGGCATGGACGAGGACCGCATCCAGGTGTTCTCCGATTATCAGCAGGTGCTCGACCGCATGGGCGGCGCGCTTGAAAAACATGATGTTGTACTGGTCAAGGGTTCCCGCTTTGTTGAGCTCGACCGCTTTGTGGAAGGTGTGTGCTAGCCCATGTTCGGCAATCCCTCGTATCCAACGTATCAGGCTTTTTTGGGGCTTGGCATCGCCGCCGCCATTGCGCTGCTGCTCATGCCGTGGTGGATCAAGCTGCTCAAGGTCGAGGGTATCGGCCAGCAGGTTCGTGCCGACGGCCCCAAGCGTCATTTGGTTAAGCAGGGAACGCCCACCATGGGTGGCGTTGTCATCCTCATCGCGATCTCGCTGACCTGCCTGCTGATGGGCAAGCTCACCACCGAGCTCGTGCTCGTGCTGCTCGCCACGCTGGCGACCGGCGTGCTGGGTCTGATCGACGACCTGACCTCCGTTACGCATGGGCGCTCGCTCGGTCTGACGCCTCATGCCAAGATGATCGGCCTAACCATTATCTGTGTCACCTTTACGGTACTTGCCGTCAACTGGTGCGGCGTCGCCCCCGAGATTCGTTTTCCCGGTGGGTTGACGATCGACCTTGGCGTGCTTTCGACCACCATCTGCGGCTATTCGTTCCCGTGGCTCTATATTGTCTTTTGCTGGCTGATGATTGCCGGTCTTTCTAATGCCGTGAACCTGACCGATGGCCTTGACGGTCTTGCTGGCGGCACCTCCATGATCGCCATGCTCGCCATGGCTGCCATGGCGTTTTTGCACGGAGACGTGAACCTGTCCATCTTCTGTACCGCGTGTGCCGGTGCCTGCTTGGGCTTTCTGTGGTTCAACTGCTATCCGGCGAGCATCTTTATGGGCGATACCGGCTCGCTTGCTCTGGGCGCCGCGTTTGCCTGCACGTCCATCATGACCAACACCGAGGTCGTCTCCCTCATCATCGGCGGCCTGTTTATCGTTGAGACCCTGTCGGTCATGATTCAGGTTGTCTACTTCCATTTTACGCACAAGCGCGTCTTCCTTATGGCGCCCATCCATCATCATTTCGAAAAGAAGGGCTGGGCCGAGACCAAGGTCGTCATCCGTTTTTGGATTATCGCTGCGGCCTTTGGTGCCGTTGGCCTTGCTCTGTTCTTCCAGTTGGGATAGTGGTCTTTCATGCCTCTTGCTGATGTCTTTAGCCTGCTCGTTTTGGGTCAGGGCAAATCCGGTCTCGATGTCGCCCGCTGGGCGCTGGCACATCCCGAGCGCGTAAGCGCCGTTACCGTGTATGGCGGCGGCACCTCTGAGCCCAATGACGCCACGCGTGCGCTCGAGGCTGCTGGTGCGTCGTTTGTCTATGGGACCGAACAGGTCGAGGGCGCCTATGACGTATGCGTGACGTGCCCGGGCATCTCGGAGTTCTCGGGCTTCTTTAAGGCCGGGCGCGAACATGCCGCTCAGATTATGGGTGAGCCAGAGTTTGCCTATCGCCTGTCGCCCGATAACTGGATTGCCATCACGGGCACCAACGGTAAGACGACCACCACGTCGCTGACTGATTATCTGCTCAAGGCTGCCGGCGAGGCCAGCGTAGCTGTCGGCAACATCGGCGAGCCGCCGGTCAACGAGATTGACGGCCGAGCCCACAACGAGTGGTTTGTGGCTGAGCTCTCGAGCTATCAGATTGCTACGACCACCGAGCTCCACCCTCGCGTGGCAGTGCTGCTCAACATCACTCCCGACCACTTGGGCTGGCATAAGAGCCATAAGAACTATGCGCTTGCCAAGATCAAGCTGTTTGACAATATGGGCGATGACGATCTGGTGGTTGTCGACGTCGAAGACGCTGGCATTCACGAGTTCGATGAGTACATCTATACGCCGGGTCGCCGCATCTGCAAGGTCGCTTTTGACGAGCCCGAGGGTGCAGACGCCGCCTTTGTGCGCGACGGCAAAATGGTCGTGCGCCTGAAGGGCGTCGAGACCCAGCTTGTCGCCACGTCCGAGCTCAAGATCTCGGGCCATCACAATGTCATCAATGCCTTATGTGCCGCCACGGCTGCTCTGGCCGTCGGTGCCGATGTCGATGGTGTCCGCCGCGGTCTGGCCTCGTTCCAGCCGCTCGAGCATCGCGTGGAGCCGTGCGGCGAGATTGACGGTGTGCGCTACGTCAACGATTCCAAGGCGACCAACACCGACGCGGTCGAGAAGGCGCTGACGGCATTTCCCGATGACGACGTGATCTTGCTGCTCGGCGGCCACGATAAGGGCACGCCGCTCACGGACTTCGCGCGCGTTGTTATGGATAACGTGCGCTCGGTCGTCTGCTTTGGCGATGCGCGCGAGCGCTTCACCGCCGCTATGGACGAGGCCGATGTCGATGGCGATGTGGATATCGCCCAGGCGGATGACCTACGCGATGCCGTGGACGTTGCCCGTTCGCTGTCGAGCCGTGGCGACGTGATCTTACTTTCTCCTGCCTGCTCTTCGTTCGATGAGTTCTCGGGCTATGAGGAGCGCGGCCGCGTGTTTAAGGACTACGTGGCTCAGCTTGCCGCTGCAGCGAAATCGCAAATGGAATAGGGGTTGCCGGTGAGAGAGGAGAGCCCCCGACAAGGTATGAGGAGGCCCGACTCGGACCGTGCTTCCTCGCGGCGCAGCACACCGCGTTCCGGTCGTGGCAGGCAGTCGTTTAGCGAACGCTATATTGCCGGCGTTCCCGCCCGCATCATGCGCCCCCGTCTGATATTTATGGCCTGCCTGTTTACTTTGGTGTGCTTTGGTCTGCTGATGGTGTACTCGGCGTCTTCGGTCGAGGCGCTGCACGAGAATGGCTCGGCGACGTTTTTCCTGGGTCGACAGGCCGCGTTTGCCGTGGTTGGTGTTCTGGCGCTGATTGCCATCGTGCGCGTTTTGCCGGACAGCTGGTTTGGGGAGGATGTGCTTAGGATCTTCCTTATCGGCATGATAGGGCTACTGTTTCTGGTGTTCTTGGTGGGCAGCGGCAGCCGTGGCGCCACGCGCTGGCTCAACATCGCCGGTATTCAGTTCCAGCCTTCCGAGTTTTTAAAGCCATTTGCCATTGCGTATTCGGCCATCATGCTTGATCGCTTCTTTTCGCCCGGTGGCAACATCAACGAATTCCTTCGCAAGATGGGCATCTACCTGGGTATTTCGCTCTTTCTGATCTTTATCCAGCCCGATTTCGGTACTGTCCTGATCATCCTGTTGACCCTCATGTGCATGGCGTTGTTTGCGGGTCTCGACCCCAGATTTATCATCGGCGTGCTAATCTTCGGCATTCTCGTGATCGTGATTGCACTTGTCGCAGAGCCGTACCGTATGGTGCGTATTCAGGTTGCCTTGAACCCTTGGGCTGACGAGTATGGTGACGGCTATCAGGCCACGCTTGCCATCATGGCCTTTGCCTCGGGCGGTCTGTTCGGCCGTGGCATCGGCAACTCAACCATGAAGTACTCGTATCTGCCCGAGGCGCACAATGACTACATCCTGGCCATCATTGGCGAGGAAGTCGGCTTTGTCGGAACCGTGCTGTTCTTCTTGGTGTTTGCGATGCTGATCTACTCGGCGTTTCGCATTGCCGAGCAGGCGACCGATCGTCGGGGCGCGCTTATGGCGTCTGGCTCCGCGGTCATTCTCGCGGTGCAGTTTTTGATTAACGCGCTGGGCATCCTCAACGTGTTTCCCATGACGGGCAAACCGTTGCCGTTTATTAGCTACGGCGGTTCATCGATTATTGTGTCGCTTATGCTTGCCGGTCTGATCCTGCGCGTTTCGTACGAGAGCGCCCGTCGCGATGAGTACGACCGTCGCCGCGAGAGCTTTGCCGTTATGGATGAGAGTACCGCCGGCGTAGCCCATGTGCGCGGTGAACGACCTTCGCGTAGCGGCTTTACCGTTCTGGATGGTTCTACATCCGAGCCGGCAGCTCGTCCACGTCCGCGGACGGCTCCGCAAGGTCGTCCTCAGCGCCCCAGCCCTCGCAGCGCGGGCGGCGGATATAATCGAATCGATTTGAACTCGGACCCGTCGGCGCGTTTGGGCACCGACGACCAGGGACCGCGTGTACGAAGGGACTACCATGACCGATAAGATGACCGTTGCTATTGCAGCCGGCGGCACGGCAGGGCATATCAACCCCGCGCTCGCCTTGGCCGAAGAGCTGCGTGACCGTGGCCACCACGTTGTGTTCGTGGGCCAGTCGCGCAAGCTCGAGGGTCGTCTGGTCCCCGAGGCTGGGTTTGATTTTGTGCCCATTACGGTTACGGGCTTCGACCGCTCCCGTCCTTGGACGGCGCTGACCTCGCTGTGGCGTGTCAACAAGGCCAAGCGTGCGCTCGCCAGTCATTTCTCAAAGGTCGGCAAGCCCGATGCCGCCATCGGTTTTGGTGCCTATGTCGAGGTTCCGTTGCTGGGGTGGTGCAAGGGCGCAGGCGTTCCGTATCTGCTGCATGAGCAGAACTCTGTTCCGGGCCTGGCCAACAAGATGATGAACTCCCACGCCGCTCGCGTGTGCATCTCGGTGCCGGCAGCGCGTTCGGTCTTTGAGCGCGAAGGTGACCCTGACCACGTGCTCATGACCGGCAACCCCGTACGTCGCTCGGTGATCGAGGGCGATCGCGCTCGCGGCCGCAAGGCACTTGGCGTTCCCGAGGACGCTACGCTGCTGCTCGTCTTTGGCGGTTCACTTGGCGCCCAGCACCTCAACGAGCGCGTGGCTTCGCTCAAAAACGAGCTGCTTTCGCGCAAGAACCTCTATGTGTTGCATTCGACGGGTGCCGACGGCTTTGAGGAGACCGAGCGCGCTTTGGCGCTGACGCCCGAGGAGGCGAAGCGTTACCGCGTCCAGCCTTACATCGACAACATGGGCGACATGCTGGCTGCTGCCGATTTGGTGCTATCGCGTTCGGGCGCATCGAGCGTGGCCGAGATCGCTGCGCTCGCCGTGCCCTCGGTGCTCGTGCCGTACCCGCATGCGACGGCCGACCACCAAACCACCAATGCCCGTTATCTGGTCGACGCCGGGGCCGGCGTGCTCTGTGCCGATGCCGATATCGACGGTTCTGCCTTTGCCGATGAGCTGCTGCACCTGGTCGATGACGCGGCGGCACGCGACGCCATGCGTCAGGCGGCGCGTGGTCTGGCTCAGGATAGGGCCGCCGCTCTTCTGGCGGATGCGGTAGAGGGTTTGCGTTAGTTAGACGGGATATCGTCGGTCGCCCTCGCGCTGATGCGGTAGGTGCGGTACAGTTAACGGGTTACAGGCAGTGTTTACGCAAGGAGTACACGAGCACATGGCTGATTCCCAGACTGCAACCTCCGCGCCCGAGTTTAAGAGCGCCCACTTTATCGGTATCGGCGGCGCCGGCATGAGCGGCATCGCCCTCGTTCTGCACGAGCGCGGTTATGCCGTTACCGGCTCCGACCTTAAGACGTCACGTTATATCCGCCAGCTTACCCGCGCTGGTGTGAAGGTGCATGTGGGCCATGAGGCCGCCACGATCGACGAGGTCAAGCCCGACGTGGTTGTTGTGTCCACCGCTATTCCGGAGTCCAACCCTGAACTCGTGCGCGCTCGCGAGCTGGGTATTCCCGTGTGGCCCCGTGCCAAGATGCTCTCTGCTTTGGGCCACGGCTACACCACCGTCGCTGTTGCCGGCACGCATGGCAAGACCACCACGTCTTCGATGTGCGCCACCATGCTCGACCGCATGGGTCTGGATCCGAGCTTCTTGATCGGCGGCATCGTCGAGGGCTATGACACGAACGGCAAGAACGGCTCGGGCGACTACTTTGTCGCCGAGGCCGACGAGTCCGACAGCTCCTTCCTGTTCCTGAACCCCAACGTAGTCATTGTGACCAACGTCGAGGCCGACCACCTCGATCACTACTCGGGTATCGAGGAGATCGAGGCAACTTTCGCCAAATTCATGAGCCTGGTGGGCGAGGACGGCACCGTCATCGTCTGCGGTGAGGACCCGCATCTGGTCGAGCTCGCCAAGTCGACGGGCCGTCACGTGCTTTCCTACGGCTTTGCCGAGAGCAACGACATCGTCTGCATGCACCCGGATGTCAAGGGCATCCAGAGTGACTTTATCGTTCGCTTTGAGGACGGCACTGAGCGCGCTGTGGAGATCAAGAGCAATCCCGGTCGCCACAACATGCTCAACGCCACGGCGGTGCTCACCGTCGCCCATGTCCTGGGCCTTGACATCGACGCCGCCGCCAAGGCGCTCTCGAGCTTTGAGGGCGTCCGCCGTCGCTTTACCCACGTGGGCGATATCGATGGCATCACCGTGGTCGATGATTACGGCCATCACCCCACCGAGATCAAGGCGACGCTTGCTGCCGCTTCGTCGCTGGGTTACAAGCACGTCGACGTCGTGTTCCAGCCGCACCGCTATTCGCGCCTGCAGGCCCTGTGCGAGGACTTTGCCGATGCATTTGCCAATGCCGATAAACTGCTGCTGATTGATGTGTTCTCGGCTGGCGAGATGCCCATTCCGGGTGTCACCTCTAAGATGCTCGCCGATACCGTGCGCGCCAAGCATCCTGGCAAGGAGGTCGTGTACTGCTCCAGCCGTCTTGAGCTCAATCAGGAGCTCGAGCAGATGGTGGGCGAGGGCGACCTGCTGCTCACCATGGGTGCCGGCGACGTTACGACCGTCGGTCCCGAGTTCATTGAGTATCTGACTGCCAAGAAAGACGCTTAAGTCTAATGGGTCTGTTTAACGCCGTCATGGCGCTCTCGGGCATGATCGACACGGATGTGATCGAGGACGAGCGCCTTGCGCGTCATACGAGCTATCGTATCGGCGGCAAGGCCGACCTCTTTGTGACGTGCCATAGCTATCATGCCCTCCGCCGCGCCGTGGCGGTGCTCGATCGCGAGCAGGTGCCGTGGGTCATCATCGGCAAGGGCTCCAATCTGCTGGTTGCCGATGGCGGTTATCGCGGTGCCGTCATTTCGCTCGGACGTGAGTTCCAGCGCACGGTTGTTGCCGATGACGGTTGTACGCTGACGGTCGGTGCGGGCGTGATGTTTGCGCGCCTGGTCAACGATGCCCTGTCGCGTAGCCTCTCGGGCCTTGAGTTTGCCGTTGGCATTCCTGGTTCGGTCGGCGGTGCGATATCTATGAATGCCGGCACGCGGACCGAGTGGATTGGCTCGCTGGTTGAGGATGTCGTAACGTTTGACCCGGCATCCGGTATCAAGCATTATGCGGGGTCCGAGATCTCTTGGGGCTACCGCGAATGTAGCCTTCCCCGCAATGAGATCATCCTCGAGTGCGTGCTCAAGCTTAAACCGGCGCCCAAGGCCGACATTCGCGAGCGCATGGAGCGGTACCTTACAAGGCGCAAGCGTACGCAGCCCATGGGTCGCGCATCCTGCGGGTCTGTCTTTCGCAACCCGCCCGATGCGAGTGTGGGCAAGCTTATCGAGGATTGTGGATTAAAGGGTTTTTCGATTGGCGGCGCGGAAGTTTCGCCCGTTCACGCTAATTTTATCGTTAATAACGGAACTGCCTCGGCCGATGACGTTGCCGCGGTTATCAGACATGTGCACGGAAAGGTGAGGGAGGCGTATGGCATCGAGCTCAGACCGGAAGTTAAATTCCTCGGCTTCTAGAGCATCGAAACCCACCTTCCGCCGCGCCGGAGGGCGTTCCGGCGCGCCTGCCAAACCTCAACGCAATACCGTCGCGCACTCTAAGTCTGTCAGGCATGCTCGACAGACCAGTCGTCCGGTCGTCGGCTCGCAGCTCGGTAATCGTCCGGCCGCAAAAAAGTCCTCGCGTCCCTCGGTGACGTCAAAGCCTGTTATGGGCGCCAAGCCTGCCCGTCCCATGGCAGCTCCCAAGCCCTCGACGGGAACTAAAGCGGCGCGTCCAGGTCTCACGCTGGGCGCATCGAAACCGCGCTCGCTGACATCGGTGCCGGCTACCGCCAAGAAGCCTTCGAGTAAAAAAGGTTTCAACCCGTTATCTTCACTTGGAGCGATGGCAAATAAAACATCAGATGCCGCTTCTGTCGTTACAGGCAAAGGCAAAATCGTGGGCGGCGTTCTGGCCGTCTTGGCCGTGCTCGTCGTCGTTGCCATCGTGGTGATCAACTCTGGACTGTTTACTGCCACTGATATTCAGATTCAAGGCAGCGAGCATGTGACGAAGCACGATGCTATCCAGCTGATCGACTTGCCCGAGGGAACGTCGCTTTTTAACGTCGATCCCGACCAGATTACCGAGGATCTCAAGCAGAACCCGTGGGTTTCGGGCGTGGATGTCCAGCGCCAGTTTCCCCATACGCTTATCATCACGCCGACGGAGCGTAAAGTTATCGCCATTGCGTATATCAGCTCCGACGACCTTGCCTGGGCTATCGGAGACGATGACACCTGGATCGCCCCGCTGTCGACGTCGGTCGAAGTGGACGACCAGGGCAACGTCATCACGACAGGGCAGGGCTCAAATACCTTGACCGGAATCGATGCCGCGCTGGCGCTCGCCAAGCATTATGGCGCGGTGTTATTGACTGATGTCTCGGCGGATGTCGCTCCGGTTTCCGGCCAGGCGGTGAACTCCAAAGCCGTTAAGGCCGGCCTGGATTATGTGCGTGGTTTTTCGAGCGAGTTCTTGGGACAAGTCAAGGATATTTCTACGCCTTCGGTCGAAGCCATCTCGGCAAACCTCAATAACGGCATTGAGGTGTCGCTGGGCGATTCGGACGATATCGCCAAGAAGGAACGCGTAGTCACCAAGTTGCTTTCGCAGGTAGAGGGCGTAACGTATATCAATGTGCGCTCTCCAGGCAACTACACATTTAGGAATGCTCCGACCTCGTAGCGCTGGTTGATGCTTTGTTGAGGGGCCATACCACGCCGTTTATCTGGTTTGTTTGGTTTTCACGGTCAATTATTTGACTGATACGTTCATAATGTGCAAACATAATACGGTTTACCTTTGCATTTACTTTCAACCTGAAGGTTAATGTGCGCAGGGGTCGACCCATGCTATGGCTATAACCTTTGTTCGGAGGACCGACATGCACGAGACAGAGATCAACAACTACCTTGCCGTCATTAAGGTGGTCGGCGTCGGCGGCGGCGGTACCAACGCGGTCAATCGAATGATCGAAGAGGGCATCCGCGGCGTCGAGTTTGTTGCCATCAACACCGATGCTCAGGCACTCGCGATCTCTGATGCCGATATCAAGGTGCACATCGGCACCGACCTTACCCGCGGCCTGGGCGCCGGCGCCAATCCCGAGGTTGGCCGCAAGGCTGCCGATGAGTCCCGCGACGACATCGCCGAGGCGCTCGCTGGCGCCGACATGGTGTTTATCACCTGCGGCGAGGGCGGTGGCACCGGTACCGGCGCTGCTCCCATCGTTGCCGATATCGCGATGAACGAGGTCGGCGCACTGACCGTCGCCGTCGTGACCAAGCCCTTCACCTTCGAGGGCCGCAAGCGTAAGAAGAGCGCCGAGGAGGGCATCAAGACCCTCTCCGATTGCGTCGACACCATGATCGTCATTCCTAACGATAAGCTGCTCGACATCGCCGAGAAGAAGACCACCATGCTCGAGGCCTTCGCGATTGCCGATGGCGTCCTTTCCCAGGGCACCCAGGGCATCACCGACCTCATCACCGTCCCCGGTATCATCAACCTGGACTTCGCCGATGTTAAGACCATCATGAAGCAGGCCGGTACCGCCATGATGGGTATCGGTACCTCTTCTGGGGATACTCGTGCCGTCGACGCTGCCCAGCAGGCCATCTCCAGCCCGCTGCTCGAGAGCTCCATCGATGGTGCCACGCGCGTGCTGCTCTCCATCGCCGGTTCCAAGGACCTGGGCATCCAGGAGATCAGCGACGCCGCCGACGTTGTCGCCAACGCCGTCGACCCCGAGGCCAACATCATCTTCGGTACCGTTGTCGACGAGTCCCTGGGCGATCAGGTGCGTATCACCGTCATCGCTACGGGCTTCTCCGACTCCAACGTCAACCGTCAGGATGAGCTCTTTGCTGCTCAGCAGTCTCAGAGCAAGGCCGCTGCCTCCGCTGAGCCGCAGCGCACCGCCCCGGCTGCCAGCCCGGCTCAGGCCGCTCCGACCCGCAACGTCGGTGGTACCGAGCTGCCCAACTTTGGCAACGACCAGTTCGAGCTTCCCGACTTCCTGAAGCGCGGTAGCTTCTAGTTCGTTTTTCTCAACGACCTGCACGGGGTGTGTCCATTTGGATGCACCCCGTTTTGTTTCTCGTTTGTAAACGAAAGCCTCCAATCTCCTTACGTTCCCTTTACGTTTGGTCCCTACCGCTGCGGGTATCCTTTTAAGGAAGTATGACAGCCGTATAAACGCGGACTGCGCGGCGACGCCGCGGTACTTGTGTTATTAGGAGGCTTTAGTATGGCAGCACGTGCGGACAACGTTTCGCGTGTCGACCATGATGGAGTTACGTTGGTGGAGGGCGCGACATCCGATGTCCGCTTTGCCTTTACCGAGCGCACCGGTGGCGTTTCTGAAGATGCGTACTCCTCGCTCAACCTGGGCTCGCATGTAGGCGATGACCCCTTTGCTGTTCAAGAAAATCGTCGTCGAGCGCTCGAAGCTATGGGCGCCACTGAGTGCGAGCATAATCTGCTCGTGCCCAATCAGGTACATGGTGACCATATCGTTACGGTGACTTCGAACGGTGCCGACGATCTTGAGGCTGTTCGCGAGCAGATTGCCGAGGGCTGCGATGCCATCGTCTGTACGGCTCATGACGTGCCCGTGCTGCTCTGCTTTGCCGACTGCGTTCCCGTGGTGCTGGTGGCCCCTGGCGGATTTGCCGTGGTGCACTCCGGTTGGAAGGGCACGATTGCACGTATTTCTGCCAAGGCGTGCCAGGCGCTTTGCGATGCTGCCGGCTGCGATGCGAGCGACGTTTCCGCCTATATCGGCCCCCATATCTTGGCTGACGAATATGAGGTATCCCAGGAACTCATGGATCGCTTTGCCGTCGAGTTCTCTTGCATCGATGCGAGTGCCTCTCGTATGCTCGATCTTTCCGCTGCCATTTGTGAGGCGCTGGTAGATGACGGTGTGGACGCGGATAATATCGTGGATACCCAGCTTTCGACTGTGCGTCAGAACGACCGCTTTTATTCCTACCGTAACGAGGACGGCACCTGTGGGCGCCATGCTGCGATCGGCGTGATGCTATGAGAAAGATCGTATCGGTCCTGAGCGCCGCTGTGCTTACGCTTACGCTGTGCGCCTGTTCTTCGGGATCTTCTGCCTCTTCCATTACCGTGGCCGGCTCCACGACCTGCCTTCCTATCGCCGAAATTGCGGCAGAGGGCTTTAAGGAGGAGACCGGCATCGACGTGCTCGTTTCCGGTTTGGGCTCTTCCGCTGGCATCGAAGCCGTCAGCGCTGGCACGGCCGATATCGCCAGCTCCTCCCGTGGACTCAATGCCGACGAACAGGATCTGGGCCTGACTCCCATCGTCATTGCCCACGACGGTATCGCGGTCATCGTGAACGAAGACAACCCCGTCGATAACCTCTCGACCGAGCAGCTCCGCGATATCTATGCCGGCAAGATCACCAACTGGAAAGAAGTCGGTGGCGAGGACCTGAGGATTCAGGTTATCAACCGAGATGAGGCGTCTGGCACGCGTGAAGCCTTCCGCACCATCGTGATGGACGGCACCCCGTTCGATCGCCGCTCCGCCGTTCTTTCGGGCACGGGCCAGGTGCGCGACGTGGTATCTCGTTCGCGCGGGGCTATCGGCTACATTTCGCTGGGCTTCGTCGATGGCCTCAACGCCAAGACCTCGGTCAAGGCCGTCTCGGTCAATCATGTTGAGGCGTCCGAGAAGACGGTCGCGAGTGGCGGCTATCCCATCTCGCGCGACCTTTACTTCTTTGTGAAGGGTGCGCCTTCGCGGCAGGCGCAGGATTACATCGACTACGTGACGTCCGAAAAGATGGACAAGCAGATTCGCGAGGCGGGCTTTATTCCCGTCACCAACGACGAGAAGGGGAGTGAGTAGCATGGAAGCACAGGAAAACTCCCAGACTGAGCAGAATGCTCAGGCGCCCAAGAAGCGCGAGCTGGCGCTCGTATCGCGCAGCACCTATATCAAGGAGAAGGCGCTGCAGTGGATCTTCTTTGCCTGCGCGTTCTTGGCGGTTGTTACCGTCATCCTGATTTTTGTCTTTACCACGTACTCGGCGCTGCCCGTCTTTACCGACATCGGTCTGGCGGACTTCTTTAGCTTTACGTGGGCGCCCTCTGAGGGTCACTACGGCATCGTGTCGCTGCTTGCCGGCTCGGGTCTGGTGACCGTCGGCGCGCTCGCCATGGGTGTGCCCCTAGGCGTGGGCACGGCCGTGTATCTGGTCGAGATCGCCAGCAAGCGCGTGCGCAAGCTCATCAGCCCTGCCGTTGACCTGTTGGCCGGCATCCCTTCTATCATCTATGGCTTCTTTGGCATGATCATCATCCGCCCGTTTATCGCACAACTGACCGGCGGTCTTGGTTTTGGCGCGCTGACGGCGTGGTTCGTGCTCGCCATTATGATCGTGCCCACCATCACGACGCTTACCATCGATGCTCTCAATTCCATTCCCATGGGCATTCGCGAGGCATCGTATGCCATGGGCGCCACCAAGTGGCAGACTATCTATAAGGTCGTGTTACCTGCCGCCAAGCTGGGTATCGTGGATGCCATCGTGCTGGGTATGGGCCGTGCCATCGGCGAGACCATGGCCGTGCTCATGGTCGTGGGTAACGCCCCGGTTATTCCCGACAGCATTGCGAGCCCCATCTCGACGCTCACGAGCCAGATTGCGCTCGACATGAGCTATTCCTCGGGTCTGCATCGCTCGGCGCTGTTCGGCATGGGCGTGGTCCTGTTTATCATTTCCGCCACGCTGGTGGGCATCGTCCGCCTGGTTTCCAAGAAGAAGAGGGGGTAGGCTATGTCCGATTCCGTTGACACGACGGTCGATACGACCTCGTCGCGCGAGCGCATCAAGCGTGCCCTTTCCCACGGCAAGAAGGGCCGCATCAACAAGGACCTATCCAACAAGATCATGCTTGGCGTGTTCCGTGCCGCGGCATACATCACCACGCTGGTGCTGGTCGCTATCATCGCCTACGTGGTCATCAACGGCCTGCCACACATCTCGCTCGACTTTATCTTCGGTTGGCCCCAGGGCGTCAACGCCGAGGGCGGTATTTGGCCCACGATCGTCTCGACCGTCTATGTGACGGCGCTCGCCATGCTTATCTGCACGCCGATCGCTGTGCTGGCAGCCGTCTATCTGGCCGAGTACGCCAAGCAGGGCAAGGTCGTCGAGCTCATTCGCTACGCTGCTGACGCTTTGGCCTCGGTGCCCTCCATCGTTATGGGCCTGTTTGGCTACGCCTTGTTTGTCGAGGCCATGGGCCTGGGCCTTTCGATGGTCTCGGCCGCTCTGGCGCTCGCGCTCTTGATGCTTCCCATCGTCATGCGCACCACCGAAGAGGCCATTCGCGCCGTCCCGCGCTATATCCGTTGGGGCGCGTACGGCCTGGGCGCCACCAAGTGGCAGGTTGTCTCCAAGATTGTGCTTCCTTCTGCCTTTGGCCGTATTGCCACGGGCATCGTCCTCGCCATCGGCCGCGCCATTGGCGAGACCGCGGTGGTGCTCTACACCATGGGCCAGGCCATCAATCTACCTATTTCGCCGCTCGATTCCGGCCGCCCCATGACGGTTCACCTGTACCTGCTTGCCAACGACGGCATCAACATGAACGCAGCCTACGGCACCGCGCTCTTGCTGATGGTGATCATTCTGGCCTTCAACCTGTTTGCGCGCTTCCTGTCGCGCAAGCGTCGCTAGTTAAGGAGTCCCATGTCCGTTTATCAGTCCGCTCCCACGCTGGAGCAAGCGGCCATTACGGCCAAGGATTTCAACTTTTGGTACGGTGACTTTCATGCGCTGACGGGGCTTGACCTCAACATCGCCAAAAACGCCATCACCGCCTTCATTGGCCCTTCGGGCTGCGGCAAGTCGACGTTTTTGCGCTGCATCAACCGCATGAATGATCTGATCGAGGGTACGCGCGTCGAGGGCACCATGACGCTCGACGGCAATGATATCTATGCCGAGGGCGTCGACCCGGTCGACCTCCGTCGTCGCGTGGGCATGATCTTTCAGCAGCCCAACCCGTTTCCCAAATCCATCTACGAGAATGTCGCCTTTGGCCCTCGTCTGCAGGGCGTGACTAGCAAAAGCGACCTCGATGACATCGTGGAAGAATCGCTCAAGCGCGCCAACCTCTGGAAAGAGGTATCCAATCAGCTCAACAAGGATGGTTTGGCGCTCTCGGGCGGTCAGCAGCAGCGTCTGTGCATCGCGCGCGTGCTTGCGGTGCAACCCGATGTCCTCCTGATGGACGAGCCCTGCTCCGCCATCGACCCCACGTCCGTCTCTAAGGTCGAGGATTTGATGGCCGAGCTGGCGCCCGAGATGACGATCATCATCGTCACGCATTCAATGCAGCAGGCAGCTCGTATCAGCGACTACACCGCATTCTTCTTGCAGGAAGTTGCCGGTGAGCCTGCCACGCTCATCGAGTATGGTCAAACCGACGCGATCTTCACCAGCCCGGTGGACTCGCGGACGGAAGACTATATCACCGGCCGCTTTGGCTGATCGGTGCGACTAGTCCCAAGCCGATCGGACCTGGTCCGGTGCGTATTCACTGTGCGGGCGGCATGACCGCACCCAACTGATTGGAGTGAACCATGCGCAAACTGTTTTCCCGTCAGCTCGTCGAGGCCCGTCACGAGATGCTGAGCATCTATGAGGCCGTCGATCTAGCCCTCCACGATGCCGTTAAGGCCTATGTGACCGACGACCGCAAGCTCGCCACCAAGACCAAGAAGCGCACGCTTTCGATTGACGCGCGCTGCGCTAACTTGGAGGCCGTGTGCTACAACCTGATCGCCACGCAGTCGCCGGTCGCCTCCGACTTCCGCCTGCTTCAGACGATCATCTACGTCGACTTTAACCTGCAGCGCATGACCGATAAGGTTCGCCAGATTTGCCGCGCCACGCGTCACATGGTCAAGGCCGACATCTCGCTGCCCCAGGAGCTCGTCGGTACGGTTGAGGCCGAGGCCGAAGCTGTTTACCAGGTGCTGGGCTCTTCGCTTTCTGCGCTCGTCACCAATGACATGTCCATCATCTGCAATTTGGCCGTCGAGGACGAGCCGGTGCACGCCGCCTACGAGAAGTTCTTCCGCACCTTTAACCGTATGGATACGGGCGACTTTATGGACGACGACAGCAACTATGACGACCTGCGCCGCGCCATCATGGTTTCGCGCTACCTCGATCGCATCGCTTCGATTTCCATCGATGCCGCTTGCCGTCTGACCTTCCTGTTGACTGGTCAGCGTATGAACGCCGGCGATATCGCCCGTGTGGACGAGGATGAGCTCGAGAGCATGCGCGTGCCTTCGGGCGAGGGTGTTATCATGAGGCCCGCCGTCGACGCTCACTACGTTGCCAAGGTGCCCGCTAACGAGGTCAGCGAGGGTCTTCGCTACCTGCTCGATCATCTTGAGGACGAGGACGATGGCGAGGACGACGAGGAGTAAGTGACCCCGTTCGTCGAAAGATTGTAAATACCTAAGTGAGCGCGGCCTTGCACATGCGGGGCCGCGCTCTTGCGTTAGCATGGGACTACTTGTTTGGCTGTCAGCGGAGGCGATTAGCAATGGATAACTATTTGGACTTGATGCGCGCTCGCCGCGAGCAGATTCTGGAACGTTTTTATGCGGCGCTCGATCGCGCGGGCCGTTCTCACGACGCCGCGCGCCTCATTGCCGTGTCCAAGACCGTTGGTGTCGATGAGACCGTTGCCGCCATCCAGGCGGGGTATCGCCATTTTGCCGAGAACCGCCCGCAGGAGCTGGTTCGCAAGCTCACGGGTCTGGCGGAGCATCCGGAGCTGCCCGAGGTGCGCTTCGATATGATCGGCAACCTGCAGACCAATAAGATCAATGCGGTGCTGGGCTCAGCCGAGCTGATTCATTCGGTAAGCTCGCTGCATTTGGCTCAGGCGATCTCGAGTCGTGCGGTTCGCAAGATTGAGGCGGGCGAGCTCTCCGTCCCCCAGCACGTGCTGCTCGAGGTCAATGTGAGCGGCGAGGAGTCCAAGGGCGGCTTTTCGCCCGACGAGGTTCGCGACGCCGCAGGCGAGCTTGCGGAGCTTGAGGGAATTTGCGTACAGGGGCTTATGACTATGGCGCCCCGGGGGAATAAGGATGTGGCACGCCGCACCTTTGCGGGGCTTCGTGAGCTGAGGGATGAGCTGGAGGCGGCGCATCCCGATTTGAACCTGCCTGAGCTTTCCTGCGGCATGAGCGAGGACTTTGAGCCTGCCCTTGAGGAGGGCTCTACGCTCGTTCGCCTGGGCAGAGTAGTATTTAGCCCGGAGTTTGCAGTAAAATAAGGCTCTGAAGTGCGCACTGATTATCGGGGCGCCTGCACTAAACCGCGAGAGGACACAACCATGGGCTTCCTTGACGAGATTAAAAATAAGATGCACCTGGGCGGCCAGCAGGGTTACGACCAGGGTTATGGCCAGGACGACGACTACGGCTACGATGACGGCTATGACGATAGTTATCAAGGCAACGGCTACAGCGGTGCTTCGGGCGAGGGCTTCTACACTCAGGACGAGCCGAGCAACGGCCTGCTTGGTCAGACGCGCCGCGGTGAAGCTGAGTCGGTTGCCGTGTATACGCGCTCCGGTCAGCTGGTCGGCGATGACTCGCGTCATGCAACGACGTACAATCCGCCGTCGCGTTCGCAGGATTCTGTCGCGGGCGGCTATCGTCCCGGCGCCTACGACACGCCGTCGAGCTATGCCGAAAGCGCCCGTGCTCGCGCCGCGGCACCTGTGCCCGGTTCTGCACCGAGCGACGCCTCGGCCTATGCGAGCAACATCATCAACGCCACGCCGCAGCTGCCGGCCTATGTCCTGCGCCCCGAGAGCTATGACGACGTGGAGACCGTGGTGCGCCGCGTTCGCACCAAGCAGCCTGTTGCGCTGATTTTTGTTGGCGTTCGCACCGAGGTCGCCAAGCGCGTCCTGGACTTTAGCTATGGCTTTGCCTGTGGCCTGGGCGCCACGGTCAAAGAAGTGGGCGATCGCGTATTCATGGTGCTGCCCGCCGGCTGCGAGGTTAAGGATTCGGACCTCAAGAAGCTTCGTGCCGACGGCTACCTTAAGTAAACCCAAGACGAGGAGATTCTCATCAACATCTACACCATTGTCCAGCTGGTCAACACGCTGTTCAACTTCTACTCCACGCTCATCGTGGTCTATTGCTTTATGACGTGGATTCCCATGAAGCAGGGCGGCCTGCTGCAGGATATCGCTGCAGTGCTCGATAGCGTCTGCGGCCCGTGGCTCAACCTCTTTCGTCGGTTTATCCCGCCGATGGGCGGCGTTGATTTTTCGCCGGTCGTTGCGATTATTGCGTTGCAGTTGGTGCAGAGGCTGATTCTGCAGCTTCTTATAGGTATACTCGTATAGAACTGACTTAGTAACTTACGTCGGGCGTGTAGCGCCGAGGCGATGAAAAAGGAGACTTGTTATGGCTATTACCCCTGCAGACATCCAGGCTCAGACTTTCTCTGAGGCCAAGCGTGGCTACGATCCTGCCGAGGTCGACGTCTTCTTGGAGACGCTGTCCTCCGAGGTTGACGCTATGCTTGCCAAGATCGTTGATCTTAAGGGTCGCCTGACCGCCACCGAGCAGCAGCTTGCCGACGCGCAGGCTCAGCTTGCCCAGGCCCAGGATACCGCCGCTCAGGCCGTTCCCGCTGCTCCTGTGGCCGCTCCCGCACCCGACTTCTCCGCTCAGGAGCGTCAGATCTCCGCTGCCCTGATCGCTGCCCAGCAGACCGCCGAGGCAATTGTCAACGACGCCAACGAGAACGCTGATCGCATCCGCAACGAGGCTGACGCCAAGGCCCGCGAGGTTATCCGCCAGGCTCTGACCGAGAAGCAGGCCGAGCTCGAGGAAATCGACCGTCTGAAGGCTTCCCGCGAGGAGTTCAAGGCCGAGTATCTCAAGCTCATCCAGCACTTTATGGACGACGCCCAGAACTCCTTCCCGGCCGACCTCATGGCCTCCACGCCGGTCGGTTCTGCCGCTTCTCCCGCGGTGACCGTTCCCGCCGCCGAGCCGCTGCCCGTCGCCGATCCGGTTGTCCCCGTGGCCGATCCCTTCGCCCCGATCGACAACTTTGCCGCCGACGACCTGGACTAGCACCAGAACTACAATCTAGTGTCCGTAAGAGGAGCTCGCATTAGTGGGCTCCTTTTTTGGATGCATGCGGGTTGGAAAACAAAACGCCGAGCTCTGGATGCGGTGGCGCAGAACTCGGCGAAGGGCGCGTGGTAGAAGGTAGATTTTAAGGCATGTCCCAAAAATCTACTTGAGGAGGAAGTCGGAGAGGGGAATGGTGCGAGCCTCTCGATGCTCGGGGTCGGCGATATGGTCGGCAGGATAGCCACAGACGAGCATATGATAGGGATAGACACCCTCGGGCAGGTCGAACTGCTCAAGGGCCACCTCGGGCTTAAAATGGCACACCCAGCACGTTCCCAAGCCTTGCTCCTCGGCCTCCATCATCATCTGATCGCAAACGATCGAGGTATCGATGGCACTCGAGTTCATCTGGTCATAAGGGCGCACCCAAGCATCATTGGTAACGCTGCAAACAAGGAAAATGAGCGGAGCGCCAAAGATGGACCCATCACGAGCAAACCGAGGCTGACAAGCAGCAGCCTTCTCCAACAGCTCAGGCGTATCCAGCACCATCACACGGGCTGGATGATTATTACAAGCAGAAGGAGCAATACGCCCAGCCTCAACAATGGCATCCACCACAGCCTGCTCAACAGAACGGTCCTCAAAAGAACGACAAGAATACCGACCACGAGCCAGATCCAAATAAGACATACAAGCCCTCCTAAAATTAAAAATCAAACAAACCAAAAGTAACCCAAAGAGTACCCAAAGCAGCAATCAGCCAAACGCTCATCAAGGGCCAAAGTGTCCGAACGGGTACCATAGGTCCCTTCAGCCAAACCCCCATCGCGCTACAACTATCAGCCAAAGTTCCCAATGGTGGTACGTAAGGCGAAGGGCCGGCCACGGTTTACTTTCGAACGACTCTGCAAAGCAGCCGGAGTGAGAAAGCAAACCGTGGCCGGCCCTTCGCCGCCGGGACACGTACCCCCAATTAACTGTTCTTCATGACAATCGAATCCACGACATCGGCCACATTCTCGCAGCAGTCGGCGCAGTACTCCAGGAAGGCATATACGTCACGCCAAGCGATGACCTCGAGCGGGTCCTTGCCGTTGACGTGCAGGTTGCGCATGGCGTTGATGTAGAGCTCGTCGGCCTCGGACTCGATGGTGTTGATCTGAATGACCAGTTCGCGCAGCGTCTTGGACTTGCGGTAGTTGGGCAGCTCGACCATCAGGTCCTTCATGGCGCGGCAGGCGTCGGTCACCTTGTGGGCGATGACGATGGCGTCGGGATGGATGCTCTGGATGTTGGTGAAGTAGACGCGCTGCACGACGCCCTCAATACGGTCGAGCACGGTGTCGAGCGCGCAGCTCATCAGATCCAGATCCTCGCGCTCGAGCGGGGTGATAAAGGCGGTGAGCAGGGCGTCTTCGAGCTCGTGGTGCTTCTTGTCTGCCGCATGCTCAATCGCATGCATCTCCTCGAGCATGTCGTGGATCTGCGCGGGATCAAAGTTCTCAAAAATCTTGATGAGCAACTCTGCGGCCTGGACAGCAAGGTCGGCGCAGGCGACGTAGTTGTCAAAGTAGAACGAATCGGGTTTCTTTGCCATGGGTGGGTCCTTTCGAGGCGAAGACGGGTGGGCGAAGTGTTGCGGTCCAGATGGACGTTCGGTTTGACTAGAGGAACATCATGAACAGCTTGGCCATGACAAAGCTGATGAGTCCGCAGGCGGGGAAGGTGAAGAACCAGGTGAACATCATGTCCTTGACGACGCCGAAGTTGATGGCCGAGAGGCGCTTGACGGCACCGACGCCCATGATGGCGCAGGTCTTGATGTGTGTGGAGGACACGGGGATGCCGGTAAGGGTGGCAAGCAGCAGGTTCGCGGCGCCCGCGAGGTCGGCGGAGAAGCCCTGATACTTCTCGAGCTTAACCATGCTCTGGCCGACGGACTTGATGATGCGCTCACCGCCCACGCTGGTGCCGATACCCATGGTGGCCGAGCACAGCAGCATAATCCAGATGGGGATGCCGGCATCGCCGACGCTGGTCTGGCCGTTTGCGAAGGCCACGCCTAAAAAGAGCACGCCGATGAACTTCTGTCCATCCTGCGCGCCGTGCATAAAGCTCATGGCCGCAGCGCTCGCGATCTGAGCGTATTTAAAGAAGACATTGGCACGTCGCCTGTTGGCGGCGGCGAAAAGAATCGAGACGAGTTTGCACAGGACCCAGCCCATGACAAAGCCCAGGCCGATGGAGAGCGCCAGGCCGTAGATGACCTTCATCCACTCGTGGACGTTGACGCTGCTCGCGCCGCCGAGGGCGATAGCGGCACCGGTCAGGCCGGCGATAAGGCTGTGGCTTTGCGAGGTGGGGATGCCAAAACGCGACGCTGTGGCGCCGTAGACGACGATGGAGAACAACGCCGCGCACAGGCAGGCGAGCGCCATGGTGCTGTTTCCGCCAAAATCGACGATATGTGAGATGGTGTTGGCGACGCTCGCATTAAAGTGCGTCATGATGAGCACGCCGAGGAAGTTGAATGCGGCGCTCATGAGAATGGCGGCGCGGGCGGGCATGCAACGCGTAGTGACGCAGGTCGCGATGGCGTTGGGCGCGTCGGTCCATCCATTGACGAAGATGGCGCCCAACGCGAGGATCACGGTGACGGCAAGGACTGGGTTCGACACAATTTGGCCGAGGAAGGTTGAGAACGTTACGTCCATATATGGGCTTTCTCGAAGTTTGCAGACACGTTACAAAAACATGATAAATCGTATCACCTCCTACGGGTTTCTTTGCCGAGTTCTGATGGGAGAAGTAATTTTTTGGCACTAAAATTGAATATTAGCCCTGTTGACCGTGGGTGTTCTTTTTGCTATCACGCCATGCGGACACGCGCGTTCGCTCCGACACTCCAAAACCACAGTCTGTTCGCTTTACAACATGCAAACATGCGTTCGATAATAGGAGACATGGAATATCGACAGACAGATGGCAAAACTCGGCGCGTGCACAAGCAGTATGTGGACGTCGTGGCTCGCATCCTCGCGGGCGGACAGGTCGTGCCGGTCACCGTCTGCTGGGTCGACGGTCGTTGCTTTACGATTGACGAGATTGTCTCGACCGCTGGGTTTGGCCTGACGGTTCACGGCATCCGTACGGCAACCTATAAGGTGCGTTTTGGCGGGCACGCGACCGAGTTGTATCTGGAGGACCAGACGCGCGAACGACCAGATGGCTCGCAGGCCCACCTGATGCGTTGGTGGGTGTGGGCATTCGACCGTACGCTTGAGGGCGAGCGCCGTAGGTAAGGACGCACGGCGTTCGGGTACAATGACAGGAATCTTGTCAGCTACTGCGCCGTTATTTGTGGCGCTTTTTGAAAGGACGAACCTATGAACGATATCCAGGGCTATCAGAACGGCCCCGTCGAGAGCGGCGCAAGCCGCGCCAAGGAGATGTCGCCGCGCGCGTACAATCTCACCATGTCTGCCCTGATCTTCTTGGGCTTTTGCGCCATGGGCGCCGGCGCCTACTTTACGAGCACCATGTCGTTTGCGCGCATGATGATGAGCGGCGCCGCCTTGCCGCTGGTCTTTGGCTCGTTTATTTTGACCATCGTCGGCATGGTTATGATGTCGGCTGCTGCCAGCAAACAGTCCGTGGGCCTGTCCCTTGTGGGCTACGTAATCTTTGCGAGTACCTTTGGCCTGACCGCGTCGTTTGGCCTTGCCAACTACGACCTGCCCACCATCAACACTGCCTTTATCGCCACGGCCGCCATCACCTTTGTCTTTGGCGCCTTGGGCGTGACGTTCCCCAAGTTTTTCCAGCGCGTATATGGCATCGGTTTTGGCATTCTGCTCGCCACTATTCTGGTTGAGATCGTGCTGATGTTCATGGGCGTCTCGCAGACCATCACCGACCTGATCGTGATCGTGGTGTTCGCCGGCTTTATTGGCTACGACACCTATGTTGCCACGACAGTGCCGCCTACACTGCCCAACGCCGTGCTCATGGCGTCCAATCTGTTCGTGGACATTATCAACGTGTTCCTGCGCATCCTGAACATCCTTGGCCGTCGCGACTAGTGGCGAATTGCGGTGGTGCTCGCCGTGCGTGTAAATCGATGCGAAAGGCGGTCCTTCGGGGCCGTCTTTTTTGTATGCGGCGGGGTATCATGGATGGAAAAAGCCGATAGCGGCAGCGACAGGAAAGGTGGCCACGTATGGCAGACGTCGACAACAGGAACCGTAACCGCAGGTCTAATCGCGCGGGTCAGCCCAATCCCAAGCGCGAGGCCCGTGCCAAGGCCGCCGAGCGTCACGTGGCAACTGTGTCCGAAGCGTGCGCCAAGGATATCGAGCGTTCGCTTGCCGGTGTTCGCGAGTTTGACGGTATGCCTGCCGGCTTTGTCGCGGCGATGAAGGCCAAGGTTCAGAGTGCTGTGGCCGCCGAAGAACAGGTTGCCGAGGACGTCGAGGGCGCGGAGGCTGCCGAGACCGAGGCGGCGCCCGAGACCGAGGCAGCGCCTGAGCCCGTCGAGGAGTCTGCCGAGGAAATCGCTGAAGCTGAGTCCGCGCCTGCTGAGGAGCCCGCTCCGGTTCTGCCCGAGGTCACCGTGCTCGATGCCTCCGCCACGCAGGCCATCCTGGACAACGGTCGTGGCTATGCGCAGTTCTGCGACATGGCCGTGCTCGCCTTTGCCTCGTTCACCAACCCGGGCGGTGGCTATATTCAGGGTTATCTGGGCCAGGAGGCCACGCTGTGCGCCGATTCGTATCTGTACAACGTTCTCGATAAGCAGCGCAAATGGTACGGCGAGAACCGTCGCCGCAACATCAACTGCGAGCTTTACCGAAACCGTGCGCTGGTGGTGCCTGCGGTGCGCTTCGACCGCAACCACGTGCATGCATACGCCGACGTGATCGTGGCCGCCGCGCCCAACGTCAAGCGCGCCCGCCAGGAGTATCGCGTGAGCGACGATGCTCTGCTGGATGCCCTGCGCGACCGCATTCGCTTTGTGCTTGCCATCTGCGACGAGCTGGGTCGCGAGAAGCTCGTGCTGGGCGCTTGGGGCTGCGACAACAACGGCTTTGACGCAGAGACCGTGGCCGAGCTCTTCCGCAAGGAGCTCGCGTCGGGCGACTTTAAGGTCAAGCAGGTCTTCTTTGCCGTGCCTTCTACGCGCTGGGATGAGGATTTTGCCAAGTTCGAGCACGTGCTGGCAAACTTCCCCGAGCGCAACGAGGAGTCCTATGCCCAGGTTGCCGCTCGCGCTGCGGCAGCTCGCGCCGCCGAGCAGGCCCAGGCTGCTACCGAGGATGATGAGGACGAGGACGATTGGCGCAAGTACCTGTAATCGGTACGTGCTGACAGATAGGCCGAGCCGACGGGAGAGGCTGCTTCCGTCGGCTTTTTACTGAGCGAGGGGCTTACGATGAAAAACGTTCTATGCTTTGGCGACAGCAACACCTATGGTTACGATCCGGCGGGCATGCGCGACGGCACCGCGGTGCGCTATGCGCAGGATGTGCGCTGGTGCGGCGTGGCCCAACGTGACTTAGGCGAGGGCTGGCATGTAATTGAAGAAGGCCTCAACGGCCGCACGACGGTACGCGACGACATGTGCCATCTGGATACCAATCTTAACGGCATCCGCGCGCTGCCGATGCTGCTCGAGGCCCATAAGCCGCTGGATGCGATCGTTATTATGCTGGGAACTAACGATTGCAAGACGGTCTTTGGTGTGACGGCCTCCGATATTGCCCGTGGCACCATGGCACTGATTCGCGCGGTGCGTGCATTTCCCTGGACCAATGTCGCACCCTGCCCGCGTATTCTGCTGATGGCACCTATCAAGATCAAGCCGCAAATCGCCGATGTATATATGACCGATTTTGACGAGCGTTCCGTCGAGGCCTCGGAGCATTTTGCTGAATACTATGCGCACGTAGCCAAGCAGTTTGGCTGCGACTTTTTGAATGCAGCGGAGTTTGCCGAGCCGGGCGATATCGACTATCTGCATATGATGCCCGAAAGCCACGAGAGCCTGGGTCACGCCGTGGCAGCCAAGCTCCAAGAGATGCTCGGTGAGTAGCGCGACCCCAAGCCACCGCAAAGGGGACAGGCACCTTTGTGGTGGTTTTGCCCGGGTAAACGAACGGATTGGCTGCCATATGGGCATGGACGAGCTCATCGACCTCTTTGCCGAGGGCGATGAGCTCGTCTCCAATACCGCTTTTGAGGATTTGGATCTTGCCTACGACGTGGCGAACGGCGCGACCTTCGATGGCGTTGTGTTCCGATCTTGCGAGTTCGATAGCGTTGACTGGAGCGGCTCGACGTTTCGCGACGTGGTGTTTCGCGGTTGCCGCTTTATCCGCTGCAACATGGAAGGCTGCTGGCTCAGCCGCTGCGACTTCGTTGACTGCTCGGCACCGGGACTCAACTTGCTCAAGGCGCGCCTGTCGAGCGTGTCGTTTGGATCGTGCGATTTGAGCTATACGAACCTTTCGGAGGGACGCATTGGCCCTATGACAGCATGCGATACACGTCTGAGAGAGGCTGCGTTTCAGGGTGCCAAGCTGGGTCAGATACGCCTGGATGGCTGTGACCTGACGCGTGTTGATGTGTTCAAGACGTCGCTTTCCGGCGTTGATGTGTCGCGCTGTACATTTGCAGCGCCCGTTGTTTCGGGCGATTACCATGAGCTGCGTGGCCTGACGGTTAATGCCGAGCAGGCGTTGGCACTCTCGGGCCTGCTCGGCATCCAGCTCGCCGACGAATAGGCGCCCCGGTCCTTTGCTCGACCGCTATCTAAAATCAAACCGTCGCAACATCCGATGATTTTTCGCGTTTGCACGATTTTCATCGAATGTTGCGACGGTTTTTGGTGCAAGGTAGCCTGTCTTTTTTTGGCAGGTTACTGGCTATTTAGTACTGCCACATGTGGTTGACAGGGCCGGAGCCTTTGCCCATGTTCAGGCCGGCGGCGAGAGCGCCGGTCAGGTAGGCCTTGCCGGCGTTGATGGCGTCGGCAAGTTCCATGCCCTGGGCCAGCGCGCAAGCGATGGCGGATGAGAGCGTACAGCCGGTGCCGTGCGTGTTGCTGGTCTCAATGCGCTTGTGGCGAAACCACGTAGTGAGCGGATCGCCCAGGTGGTTGCCCTCGTCATCGAGGGGCGCAGGCTCGGCCAGTACGTCGTTAGCCTCGTTGACAAAATGACCGCCCTTAACCAAGGCTGCGCAGCCAAAGCGGCGGGTGAGGAGCATAGCGGCATTTTGTTGCGTGCGCTCGGAATCGACCTCGTAGTCGAGCAGCGTCATGGCCTCGGGAATGTTGGGCGTGATGACCGTTGCCAACGGGAACAGGCGGCGGGTGAGTGCCTCGGAGGCATCCTCGGCAATCAAGCGCGCGCCCGAGGTGGCGACCATGACGGGGTCGACGACCACGTTGGTTGCGTTCCAAGCGCTCAAGCGGTCTGCGATGACTTCGATAATCTCGGCAGAGGAGACCATGCCAATCTTGACGGAACTCGGGCGGATATCGTCAAAGACAGCGTCAATTTGCGCGGCTACGATATCTGGCGAGATATCCTGCACGGCGGTGACGCCCAGTGTGTTTTGCGCTGTGATGGCGGTGATGGCCGTCTCGGCATACAGGCGGTGCGCCGTGATGGTCTTGATGTCGGCCTGAATGCCGGCACCGCCGCTGGAATCGGATCCCGCGATGGATAGAACGGCGGGTACCTTGCTGCGATCCATGTTCGCTCCCTCGTTCGGTCGGATTCAAATGGGTCTTCAATCCGCATTATAAAGATGCCCGGGCCGGCTGTATGCCGATCCCGGGCGGGCGGTGCAATCTTTACGTAAATATAAACAAATGTTCACATGTCAACAATTGACGAGCACCTTGTTGCCGATTGTGGCTCCAATGACGCGTTAATCCTCCATGCCAAGATCGATCGTCGTGCCCTCGAACACCTTGTTGACGGTACGGACGGCGCACATCTTGCCACACATGGTGCAGGTGCCCTCGGTGGCGGCGGGGGATTCCTCGTAGCGCTTCTTACCGGTGACCGGATCGAGAGCACACTTCCACATGGCATCCCAGTCGAGCTTGCGACGTGCCTGGCCCATCTTGTCATCCATGTCGCGGGCGTGCGGCACCTTCTTGGCGATATCGGCGGCGTGCGCGGCAATCTTGGTGGCCATGAGGCCATCGAGCACGTCCTGGGCGTTGGGCAGGCACAGGTGCTCGGCCGGCGTCACGTAGCACAGGAAGTCGGCACCGGAGCTGGCGGAGATGGCGCCGCCGATGGCAGCGGTGATGTGGTCGTAACCCACGCCGATATCGGTCACCAGCGGCCCGAGCACATAGAACGGGGCATTGTGGCACAGGCGCTTCTGCAGTTTCATGTTGGCGGCGATCTCGTCGAGCGCCATGTGACCCGGACCCTCGACCATGACCTGGACGCCGGCAGCCCAAGCGCGCTTGCACAGCTTGCCCAGCTCGATCATCTCAGCGGTCTCGGTGGCGTCGTTGGAGTCGTAGAGGCAGCCCGGGCGGCAGGAGTCGCCGAGCGAAATCGTCACGTCGTACTCGTGGCAGATCTCGAGCAGCTCGTCAAAGTACTCGTAGAAGGGGTTTTCGTTGCCGGTGACCTCCATCCAGCCAAACAGCAGCGAGCCGCCGCGGCTCACGATGTTCATCAAGCGGCCGGTCTCCTTAAAGGTCTTGGTGACCGACTTGTTGATGCCGCAGTGGATGGTCATAAAGTCCACGCCGTCCTCGGCGTGCGCGCGCACGACCTCGAACAGGTCATCCTTGGTAAGCTTGACCAGCGGCTTTTCCATGTAGCCGATGGCGTCGTACATGGGGACGGTGCCCACCATGAGCGGCGTCTCGTCGATGAGCTGCTGGCGGAACTGGCGCGTCTTGCCCGAGTTGGAAAGGTCCATGATGGCGTCGGCGCCAAAGTCCTCGGCGATCTTGACCTTCTTCCATTCCTCGGCGGCATCGGCTTTATCGCCCGAGATGCCCAGGTTGACGTTGACCTTAGTAGACAGGCCCTCGCCGACACCAAAGGCGCGCATGCCTTTTTTGATGTGCACGATGTTGGCGGGAATGGCGATGCGGCCGTCGGCCACGCGCTCGCGGATGTACTCGGGGTCGCGATGCTCTCGCTCGGCGACTTCCTTCATCTGCGGCGTGATCTGCCCGGCGCGGGCGAAGTCGATTTGCGTGACGAGCTTGGGCTCGGTCTGTGTGCTCATTGGCACGGCTCCCTTCGTTGGCATTACCCATATCAGGTTTGCGGGTCAGGGCGGGCGCGCCCAGTCTCAGCCTGCCGTCTTGTCCTGCAAGCTCCCCGTTTATGTAATGGGCTCAAGTATAGCTCGAATGGGTACGATTGGCCTAACGAGCGTGCCTGTGGGGAGGCGAACATGGAAGACAAGCATCTATATCGAGAGACGCAATGGGATGTATCGGCCGAGGAAAGCCGTGCGCACCATGGCCTTGTCGCGATTGGTTTTGCGGTGCTTGCCGTGCTGGTGATTGCCTTTTGTATCTGGACGTTTGGCGGTCACGGCGGCGCTGCATGGGAGTTCGAGGCCGACGATGCCCTGCCGATCATGACAGTGAAGGTTACGGGCGGCAATACCGTTGCCGCGCCGGGCGACTATTGGTATCCGCGCGACGAGTTTGTGCAGCTGCAGTTGAGCGGCGGGTCTATTCCGGGCGAAGAAATCGAACGCGTGACGTATGATGCGGCGCTCAAAACGCTGACGGTGAAGCTCAAGAATCAGGGCGACGTGCCTACGACTATGGATATCGCGCTGACGGAATGGCGCTTGGAGCCCCCATCGGGTGTTGCGGTGTCCGAGGTAGAGCACGTTAAGATTACCTACCAAAATGGCTCGACAAACGAAGTTGCCAAAGCCGACGGCTTGGCGGAATAGACGCCGTGCCTAGGCAGCACATTCAAAAGTAGCGGTGGTCCTACAAGGTCTGTTCGTTCAGGAAGACCAAAGTGTTCTTATTTGAAAGCTCGGGAAAGTGACGATAACCAACGTCAAACGCGGTGAGCCCGCTTACATCCTCGAGCTTGTTTTCTGCCATCCAGCGCACCATGGAACCACGTGCCTTTTTGCTGGCGGTCGAGCGCTGGATGGGCTTGCCGTTGCGGATGCCTTCGCCAAAGAGGCACGTGACGACCGTGGCGTCGCCCGCGAGATGGGGCAGAACGGCTTTGGCGTACTCTACGCTGGCGAGGTTGACGATCGTGGTGTTTGAGCCTGCCGGGGCGATAGCCCGCGCGAGCTTGTCGCTCCAAAACGCATAGAGGTCTCGGGCATCGTCAACGGCGAGCTTCGCGCCCATTTCCAGCCGATATGGTTCGACGGCATGAAAGGGGCGAACGCACCCGTAAAGGCCCGAGAGGATCCACAGATGGTCTTGCAGCCATGCGAGCTGCGCGGAATCCATCACCTCGGGCGCCATGCTCTGGTATTGAATGCCGTGGTAGGACATGACGGCAGGGGAGAGGTGACAGGCGAGTGCGGGATTGTCGAGATCGCCGTTTTTCAGGATGGGCCCGAACTCATGCAGGGTGTTGAGGCAAGGCCCCAGCAGTTTGTCACTCACGTTCCATAGCGCCTGCAGGCTGTCGCTGCCTTCATTCCGCTCGATATCTAGCAGTGCGCGGTGGAGGCGAGCCGTCTCGCGCGCAAAGGGTGGAATGCCCAGGACTTCAAAAGCATCTTGGGCCGCGCACATCTGCTTGGCGGGCGAAATGACGACCTGCAGCATGGACTCTCCTCTGCCAAAAAGGAAGTTGCGGTGGAATACGGTCTGTTTTGGCCGTTTATGGGCCAGTTTAGTCTGTATTTCACCGCAACTGATGAAGGGTTGGTTACGCGCGCTCGATGAAGGCCTTGTAGCCGCGATAGGCCTCGTAGATATCGGCCTTGTTAGCGACCTCCCACAGGGCGTGCATGGACAGGACGGCAACGCCAGAGTCGATGACGTTCATGCCGTACTTAGCCATGATGTATGCGATGGTGCCGCCGCCGCCCGCGTTGACGCGACCGAGCTCGCAGGTCTGGAAGTCCACGCCGGCCTCGTCCATGATGTCGCGGATGAGGGCCACATACTCGGCGTCGGCGTCGTTAGAGCCGCCCTTGCCGCGGCTGCCCGTGTACTTGTTAAAGCACAGGCCGCGACCCATAAAGGCTGCGTTCTTGGTTTCGAACTTGCCGGCGTAGCCCGGGTCGAAGCCGGCGGACACGTCGGAGGAGAGCATGCGGCTGCGGGCGAGCGCGCGGCGCAGGGCCAGCGGGCTATCCTCGCCGGCGAGCGTCATGATCTCGGCGACGGTGTTCTCGAAGAAGCGGCTCGTCATGCCGGTGGCACCCACGGAACCGATCTCCTCCTTGTCGACGATGAGTGTGATGCTCGTGCGCTCCACGTTGGCGACGTTGATCTGGGCGAGCATGGACGGATAGGCGCAGACACGGTCGTCGTGGCCATAGCCCAGAATCATGGAGCGGTCGAGGCCCATGTCACGGGCGGGGCCGGCGGGCACGACCTCGATCTCGGCGGAGAGGAAGTCCTCCTCCTCGACGTCGTACTGCTCCTTGAGGATATCCAGGAACATCTGCTTGACGGGCTCCTTGGGAGCGTCCTTGTCGTCCTCGTCAAACTTGACGGGGCGGCCGCCCACGATCACGTCGAGGATCTCGGCGTCGACGGCGTCCTTGGCGGGCTTGGCCATCTGCTCGCTCGAGAGGTGGATCAGCAGGTCGGAGATGGTAAAGACCGGGTCGTCGGCCTTGTCACCGATGTTGATGTCGACGGTGGTGCCGTCCTTTTTGCAGATGACGCCCACGAGTGCGAGCGGGGAAGCGACCCAGTGGTAGCTCTTGACGCCGCCATAGTAGTGCGTGTCGAGATAAGCCATGTCGCCGGCCTCGAAGGCGGGGTTCTGCTTGAGGTCCAGGCGCGGCGAGTCCACGTGGGCGCCCAGGATGTTAAAGCCCTGCTCGAGCGGGGCGGTGCCCAGGTTGACGAGCATGAGGTCCTTGCCGTGGTTGGCGGCGTACACCTTGTCGCCGGCCTTGAGCGCGCGGCCCTCGGCGATCACGGTCTCCAGATTGACGTAGCCCGCCTCCTCGGCCATCTTGATACCGGCCTTGACGCACAGGCGCTCGGTCTTGTTCTCACTCAAAAACTGCTTATAGCCGCGGCAAAGCTCCTCGAGCTCCTCGATCTGCTGTGGCGTGTACTTTTTCCATGCGCTGGGACGCTCCATGACGCAGGCTCCTTTCGGATCGATCGTGCTGGTTGATGTACCGTGAGCCATCGTATCACGCGCGGGCCCGCGGCGGCAGGGAAGCCTGATGTGCGGTGGCCGCGGGGCGGGGAGCGTGTAAACTGGTGTGAGCAAACCGTGCCCAGCCCAAAGCGAGGTATTCAATATGTCTGAAAAGCGCCGTACCTTTGCCGTCATCGACGGCAACTCGCTCATGCATCGCGCCTTCCACGCCGTGCCGCCGACCATGAACGCGCCGGACGGTCGCCCCACCAACGCGATCTTTGGTTTTCTGAACATGTTCCTCAAGATGATCGATGCCTTTAATCCCGACGGCGTTGTCGTGGCGTTTGACAAGGGCAAGCCGCGTGTGCGTATGGAGATGCTGCCGCAGTACAAGGCGCAGCGCCCGCCCATGGACCCCGACCTGCACGCGCAGTTCCCCATGATCAAGGAGCTGCTCGCCGCGCTCAACGTGCCCATTTTGCAGTCCGAGGGCTGGGAAGGCGACGATATCCTGGGAACCATGGCGCGCCTGGGCGAGGAGGCCGGCTGCGACATGCTGCTGGTGACCGGCGACCGCGACATGTATCAGCTCGTGACCGAGCACGTCAACGTGGTCTCGACTCGCAAGGGCCTGTCCGACGTGGCGATCATGACGCCCGAGAGCGTGGACGACCTGTATCACGGCATCACGCCGGCGCTCGTGCCCGATTTTTACGGTCTGAAGGGCGATACGTCGGACAACATTCCCGGCGTACCGGGCATCGGCCCCAAAAAGGCGAGTGCGCTCATCGCGCAGTACGGCAGCCTTGACGAGGTCATCGCGCATGCTGACGAGGTCAAGGGCAAGATGGGAGAAAACCTGCGCGCACACATCGACGACGCGCTGCTGAGCCGTAAGGTGGCGACCATCCGCACCGATGCACCCGTTGAGCTCGATTTTGAGGCGACGTCCTTCCCGGCGTTTTCCGCCGATGAGGTTTCCGCGGCGCTGGGCACGCTTGGTATCACCGCCATGCAGAACCGTTTCTTGGCGCTGATCGGCGGCGAGGGCGGGGCAGCTGCCAGCACGTTTGAGATTCCCGCTGTTTTGCGCGCAGCCGCCGGCGATGCTGGCGCGCTTGGTGCCGTTGCGGCTGAGGTCTCCCGCGTGATTGATGCCGGCGAGTGGGTCGCCGCCGTGGTGGACGATGACAAGGAAGAGGGCGCGCTCTTTGGGCTGACGCGCACGCTGTGGTTGGCGACGTCCAAGGGCCTGTTTGCGCTCGAGGAGGGCGACAGTGGTGCGGCGGCTGAGGTTGAGGGCTTCAACTTCGCCCACGGCGTGATTGCCGGCGTGCTCGCGCGTCTGTTTATGGAAGGCCGTGTGGCGAGCCCGGATATGAAGGCGCTTCTGCATGAGCTTTCGCCCATCGATTCTTCTGAGCTCGAGCTCATGGATCCGCTGGCAGTCGATTCCACGCGCATCTTCGATACCGTTGTTGCCGCCTACCTGTTGGATTCCGACCGCTCCGAGTTCGATGAGGCGTATCTTGCCGATACGTATCTGCAGATGGCACTGCCTGCGGCGCGCGGCGCAGAGGGTGCTGGCGAGGACGCTCCTGCGCCCGCCGCTCGCACGGCGGCCTTGACGCTGGCGCTGGTTGCACCGCTGCGTGACCGCATGGCCCGCGAGAACGCCGCCAACGTGTTCGATGGGATCGAGATGCCGCTCGTGCCGGTGCTTGCCAAGATGGAGCGCGCGGGCATGCTCGTGGACCCCGACCGCCTGCACAGTCTGTCCGAGGGCCTGGCGACCCAGATTGCCGAGGTCGAGCGCAGCATTCGCGACCTGGCCGGCGACGAGACCTTTAACATCGGCAGCCCCATGCAACTCTCGCACGTGCTGTTTGATGTTATGGGACTTCCGACCAAGGGCCTCAAAAAGACCAAGCGCGGCTACTATTCGACCAACGCCAAGGTGCTGAGCGACCTTGCCCGCGACCACGAGATCGTGCGCCTGATTTTGGACTGGCGTGAGAAGTCCAAGATTAAGTCGACCTATCTGGACACGCTGGGCCCGCTGCGCCGTGGTGACGGGCGTGTGCACACCACGTACAACCAGACCATCACCGCGACGGGGCGTTTGTCTTCGAGCGACCCCAATCTGCAAAACATTCCGACGCGCTCGGAGCTGGGGCGTACCGTCAAGACGGCGTTCTCGGCGGGCGAGGGCAGCGTCTTTTTGGCGGTGGACTACTCACAGATCGAGCTGCGCCTGCTCGCGCATCTTTCGGGCGACGAGCATCTGGTGCGCGCCTTTAACGAGGGCGAGGACTTCCATGCCGAGACGGCCGCGCGCGTATTTGGCGTGCCGGTGTCCGAGGTGACACCCGACCTGCGTAGCCGCGCCAAGGCCGTGAACTTTGGCATCGTGTACGGTCAGCAGGCCTATGGTCTGTCGCAGTCGCTGCACATCTCGATGGCCGAGGCGCGCGATATGATCGATCGCTACTACGAGGCCTACCCGGGCGTGCGCACGTTCCTCGACAATGTGGTGGCGCGAGCCAAGCAGACGGGCTATGCCGAGACCATGTATGGCCGCAGACGCCATATTCCCGAGCTCAAGGCCAAAAACCCACAGCTCCGCGGCTTTGGTGAGCGCACGGCCATGAACCACCCCATGCAGGGCACCGCCGCCGACATCATCAAGATCGCCATGGCCCGCGTAAGCCGCCGCCTGGAAGAAGAGGGTTTTGCCGCCCACATGATCTTGCAGGTACACGACGAACTGGACTTTGAGTGCCCCGTCAACGAAGTCGAGCGCCTAACCACCATGGTCCGCGACGTCATGGAACACGTCGTAGACCTCCGCGTACCGTTGATCGCCGAAGCCAGCACCGGCATAACCTGGGCCGACGCCAAATAGGAAAGCGCTCCGTAAGGCAAGCTCGCCCAAGACGCAAGCCCCCACATACTTAAGATTTGGGACAAACACTACTGATTAATTTGTCCCACAGTAACCAAAACAGAGGGGAGCCCCTTCCAACAAGGAGCTCCCCTCTGCTCAAATCATTTCAGCTAAGTATCTAGACACTCAAGACGCCATCTTGGCGGCAGGAAAGTAAACCTAGGGCCTGGCCGGGCGGCACGGGTTAACTTTTCGTAGATTCTGCACGCAAAGAAAGCCACTTAATGTGGCTTTCGTCTTGCGCAGGACCTGACCGAGCGAAAAGTTATCCCGTGCCGCCCGGCCAGGCCCGATGGGACGGCTACCGAGCCGCCAGGATGGCGTCGATGAGCGTCAGTACGCCCCCGTCGTTGTTGCTCGGAATGCGCCACTTGGCGTGCGCGTTCATGTGCTCCTCGGCATTGTCCACGATAAAGCTGTGACCGACGCGCTCAAGCATGGGGATGTCGTTGTAGGTATCGCCCACGGCGGCAGCATCGGCAATATCGATGCCCAGGTGCTCGCACAGGTGCGCGACGCCGGCGCCCTTGTCGACGCCCAGGTTCATAAAGTCGATCCACTCGCGCCCGGCGTTGGTGACGTAGAGCTTGTCCGAGAACTCGGGGCTATAGGTCTCGCGGAAAGCGGGCTCGGCGTCGTAGCCGGGGAAGAAGATCGAAATCTTGTTGGACTCGAGATCAATGCCCTCAAAGCTGTCGACGTAGTTGATTGTGTTGTAGTAGACGCTGATCTCGTCGTGGTATTGATGGTCGCGGGCAAGTACGTAGAACTCGTCGAAGCAGCACAGGACGGGGACAGCGCGAGGATCCTCCGAGGCACGGCTCAAGACCTGCTGATACAGCTCCACGTCAATATTGCTCTTATAGATATAGCTACCGCGATAGATCACGCACGCTCCGTTATCGGGACAAAAAGCGAGGCGGTTCTTAATGCCCTCGAACATTTCCTCGAGCTTGGGGGCGGGACGTCCGCTGGCGGGGCAGAATACGATGCCTGCGTCGGCTAGCTTGTCCAGGCGCTCATCAAGACCCTGGGGCAGCACACGCTCGTCGGTCAGCAGCGTCTTGTCCATATCGACGGCGAGAAGCTTAATGTTGCCGATGTTGGCGTCCGATTCGTAAGTTTGCATAAAAATGCGCCTTTCGTTTCGAGATTGTTTCAGACGTTATAACCATCAACTAGTAGTCGAGCGTATTTTCGCAGGAATGGTGCGTATTTGCACTGCAATTCACAAACTAATGAAAAAACTTTTCAGAAATTTGAATTTGTCGCTTGCGCAGCGTGCACTTTATCGTAATATAGCGAACATCGAAAACGGAGACGGCAGAAGAGCCGTTTACCGAGGAAAAGGTACCGTTTGCGATATTTGAATTGCGCCCGGCGATACGTGAAAGGAGAGGCAGATGCAGTTCGTAAAGATCATCACCACTGCAGACAATGCCATCCGACGCCAGCGCGCAATTTCCCGACGACGATAACAATCGTCTCTGTCTGCATGGGGCGCAATGCCTCAACAGAGTCATTTTGAGGTCGTTGGGTTTAAGCACGACTTAACCGCATGTTTCTAGGGCATGCCTGTGATGCATTCTGCTGAATAACCTGATATTGCACGGTTTTTGACCTCAAGGTGACTTGCAACTGACCGATGTTCTAACTAGCTACCAAGGGCGAAAGGAAACAGCCATGAGCAAGGAAAAAGTCGTTCTCGCATATTCCGGTGGTCTTGATACATCCGTATGTGTCAAGTGGCTCCAGGACGAGAAGAATCTCGATGTCGTTTGTGTCTGCGGCAACGTGGGCCAGGAAGAGACCGGACTGGATGCCAAGAAGCAGAAGGCGCTCGACCTGGGCGTTCTCGATTGCCAGGTGCTCGACCTGCGCGACGAGTTCTCCGATGAGTTCCTGACCAAAGCCATCGCAGCAAACTCCATGTACGAGAACAAGTACCCGCTGCTCTCCGCCCTGTCTCGCCCGCTGCTTGCCAAGAAGCTTGTTGAGGTCGCCCACGAGTTTGGCGCGACCTACGTCGCCCACGGCTGCACCGGCAAGGGTAACGACCAGGTCCGTTTTGAGGCCGCCGTCAAGGCCCTCGACCCCGAGCTCAAGGTTATCGCCCCGGTTCGCGAGTGGGACCTGAAGTGCCGTCCCGACGAGGTCGCCTATGCCCACGCCCACAACGTGCCGGTTCCCGAGGGTGCCAACGACAACCCCTACTCCATCGACGACAACCTGTGGGGTCGTGCCATTGAGTGCGGTCACCTGGAGGATCCCTGGAACGAGCCGCTCGACGACGCTTGGGTTATGACCAAGAACCCCGAGGACACGCCCGACACTCCGACCTACACCGAGATTGAGTTTGAGGCCGGCAAGCCCGTCGCCGTCGACGGCAAGAAGATGAAGCTCTCCGAGATCGTCATCGCCCTCAACAAGATCTCCGGCGACAATGGCTTTGGCCGCCTCGATCTGGTCGAGGATCGCCTGGTGGGCCTTAAGAGCCGCGAGTGCTACGAGGTTCCCGGAGCCCTGACGCTCATCACCGCCCACAAGGCGCTCGAGGACATCTGCGTCGAGGGCGACCTGCTCAAGACCAAGATCAAGCTCGAGCAGGATTGGGCCACCGCCGTGTACAACGGCCAGTGGTACAGCCCGCTCAAAAACGCTCTCGATGCCTTTATGGCCGATACCCAGAAGTTCGTGACCGGCACTGTCCGTCTGAAGTTCTTTAAGGGCAACTGCCATGTCGTCGGCCGCAAGAGCCCCTTCAGCCTCTACGACTACGGTCTGGCTACCTACGACCGCGACACCACGTTTGACGAGAAGGCCAGCGCCGGCTTTATCGAGATCGATACGCTGTCGCTTAAGACGTGGGCAAAGGTCCAGGGCCCCAGCTCTGCTGCCGCCCAGGCCTAGCGCCTCCTTCCCTTGGTATCCGCGCGGCCCATCCGCGTGATACATAACGGGCGCACGGGGTCCCTACCTTTCGTTATGCTTGCTGACACTTCTTAACATCGGTGGCCCCTACGTTCCGCCCGCATATATGATGCCGCGTCTGCGGCTGAGTCCGAGCCCCGCCGGGGTTGTCCGGCGGGGCTCCTTCTATCAATTTGGCGGCTCTGCGCCTATATATATGAGGAGTATCCATTATGTTCAATGCTATCGCGCATGCTTTACTTGCCCTCGCGCCCGAGTTCGATGCTGCAAGGGTCGAGGACGTCCCTATGAGCCTGAAGGCCTGGATCGATAGTTCGCAGGGCAACATCCGGAGGGAGACGTTGGGCGCCAAGTGCATGGCGCGTCACTTCTTTACAAATTAGCTACATGGCTCCGCACACGGTGGGGAATGTGTAAAACTAGCGGTTGAAAAATCGCTTTAGCGACAGGGCGCATTGCTTTGGGCGCTTGTTTTGGTATTTGGAGAAAGGGGACGGTTCCATGGCTCTTTGGGGCGGTCGTTTTGAGGCAGGCGTGGCCGAGGTCACGCAGGAGTTTGGCGCGTCGCTGCCGGTCGACAAACATCTCTATAAGCAGGATATCGCCGGCTCTAAGGCGCATGCCAAAATGCTGGCGGCCCAGGGCATCATCAGTGCCGAGGACGAGCAAGCGATTGCCAAGGGCCTGACTGGAATCGAACAGGATATCGATGCCGGCAACTTCACCTTCGACATCAACGACGAAGACATTCATATGTCTATCGAGAGCGAGCTGACGCGTCGCATCGGCGAGGCCGGTAAGCGCTTGCATACCGGACGTTCGCGCAACGACCAGGTGGCGACCGACACACGCCTGGGCGTCAAGGCGCTGGCCAAGGAGCTCATGGAGGCCAATCTTGAGCTGCGCCATGTGCTGGTGGATGCGGCTAAGAAGTACGACAAGGTGATTCTGCCGGGCTACACGCACATGCAGCATGCTCAGCCCGTACTGCTGTCGCATCATCTGCTGGCGTATTCCTGGATGTTCGCGCGCGACTTTACGCGCCTGAAGGCCGCCTTTGATGCCGCCGACAACTGCCCGCTGGGTGCTGCCGCGCTTGCCGGCACGAGCTATCCGCTCGATCGCCAGATGACGGCTGCCGAACTTGGCTTTGCGGGTGTGATCCCTAATTCGCTCGACGCTGTTTCCGATCGCGATTTCCTGCTCGATCTGCATTACGCCGGCTCCGTTATGGCTATGCACCTGTCGCGTCTTTCCGAGGAGATCGTGCTGTGGTCGAGCTCCGAATTTGGCTTCATTACGCTTTCCGACTCCTACTCCACCGGCTCGTCCATCATGCCGCAGAAGAAGAACCCCGACTTTGCCGAGCTTATCCGCGGCAAGAGCGGCCGAGTCTATGGCAACCTGGTGCAGCTGCTCGTGACCATGAAGGGCTTGCCGCTCGCTTATAACAAGGACTTGCAGGAGGACAAGGAGGGCGCGCTCGATACTGCCCATACGCTCATGCAGTGCCTGTCTGTTATGGCCGGTATGATTTCGACCTGGACCGTTAACGAGGATGCCATGGCGCGCGAGTGCGGCGTGGGGCACCTTGCCGCCACCGATGTTGCCGATTACCTGGCCAAGCGTGGTCTGCCGTTCCGCGAGGCGCATGCCGTGGTGGGCCATCTGGTCCTGATGTGCGAGAAGCGTGGCTGCAATCTTGAGGACCTGCCGTTTGAGGTGTTCCAGGAGGCAAGCCCGCTCTTTGAGCGCGATATTACCGAGGCGCTCGACATCCCCTCAATTGTCGCCGCGCGTACGACCGAGGGCGGTACCGCCCCTGCCGCCGTCGCCGTGCAGCTTGAGCGCGCCGAGGCACAGCTCGTGGCCGACGAGGGCGTGTTTGGATCGCTGACCAAGGTCGTCGAGATGGGCCACGGGGTAAAGTAAGGGTTTGGCCGAAGCCGTTTTTGCCATTTATTGAGGAATCGTTTTTTGCTTTACGGGCGTCTGCTGATGTGGGCGTCCGTATTTTGTTGCTATGGGGGAGGGGCTTGTCGAGAAGTTCTGTAGGACCTTTGGGCAGGTTGTGAAGGGGGTACGTTCGCGGGCGGCAACCGACCGTCTGCTCTGCTCGATGCAGTTGATGGGCAGTCGGATGGTACTCTAATCGAGCTTCGAAACAGAAGTGACACATATGGAGCGCTTTAATAAATTGTAGCGTTTCAAGAAACAGCTTTTTGTTTAACTGCAGCTAAAACTCTGTTACGATGCAGTCCAGGCGGGTGCCGGAATGGGACTTGGGCACGCGCGAACCTACTTGAAAGGCTACCTTATGGCTATCGAGAAGACCTTCATCATGATTAAGCCCGACGCGGTGCGCGATCGCAAAATCGGCGAGATTGTTGCTCGCATTGAGCGCAGCGGCCTTGTCATCGAGTGCATGGAGATGACCACGCTCGAGCGCGCTACCGTCGAGGAGCACTACGCCCATCTGGCCGATAAGCCCTTCTTTGGCGGTCTCTGCGACTTTATGACGAGCGGTCCGGTCGTCAAGATGGTCGTTTCCGGTCTCTCCGCTGTCTCCAAGATGCGCAGCCTTATGGGCGCTACCAACCCGCTTGATGCTGCCCCCGGCACCATTCGCGGCGACTTCGCTGTCGATGTCAACGCCAACGTTATCCACGGCTCCGACTGCCTGGAGAACGCCGAGATCGAGATTAAGCGCTTCTTTGGCTAAACCAGCTTTGACTCCTTAAAGCTGTTAGCGTGTGGCTTTGGCGCCGCGGAATTCCAGCCGCGGCGCCCTTTTTATTCCAGTAGATTGTTGGTAAACGCCTAGAAATCTACTAAAGAGCCCCCGTCCGGATGTTTCTTCCGGGCGGGGGCTGGCGTTAGCGTATGGCTTTGTAGGTCTTTAAGCCTCGTCGACGACCTTGAGTCCGCGCGTGTGGTCGATCTCGTTGAGGAGATTGACGCGACGCTCGTGGCGGCCGCCCTCAAACTCGGCGTCGAGCCATTCGTCGACAATCATCTTGGCGAGCTCGGAGCCCACGACGCGAGCGCCAAAGGCGAGCACGTTGGTATTGTTGTGCATGCGGGAGAGCTTGGCGCTGAAGGGCTCGGAGCACACGACGGCGCGAACGCCCTCGACCTTATTGGCGGCCAGGCTGATGCCGACGCCGGTACCGCAGATCAGGATACCCAGGTCGACGTCACCGTTGGCAACGGCCTTACCCACCTTGTAGCCGGCGATGGGGTAGTCAAAGCTCTCGGAGGTGTCGGTGCCAAAGTTCACGACCTCGCAGCCGCGCTCCTTCAGGTGCTCGGAGATGATGTTCTTGAGCTCGACGGCGGCGTGGTCGTTACCGATACCGATCTTCATGGATGGTTCCTCTCTGGTCTGTGCGGCGCAAATGCTAAAGGTTTTACCGCGTTCGACTGCATGATAGCGCGACTTTTGTGTAAACGCTCGGGCGTTTTTTGGTCAAACGCTTTAGCATGCAACAAGACCAGCTTCTCATGAATAATTCCTCCGGTTTGCGTTTGAGCGCCGTCCGCCGGAACCATGGTTGCGGTTTTTGATGCATTGTTATCAAATAAAAGAGCTAGCTATTTTTGAGAGCCCAGCCCGTTATACAAGTAGGAGATACCTATGCCTGCCGATTCCCTTCGTGATAACTCGTTTTGCGATGTTTTGAACCGCGAGCTTGTCTGTGCGCTCGGCTGCACCGAGCCCATTGCCGTTGCCTATGCAGCGGCGCTGGCGAGCCAGACGCTCGGTTGCGAACCCGATCATATGGATGTTGCCTGCTCGGGCAATATCATCAAGAACGTTAAGAGCGTGACCGTGCCCAACTCGGGCGGCATGCACGGTATTGAGGCGGCGGCCGTGCTGGGTGCCGTGGGCGGCGACGCCAAGAGCGCGCTCGAGGTGCTCGAGAGCGTTGACGATAAAGACCGTGCTCGCGTGACCGAGCTCCTCGCCGATGCCGGCTACTGCGATGTGTCGCTCGTCGAGGGCGTGCCCAACCTCTACATCAAGGTGACTGCCACGGCCGGGGGCCATACCGCGGTTGTCGAGATTACCGATCACCACACCAATGTCACGTGCCATACGCTCGACGGTATTCCGGTATGCGGCAAGTCGGCGGGGGAGTGTGCCGCCTGCGCCGAGCGCGTGGTGGCCGAGCGGGCGGCGGATAAGGCCGACACGCCCATGTCAATTGAGTCCATTGTCGACTTTATCGAGGACGGCGACATTGAGGGCGCCCGCGCTGCCGTTGAGCGTCAGATTGAGCTGAACGGCGCGATCAGTGCCGAGGGCCTCGCGCACGCTTGGGGTGCCGAGGTGGGCCGTACGCTGCTGGGCGCTCGTGCCGATGACGTCGCCTGCCGTGCCCGTGCCCGTGCAGCCGCCGGGTCCGACGCCCGCATGAACGGCTGCGCGCTGCCGGTCGCCATTGTGTGCGGCTCGGGCAATCAGGGCATTACCTGCGCATTGCCCGTCATGGAGTATGCCGAGTACCTGCGCTGTGACCACGAGCGTCTGGTGCGCGCCGTGATGCTGTCCGATCTTATCGCCGTGCATATCAAGAGCTATATTGGTGCGCTCTCGGCGTTTTGCGGTGCTATTTGCGCTGCGTGCGGTGCCGGCGCCGCGATTACCTGGCTGTGCGGTGGCACGCGCGAGCAGATTGGCGCGACGGTCTCGAACACGCTCGGCAACGTGGGCGGCATCGTGTGCGATGGCGCCAAGGCAAGTTGCGCGGCTAAGATTTCGGCAGCCGTGGACGCTGCGATTCTGGGTCACGATATGGCTATGCAGGGTCGCGGCTTCCGCGCCGGCGAGGGTCTGATCCAAGATACCGTTGAACAGACGATCGCTAGCATGGGCTACGTAGGCCGCGTGGGCATGAAGGACACCGACGTCGAGATCCTCAACATCATGATCGGCAAGACTCGAGTCTGTTAGGACAACTCTTCCGCTACTTGGTGTTCGTAGAAGGCTTCTACTACGGCGTTAAAGTCGCGGGCGAAGCCTTCCATGGTTCCGCGCCAGGTGACTCGGTTGGGCTTGCCCTGGCCTACATAGGCAGTCTGAATGCCGCAGGCGGGGCTAGGGAAGTCGCGTTTGGGATCGTTGCCCACCATAAGGACCTCGTGCGGTTCGAGCCCCATCACCTGAAGCTGCTCTAGATAGTAGGTGGCATCAGGCTTGCAGCGGGTGGCGTTTCCCATGTGCGTGACGAGCTCAAAGGGGGCGTCGGCCAGGTCGCCCCAACCCATGCGGCACTCGATGGCCCCCTGCGGAAAGCTGGGGTTGGTAAAGAGCGCGCAGCGCAGCCCTGCGTCCTGTACGGCCTGAAGCGCGGCGTGTGCGCCCGGCATGGCATGGGCGTTGATGAGTTCGTCATTCTTGTACGGAAGAACTTCGCGGTCGTAGTAGGTAAACGCCTCGTAGATAAGTGGGTCCGAGAGGCAAATGCCGCATCGGCGCTTGACCTCTTCTTGGTAAAACTCAAGATTGGTGCGATTGTCCGTGCTGCTGCGGCGATTGGCGTTGAGGTCGACCAGGATGGTGCCGAGGCGTGCCATCGTGCCACCGCGGCTGCGGCGCCCGATATCCGCGAGCATCGAAGAGACATCCTTAAAATAGCGAAGGATGAACGCGTTGAGGTTGATGCTAAGAAGCGTTTCGTCCATATCGAAAACGACTGCTTTGAGCACGCGGGCACCTTTCTCGAAAAATCGTTCCAGAATCGTTGGCTTGGGATACTTTACTCCAAAGCCGTATGCCCAACTGCTTATCGTCAGCTTGTGGAGACAGTCGTTCACAAGATTGCGAAAAAGTCTCCATACGAGTAAAAAATGGCAGTTCACGCTTGAAATCGAACTCATTTCCCCGTAACCTATACGAACGTGATTGCATAAGCGTCACATTAGTATCTGTCGGCTCCCGAGTGTTCCTAAACGTTGTGTGCTTGTCGCACCCTTCTGTAGGTCCTAGCAATCGGGGCCCCGTAGTTCGAAAGGGGTCCACCTTTGAGTGAGATTCAGAACTCGTCCATTTTCTCTCTTGACGATGTCAACGAGGAGGAGATGAACAACCTCATCGACGGTACGATTACCGACTTTGATGAGGGCGATCTCGTTAACGGCACTGTCGTTAAGATCGAGCATGACGAGGTGCTCGTTGACATCGGATTCAAGTCCGAGGGCGTTATCCCGGTCCGCGAGCTGTCCATCCGCAAGGACGCTAACCCTGCAGACATCGTTGCACTCGGTGATCCCATCGAGGCTCTGGTTCTCCAGAAGGAGGACAAGGACGGTCGTCTGGTCCTGTCCAAGAAGCGTGCCGAGTACGAGCGTGCTTGGAACCGCATCGAGGAGAAGTTCAACTCCGGCGAGAACGTCGAGGGCGAGGTTATCGAGGTTGTCAAGGGCGGCCTGATCCTCGACATCGGCCTGCGTGGCTTCCTGCCCGCTTCCCTCGTCGACCTCCGTCGCGTCAAGGACCTCACCTCCTACATGGGCACCCGCATCGAGGCCCGCGTCATCGAGATGGACCGCAACCGCAACAACGTTGTCCTCTCCCGTCGCGTCGTGCTCGAGGAGTCCCGTAAGGCCGAGCGCTCCGAGATCCTGTCCAAGCTCAAGTCTGGCATGCGTCTCCAGGGCACCGTTTCCTCCATCGTCGACTTCGGCGCCTTCGTCGACCTCGGCGGTATCGACGGCCTCATCCACATCTCCGAGCTCTCCTGGAACCACGTCAACCATCCTTCCGAGGTTGTCAAGGTCGGCCAGGAGGTCGAGGTCGAGGTTCTCGACGTCGACCTCAACCGCGAGCGCATCTCCCTGGGTCTCAAGCAGACCACCGAGGATCCGTGGCGCGCACTGGTCAAGAAGTACCCCGTTGGCGCTATCGTCGAGGGCACTGTGACCAAGCTTGTCCCGTTCGGCGCTTTCGTCGATCTGGGCGAGGGCATCGAGGGCCTGGTGCACATCTCCGAGATGGCCAACAAGCACGTCGATCAGCCTTCTCAGGTCACCCATGTGGGCGACAAGGTTCAGGTCAAGGTCATGGAGATCGACCTCGACCGTCGTCGTATCTCCCTGTCCATGAAGTCTGCTGCTGAGACTCTGGGCGTCGAGATCGAGGTTACCCCGCTGCCTTCCGAGAAGAAGGACGAGGAGACCGACGCCGAGTAATTCGGTTTGACGATCACTTGTTTTAAGGGATCCGTCCGTAATGGACGGGTCCCTTTTTGCATTTGGCGCCGAGATGCGCAACGCTGCCGGGCTGTCCACAGGCTATTGGATTGTCGGTGCATGAAAAATGCCGACATCCCGCCTCGGGGAGGAGGCGGGAACGCACCGAGTAGACGGAGGGGTGCGGAGCGCGGTCGCGTCTCGACTGACGACGTTGCCCATCGACGTGATTATTGTAGCGCATGGGTGGTTCTTGGTTTATCGTGCGAGCGCTTGTGTTGTGCCGTTGCCTGCGGCAACGGTGTGCTACACTCTTGCACTGCTGAGTGGGCCAGACGGTCGCGCGATGTGCTGCTTGCAGCACGCGTGAGGAAAGTCCGGGCTCCAGAGGGCGGGATGCCGGCTAACGGCCGGGCGGAGTGATCCGACGGAAAGCGCCGCAGAAAAGAAGACTCCCACCTGCGTCGCAAGGCGTAAAGGGAAAAGCTGAAACGGTGGTGTAAGAGACCACCAGCGTCGTGGCAACATGGCGGCTTGGCAAGCCCCATCCGGAGCAAGCGCGAATAGGAACGCTATGGGCCGGCCCGGTCCGCGTTCGGGTAGCGTGCGTGGAGCTGCACGGTAACGTGCAGACAAGATAAATGACCGTTCACGACAGAACCCGGCTTACAGGCCCACTCAGCACTTTGTTGACGCTGCGAACCCGTCAGCGCGGCAATCTGCCTTTCAAGCCTTCGGGCATGACCATAAGGTCAATGCCCTCGTCTTTCAAGGCACCTTGCTCGCGCTGACGGGTTCTCGCCTTCGACGGCGTCAGCTGGCCGATTTGGTGCTCATTCGTCGGTCGCCGCCATAAGGCGTGCTCCCTCCTCTTTCGGGCCAAATCGACTCAGCTGACGCCGTCTCGCTGTTTTTGCCTGGTCATCGGCGTTGCCGTTCTATTTACTGGGGTTATTGGTACGGCCTTTGCCGTATTATTGAGGCTGTTTGTTGCCGCGCTTTATTTTGTTGAGGGGCTTTGTTGGACAGCTATTTTACTCTGCAATCGAATATTGAGGCTTCGGGCGAGTTTGTGGACCGCAAGAGCCGGTTTATTGCCCAGCTGGTCCATATTGAGTCCGAGGACGAGGCGAATGCCTTTATCGAGATGGTTCGCAAGCGTCATTACGACGCTCGACACAATGTTCCCGCGTGGATTTTGGTCGATGGGCGTGAGCGCCAGAGCGATGATGGTGAGCCGAGCCGTACGAGCGGCATGCCGACGCTCGAGGTGTTGCGCGGTGCGGAGCTCAAAAATGTTTGCTGCGTAGTGACGCGCTATTTTGGCGGCACGCTGTTGGGGCCGGGCGGCCTGGTTCGCGCCTATACTGCGGCGACGCAAGCGGCGGTGGCCGCGGCTCAGGAGGCCGGGCAGATCGTCGAGATGACGAGTGTCGTGCCTGTTGACGTGCATGTGGCCTATCCGCAGTATGAGCAGGTGCTTCGCTTGGCCCAGGATTCCGGTGCCAAGGTTTCGGATACCGAGTACGCGGATGCCGTGACACTTCATTTGGTGTTTAAGGCGGGGGAGCAGGAGTCGTTTTGCGCTAAGATGCGCGAGCTTATGGCGGGGCGCGAGGAGATTGAGGTCAGCACTCCCGAATTTGCCGAGTTCTAACGGCGACGGCCGGCGTGCTTTTGGACGGATCCCAAGCACACCGACCGTCGTTTTATGTCGCTGCCGTTTACTCGGCGAGCTGCTTTAGTACATCACAGGCGATTTCGACGGCATCGTCGATGCAACCGGGACAGCTGCGGAGCGGACCTTTGTCCGATCCGATGCCCTTGAGCGTGCCGCAGACGGTCGTCGTGTTCTTCTCGCCAAAGCGCTTGGCAATCTCGCGCGACAGCTTGTAGGTCTGGCCCTTGGTCTTGGGGTTCTCCATACCGTCGCTCATCACAAAGCCCATGATCGCCACGGCGCCCGAGATGGCGCCGCAGGTCTCGGTCATGCCGCCCATGCCGGCGCCAAAGCCCTCGGTGAGGGTAAAGGCGATCTGGGGGTCGAGCCCCACAGCGGGCGCGAGCGTGCAAGCGACAGCCTGGGCGCAGTTAAAGCCGCGGGCGTGGTACTCGGCAGCCTGAGCCTGGCAGGCGGCAGTGTTGAGCTGGGCCGTATCGATTTGCTTCATCGTTGTCTCCTTGGTTACGGTGTACCCGCCTATGGTACCCGTGACGGGGTATGTAATCATCGAGAGCTTCATGTATGCCTCGTTTTTATCTATCGAGCAAATGCCCAAGGCTTGAGATAAATACCTCTGATTAATTTGTCCCTTAACCTACCTTGGGGATGGGTTGAGAGGGGTGCAGGGTAGCGGTATCGTGAACCGAATAAAACGTAACCCAGGCAAGGGAGCTAGATATGAGCGAGCAGACCATCGGAACTACATGTGTTCAGGGCGGCTATCACCCGGGAGATGCCGAGCCGCGCCAGGTGCCCATCTACCAGTCCACCACGTGGAAATACGACACGTCCGAGCACATGGGCAAGCTGTTTGACCTGGAGGAGTCGGGCTACTTCTACAGCCGTCTGCAGAATCCCACGTGCGATCTGGTCGCCGCCAAGATCTGCGAGATGGAGGGCGGCACCGCTGCGATGCTCACGAGTTCGGGCATGGCCGCGAACTTCCTCGCGATCTTTAACGTGGCCGGTGCCGGTGATCACGTGGTCGCGAGCTCTGCTATCTACGGCGGTACGTATAACCTGCTCGCCCACACCATGGGCCGCATGGGCGTGACCTGCACGTTCGTCGCCCCCGACTGCACCGATGAGGAGCTGGAGGCAGCCTTTGAGCCCAATACCAAGCTCGTCTTTGGCGAGACGATTGCCAACCCCGCCCTTGCCGTGCTCGATATTGAGCGCTTTGCCAAGGCCGCGCATGACCACGGCGTGCCGCTGATGGTCGACAACACCTTCCCGACGCCCGTGATGTGCCGTCCCTTTGAGTGGGGCGCCGACATCGTCACGCACTCTACCACCAAGTACATGGATGGGCATGCGGCCTACCTGGGCGGCGTGATCGTTGACCACGGCCAGTTTGACTGGATGGCCCATGCAGACAAGTTCCCGGGTCTCACCACGCCCGACGAGAGCTATCACGGCGTGACCTATGCCGAGAAGTTCGGTCGCGAGGGTGCCTTCATTACCAAGGCAACCGCTCAGCTCATGCGCGACCTCGGCCCCATGCAGAACCCGCAGGCGGCGTTTTTCCTGAATAGCTCGCTCGAGAGCCTGCATGTGCGTATGCCGCGTCATTGTGAGAACGGCCTGGCCGTTGCTAAGTTCCTGCAGAGCCATCCCAAGGTGCGCTTTGTGAGCTATCCGGGCCTGGAGGGCGATAAGTACTATGACCTGGCTCAGAAGTACATGCCCAACGGTACCTGCGGCGTCGTGAGCTTTGGCTTTAACGGTGGTCGCGCGGCGGCCGAGACCTTTATGAAGAGCCTTAAACTCGCCCAGATCGCCACGCATGTGGCCGATGCTCGCACCTGCTGCCTGCATCCCGCTAACGCCACGCATCGCCAGATGAACGATGAGGAGCTCATCGCCTGTGGCATCTCCGCCGACATGGTGCGCCTGTCGTGCGGCCTCGAGGACACGGCCGACCTGATTGCCGACCTTGAGCAGGCTCTCGAGCAGTGCTAGGCTAGCGTTCGCATAAGTCGCCGATGCCGACAGAGGGCTTCGGCGACCTTTACGTTCCGATTCCGTAGGCGGGACCCCAATCGCGGCTGTTTGCAGGCGATTGGGGCCCCGTTTTTGTGTTGGGCCACTCGAAAGGATGGATATGGAGAAAACCGCAGAGCAGCTGCGCCGCGAGCACATTGCCCTAGAGGGCGACACCCATGGCAAGAACAAATGGGCGATTCTGTTTACCGTGCTCATCATGACGTTTATGGCGTGTCTGGATTCGACCGTCGTGACCGTGGCACTGCCGGTGATGCAAAAGGAGCTGGGCGTGGGCCTCGACCGCATCCAGCTGGTGAGCTCGGTGTATCTGCTTGCGACATGCGTGGCTATGCTGCCGTTTGGCCGTCTGGGCGACGTGCGCGGCAAGGTGGGCGTATTCCAACTGGGCGTCATCGTCTTTACGGTCGGCTCGCTGCTGTGCGGCCTTTCGGCCTCGCTCGAGGTTCTTATCCTGGCACGTATTGTTCAGGGCGTTGGTTGCGCGGCGGCCATGGCTAACAACATGGGTATCATCACCGAGTCGTTTCCGGCGCGCGAGCGCGGTCGTGCCATGGGTATCCTCGCGACTTTCGTGGCCCTCGGCATGATGTGTGGCCCCGTGCTGGGCGGCATGCTGGTGGCAAGCTTTCCCTGGGAGAGCATCTTCCTCATCAACCTGCCCATTGGCGTCATCTCGTTTATCGTGGGGCTTTACACGCTGCCGCATGTTAAGCCGGAGGCCGGTGAGCGCCCCATGTCGCTGGCGGAGGCCGCGCGTCGCTGCTTTGCGAGTTCGGCTTTTACGATTAACTTGGCATGCATGCTTATTGTGTTTATCGGCATCGGTGCATCTGAGTTTGTGCTGCCGTTCTATTTCCAGGATGCTCATGGCTTTAGCTCCGATATTTCCGGACTGCTCTTTTTGGCGCTGCCGATGGTAAATGCCTTTATCGGGCCGCTTTCGGGTACGGTTTCGGACCGTGTTGGCTGCGAGGGTCCCACGGCGGTCGGCCTGGGTGTGTACGTGTGCGGTCTCTTTGCGGTAAGTACGCTCGACGAGCACTCTTCCATCCCCGTGATCGTGTGCTGCGTCGCGTTTATGTCGTGCGGCACGTCGATTTTCCAGAGCCCCAATAACTCCCTGTACATGGGCTCGGCTCCGCGCGAAGCGCTCGGTTTTGCTGGCAGCTTGGGCAGTTTGGCGCGCTACGCCGGCATGGCACTCGGTATTACGGTGGCGTCGAATATCCTGTATGGGCAGATGAGTGTGGCGATGGGCGAGGCCGTGACCAGTTTCGTTGCAGGCCGTCCGGATGTGTTCTTATTCGGCTTTCGCTCGGTGTTCTACGTGCTCATGGCTGTGGCCGCTGTGGGCTTTGCGCTCGCCATGGTGCGTTTGGTGAAGATGTGCGCCCGCCATTAGCGTGTTGGGAGGCTGTCTGCCACGATTCGCGCCGTCCCAAAAAGACTGGTTTGTGGTGCGATGTGGCTTGTGGGACGGGCGGGGGTCGGTCCGTGGTAGACTATCGAACAACGTTTATTAATCGCGCGGTATCGTTGCCGCGAGAAGGGGTTGCGCCATGCAGGAGCTTGAGGATCGTATTCGCCATGACGGCATCGTAAAGGCCGGTAACGTCCTTAAGGTTGATGCCTTCCTCAACCACCAGTGCGACGTTGAGCTGTTCGACCATATGGGCGCCGAGTGGGCCCGTCTGTTCAAGGATGTCGAGATCAACAAGATCCTGACGATCGAGGCCTCGGGCATTGGCATGGCTTGCATTGCCGCTCAGCACTTTGGCGGCGTGCCGGTGGTCTTTGCCAAGAAGGCACAGTCCATCAACCTCGACGGCGAGCAGTACGCTACGACCATCTACTCCTTTACCAAGCAGAAGGAGTACCCCGTCATCGTGGGCAAGCGCTTCCTTTCCGAGGGCGATAAGGTCCTGATTATCGACGACTTCCTGGCCAACGGCTGTGCGCTCGAGGGTCTTATCAAGATCTGCGAGGCTGCGGGTGCCGAGGTGTCCGGCATTGGCATTGCGGTGGAGAAGGGCTTCCAGGGCGGTGGCGATAAGCTCCGCGAGCGCGGCTTCCGCGTTGAGAGCCTGGCCCGTATCGCCGATATGGACTGCGATAACGGCGAGATCACCTTCGCCTAAGCGCGCGACACAAGCGATTGGTATGCGATGTGACAAAGGGACTGTCCCTTTGTCACATTTTTTGTATGAGGGGAGGTGTTGATATGGACGAGAACAAGATGGGATGGCGCGAGTATACGCGCTATGCCGAGATGTCGGCCGAGGAGCTGGCGCGTGATTGCGAGGTCCAGGTGTTTCGCGCGACGGGTCCGGGCGGCCAGGGCGTGAACACGACGGACTCGGCGGTGCGCATGAAGCATATCCCTTCGGGGATTACCGTGACGGCGCGCGAGAGCCGCAGCCAGTTCCAGAATCGCGCGAGCTGCCTGCGCAAACTACGCGCCGAGCTCGAGCGTCGCGGGCGTCCACCGCGCCGACGCGTAAAGACCAAGGTGCCCCAGCGCTCCCGCCAGCGTAGACTCAACGACAAGCACTTCAACGCCATCAAAAAGGCCAACCGCCGCAAGCCGAGCAGTGACGAGTAGTCGATTGCCCCGCTGGCCTTGCTAGCGGGTAGGGTGCCAAACTTGGAGGGCGCTGCCGAGGACGTCGACCTCGATGCGCGAGGCGTCAACGGGCTCGCCGTCGGCCTGGATGGGGTAGTCGGGCTCCTCAAAAGTTAGCTCGGCATGGCGGCAGCGGCGCATGCGAACCGGTGGCAACTTGGTATGGTGGCCGTCCTTGGCCGAAAGGAACATAGGCAGGGCTACCGCGCGAGGGACGGGGCCGCAGGCGTAGCAGACGTCGAGCATGCCGTCGCAGGGGTCGGCATCGGGGCAGATGCGATAGCCCGAGCCATAGGTAGGACCAAGCTGAATCGCCATGATGATCGCCCTCACGCGCTCGGCGGGCGCGCCGTCAAAGCTGACTGTCATGGGGTAGTTGCGGTAGCGCAGGCCAAACTGCTCAAGTCCCGAAAGGGTGTAGAGCGGCGCGCCCGTCAAGCCGGTCTTTTTGCGCAGCTCAGTGGTGCCCAGGCCGATGGCGGCATCGATGCCGACCGAAAGCGTCTGGTCGTAGTACTCAACGGTAGCCTCGCCGCTGCCGCTCGCAGGGCTCCACGAGCGAATGCGCCCGATGTCCTGACGCTGCAGCTCGCAGGTGAGCAGCGCGCCATAATCCTTGCCGGAGAAATCGTTGATGCCGAGCGTCTGGGCAAAATCATTGCCGGAGCCCACGGGCAGGACGGCAAGAGCGGGGCGGACGTCCTCCTTTTGCGTCATAAGCCCGTTGACGACCTCGTGAATCACGCCGTCGCCGCCGAGTGCGATAACGGTGCGATAGCCCTGAGCCTGTGCGGCCAGCTCCTTGGCGTGTCCCATACGCTCGGTCAACACCAGGTCAAACTGGGATGCGCGTGCAGTCATGTCCAAAAAGCGTTGCAGGCGCTCGGCAACTTCGCGTGCCGCACCCGACTGGGCGGCTGGGTTGGCGATGATGAGCGTGCGACCAAAATCAGTTGCGTGCATGGGGCGACTCCCGGCGTGTGACATGACAGTGCGGTCGCGCTCAGGTCGAATTAGCCCCGATTGTGGCTGCACGGCGATAATTACATCTACTCTATCAGGTCGTTGTGGCGCTCGATAGCATCCGCTACCGTACCTCCCTCATCCACAATAAGCGAGCGGCGCTTGGGTGAGATGATGCGCTGGGCGGGGTACACGCCGCGGTGTCCGCCGGTTAGGTAGCTGATAAAGGCCACGATGACAAAGAACCCGGCGGCCGTGCCGTGGAACAGGTCGATGGCCATCATGCAGGTGGTGATGGGCACGTTGAGGCCGGCGCAGAACACGCCGAGCATGCCGAGAGCCGCCATAAAGCTCGGGTCGAGTCCAGCGAGGCAGCCAATCCATCCGCCGAGCGCCGCACCGATGCCAAACAGGGGCGTGACCTCGCCGCCTTGGAAGCCCGCGCCCAGGGTAAGCGCTGTGACGACCAACTTGATGGCTGCGTCCGCCAGGGTGGTGTTGCCTGCAAATCCGGCGCCGGAAAGCCACGTGGAAAGGCCGGCGTAGTCCCAGGCGTCAAGGAGGGCATAGGCGGCCAAAACCACGAGTGCGCCCACGAGTGCGCGAGTAAGGTAATTGGTGATAAAGCGACCGTAAAGGCTTTTGACGGTTCGAACCGACCAGGCAAAGAGGCGTGCCGTCAGACCGAAGATAATTGCGCTGATAACAACGATGACAACCGTCCGCGGTGTCATGTTGGGAACGCTGGCGATGACATTCGCCTCGTACTCGGTTCCCAAGGCAAGTGACGTAAAGTAGCCGGTAAACGAGGCGACCAGGCAGTAGATGCCCGCGGTGTAGTCGATCTTGCCGATAAAGCACATCTCCATGCCAAAGAAAGCTCCAGCAAGGGGCGAGCCGAATACGGCGCCAAAGGCCGACGAGATGCCGGCGAGCATGAGGTCGTGGTGGTCATGTTTTTTGAGGTGGGCGAGGTTCGAGATGTTGCTGGCGATGGTGCCGCCAATCTGCACCGCGGCCCCCTCGCGACCGGCAGATCCGCCCGTTAGGTGCGTGAGCGTGGAGCAGACGAAGGTGAGAACGGCCATGCGCATATGGATGAGGCGTGTGCCCAGAGCGGAGTCGATGACCAGGTTGTTACCGCGTTTGGCGGCAAGGCCGTGGTTTTTGTACACCCATGCGGTGGCAACGCCCACAACGGGAAGCAAGGCGTAGACCCATGCATGGTGCTCGCGATAGTCGGTCGCGATATTCAGCGAGGTCAAAAACGCCCAGGCGGCAACGCCCATGGCGAGCGAGACGATGACGACGAGTGCGAGCAACTTGGCGCTCGCGAGTAGGTTGCGGGCGTTGCGGCGCGTGTCGGCAGCCAAGAGATGCTCGGAGCGGGTGAGCTGATGCCTGCCGGCCATGATGACGTCGTTAAGGGAGAAAAAGCCGCCGTCGTCGAGCGACTGGGAATGATCCTGCGCCTCGTTAGCGCTTTCGGGTTTGTCGGTAAAAGCCATACGTTCCTCTTCTTGATTGCAACACGAGCATTATAGAACGTGCCAAACGTGACAAACCGGCTGGTTGGTTTTGGTTCTGTTTCGCCGTCCGTTACCGACAGGTGTATTCGTGGGCACGGGCCGTGTCGCCGTCGTGCGGCGGGGGATTATACTGAGATAAACATAAAGAATCGGCGCCCGTGATGTGCGCCGTTGCATGCTAGAGGTGTATATGGCAGAGAAACTCATTCCGTTGGAGGACGCACAGGCGATCGTCTTGTCGCACGTGAATCGCACCGAAGTTGTCGAGATTCCCGTGTGGCAGGCTGCCGGTCTTCCCTTGGCAGAGGACGCGGTGGCCGATATCGACATCTCGCCGTTTGCTAACAGCGCTATGGACGGATATGCCGTGCGCTCGGCGGATTTGGCGCAGGGATCTGGCGAGGCGCCGGTGACGCTCGACGTTATCGGACACGAGGCCGCGGGCCATGTGTTTGAGGGCACAATTGGCGCGGGCGAGACGGTCCGCATCATGACGGGCGCACCGGTACCCGAAGGTGCCGATGCCGTGGTGAAGTATGAGATCGTCGATGTGCTCGTCGGTGACGGCAACGAGGGTTCGCGTGTGAGGTTCTCGGCGCCTGCCAAGGTAGGGGAGAACGTTCGCTCTGCCGCCGAGGAGGCCCATGCCGGCGATGTTGTGATGCACGCCGGCGAGGTCGTGGCTCCGGCGGGCGCCGGCTTGTTGGCGAGCGCCGGGTATGCGAGCGTGAAGGTCCATGCCGCTCCGCGCGTGGGCATTATCTCGCTGGGCACGGAGCTGGTCGCGCCGAGCGAGCTGCCGGCACGCGGGCAGATTCGCGATTCCAATTCCTCGGCGTTAATGGCCGAGGTGCTCGATGCTGGGGCCGACCCAGTGTTCTACGGCATTGCGCCCGACGACGAGCGGGCGATTGCCGAGCTGGTGCACCGCGCCGCGCAAGAGTGCGATTTTGTCATTACGAGCGGTGGCGCCTCGGCTGGCGACTATGACTACGTGACGGCGCTGGTTCGGCGCGAGGGCGAGGTGCTGTTCGATCGCATTTCGTTGCGTCCCGGCAAAGCCATTACGTTTGGCCTGCTCGGCGGCAAGCCCAATCTGGGGCTTTCGGGCAACCCCGCGGCGGCATACGTGGGCTTTGAGATGCTCGCCCGCCCGGCGATTCGCAAGATGCGCGGCTTTGCCGAGGGTGCGCGTCCCGTGCAGCAGGCGGTTCTTACCCACGGCGTGAAGAAGCGACAGGACCGACGCTTCTATGATCGCGCCACGGTTGCGCGCGATACGCAGACGGGTGAGCTTACGGTCACCGAGGCGCACAGCCAGAACTCGGCGCTGCTCGGAACCATGCAGCGTGCGAACTGCCTGTTGCGCATCAACGAGGGTCCGTGCGATCTTGAGCCGGGCGACGTCGTGGATGTCGTCCGTGTCGATCTGCCCGAGGGCGCCGTGCTGTAGGAGGAATGCTATGGAGTTGAAGATTTCGATCGTGACGTGCTCGGATACGCGCGATCTTGCCCAGGACGAAGCAGGCGCTGTGCTCGAGGAGCTCATCGCGGCGCAGGGCTGGATGGTTGCCTCGCATACGGTGGTGCATGACGATGTTGACGAGATCGGTGCTGCCATTGTGGCTGCGGCCGACGATTGCCAGGCCAACGTGGTCATCACCTGCGGCGGCACGGGGCTTTCGATGCGCGACGTGACGCCCGAGGCGACGCGTGCCGTCTGCGACCGCGATGTGCCGGGTATTGCCGAGGCGATCCGTGCATACTCTATGACCAAGACGCGCCGTGCCATGCTTTCGCGCGCCGTGTGCATGCAGCGTGGGGCTGCGCTTGTCATCAACTTTCCGGGATCCACGAAGGCGGCTCGCGAAAGCTGGGAGGCCGTGAGCGACCAGCTGGAGCACGCGGCCCACATGACGGCGGGCGGTGGACACGCTCGCTAAACTGCTTGCCTGTAGCGGAGTGACCTTATGGGTCGCTCCGCTTTTTTAAGCGGCGACAACGCGAGCGTCTTGCGGCTATCGGTATAAGAAATTATCAAACGATAATTTCTTATCACAAGCATTATTCGCGCTAAAGTATAATTCAATTACAGGATAAAGCCCGCGGCGGGGTGCCCGGGCGTAGCGCTCGAAAGGGTTGAACATGTTCGATATGGTTTCTCGCCGCGGATTCGTCTCGCTTTCTGCTGTCGCCGCTGCCGGCCTTGGCCTTGCTGGCTGCTCGGGCAACAAGACGTCTGAGCCGGCCGGCTCCGATGCGGGTTCTGCCAAGACTTCTTTCAAGAAGGCCGTCGGGCTGCAGGTGTTCGCCGCCAACTCGCTCGAGAAGGCTCTGCCCGAGGTTCAGAAGCTCTACACCGAGCAGACGGGTACCACCTTTGCCGACACGCAGTTTAAGGCGTCCGGCGACCTTGTCGAGCAGATGCGCGCCGGCGCCGCGGTTGACGTGCTCATCACGGCCTCCAAGGGCACTATGGACGACGCCGAGGCCGCCGAGCTCGTCGACGCCGACACGCGTGAGGACATGTTCGTCAACGACCTCGTGATTATTCGTGCCGAGGGCTCCGACACCAAGGTCGAGGCCATCGCCGACGTCGCGAACCTGGACGGCAAGATTGCCGTCGGCGACGCTAAGACCGTTCCCGCCGGCAAGTATGCCAACCAAGCGCTGGCTTCTGTTGGGCTCTACACCGGTACCGAGGGCGACGACGGCGAGTATGCACCCGAGCTCGCCGACAAGGTGGCCCTGGCCGACAAGGTCGGCACCGCCGCAGCTTACGTCTCTACGGGCGACTGCGTGGCCGGCTTTGTCTACAGCTCCGACATCTTCCGCTACGACGGCATCGAGGAGGCCTTCGTGTGCCCCGAGGATTCGCACAAGCCCATCGTGTATCCGGGTGCCGTTGCCGAGAGCTCCGAGCACGCCGACGAGGCCAAGGCGTTCATCGACTTCTGTCTGACCAACAAGAAGGCGCAGAAGATTTGGGCTAAGTACGGATTTGAGCTTTCCGCGTAGTGCGGCTTGGAGCGATAATCCCATCGTTTTGTCTTTTGCCCTGTCCTCGTCTTTCCTTGGAGCGTTTCGTGCGTAATAGATTTCGCATTCTTGTCGCCTGTGCTTTGACGCTCGCGCTTTGCTGGGTGCCGGGATGGGCGTTTGCCGGTGGTACTGAGGGCGGGGCCCAGGTTGCCGTGACCGCCAAGGGGCTTTCTTATGGGCTCGATGGTTTTGAACGGTTAGCCAAGGGGACCGCCCGTGTCATGGAGGGCCAGCCCGAGGGCTATCGGTTTCCCGTTGAAGGGGACACGGACCTCATAGTGGCGCCTGCTGCCGATCGCGTTGTGGTGTGGGTATCGCCCAAGGCGGTCGAGAAGTATGGATTGGATCCGCAGGACAACGAGTGCGCATCGGGTCTCAAGGCTCTCGTCTGCGAGCTTGACGGCGCAAACTGCATGGGAGGCGCACGGCTGGAAGACATGGATCTTCCTTGGTATGCCACGACGGAAGCGGCGTTTAATGTCGGTGGGTATACCTATGCCTTTGATGAGCGCGGTGCGAATGGGGACCGCTATGTGGTCATCGCATCAGCCTCGGGTGATGCCAAGGGCGGCGCGCGTTGGCTTGATAGCGCTCAAATCGTGGAAGCATCATCCGTTGTGATGCAAGATGAACAGGAGCCCTTGGCGTCCCTTGTCGCCTTTTTGACCGGCATCGACTATCGCCCGCTTTGGGTGTCTATCAAAACGAGTGGCCTTGCCCTGGTGATTGCCTTTGCGCTGGGCCTGTTTGCCGCATGGAAGACTATGGGCACGACGAGCCGCGTGAAGGGCCTGCTCGACTCGGCCTTTACCATCCCCATGGTGCTGCCTCCCACGGTGTGCGGCTTTCTGCTCCTCATGCTGTTTGGCCGCTCGACCGGGGTTGGCCAGTGGCTTATCGCGCACGGCATCTCGATCGTCTTTACCTGGCCAGCGGCGGTGATATCTGCCGTGGTGGTGTCGTTTCCCCTGGTCTACCGTACGGCGCTCGGCGCCTTTGAGAGCCTGGACACGCAGATGCTCGACGCCGCGCGAACCCTGGGGTGGTCCGAGCGCCGTATCTTTGCCAAGCTTATGATGCCACTCGGCTGGCCCTCGATCGCCGCCGGTACGGTGCTCGCCTTTGCCCGTGCGATGGGTGAGTTCGGTTGCACCCTCTTCTTTGCGGGTAACTATGCCGGTATTACGCAGACCATCCCCATCGCTATCTACTTTGAGTGGATGGGTGGCAACATCTCAGTTGCCCTCTTTTGGGTTGTCGTCGTGATTGCGTTTAGTTTCCTGGTCATCCTGTTTATCAACATGTACACCGCGCATTCGCAAAAGTATCGCGAGCGGGGCCTTTCCCGTGCGGAGCGCAAGCGGGCCAAAGAACTCGCCGATACGGCCGATTCGCTCGACCCGGTGGGCGGCGATGCCCTGCGTATCGATCGCGAGGCGCTGGCCGAGCTCATGCGCGATGATGCCACTCTGCAGGGAGGTCGATAGGCCATGTCGATCGTTCTGGATATCAAAAAGCGCTATCCCGGGTTTACGCTCGATATGCAGCTTGAGGCTGGAGAGGAGCGCGTGGCGCTGCTGGGCGCCTCGGGGTGCGGCAAGAGCTGTACGCTACGCTGCATTGCCGGTGTGGAGACGCCCGACGAGGGCAAGATCGTCGTCAACGGCGTGACCTTTTTTGATTCGGCGGCGGGCATCAACCTATCGCCCCAGGAGCGTAAATGCGCCCTGCTGTTCCAAAACTATCAGCTGTTTCCCAATATGACGGTGGCCGATAACGTGTGCGCCGGCGTACAGGATGCGGGTGACGTCGCTGCACGCAAAAAGCTCGCCGAGCGCTATCTGGGCATTTTTGGTCTGGCCGATTTTGCCGACCGCTATCCCGCACGCCTCTCGGGTGGTCAGCAGCAGCGCGTGGCGCTTGCGCGCATGGTGGCGGCACACCCGGGCATTTTTATGTTCGACGAGCCCATGAGCGCGCTCGATGCCTACCTTAAGAGCGCGCTCGAGCAGAACATGCTCGACCTGTTCGACGTGTGCAACCGCACCGTGCTCTACGTGAGCCACGATATCGACGAAGCGTGTCGCCTGTGCCAGCGCATTTGCGTGATGCATAACGGGCATGTGGAGGAGATCGGCTCCGTCGAAGATGTGGTCCGCCGGCCGCAAACCTTGGCCGCGCTGCGCTTGACGGGCTGCAAGAACACAAGCCGGGCGTGCAAGATCGGCGACGAAGAAGTTGAGGCTCTCGACTGGGGCATGACCTTTAATGTGGGTCGCGAGGTTCCTGATGATGTGGCGTACCTGGGGATTCGCGCAAGTTACTTCCATGTTGACAACCGTGCCGAGCGGGGTCGTAACAGCTACGACTTACACGTGGCCCGGGTGAGCGATTCGCGCTTTGAGCGGCTGGTGCTGTTGGACGTGCCACGTGTCGATGCACCCACGCGTCTGCAGTGGAAGGTCAACAAGGTGAGCGTGGCTTCCGACGAGCTGCCGCAGGCCGACGAGACCCTGCGCATGCACTTCGATGCCAAGAGAATTCATCTGGTTTGTCGATAAATGTGACAAGGGGACAGTCCCTTTGTCCCTTCTGCTGCGTCGCGTAGGGGTTGCGATACGCCGTCCGCTCGCGGCGCCACCATGCGTATACTGGGAGGAAAAGATTGACCTATGAGAGGAGGGATCGATGGCTGACGATTTCATCAAGCTCACGCAGATGACCGCTGCCTCTGGTTGAGCCGCTAAGTTGGCTCCTGGAGCCCTCGCCCAGGTCCTGGGCGACTTACCCAATGTGCATAACGACAACCTGCTCGTGGGGTTCGATACCTCCGACGATGCGAGCGTCTTTCGCGTTGGCGACAACTTGGGCCTCGTGCAGTCCATCGACTTCTTCCCGCCGATGGTCGATGACCCGTTTCTGTTTGGCCAGATCGCCGCGGCCAACTCGCTGTCGGACATCTACGCTATGGGCGGGCGGCCGAGTCATGCCATGAACCTGCTCTGCATACCCAGCTGCCTGGGTGTTGAGGCTGCTGGCCAGATTCTGGCGGGTGGCGCCGACAAGTGCGTCGAGGCTGGCTGCACCATCGCGGGCGGCCACACCATCAACGACGACGAGCCCAAGTACGGCCTGTCCGTGAGCGGCTTTGTCGCGCTCGATCGCATGCTCGCCAACAGCGGCGCGCACGTGGGCGATGTCCTGCTGCTGACCAAGGCGGTCGGCTCGGGCATCATCACCACGGCCATTAAGGGCGAGCTCATTGAGCAGGACGAGGCTAGCCCGATGTTTGACTCGATGCGCACCCTCAACGAGGCACCGATTCGTCTGGCCGAGGGGCTTGAGCTTCACGGTTGCACGGATGTCACAGGCTTTGGCCTGATTGGGCATGCGTGTGAGATGGCCGAGGGCTCGGGTGTGCAGATTGAGCTTGCGTCAGGGGCCGTACCGCTCTTTGACCAGGTGCTCGATATGGCGCGTCTGGGCATTATCCCTGCCGGCGCCTACCGCAACCAGGACTTCTTTGGCCCGCGCGTGGCGGCCGACGATGACCTGGAGCCGGGCATGCTGGATGCGCTGTACGATCCGCAGACCTCGGGCGGCCTGCTCATCGCAGCGCCTGCTGCCGATGTGGATGAGCTCGCCCGCCGCCTGCATGCCGAAGGTCGCGTTGCCGCCACAATCGGCCGCGTGTGCGAGGCGGTGCCGGGTGGTCCTGCCGTTCACGTTGTGCATTAAGGAAAACCGTTTATGCGACCGTCTACTGTTCTGGGCGGTCCCTTTTGAAAGGATTTGCTATGTCTACCAAAATTGAAGTCAATGCCATGGGCGATGCCTGCCCGCTGCCCGTCGTCAAGACGCTCAAAGCTCTGAAGCAGCTTGATGGCGAGGGTGCTGTGGTGACCTCGGTCGACAACGAGACCGCCGTCAAGAACATCTCCAAGATGGCGCAGGAGAAAGGCTGCACGGCCTCGGTCGAGAAGGTTTCTGACGCCGAGTGGCACGTGACCGTGGCGACCTCTGGCGCCGTTGCCGTGGCCGATCCCGAGCAGGATGGCGCTGCCTTCTGTGATGCCAGCGCCGGCAAGGGCAAGCTCGTCATTTCCGTCTACACCGACTGCATGGGCCGTGGCGACGACGTGCTGGGCCACAAGCTCATGAAGGCGTTTATCTTTGCCGTGACGCAGCAGGAGGAGCTGCCCGCGACCATGCTGTTCTACAACGGCGGCGCCAAGCTCACCGTCGAGGGCTCGCCGGTGCTCGACGACCTGAAGGGCCTGGCCGAGCAGGGTGTCGAGATTCTCACCTGCGGTACCTGCCTCGACCACTTTGGCATTAAGGACCAGCTCGCGGTGGGCGAGGTCACGAACATGTACGTGATCGTGGAGAAGATGGAGCAGGCCGTGCGCGTCGTGCGCCCGTAGCGTATTGGTTGGAGTTGCCATGAGGGAGAAGCGCCCGGCGCTTGTCATCACGTTTCCCACCACGGCGTCCGCCATGGGCTGCGAGTCCCTGTGCATTGAGCGCGGCCTTCCCGGGCGAACGATTCCCGTGCCCGGGGAGGTCGCTGCCGGCTGCGGTCTGGCGTGGAAGGCGTTGCCTGCCGATGAGGAACTGCTGCGCGGCGAACTCGCCGAGGCGGGTGTTCCCACCGAGGGCTATACCGTGATTGATATGTGGGAGGTCGTGCGATGATCTACCTGGATAACGCGGCGACGACCATGCATAAGCCGCAGACGGTCATCGATGCCGTGACGCAGGCGATGTGCTCGCTTGGCAATGCCGGGCGCGGCGCCACGTCGGGTGCCCTCGATGCCGCTCGTACGATTCATGGCTGCCGTGCCAAGCTCGCGCGCCTTTTGGGTTGCCCGAGGGCGGACCATGTGTGCTTTACGCCCAACTCCACGGCGGCGCTCAACACCGCCATCAATGGCGTAGTGCGCCCCGGCGACCGCGTGGTCACGACGGTACTCGAGCACAACTCCGTGCTGCGTCCGCTCAACCGCCTGTCGGCTGAGCAGGGCGTGACGGTTGAGCATGCGGGTTGCGACGTGAACGGCGCGCTCGATTACGACGAGCTCGAGCGGCTGGTCACGCCGAGCACACGTGCCGTGGTGGTGACGCACGCCTCCAATGTGACCGGCAACGCGGTCGACATCGCGCGCGTGGCGGCCATGGCCCATGCTGCCGGTGCGCTGGTGATCGTCGATGCCTCGCAATCTGCCGGCACGGCGCATATCGATATGCAGACCATGGGGCTCGACATGGTGTGCTTTACCGGCCACAAGGGGCTCATGGGACCTCAAGGCACCGGCGGCCTGGCCGTGGCGGAGGGCATTGATGTGGCTCCCTGGGCCATGGGCGGCACGGGCGTGCACAGCTTCGATGCGCTGCAGCCGCGGGAGTGGCCCACGCGCCTTGAGGCGGGCACGCTCAACGGTCACGGTATCGCCGGCCTTTCTGCCGGCCTCGACTTTATCGAGGCCCAGGGCGGGGTGGAGGCGATTTCGGCTCACGAGCGCGCGCTCGCCGAACGCTTCCTCGCCGGCGTTCGTGAGATTCCGGAAATCAAGCTCTACGGTGCCTTCGACCAGCCAGCACGCTCGGCGATCGTCTCGCTCAACGTGGGCGATATCGATTCGGCCGAGATCTCGGATGCGCTCATGCAAGGGTGGGGGATTGCGACGCGCCCCGGCGCCCACTGCGCTCCGCTCATGCACCGCGCGTTGGGGACCGAGCGCCAGGGTGTCGTTCGCTTCTCGTTTGGGTATTTCAACACAGACGAGGAAGTTGACGCCGCGATTGAAGCTTTGCGCGATTTAGCTTGCTAAAGCGTATATACTTGCGGGACGGGTCTTTTGCCCGTCCCGTTTTTGTTTTGACTCGAAAGGTGGTCCCATGGCTTCATCCGCTCCGCGCGGTCTGCGCTCCGACCATGTCGTCACCGTCGGCATCGCTCTGTTCTCGATGCTCTTTGGCGCCGGCAACCTCATTATTCCGCCGCTGCTGGCGCTGCAGGCAGGTTCCGCCACGCCGGTCGCCATGTTCGGCTTTCTAATTGCCGCCATCGGCCTGCCCGTCATGGGCTTTATCGCCGTGGCGCTTGCCGGAACGGCGCGCGAGCTTGCTGGCCGCGTGCACCCCAAGTTTGGCGAGTTCTTTGTCGCGGCGGTGTATCTGGCCATTGGCCCGTGCCTGGCCATTCCGCGTACGAGTTCCACGGCCTTCGAGATGCTGGTGCCGCTGTTGCCCGAGGGCGTCTCGCTCGGCACGGCGCGCCTGGTGTTTGCCGTCGGCTTCTTCGTCGTCGCGTTTGCGCTCACGCTGCGCCCGGGCGTCATCACACGCGTGCTCGGCCGCATTACGGGCCCCGCGCTCATTGCCCTTATCGTATTGGTCGTGGGTGCCGCCATGGTCTCGCCGCTGGGCCCCGCCGCCGCGCCGCAGGCTCCCTATGATGCCGGTGCTGCCGTGCAGGGCTTTTTGACCGGCTACCAGACCATGGACCTGCTCGCGTCGCTCGCCTTTGGCATCATCATCGCCGAGACCATCCACGAGCTGGGCGTTACCGATGACAAGCGCGTGGCCTTCGAGATTTCGCGCTCCGGCGTGATCGCCGGCGTGCTCATGGCCATCATCTACTGCGGCTTGGGACTTGCCGGTATGCAGCTCGGCACCGTGATGCCCGACGCTACCAACGGCGCCGCCATCCTCGCCCGTTCGGCCTCCATGCATTTTGGGCTTGCCGGCACGGTCGTGGTCTTCGCCATCTTCTTCCTCGCCTGCATGAACGTGTGCATCGGCCTCATCAGCTGCTGCTCGCGTTACTTCTGCGAGACGTATGTGGTCGAAGGGGGAGCGGAGGCCTCTGAGGAGGCCATGCGCCGTCCCTTTGCGGTTCTCGCCTTTGTGTTCGCAGCGTTTTCGTGCGTGCTCTCCAACGTGGGCCTCGACGTGATTCTTATGTTCTCGGTGCCCATGCTCAACGCCTTGTATCCCGTTGCCATCGTGCTGGTACTGATGGGCCTGGTGCACGGCTTTTGCGACGCGCATCCGCAGGTGTGGGTTTGGGTCGGCGGCGTTGTCGCGGTGCAGAGCGTGATCACCTCGGTTCGCGACGCGTTCTTTGCGGGTGCGTGGCTGCCGTTCGATGCGCTGCCGCTGGCTGATATTGGAGCCTCGTGGGCGCCGGTTGCCGTTGTGGCGCTTGCGATCGGCCTGCTCCATAGCCGGTTTGTCGCACATTCGAGGAGCTAGGGTATCGTCGCTTGCACAGGCGGGGAGTCTCCCCTATAATTTCCTTCGCTTTGGGACACGCAAGGTTTAGACCTTAGCTGCTCAACACCTTCGGGACGTGGCGCAGTTTGGTAGCGCGCCTGCTTTGGGAGCAGGATGTCGCAGGTTCAAATCCTGTCGTCCCGACCATATCTTGCGGGCGTAGTTCAATGGTAGAACCCCAGCCTTCCAAGCTGATGACGCGGGTTCGATTCCCGTCGCCCGCTCCATAAGAATTGTTTTAACAGCTTTGGTTTCCTTTGGGGATCAGAGCTGTTTTCGTTTACGCGCCGGGCGACGGGAATCGAACCCGCCAGGGTGCGGTGCTGAGAAAATGCGTGAGCATTTTCCAGCGCAGCACGCAAGGGCCGAAGGCCCGCAGCGAAGCAAATCCTTGGACTTCCCGTCGCCCGCTCCAAGCTATATAATCGCAGGCCAATATGCTAATTTGGCTCGCGTTTATTTTTATACCGTCCGACCTCGCAGGGCAAATGAACCAGGAGCGTTTGTCCCGAATCGTAAGAAAGAAGTGATTTCCATGGCACAGAGTAAGGCAGAATACCCCACCTCCGATTGCCTGGCGCCCGCCGCGATCGAGGCGAAGACCGAGGCCGCAGGCGTTACCAAGGCCAACCTGCCGGTCTCGAAGGCCTTTTTGCTCGCCATGTTCGCCGGCGCGTTCATCGCCTTCGGCGGCCTGTTCTTCACGGTCTTTCTGAGCGATCCCACGCTTTGCTGGGGCGCCCAGCGCTTCGTGGGCGGTCTTGCTTTTTGCCTGGGACTGGTGCTCGTGCTCATTTGCGGCGCGGAACTGTTTACCGGCAACTCGCTTATGGTCTGCGCGCTTAAGAGCAAAAAGATCACGCTCGTCCAGATGCTCAAGGCTTGGGCTATTGTGTGGATCGGCAACTTTGCCGGCGCCCTGTTCGTTGTCTTTTTGATTTACATGGCAGCCATTTACAAACTCAACGGCGAGGCCGTCGCCAACACCATGGTGAGTGTCGCCGCCGGTAAGGTTACGATCGGCGCCGTCACCATCTTCTTCCGCGGCATTCTGTGCAACATCTTTGTGTGCCTGGCCGTATGGATCGGTACCGCCGGCAAGACCGTGGTCGATAAGGTCGTGGGCATTCTGCTGCCCATTGCCGCCTTTGTGGCCTGCGGTTTTGAGCACTGCGTTGCCAACATGTACTTTTTGCCTATGGGCATTTTGATGCACTCCTGCGGCTATGGAGCCGATGTCGCCGGCGCCGATGCCCTCAATGCTGCCGGGTTGGCGCTCAACCTTACGGTCGCCACGCTGGGCAATATCGTGGGTGGCGCCCTGATCGTGGCGCTGGGCTACTGGTTTATCTACGCCAACAGGGAGGCCTAAGGACCCAAGCCATAACCGACCAAAGAGGGACAGGTTTATTTGGCAGGTTTTGGACGAGGCGCTTCGACGTCTTGTCACGAGCTGCCATAATGGACCTGTCCCTTTTGCGTGCGCGCCGGTATTTTTTTGCCCGATGACGATCGCGGGGGACCAGCTTTTTATTGAACATGTCGAAAGGCTTTTCATGAGCGACTGCGAATCCATGTCTGCCGAGGTGCGCGGCCGCCTGCGTTCCATTCCCGCCGTTCACGAGCTGCTTGCCGAGTGGCCGGTCATGAAGGCTGCTGGCGATGCAGGCGACACGATGGTACGCGAGGCGATTGACGCCGAGCTCGATGCCGAGCGCGCGGCGATTCGCTCCGGCGCCCCTGCAAGGAACGAGCGCGAGCTCGCCTTGGCAATTGAGCAGCGGACCCATCGCCTGTCGCTGCCGACCCTGCGCCCTGCCGTCAACGCGACGGGCGTTGTGATTCACACCAATCTGGGCCGCGCTCCGCTCGCTCCCGCGGCGGTGCAGGCGGTGACCGATGTCGCCCGAGGCTACAGCACGCTTGAGTATGACGTCTCAACCTGCGCTCGCGGGGGCCGCAAAGAGCATGCCGCGCGTCTGCTGCGCACGCTCACGGGGGCGCAGGACGCCTTAGTTGTCAACAACAATGCCGCCGCGGTGCTGTTGGTGCTTGCCGCGCACGCGGCTGGCAAAGAGGTCATCGTGAGCCGCGGCGAGCTTGTCGAGGTGGGCGGCAGCTTCCGCATCCCCGACATCATGGCGGCTTCGGGTGCCAAGCTTGTCGAGGTTGGCTCTACCAACCGCACACATCTGGACGATTATCGAAGCGCCATTACGCCCAACACGGCGATGATCTTGAAAGTTCATCCTTCTAATTACCGTATCGAGGGCTTCCACGAGGAGGTTTCCGCGGCGGAGCTTTCCGCGCTGGCGCATGAGCACGGGCTGTTGCTGTACGAGGATCAGGGCTCGGGCGCTTTGCTTGCAGACGGGGTGCTCGCCGATGCGGGGGAGAAGCCCACGTCCGCCTCGCTTTGCGCCGGCGTTGACGTCGTCTCGTGCTCGGGTGACAAGCTGCTCGGTGCCTCGCAGGCAGGCATTATTCTCGGCAGCGCCCAGGCAATCGCCGCCTGTGCCTCGCATCCTCTTATGCGCGCGCTTCGCCCTGGCAAGCTCACGCTCGCGGCGCTCGAGGCCACTTTGCGACTGTATGTGACCGGTCCCGATGCGGCGCATCGGGAGATCCCGGTACTCAACATGCTTTCCGGCGCGCCGGCTCCGCTCGAGCGCCAGGCCAAGCGCCTGCACGACCGCATGCTGCGCAAGCTTCGCGAGGCTCAGTGCGAGGAGGCCGTGGAGCTGCAGGTTGTCGAGGGCGCCTCTACTCCCGGCGGCGGATCGCTGCCGACTGTCGAGCTCCCTACATTTTGCGTTGCCGTCTGTCCCGTCGATGGGCGTCTATCCGCCGATGGCCTAAAGCGCGCTATGGTACAGGAGCCCGATACGCCGGTTGTGACGCGCGTGCGGCACGACCAGGTGCTTTTTGACGTTCGCACGCTTTTGCGCGACACCGACCTTGACCTGTGTGCGTCTGCGTTGGCGGATGCCGTGCGGGCAGGTTTGCGTCGATGACCGCGCGCGAGCTTGTCGAATGTCCCGTTATCGTCGGAACGGCAGGACACGTCGACCACGGAAAGTCGGCCCTTATCGAGGCGCTGACCGGCAAAAATCCCGACCGTCTGGAGGTCGAACGGCGCCGAGGCATGACCACTGAGCTCGGCTTTGGCGAGCTCGAGCTTCCCAGCGGCAAGCTTGTCGGCTTGGTCGACGTACCCGGGCATGCGCACTATCTGCGCGCCATGGTGCAGGGCGCCACCGGCGTGGACGTTGCGTTGCTGGCGGTTTCGGCCGTTGAGGGCGTGATGCCGCAGACCCGCGAGCACGTTCGGGTTCTGGAGCTGTTGGGTGTGACGCGCATGGTCGTCGCACTCACGATGCGCGATTTGGCCGACCACGAGATTGCCGCGCTGGCGGAGCTCGATGTCGAGGCGTTTCTGGACGGGACCGTGTTTGCGGGTGCCTCTATAGTGCCGGTGTCCTCCAAGACGGGCGAGGGCCTGGACGAGCTGCTTACGACGCTCGATAACACGGTTTGTTCGTGCTGGTCGGAGCATCTGGAGGCGACCGCTGGCTCGGGCGCCGCGCCCCGTCTTCCCATCGACCGTTGCTTTAGCATCCGCGGCACCGGAACCGTCGTGACGGGTACGCTGCACGACGGTCCCGTTTCGGTTGGCGATGAGCTCGTTGCGCTGCCGTCGCAAACGCGCTGTCGCGTGCGCGGGGTGCAGGTTCACGGGGATACCCAGTGCGCGGTTCCCGGCCAGCGCGTCGCCCTGAACCTGGTGGGCGATGGCGTGGCGGGCCTCAAGCGCGGCGAGATGCTCGGCGTCGAGGGTCGCGTGGGCCAGACGCTGCGCTTTTTGATGCAACTGACATATGTGGGGCGCGATGGCGTGCGAGCCGGCGTTCTTGCTTCGGGTACACGCGTGCACGTTATGGCGGGCACGGCTGAGGTGCTCGGCCGCATTATGCTTTTAGACGACGAGCCGCCTATTGCGGTCGGCGAGACGCGTGTGGTGCAGGTGCGCCTGGAACGGCCGCTGCCGTTGCGCGCCGGCGATCATGCCGTCATTCTGTCGTATTCGCCGATTTCGCTGCTTGGCGGCGGACGCGTCCTGCTATCGCGCTGTCGCCGCGCGCGGGTCCTGTCGGCGGGGGAGCGCGCGTTGTATGCGGCGCTTGAGTCCGGAGATGTCGCGGACGGCGTACACGCGTGGCTGGCGCTGCAAACGCTGCCTGTTGCTGCTGCCGGTGTTGCCGCAGCGCTCGATCTTGTTACCGGCGAGGTCGAGATCGTTTTGCGTGGGCTTGTGGACCAGGCTGCCGTGTGCGAGCTTGCTGCGGGCGGTGCGGTGCTCTACGCAGATGCCTCGGCTCTCGATGCTGCAATGGATGTGCTGGCTGCGGCCTTGTCCTCCATGCACGCGGCGGCTCCCAAAGAGATCGGCTTTACGTCCGGTGCGGTCGCGCACGCGGCTTGGCCGGGCGCCGGTAACGATGTCGCGATGGCACTTATTGCCGAGGGCTGTGCACGTGGCGTGTGCGCCGTCGACGGTGCCGAGGTGTTCGACCCGCATTCCGCCGCCGCGGCGATACGCGTGGTGCGCGAGGCTGGCCAGCGTATCGTGGCCCTGCTGGATGAGGCCGGTCTTAATGCGCCGACGCTTCCCGAGGTGAGCGAACAGTTGCAGCTCGATCGCGACACCATGACGCGTGTACTGCGCGAGCTTTCGCTCAACCACTCGATCGTTAAGGTCGAGCGCGACGTTGCCTTGTCCGCCGCTGCCGAGGCCCATGCGCGTGAGGTTGTTGCGACGGCTATCGAGGCTGCTGGCGGCGCCGCCACCACGAGTGTGCTGCGCGAAGCCCTGGGCGTGTCGCGCAAACGAACCATTAGCATCTTGGAGCACCTGGATGCCGTGCGCTTTACAGTACTCGACAAGGAGTCCGGCGGTCTGAGATCGCTGCGTTAGCGGTTTCCGCATCGCTCTTTTCGGTTGTGGTCTGTTGGGTTTGGTAAAATACCGCCACGTTTGGGAGCGGATGGGCTCCGGTGGGCCCCGCGGTCTTCAAAACCGTTGTGAGGCGTGCAAAACGTCTTGGATGTGTTCGATTCACATCCGTTCCCGCCAACGCATCTCGCCAAAACCACCACAAAGGTGCCTGTCCCCTTTGTGGTGGTTTTGAAACGTGCGGGAAACAGCTTCGAAACACGCAACTTGCACGTCAGGCGCTCAAAAACGCATCTACCTGCATCGTAATCAAAATGAAACATCCGCCCGCGGTCTTATTCGTAATTTTGCGGCAACAGTGCGATATTATCCATACTCGATAAAGCTCGCGGCGCATAGGGTGCCGCGACCGACACTTTTCTTTCCCATCATTGGAGGAAGCATGAGCTACACGCAGAAAGTTCTCGACGAGCTCAAGGCCCGCTATCCCGAGCAGCCTGAGTTCATCCAGGCCGCGACCGAGATCCTCGGCACCATCCAGCCGGCGCTCGACGCCCACCCCGAGTACGAGGAGGCCGCCCTGCTTGAGCGCCTCGTCGAGCCCGAGCGCATCGTCATGTTCCGTGTTCCCTGGGTCGACGACCAGGGCAAGGTTCAGGTCAACCGCGGTTACCGCGTCGAGTTCAACTCTGCCATTGGACCCTACAAGGGCGGCCTGCGCTTTAATCCGACGGTCACCCTGGGCATGCTTAAGTTCCTGGGCCTGGAGCAGATCCTCAAGAACAGCCTGACCACCCTTCCCATGGGCGGCGGCAAGGGCGGCTCCGACTTTGACCCCAAGGGCAAGTCCAACAACGAGATCATGCACTTCTGCCAGTCCTTCATGACCGAGCTCTATCGCCACATTGGCCCCAACACCGACGTTCCCGCCGGCGACCTTGGCGTTGGCGGCCGCGAGGTTGCCTACATGTTCGGTCAGTACAAGCGCCTGACCAACGAGTGGACCGGCGTCCTCACTGGCAAGGGCCTCTCCTTTGGCGGCTCGCTCGCCCGTACCGAGGCCACCGGCTACGGCCTGGTCTACTTTGTGGACGAGTACCTCAAGAGCCGCGGCGACTCCTTCGAGGGCAAGAACGTCGTCGTTCACGGTTCCGGCAACGTTGCTATCTATGCCGTCCAGAAGGTCGCGCAGCTCGGCGGCAAGGTGCTGGCCTGCTCCGACACCCACGGCTGGGTCGAGGATCCCGACGGCATCGACTACTCCGTGCTCGAGCACGTCTACAACCAGAAGCGCTCCGGCCACGACAAGGGCGTCACGCTCGCCATGTACGTTGACGAGAAGCCCGGTGCCGTGTGGCACGAGGGCGACGGCCGCGGCGTGTGGCAGCTGCCCTGCGACATCGCCCTGCCCTGCGCCCGCGAGAACACGCTGCTGCTCGAGGACGCCCAGGCGCTCGTCGCCAACGGCTGCAAGGTGGTCGGCGAGGGCGCGAACATGCCCACGACCATCGAGGCCACGACCTACTTCCAAGAGAACGGCGTCGCCTTTATGCCCGGTAAGGCTGCCAACGCCGGCGGCGTGCTCGTGTCCGGCCTGGAGATGAGCCAGAACGCCGAGCACCTGTCCTGGACCTTCGAGGAGGTCGACGGCAAGCTCGAGCAGCTCATGCGCGGCATGTTCCACAACGTGGACGACACCGCCAAGAAGTACGGCCAGGAGGGCAACTTTGTCATGGGCGCCAACATCGCCGGCTTCCTGAAGGTCGCCGACGCCATGCTCGCTCAGGGCGTCTGCTAAGCCCAGCTCGACATAGCACCTGATGAGGCTCCCAGCATTTGTGCTGGGAGCCTTTTTCTATGGTGGTGAGGGCCGTGCGCCCTCGTTTGGTACACTTAGGGGTACTGGACAAGTAAAGAGATGGGGGAGAACGTGCTCAAGTTCGGTACCTACGTCCGTGTTGGAAACGCGGCCGAAGCCTATGAGCTCTTACAGAAGAACCGCAACAACAAGATTGTGGGCGGCGGCATCTGGATGCGCCTGGGTTCGCGTCGCGTGGCGACGGCGATTGACCTTTCGGCCTGCGGACTCGATCAGATCGAGGAGACCGAGACCGAGTTTCGCATCGGTGCCATGTGCACCCTACGCCAGCTCGAGCGCCATGCCGAGCTCAACGCGCTCGTCAACAATGTCTTTGAGTTCGCCGTCCACGACATCGTGGGTGTGCAGCTGCGCAATACCGCCACGGTGGGCGGCAGCATCTACGGCCGCTTTGGCTTCTCGGACGTGCTTTCGGCTTTTTTGGCACTCGATTCATACGTTAAGCTGACAGGTGCCGGCCGCGTGCCGCTCGCCGAGTTTGTGAACATGGGCTACGTGCGCGACGTGATCGAGCATGTTGTGGTCGTTAAACACGACTACCGCGCAAGCTACGAGGCCGTGCGCAAGGCCGCGACCGACTTCCCCTCGCTGAACGTCACCGCCGCCTGGTGGGACGGCTCCTGGCACGTCACCGTGGGTGCCCGCCCGCTGCGCGCGACCCTGCTGCGGGGCGAGGCATGCGGCCTGGTGAACGAGCAGCCTTCCGAGGACGAGCTGTGCGCCCTTGCCGCATCCGTGCGTACCCTGAGCTACGGCACCAACCTGTGGGGCTCGGCCGACTACCGCCGCCGCATCTCGGCCCCGCTGGCGATTCAGGCCGTGCGCCGCGCCGCCGGCATTGAGCTTTCGGCCGCGCTTGCCCGCGAGCTCGAGGGCGTGCAGATTCCCAAGCACGCCACGGACGAGTATTCCTGCCGCCGCGTGCCCGGCGTCGATTCTAGCGAGGTGCGCTAATGGCTGCCAAACTCATCGATCTTTCTTTTACGCTCAACGGTCGCAAGGTCAAGGTTCAGATTGCCCCCGACACCATGCTCTTTGCGCTGCTGCGCGAGCAGGGTTGCGCGTCGGTGCGCTGCGCCTGCGAAACCACCAACTGCGGTCTGTGCACGGTGTGGCTCGACGGCGACCCGGTGCTGAGCTGCTCGGTTCCCGCCGCGCGCGTCGAGGGCCGCTCCATCACCACGCTCGAGGGCCTCAAGGCCGAGTCCGAGGCGCTTGCCCGCGCTATGGCTGCCGAAGGCGCCGAGCAGTGCGGTTTTTGCGCCCCCGGCCTCATAATGAACGTGCTGGCGCTCGCCCGCGCCGCCAAGGAGGACCCGAGCCTCGTCGCCACGCGCGAGGAGCTCTCGCGCCAGCTGGCCGGCAACCTCTGCCGCTGCAGCGGCTACGAGAGCCAGCTGCGCGCCATTGTCCGCTTTCTCAACGAGTCCGGCGTGCAGGTGGGCTTTGAGATGCCCGAGCTGCCCGTCAACGACACCAGCTGCGACGGCGTCGCGTACAAGCAGATTACCCACAAGCAGCCCAAGAAGGACTCGAAGGCGCTGCTCGAGGGCCGTCCGGTCTACACGGGCGATATGGTGCCCGCCGGCGCCCTGATCGTCAAACTCAAGCGCAGCCCCTATGCCCGCGCCAAGATCCGCTCCATCGATACGTCGCGCGCCCTGAAGGTGCCCGGCGTCGTGGGCGTCTACACCTACGAGGACGTGCCCAAGCGCCGCTTTACTATCGCCGGTCAGAGCTATCCGCAGCCGAGTCCCTACGACCGCCTGATCCTCGAGAACCTCGTCCGTTACCAAAACGAGGAGGTGGCGATCGTCGCTGCCGAGACCGAGGAGGCTGCCGACAAGGCACTCAAGCTCATCAAGGTCGACTACGAGGTGCTCGAGCCCCTGCTGGACTTTACCAAGGCACTCGATAACGACATCGTGGTCCACCCCGAGGGCGACGTGACCTTTATGTTCCCGCAGGGCGGCGATGTCCCGCGCAACCTGGTGTGCAGCGGTGCCAGCGATTTTGGCGACCTGGACGAGGCCTTCGCCCAGAGCGACATCGTCTTTGAGCGCACCTACACCAGCCAGGCCACGCAGACCGCGCCCATGGAGACCTTCCGCGCCTTCGCGACAACCGACGCGTTCGGGCGTATCTCGGTGACCACCTCCACGCAGGTGCCCTTCCATGTGCGCCGCATGGTCGCGCAGTCGCTCGACATTCCGCAGTCGCAGGTGCAGGTCATTAAACCGCGCATCGGCGGCGGCTTTGGCTCCAAGCAGACGGGCTGCTGCGAGATCTTCGTTGCGTTTGTGACGCAGCAGACCGGCCGTCCGAGCTACTGCTGCTACACCCGTGAGGAGACCATCACTGCGGGCAACTCGCGCCACCAGATGCAGATGACCGTTAAACTGGGCGCCATGAACGACGGCACCATCACGGCTATCGATCTGCACACGCTGTCCAACGCCGGCGCGTATGGCGAGCACGCCACCACGACGATCGGCCTCTCGGGCCACAAGAGCCTGCCGATTTACAACCATGTGAAGGCGAGCCGATTTAGCTGGGACGCCGTCTACACCAACACCAACCGCGGCGGCGCGTATCGCGGCTACGGTGCCACCCAGGGCCAGTTTGCCGTGGAGAGCGCCGTCAACGAGCTCGCCGACATTCTGCACATGGACCCCGCCGATCTGCGCCTTAAGAACATCGTGCGCGAGGGCGAGATCATGCCGCAGTACTACAACGAGAAGCTCAACGCCTGCGCGCTCGACCGCTGCCTGCTGCGCGCGATGGACATGATCGGTTGGCGCGACAAGCCGCTAGCCGTCGACCTGGGCGACCGTGTGCGTGCTCTGGGCTGTGCGCTCACCATGCAGGGCTCGGGTATCTCCAACGTGGATATCGCCGGCATCGACATGCGCTTGGAAGAGGACGGCTTCATTACCATCGGCACCGGCGCCACCGATAACGGCATGGGCGTCGACACGATCCTGGCGCAGATTGCCGCCGAGGAGCTGGGCGTGGAGAGCTCGCTGATCGTGGTGCGCGGCGTGGACACCGACGTGTCGCCGTTCGACGCCGGCTCGTACGCGAGCTCGGGTACGTACGTGACGGGCCTGGCAGCCAAGAACGCCGCGACCGAGCTGCGCGAGAAGATTTGTGCCAAGGCCGCCCAGATGTGGGACGTGGACGCCGCCGACGTGGTCTTCGATGGCCAGTACGTGCGCCTGTCCGACGAGCGCGCCGCGCGCGAGCAGAACCGCTACCTCACGCTGCGCGACTTTGCCAACCTGTGCGTCAAGAACATCGCGGGCGGCGACGCGCTCACCTCGCATGCTTCTGCCTGCCTGCCCGTTTCGCCTCCGCCGTTTATGGCCGGCATTGCCGAGGTCGAGGTTGACAAGGCCACCGGCAAGGTGACCGTGGTGGATTACGCGGCAGCCGTCGACTGCGGCACCGTGATCAATGAGGCGCTCGCGCGCGTCCAGGCCGAGGGCGGCATTGCCCAGGGCATCGGCCACGCGCTCTACGAGATCGTCGAGCACGATGAACGCGGCCGTCTGCGCACCGGCAACTTTATGAGCTACAAGCTGCCCACGCGCTTGGATATCGGCAGCATTCGCGTGGCCTTTGAGCCGAGCTACGAGCCGACGGGCCCGTTTGGCGCCAAGTCGATCGGCGAGGTCGTCATCAACACGCCGCTCGCCGCCGTGGCCTCGGCCGTGGCGCACGCCACCGGCCATCAGGTTCGCTCACTGCCCATCACGCCCGAGAAGGCCCTGCTGGGGGAGTAGCGGGTCAGCGAACAAGTCGTAGTTGGCGGGACGGGACAACTCGCCCCGCCTTTTGCACTCGTGGTGAGGTCGTGAGCCTGTAAAAGGTGTGCGTGCGCTTGCCGCTCGTATCTGCTATCATTCCTAGTCTGTGCGCTCATGCGGGCGTGGCGGAATTGGTAGACGCGCCAGATTTAGGTTCTGGTGGGATTCCCGTGAAGGTTCGAGTCCTTTCGCCCGCACCAACGCATCTGCGTCGGCTTCGGCCGTCGCGACTCTTTGTTGCATAAAGGTACCAGCACCTCAGATAAGCTGGGCAGTATGAGGAGGAACGTGTTGAACATCACCGCTTCTGACGTCAAGGACGCCAAGCTCACCGCTACGGTCACCATCCCGGCCGCCGACGTCGACGCCGCGATCAAGAAGGCCTACAAGGACACCGCTAAGAAGTACCGCTTCCCGGGCTTCCGTGCCGGTAAGGCTCCCCGTCCGGTCATCGATTCCGCTCTTGGCGCCGAGGCTACCCTCGCTCAGGCCACCAACGACCTGATCGCCGCCAACGAGCCCGCCGTCCTCAACGAGCTGGACATCGTCCCCACCAAGAGCGGTGACTACAAGGATCTCGACCTCGCCAAGGATCACGAGGACTACACCTACACCGTCGAGTTCTCCCTGCGTCCCGCCGCCGAGCTCTCTTCCTTCGACGCCGTCGAGATCGAGATGCCTCCCGCGGAGGTCACCGAGTCCGAGATCAACAACCAGGTCGAGATGCTTCTCAACTACCGCGCCACCTTCGAGGACGTCGAGGGTCGTGCCGTCGAGGCTGACGACTATGTGACCGTCGACCTTAAGGCCGTCGAGAACGCCGATAACTTCGCCGCCGAGGGCCGTATGCTCATCGCCGGTAGCGACAGCAACCCCGCCGAGTTCAACGAGGCTCTGATCGGCGCCAACGTTGACGACGTCAAGTCCGTCACCTGGACCGACGAGGCCGAGGAGGGCGAGGAGGCCGAGACCCACACCGTCGAGGTCACCGTCAAGGGCATCAAGGTCCGCAACACCCCCGAGCTCACCGACGAGCTCGTCAAGTCCGACTTTGGCTTCGACAGCATCGACGCTATGCGCGACGCCATCAAGATCGAGATCGAGCAGGACAAGGCTTCCCGCCTCCCGGCCGAGAAGGAGAACCGTTGCGTCTCCGCTCTCGCCGAGCGCCTGCAGCTCGACGAGATGGACGCCGACTACGAGCAGTCCGTCTTTGAGGAGCTTGGCCAGAACTTCCTGTCCAACCTCGCTGCCCGCGGCATGACGCTGGACACCTGGCTGCCCGCTTCCGGCCTGACCATGGAGCAGTTCATTGGCGACCTGCACAAGCAGGCCAACGACGTTGCCCGTGAGTCCCTGGCTCTGGACGCCCTCGCCCGTGAGCTCAAGATCGAGGTCACCGAGGACGACATCAATGCCGAGTTCGAGAAGGCCGGCGTCAAGGACGTCGAGGCTTCCAAGGCCGAGTTCATCGCCGATGGCCGCATGCCTGCCGTCCGCGAGTCCATCCGTCGCTCCAAGGCCGTCGATCACCTGGTCGAGAACGCCAAGGTGACTGAGGTCGACGAGACCGCCAAGGACGCCGAGTAATTCTCGCCACCTTGCCCGCGAGCGCATGTATGTGCCCGTGATGGGGTAAAGTTATAAGCCGGTTATCCGGTTGCTTCGTACGGTGCCAGCCAATGCATAGCATGCGGGCACCGTACGTTTGTCTAGAACCACTATTGGTCCGTAAGAGAAATGGAGATGCGTATGATCGCTAAGTTCGATTCCGCCCTCGTGCCATACGTTATCGAGCAGACGCCGCGCGGCGAGCGCAGCTACGATATCTATTCGCGCCTGCTCAACGACCGCATCATCTTCTTGGGCGAGGAGATCAACTCCGTCAGCGCCAACCTGGTCGTTGCCCAGCTGCTGCATCTTGAGAGCCAGGATGCCGAGAAGGATATCTCGCTCTACATCAATTCGCCCGGTGGCGAGGTTTACTCCGGCCTGGCGATTCTTGACACCATGAACTTCATCAAGCCGCAGGTCTCCACCATCTGCGTCGGTATGGCCGCGTCCATGGCCGCCGTGCTGCTTTCGGCTGGCGCCAAGGGCAAGCGCTTCTGCCTGCCGCACTCCAAGGTCATGATTCACCAGCCCAGCGGCGGTGCTCAAGGTCAGCAGACCGAGATCGAGATCGTGGCCGAGGAGATCAAGAAGACCCGCCGCGAGCTCAACCAGATCCTGTCCGATGCCTCGGGCCAGCCCATCGAGAAGGTCCAGGCCGATACCGAGCGCGACAACTACCTGACCGCTGCCGAGGCCCTCGACTACGGCCTGATTGACCGTATCGTTACCTCGCGCGACCTCGCCGCGAAGGACGCCTAGGATGGCAGGAAACATGCAGGACAACTTTGACGAGAATGGCAACCCCATCCGCTGCTCCTTCTGCGGAAAAGAGCAGGGGCAGGTCCGTCGCCTCGTAAAGGGTCCGACCAACATCTTTATCTGTGACGAGTGCGTCGCCGCCTGCTCCGAGATCCTTGAGGAGTCGCTGGCTTCGGACTTTATGGACGCTGCCCGCAACGGCAAGCTGCCGGGCTTCCTCAACGATCACGGCCAGGCTGCTGGGCAGCCCGCCGTGGACCCCGAGGCCGAGGGCTTTGAGCTCGAGGACGACCGCCAGGTCATCACGCACGTGCCGACGCCGCACGAGATCTATGACGAGCTTTCGGCCTATGTCATGGGCCAAGAGGACGCCAAGCGCGCCATGTCGGTTGCCGTGTACAACCATTACCGCCGCGTCATCGAGGGCGGTGCTGCGCTTTCGGCCTTTGACGACGGTTTGGACTCGCAGCTTGACGATGACATGGACGAGGTGGAGCTCGCCAAGTCCAACATCCTGCTGCTCGGTCCCACCGGTACCGGCAAGACGCTGCTGGCCCAGACGCTCGCGCGCATCCTCGAGGTGCCGTTTGCCATCGCCGATGCCACCGCGCTCACCGAGGCTGGTTACGTTGGCGAGGACGTGGAGAACATCCTGCTCAAGCTCATCAATGCTGCCGATGGCGACATTGAGCGCGCTCAGGTGGGCATTATCTACGTGGACGAGATTGACAAGATTGCCCGCAAGGCCGAGAACCTCTCCATTACCCGCGATGTCTCGGGCGAGGGTGTGCAGCAGGCGCTGCTTAAGATTCTTGAGGGCACGGTGGCCAGCGTTCCGCCTACCGGTGGCCGCAAGCATCCCCAGCAGGAGCTGCTGCAGATCGACACGACTAACATCCTGTTTATCTGCGGCGGTGCCTTTGTGGGTCTGGACAAGATCATCGCCGACCGCGTGGGCAACAAGGGCGTGGGCTTTAACTCCGAGATCGCCGGCCCCACCTCGGTCGACGAGAACGACCTGCTGCGTCAGGTGCTCCCGCAGGACCTCAACGCCTTTGGCATGATCCCCGAGTTCGTGGGCCGTACGCCCGTTGTCACCCAGACGCAGGCGCTCGACGAGGACGACCTGGTGTCGATTCTGACCGAGCCCAAGAACGCCGTGGTGCGTCAGTACCGCAAGATGTTCCGGCTCGAGGACGTTGAGCTTGAGTTTGAGGCCGCGGCCCTTCACGAGATCGCCCGTATGGCGCTCGCCCGCAAGACCGGCGCCCGCGGCCTGCGTTCCATCTGCGAGGACGTGCTTCAGCAGACGATGTTCGACCTCCCCAGCGAGGAGGGTGTCGCCAAGGTCATCGTGACCGAAGCGGCGGTTAAGGGCGAAGAACAGCCCCAACGCATCTACGGGTAAACCTGCCAAAAACGTGCTTGCAAATAGCCTCCGACCATCCGCGGTCGGAGGCTATTTTATATATACGCAAAACACCCAACTACCTGTGTTATTCTGTGTGTTTGTTTAAGCCTCAGCGAAGTCAATTCAGACTGAAGTAATCGATACCTAAGGCGCGTCCGCCTGCTTGGTTTTCGTAGATTCCGCACGAGCCGAAGAGCACTTAATGTGCTCTTCGTGCGAGCCAGGACCTGACCGAGCGAAAACCAAGCAGGCGGACGCGCCGGCGGGACAGGGAGAGATATATGGAAGAAATGCCCAAGAACTACGATCCGTCGACCAACGAGCCGGCGATCCTGCAGAAGTGGCTCGACGGCGGCTACTACAAGCGCCGCGAGGGCGTGGGCGACTGCACCGTCACCATTCCGCCTCCCAACGTGACCGGCAAGCTCCACATGGGTCACGCCACCGACGACTCCATCCAGGACGCCATCATCCGTATGGCCCGCATGCGCGGCAAGTCCACGCGTTGGGTGCTCGGCACCGACCACGCCGGCATCGCCACGCAGACCAAGGTCGACAAGAAGCTCAAAAGCGAGGGCATCAGCCGCCTGGAGATCGGTCGCGACAAGTTTGTCGACGCTTGCTGGGATTGGACCCACGAGTACGGCGGCATCATCGTCGAGCAGATCAAGCGCATGGGCTGCTCCGTCGACTTTGATAACGAGCGCTTTACCATGGACGAGGACTACGCGCAGGCCGTGCGCAAGGTCTTTTGCGACTGGTACCACGACGGTCTGATCTACCGCGGCAAGCGCATCGTCAACTGGTGCCCCAACTGCACCACCGCCATCTCGGACGACGAGGCCGAGTATAAGGACGAGAAGGGCCACCTGTGGCACCTGCGCTACCCGCTGACTGAGCCGGTCAACGGCCAGGACTACATCGTCGTCGCCACCACGCGCCCCGAGACCATGCTCGGTGATACGGGTGTCGCCGTCTCCCCGAAGGACCCCGAGAAGGCTGCCTTCGTGGGTAAGACCGTCAAGCTCCCCATCGTCGACCGCGAGATCCCCATTTTTGAGGATTGGCACGTCGACGCCAACTTTGGTTCCGGCTTCGTCAAGGTCACCCCGGCCCACGACCCCAACGATTACGCCATGGGTCAGGCCCACGACCTGCCGCAGATCAATATCTTCGACGAGCACGCGGTGGTCGTCGAGGGCTACGGCGAGTTCACCGGCATGAACCGTGACGAGTGCCGCGAGGCCGTCATTAAGTGGTTCGAGGAGCACGATCTGCTCGACCACGTCGAGGAGCTCGACCACTCCGTCATGCACTGCTACCGTTGCGACTCCGCCCTGGAGCCGTGGCTGTCCGAGCAGTGGTTCGTCGCCGTTGACAAACTCAAGGGGCCGGCGCTCGACGCCGTCAACTCTGGCAAGGTCACCTTCCACCCCGCGCGCTGGACGCAGACCTACACCACCTGGATGGAGAACCTCAAGGACTGGTGCATCAGCCGCCAGCTGTGGTGGGGCCACCGCATCCCCGTGTTCTACTGCGAGGACTGCGGCTGGGAGGACGCCCTTACCGAGGACACCGACGTGTGCCCCAAGTGCGGCGGCCATCACGTCCATCAGGACGAGAATGTTCTGGACACCTGGTTCAGCTCGCAGCTGTGGACCTTCGCCACGCAGGGCTGGCCACAAAAGCCGGAGCTGCTCGAGGGACATCACCCCACGACGGCGCTCGTCACCGCGCGCGACATCATCGCGCTGTGGGTCGCCCGCATGGTCATGAGCTCGCTGTACTTCCTGGACGAGGTTCCGTTTAAGGACGTCGTCATCTACCCGACGATCCTTGCCAAGGACGGCAGCCGCATGTCCAAGTCTAAGGGCAACGGCGTTGACCCCATGGACCTCATTGGCATGTACGGCGCCGACGCCATGCGCTTCAACTTGCTCACGCTGTGCACCAACAACCAGGATGTCAAGTTCGACGCGAACATCGACAAGAAGACCAAGAAGCTCATCGACAGCCCGCGCACCGAGCAGGCCAAGTCGTTTGTGACCAAGATCTGGAACGCCAGCCGCTTCCTGCTTATGAACATGGAAGGCTACACGCCCGGCGAACCCGTCGTGGAGACGCCGGCCGACGCCTGGATGTTCAGCCGCCTTGCCAATGCCGTGAAGATGGTCACCGAGGGCATCGAGAACTACACCTTTGGCGACATGGCGCGCGGCGTGCAGCAGTTCTTCTGGAACGAGGTCTGCGACTGGTACGTCGAGGTCACCAAGGCCCGTCTGAAGGGCGAGGGCCGTCTGCAGGCTCAGCGCAACCTGATCTTTGTGCTCGACACCTCGATTCGCCTGATGCACCCGCTTATGCCGTTTGTCACCGAGGAGATCTGGGACAACATGCCGGCCAGCGTGCTTGACTTGGATGCCGAGGGCAACGTTGACCGCGCCGAGGCGCTCATGATCGCCAAGTGGCCCGAGCCCGCCGACTACGCCAAGTACGTCGACGAGCCCGCCGAGCGCGCGTTTGAGCTGTGCCGTGCCGTCGTGTCTGCCGCCCGTGCCACCCGTTCGCGTTATCGCTTAAGCCCCAAGGCCGAGCTCGACGTTGTCGTGCGCGCCGGCGCCGAGGATATCGAGAAGCTCGAGAGCCTGCGCTCCACGATTGAGCCGCTGGCGAACACCGCTTCGCTGGTTATGGGTACCGACGTTGAGAAGCCGGCTGCGAGCATTGCCGTGGTCGACAGCGGCGTCGAGGTCTTTGTGGTTCTCGAGGGCAAGGTTGACCTTTCGGCCGAGAAGGCGCGCCTGGAGAAAGAGATTGCCGCGGCCCAGAAGGAGCTCGCCGGCTGCGAGAAGACGCTCGCCAACGAGGGCTTTGTGGCCAAGGCCGCGCCCGCGGTGGTCCAGAAGAAGAGGGACCGTGCAGCTGAGCTCAAGGAGATCCTGGCGGCGCTGACTGCTCAGGTTGCTGACTTCTCGTAGGCGGTACTGGGGGACGCGGTTTGGGGCATTGCTCGCTACTGCGGACAGTCCTGCTCGCACGAAGGCCACATTAAGTGGCCTTCGGCTCGTGCGGAACTTGTATCGAGCAAAGCCCCAAACCGCTCCCATGGCGGTTACGTGGTTGCTTGCATCTGCCTGTTAGGACCGCTGTGTTGTAGCCTTGATTCTGCTGCAAAGCGGTGTTTGGCTGATATTTTGAATGGGAGGGGCTCGTTGTTGCTTACGGGCCTCTTTTTATGTTGAGGGGACTTTGGTTTATGCCTAAACGTTCGGGGTCGTATTCTGTACCGTTCTCGTTTGATTTGCTTTCGTTTGATGAGGCTGTGGGGCTAGCTGCTGATACAGGGCGGATTTCTGGGGATGCTGGGCCTCTGCTTGAGACGGTTGTCGATATGCTCGATGAGTTGGGGCGTCCGGACGAGTACTTTGATTGCATTCAGGTTGCCGGTACCAATGGCAAGACTTCGACCACGCGATTTTCGGCTGCCATCCTTCGCGGCGAGGGACTCAAGACCGCGCTGTATACGTCGCCGCAGCTGGTGCGCTATCCCGAGCGTATGGAGGTCGATGGACGCGTCGTGAGCGATGAGGCCTTTGCCCGTGGTGTTTCTGCTGCTGTTGAGGCGGGACATCGCGTGAATGCCCGTCGTGTGGCGGCGGGGGAGCGCGCCTATTCCATTACGCCGTTTGACCTGCTGACGGCTGCCGCACTTGTCGTGTTTGCCGAGGCCGCGGTGGATATTGCCGTGCTCGAGGTCGGCATGGGCGGACGCTGGGACGCCACGAGTGCGACCGATCCCGTCGCCGTTGCCATTACGGGCATTGGGCTCGATCACACACGCATTTTGGGCGATACGCTCGAGGCCATTGCGGGGGAGAAGGCTGCGGTTATTAAGCCTGGACGCCTGGTTGTTTTGGGCGAGGGTACGCACGAGGCGAGCGTTCAGCGCGTGATGGATGCACGTTGTCGCGAGTGCGGCATAGTGCCGCTGGTGGTGAACCATGCCACGACCAAGGTGCCGGCACATGTGGGCGACACGGTTGAGTTTAGCTGCACCACGCCGCGTGCGATCTATACGTCTAGCATGGTCAAGCCGGCGTATCAGCCGCAGAATGCCGCGTGCGCGATTATGCTGTGCGAGGGGTATCTGGGTCGCGAGCTCGATCATGACAAGCTCGATGCGTCGCTTATGGGCTGCCCCACGCCGGGTCGCTTTGATGTGTTGGGAACCAATCCGCTCAAGCTGATCGACGCCTGTCATAACCCTCAGAGCTGCGAGAACTTTGTGAGCGCACTGGACGAGATCGATTCGTGCGTAGAGAATCGCTCCACGCTGCTGTGCGCCGCGCTGGCCGATAAGGACGTGGCGGGTATCGTTGACGTTCTGGTTCCGGCGTTCCCCCGCGTGGTCGTAACCCAGACCGATTCCGATCGCGCCTTGCCCGCACAGGAGCTTGCCTCCCTGGTGGACGCCGACAAGCTCGCGGGCGTGTACCCCAGCGTATCCGAGGCCCTCGCGGCTTTCGATGCCGCGGGCGAGCCTTTCGTAGCAGCCGGTACCATCACCCTAGCCGGCGAAGTAGCGGGGCTGCTCCGTTAACCCATCCCCTCATCAGTTGCGGTGAAATAGTTCCTGTTTTTGGGTTCTAGCAGCCCATCCAGGAACTATTCCACCGCAACTTAGTTTGGGGGCTTGGGGACCAGGCTAGTCTAGGCTGACTGGGTCGTGGGGGTAGGCGTTGAGGATCTCGACGCCGGACTCGGTAACCAGGCACAGGTCCTCGATGCGGACGCCGGTGCGGCCGGGGAGGTAGATGCCCGGCTCGATTGAGAACGTCATGCCAGGCTCTACGACCTGCTCGTTGACGAGCGAGACGTCGCCCGGCTCGTGGTCCTGCAGACCAATCGAGTGGCCCAGGCGATGTGTGAAGTATTTGCCATAGCCTGCGTCCTCAATCACGTCGCGCGCGGCACGGTCCAGGTCGCACATGCGCACGCCCGGTGCGATGAGTGCTTCGGCGGCCTCGTTGGCACGGCGTACGATATCGTAGATGTGTGTTGTCTCCTCGTCCGGCTCGCCCCAAAAGAACGTGCGCGTCATGTCCGAGCAGTAGTTGCGGCGACGTCCGCCTATGTCGAACAGCACCACATCGCCGCGCTTGAGTACGGTGTCGTCGGGCTCGTGATGCGGGTCTCCGGCGTTGGCGCCAAAGCTCACGATGGGCGGAAAGCTAAAGCCCTCGCAGTCGTGCTTGCGGTACAGGCCGAGCATCTGGTCGGCAATTTCGCGCTCCGTCACGCCCTCGTGAACGAGCTTGATGGCGTCGGACATCACGGCGTCGTTAGCGGCTGAGGACACGCGCATGAGCTCCTGCTCGGCGGCATCCTTGTGGGTGCGTGCTGCGGTGACGGCAAAGTCGCCCAGGAAGAACTCGCTTGCGGCGTAACGATCCATAAGGGGCAGCAAAAAGCCGGAGCGCATTACGGTATCGATGCCGAGGGGCTTGGATGGATTGACCTCGCGAGCGATGGCGTCGGTCACGACGTCGGTGTCGTTGTGGTAGGCCACGCGGGCATTGTCGTACTCGGGCAGCTGATGCAGGGCGTTGACTAAGATCACCGGCTCGGCATCGCGCGCGAGCAGCACGCCGCAAAAACGCTCGAACATATCGGCATAAAAGCCGGTCAGGTAATAGATCGACCACGGGTCGTTTACGAGCAGCTGCGCGCCGGGGTGCTGAGCCTCGAGCGCATCGAGCACGCGTGCCACACGCTGGTCATCGACATGTGCCATGAAACATCCTTTCACTATGGTGCCACCATGGTATCCCAAGCCCGGCACATAGGGACGTTCCTTTTATGCCGGCACCTTGGGACACTCCTTGGCATGGCTAGCCTGGCAAGCGTGCAGGCAAAAGCAGCTAAAAGAGCCCCGTCCCAAATTAGCTACTCGATGTCCATGCTGGCGATGAGGTCGATGTTGGTGTTGAGGAGGTTCTTCAGAACGATGTCGCCCATGCGGATGGGGGCCTCGACGACCACGCCGCGGATGAGGTCCATAGCTTGGGCGTGAAGCTCCAGCGGGATGGCTTCGCCCGTGCGCACGGGCAGCAGCGCCTCGTCGCCGCCGGATACGGCCACGGTCGTGGTAAGCACGCGCATGGGGCAGGTGAGCTCCTGATGTGCAAACTTATCACCGCGCGGGCAGCTGTTGCCGGTTACGGAGCGCACCTCTACCACGGCGCCGTCTGCGCTGCGCTCGACCTCCACGGTCAGGAGGCACTCGGATGGGCAGGTGGTGCAGTTGAACTGCAGCGTTTCGATCGCGTTCGCGCTCATGACTCTACGCCTCTTCAACGGGATCGACGGACAGGACAATCTCGTTAACACCCAGGTCGAGCGCGCGCTGAATCACCTTTGCCGGTAGCGGGAAGCTTTCCATGACGCTCGGTTTAAACGGGCGAACCTTGCCTGCAAACAGTTCCTCGTTGCCTGCCAGAATGCGCACGCGGGCAGCATCGACCGGCCGACGTACGCGGAAGTTGAGCTTAGTGAGCCCGACGGCCGTGATGCGTCCCGGCAGTGCGTAGCCTGCGATGCCAGCGGGGGAGACCGTGAGCTGGCAGCCCGCGCCCGCCACTCCCGCCGCGGTGCCGACAGCCCCCAACGCCCACGCCGCCGCAGCCGCACCGGCACGTTCGGACTCGGTCGTCACGTTGTCGGCCAGGTCGTGCACGTGCAGCACGTTGCCGCAGGCAAATATGCCCGGCACGCCCGTCTGCAGGCTCTGGTCCACCACGGCGCCGCGCGTACGTGGGTCCAGCTCGACGCCCGCGGCAACCGAAAGCTCGTTCTCGGGAATCAGGCCCACCGAAAGCAGTAGCGTGTCGCATGGAACGATGCGCTCGGTTCCCGGAATGGGTGCAAGATGCTCGTCGACCTGGCTTACCTCGACAGCCTCCACACGATCGTGCCCGATCACACGCGTGACCGTGGTAGACAGATGCAGTGGAATGCCAAAGTCTTCCAGGCAGTTCTTAACATTGCGACGCAGGCCGTTGGCGTACGGCATGAGCTCGTACACACCCTCGACCGAAATCCCCTCGAGCGTGCAGCGGCGCGCCATGATCAGCCCGATGTCGCCCGAGCCCAAAATGACGGCGCGCGAGCCGGGTTTGAGGTTCTCGATATTGATGTATCGCTGCGCTAGGCCGGCCGTAAACACGCCGGCGGGTCGGCTGCCGGGGATCTTGATCTCGCTGCGCGTGCGCTCGCGGCAACCCATGGCAAGGACGACCGCGCGCCCGATGAGCTGCAGCATACCGGTGGGGCTCATGAGCGTGACGGTGTGGACCGCGGCGTCTTCCGCGGACTCGCCCGAATCAACCCCTATCACCATGCTGTCCAAGAACAGCGCAATGTTGGTCGCGCGCACCTGGTCGATAAAGCGCTGCGCGTACTCGGGACCGGTGAGTTCCTGCTTAAAGTGCGACAGTCCAAAGCCCGGATGAATGCACTGTCGCAGGATGCCACCCAGATGCTGCTCGCGCTCCACGATGGCCACGTGCGCGCCGGCCTTATGCGCGGAAAGCGCGGCCGCCATGCCGGCAGGTCCGCCGCCGATAACGACCACGTCGAAGGCCTGCGTTACTACCGACGCTACGGCTCCGGCCTCCGCGCGTTCGTCGCGCATATCAAGCGTCGCCATCCTAGCGCACCCCCTTCAGCGGTCCCTCAACCAACCAGGATCCGGCGTCCTCCAGTAATACCTCGCTGGGGTCGCAGCCCAGCTCGCGCGCTAGGATGGCCACCACGCGGCTCTGGCAGAAGCCACTCTGGCAGCGGCCCATGCCCGCGCGGCAGCGGCGTTTGACGCCCTCGACCGAAACCGCACCCGGACGGCGCCGAATCGCGGCCACGATCTCGGCCTCGGGCACCGTCTCGCAGCGGCAGACTATCTGCCCCCACGCGGGGTCAGACTCAATGAGCTCCTCCTTGCGCGCAAGCGGCGCACGGTCGAAGTCGTCCGGTGCGCGGCGAATCGGATCCCAATCGGCCCGTTCGCGCAAAGCAACGCCCGCCTCGCGCATCACGTGCTCCATACGCTCGGCAATGGCCGGCGCGCTCGCCACGCCTGGCGACTGAATGCCCGCCGCCTGAAACAGCCCCGGCAACACGGCCGACTGCCCAATAAAGAAGTCGTTGGTTCCCTGAATGACCGGACGCCCACCGGCAAATGCGCGCACCACGCGGCGCGTGTCCAGATCGGGAACCAGCTTGCGCGCTCCCGTTAGTAACGCGTTCACATCGCTCGCATAGGTCTGTGTGTCGCCCGGCTCACGCACGGCAGCGGTCGCGGTAATCACGGTGTTGCCATGCACGGTGCCCGTAACGATAACGCCCTTGGACACTGGCGTCGGAACGGGGTAGAGCGGCATGAGCGTGCGCGGCTCCTTGTCCAGTACCACGATGTTGCCCTGGCGCCAGACCATCTGGAACTCCTCGGCGCCCGCCATATGCGAGATGTCCGCGGCACCGTTGCCCGCGGCGTTGATCAGATAGCGGCAGCGCACATCGCCGGCGGGCGTTGCCAGCGTAAAGCGCGCAGCCCCGCCGTTAGCCTCGCCGCCAGCAACCTCAATCGCTTCCACCGGCGCGGAGCGCATAAACGTCACGCCGTTGGCCACGGCGTTCTCCAGCGCGGCGATGGCGACCTCAAACGGATCGACAAAGCCAGTCGAGGGGCACCACAGCGCGCACGTCGCCTTGGCACTCGCGCGTGGTTCCAGCTCGCGGATGCGCTCGGGGCCGATAATCGACAACTCGGGCACGCCGTTGGCGTGGCCATTGCTGCGCAGCCGCTCAAGTTGCGCACGGTCCTCGTCGCTAAACCCCAGCACCATCGAACCGGTGCGGCAAAATAAAAAGCCCAACTCCTGAGCCCAGGTACCATACAGCTCGCAGCCACGGGCATTGACCTGTGCCTTTACGGTGCCCGGTGCCGGATCGTAGCCAGCGTGCACCAGGCCACCGTTGGCCTTCGACGCGCCCAGGGCGACATCGTTGGCCGCCTCGACCACGCAAATGGACAGGTCAAACCGCGCGAGCTGCCGCGCGATGGCGCACCCCGTGATGCCCGCGCCCACAATTGCGATATCAAACGTTTCTGCCACGGTGCCTCCCAGAAGAGTTGACAGGCTGTCAATAAGACTATCCTACGGTTCGCACGCCCCTAGTGCGGCGGCAATGCGGCGAACAGCCCCCTCGCATCCGCAAACGGCAGGCGAGGGGAGACTCAGGATCATAGGTGACCTCGTCTGCCGTCCCGGGTGTCAGAGGTTTGTCTCGTTCTGTAACAGTAAGCAGAAGAACTGGGTTCCAGATGTTACAGATCGAGACGTTTGCCAGATGGACCCTCCGTTTATCTTGATTTGTAACAGTAAGAGGAGAAAATCGGTCCTATGTGTTACAGATTGAGATTTAAAGTCAGGGAGAGATTTTCTGTCTCGATCTGTAACATCTAGGGACCGTTTTGAGGTCTAGATGTTACAGATTTAGATGAACCTATCAGTCGGTTTCGAATGTCTAAATCTGTAACGGTAAGACCTGTTTTTACCGAGTTTTTGTTACAGATTGAGATATTGAGATTGGACGTTTTCCTTTGTCTTGATCTGTAACAGATAGAAGGGTTTATGACCCCTAGTTGTTACAGATTGAGATATTTAACGGAGGTCTCACCGTTCATCTCGATCTGTAACAGTAAGAGGGGTTTTGGGGCCTAAGATGTTACAGATTGAGATTTAAGTCGGGGAGGGGCCCCTGTGTCTCGATCTGTAACACCTAGACCCGAATTTGCCGAGTATCTGTTACAGATTGAGATGTTTGTGTCCGCGCCGGTCCCGCTTGCAGCCGTAGTCCCATATAAACAAACCCCGTGGTAAACTTGACCGGACTGTTAATATCCCGAAAGGTACCCGTAATGTCCAAGTACATCTCCGAGCTCATGTCGCCGCAGCTTATGGGCGTCGTCTATGCCTTCGTTGGCTTTATCATCGCCCTGTATGTGCTGTCGGTCGTCTATGTGTTCATCGACGCTCGCCGCCGCGGCGCCAGCGCCTACGTGGCATGGGGCATCATCGCCCTCATCCCGTTTGTGGGTCTCATCGCCTACCTGGTCCTGCGCCCGCACTCCTACGCGTCCGACCGCGAGGAGCAGGAGCTGGACATGGCCCTGCGCGAGCGCCAGCTTGCCCAGTACGGCACCTGCCCGCAGTGCGGCGCGCCCATCGAGAAGGATTTCGTCGTCTGCCCGGTGTGCGATACGCAGGTTCGCAACGTGTGCCCCAGCTGCCATCGCCCGCTCGATGCGCACTGGAAGGTCTGCCCCTACTGCCGAACTCGCATCCAGTAACGCATCCATCGCCGGGCCGGCCGCAAGCCACGGGCGCCTCACGCGCCACAAGCCACACGCGCAACCCGCCCCACACGATGAAGCATGCGTAGAAAATCGCCCGCCGTGCCATTAAGGTGCGGCGGGCGCTTGTATACCAAGGCAACCTGCCTATAATGATGCAAGTCAAAAACGCCGAGCGCATCGCACGCACTTGCATCAGGCATCCGAGAGGAGAAAACATACCCATGAAGGCACTCTACAATGACGGTTCGGTGGCCGAGCTCCCGCAGGACGAGGTCACGCACGTCATCCGCCACTCTGCCGCGCACATCATGGCGCAGGCCATCAAGCGCCTCTATCCCGAGGCCGACTTTGCCTACGGTCCTGCGACCGACAACGGCTTCTACTACGACGTCGACCTGCCCGAGGGCGTCAAGATCAGCGAGGACGACTTCCCCGCGATCGAGGCCGAGATGAAGAAGATCGTCAAGGAGAACCTCAAGTTTTCCGTGTACGAGAAGCCCCGCGCCGAGGCCATCGCCCTTATGGAGGAGCGCGGCGAGAAGTACAAGGTCGAGCACATTGGCGACCTGGACGACGACGCCCGCATCACCTTCTACCAGCAGGGCGACTACATCGACATGTGCGTCGGCCCCCACATCTGCTATACCAAGGCGCTCAAGGCCTTTAAGCTCACCGGCGTCTCGGGCGCCTACTGGAAGGGCGACAAGGACAACAAGATGCTCACCCGCATCAACGGCGTCGCCTTTGCCACCAAGGAAGAGCTCGACGAGCACATGCACATGCTGGAGGAGGCCAAGAAGCGCGACCACCGCAAGATCGGCCGCGAGATGGACCTCTTTATGATGCGCGACGAGGCCCCTGGCTTCCCGTTCTTCCTGCCCAACGGCATGATCCTTAAGAACACGCTGCTGGACTACTGGCGCGAGATCCACCACAAGGCCGGCTACGTGGAGATCTCCACGCCGCTCATCATGAACAAGCAGCTGTGGAAGACTTCGGGCCATTGGGACCACTACAAGGACAACATGTACTCCACCGTCATCGACGACGAAGAGTACTGCATTAAGCCCATGAACTGCCCGGGCGGCGTGCTGGTGTACGCGAGCAAGCCGCACTCCTACCGCGAGCTGCCTATCCGCGCCGGCGAGATTGGCCTGGTGCACCGCCACGAGCTGCGCGGCGCCCTCCACGGCCTGTTCCGCGTGCGCTGCTTTAACCAGGACGACGCCCACCTGTTTGTGCGCCCCGACCAGCTGACCGACGAGATCGTGGGCGTGGTCAACCTCATCGACTCCGTGTACCAAAAGTTTGGCTTTAAGTATCATGTTGAGCTTTCCACCCGCCCCGAGGACTCCATGGGTTCCGACGAGGACTGGGCACGCGCTGAGGAGGGCCTGCGCACCGCTCTGGAGCAGCTGCACATGGACTACGAGGTCAACGAGGGCGATGGCGCCTTCTACGGCCCCAAGATCGACTTCCACCTGGAGGACTCGCTCGGACGTACCTGGCAGTGCGGCACCGTCCAGCTCGACTTCCAGATGCCGCTCAACTTTGATCTTGAGTACGTGGACGCCGACGGCACCAAGAAGCGCCCCATCATGCTGCACCGCGTATGCTTTGGCTCCATCGAGCGCTTCATTGGTATTCTGATTGAGCACTTTGCGGGCAAGTTCCCCACCTGGCTGGCTCCCGTGCAGGTCAAAGCGCTTCCTGTCTCCGAGAAGAGCCGCGACTACGCCCACGAGGTGTGTGCCAAGCTGGAGGAGGCCGGCATTCGCGTGGTCTGCGACGACCGCGACGAGAAGATCGGCTACAAGATCCGCGAGGCCCGCAGCATCGACCGCGTGCCCTACATGCTCATTCTGGGCGAGAAGGAGGTCGAGGCCGGCAACATCTCCGTCCGCGATCGCTCCAACGAGACCGTTCAGATGAGCGTTGACGAGTTTGTTGCGAAGGTGCTCGAGGAGATCAAGACTCGCGCCTAAGGCAAACTTCACAACAATTAACAAAGGCGACCGTCTACACAGGGCGGTCGCCTTTTTCATGCCGAAATAAGAAAAGCCGCTGGTTGAGCGGCTTTTTTTGTTGCACAAAAAGGTACAGGTTTTTATAGAGGGGTATGGAGATGTACCTACGGTTGATTTCCGATCTCAGCCGAACACATTGAGCAAATAGGCCATTCCCGCAGTTAGCCGAACGCCCCCGCGGCCCCTCCCGGGGTCCGGGGGCGGCATTTTCCCAGTTGAAGGAACGGTGGAGATGTGTTTCGATGGGTCCGGTGGCCATGCTCCGCCCGCCGCCCGGCGCCTCTTCCCAGACTCAGCCGGACGGTCGGTCCGTCTATTCCGTTTTTCCTTCTAGGCTAGGACAGCGGGGCATCGCCCCTTTCCGCGCGCGCCCGCTCGATGAGCCCCGGCGTCAGGTCGAGCTCCTCGATGGGCACGTCCTCCACGCCGTACGCCTCGAGCAGCGCCGCCGCGTCGCCGCCGAGCATCGCCCGGAAGGCGCGGGCGGGCGTCGCGAAGCCGAGCGCGCCGCGGGGCTCGGAGTTCACGTGCGACATGGCCAGCGCCAGGTCGGCCGGGGCGAGCCGGTCGAACCTGAGGCCGCGGCCCTTGGGCAGCAGCTTCCTGATCTCGACGTGGTTGCGCTCGCAGGCGCCCTTCTGGTCGCTGCGCCGGGGGTCGCAGTAGAACAGCCTCGTCTCGCCCCGCCCCTCGCCGAGCAGCGCCGCGATCGCGACCTCGTCGGAGAACTCGGGGCCGTTGTCGGTGAGCACGGCGCGGAACACGCGGCGCGTCCCGTCGGCGCCGAGGACCGCCCGGACGCCCTCCAGGGCGCCCGCGACGCACCCGGCGGTCTTCTCCTCCAGCGGCAGCGCGAGCTGGAGCCTGCTGGGGCGGTGCAGCAGCGTGAGCAGGCAGGCGCTGTCCTCCCGGGCCCCCTCGACGGTGTCCATCTCCCAGGCCGCGGCGCACGCGTCCTCCCCGAGGGCGAGGAACGCGGCATGTGACCTGCGGGCGGAGTGGCGGGTCGCCGCCCGGCGCGCGGCGCGCTTCCTCGGCCTGTAGCCGACCTTGCGCCTGAGCTCCATGTTGGTCATGCCGTCGTAGCCCGCCGAGACCCAGCGGTAGATGGTCGACGGCGACAGGTCCACCGGGCCGCCGTTGCGCGCCGCCATCTGCTCGGGCGACAGCCCCCGGCGCAGGCAGTCCCTTATCGCCTCCAGCCTGGCTGCCGCGGCGGGCTCGTCGGCGTCTATCCCGCGCCTGGACGAGACGAGGACCGAGTCGGCGCACAGCTGCGCGGCCCGGGCCTCGTAGAAGACGTGCGGGCGGCGCTTGCAGCCGATCGTGCGGTACCGCCCGCACCCGTTGCAGCAGCGCGGCCACGCGGCCAGGCGCGGGCAGGCCGCCGACAGGTCGGCGGAGGCGTCCACGCGCTCGCCGCGCCTGGCCTTCGGCGCCGTCACGAACCTGTGCGACGCCACCTCGGCGCTCACCGTCGAGGGCGACCTGCCCAGCTCCCTCGCGATCTCCCTGCACGACGCCCTGCGCTCCAGCATCCTCTGGACCGTGTCCCGCTCGTGCCTCGTGAGCCTTCCGTAGGCCCTCGGGACCGCCCTTGCGGAGCCCCTTTTCATCTTTCCGGACATGCCGTCCTCCGATCTCCCGGGGCCGGCCGATCCGGCCCTCAGGGTATCGGGTTCCCACATTCATCCGTACATGTACGGATGAATGTGGGAGGTGTTCGGATAAAGTCGATAATCAAGGGAGATGTACCTACTAGCAGTACATTTTGCGTAATCTGGGCAAACGCTGATTAATTGCTCGTATAATGTCGTCTGTCGAAAGATACAAAAACCTGTACTTTTGCGACTGCGCCTAGCTGCGAGCGAGAAGCCTGTTCTAAACGCCCCTGCATTTGCGTGCATCGCAAAGCCAAAAAGAGGGGGCGAGAACATGGAACAGACGGCACGGCGCCAAGAGCAGCTGCCGGGCGCATTTAACGGCGCCACCACCAACAGCCAGCACGGCCGCGTCCGCTGGTATCTGGTCCACACCCCCAATGGAAAAGAGCGCGAGATCTGCGAAAAGGTCCGCTGCATTATCCCGCACAACCTTATGCAGGACGCTTTTGTGATGCAAAAGGAGTTCTGGTTTAAGCGGGACGGCGCATGGTCGCTCCAAACCAAACCCATGTACAAGGAATATTTCTTCGTCGCCACGCACGATGCCGCAGCGCTCGATAGGGCTTTGGCTCAGTTGAGCTTTGGCTGCCGCATCGCCGGCAGCAGGGAGCGGGCCTATGCGCCCATGCCGGACGATGCGCAGGACTGGTACCGCAGCGTGCTCGACGACGACGGCGTGGTGCGCAACAGCGTTGCGCGCATTGAAGACGGTGTGCTGCACATAGAGCAGGGCCCACTTGTGGGGCAAGAGGCCCACGTAAAAAAGATCGACCGTCACAAGCGCTGGTGCCTGGTGGACGTGGGCGAAGGCGACTCCGCATTTAGGGAGCTGCTTCCGTTAGACGTGCCGAGCAAAACGTAAGGAAGACGTTACGCCGGCAATTTATTTGGTTTTTGAATTTGTGGATTGGGGGGTTCCTGGGGACAGGAACGAAATTTTTATTGTGACTACTAAAGAAGTAACAGAGGATAATGCGCCCGTGGGCGCGGCGCTCATTGCTCAGGCCATGGACCGGCGCGAGAGCGCGGCGGGCGCCGGTGCCGGATCCGCTGCAAGCACGGGCACGATGAGCCTCCCAGGCTCGCCCGAGTTTGCCGCAGAGTCCCGCGCGCTCGACACGAGGTCGCTTGGCTACCGCTTCGTCAAGCGCACCTTCGACATCGCGTTCAGCGCGTGCGTCTGCGTCGTGGGGCTCATCCCTGGCGCGGTGCTCTGTGCGTTCATTGCGGCCGATACCAAGGGCGCACCCATCTACGCTCACGAGCGCGCGGGGCGCTTCGGTCGCCCCATCCGCGTGCTCAAGTTCCGCTCCATGGTCGCCGACGCCAACGACGTGGAGAAGTACCTCAGCCCCGAGCAGATCGAGGAGTGGCACCGCGAGCGGAAGGTCACAAACGATCCCCGCATCACCAAGCTAGGCCGCGTCCTGCGCAAGACTTCCCTGGACGAGCTGCCCCAGTTCTTCAACGTGCTCGCGGGCCAGCTCTCCGTCATCGGCCCTCGCGCCATCACCTACGAGGAGCTCGGGAACTTTACGCACGAGCAACAGGTGCAGGTGCTTGCCGTCCCGCAGGGCATTACCGGTGCCTGGCAGTCGGGCCCGCGCAACCTCGCGACCTTCGAGAACGGCCTGCGCCAGGAGTTCGAGCTTGCCTACGCGAAGGGTGCCAGCCTCAAGGCAGACTGGAAGGTCTTCTTCAAGACCTTTGGCGTCATGTTCGGCAAGAAGAAGACGGGGAGGTAGCGCATGAGTGCTGACAAACCCCTCGTCTCGATCGTGGTGCCGACCTACAAGCGCTCTGACAGGATTCGCGTGGCCCTGGACTCAATCGCCGCGCAGGACTACGGCGCGGAGAACATCGAACTGATTGTAGTGAGCGACAATCGGCCGGAGTGGCCGGAAAGCGCCGAGACTGACGCGGCGGTCGCCCCCTATGCCGCGAGCCTTCCGCACTTTAGGCTGCTGCACACCTCCGGCCAGACCGGCGGCGGGGCGGCGCGCAACTACGCCTGCCGCCAGGCGACGGGCGAGTACCTCACGTTCCTCGACGATGACGACGAGTTCCTGCCTGACAAGGTGTCCACCCAGGTCGCCTTCATGCAGGAAAACTCCCTCGACATGAGCTGGCAGGATGTCTCGTGGTATGACGAACGTGGCCGGCTTGTGGAGCACCGCAGGCTCGACCATTGCGAGGACTTCTCCACCGAGGGTCTGCTGCGCGCGCACCTCCTAACGCCGATAAGCCCAACGGCCATCTATATGCTCAGGCGCGACCTGTTCGACCGCACTGAGGGTTTCGGCGAGGTGGCGACCGGCCAAGACTGGTGGCTGATGCTGCGCTGCATAGAGGCTGGCGCCCACATGGGCTACATGCCCGAGGTGCACGTGAGGCAGTACCTCCATTCCGGCGAGAGGCTCTCGCTTGGCAAGAACAAGGTAAACGGCGAGGTCGCAAGGCACGAGGTGGTGCGCGGCTACTACCCGCGCCTCAGCAAGAAGGATGTGCGCTACATCGAATTTCGCCACAACGCCGTGCTCGCCTTCGCTATGAAGCGCAGCAACCAGCCAGGCCAGGCTGTGATTTACGCCTTAAAGGCCATTGCCTCATCGCCCGCCGCCTGCGTCTCTGAGGCGCTGAAGTTCTTCGGCAAGGCGAAATCCTAACTATTTCATATGTGTGCCTGCTCTTAACGAAAGGTTGAATGATATGTCCGAAAAAATGAAGATAGCAGTCGCCGGCACCGGCTATGTGGGGCTCTCGTTGGCCGTTCTGCTCTCGCAGCACAACGAGGTGCGCGCGCTCGACATCGTCTCTGAGAAGGTAGAGAAGATTAACGCTTTTCAGTCGCCCATCCAGGACGACGAGATTGAGCTCTTCCTGGCCGAGGCTAAGGCGGGCACGAGGAAGCTCGACCTGCATGCAACCGTGGACGTCGCCGAGGCCTATACAGGCGCGGATTTCGCCATCGTGGCCACGCCAACGAACTACGACTCGGACCGCAACTTTTTCGACACCTCGTCTGTTGAAGCCGCAATTTCGGCAATCCGCTCGGTGAACCCGACGGCCTGGATTGTCATCAAGTCGACCATCCCTGTGGGTTACACTTCGTCGCTTCGCGAGACGCTTGGCGACAGCCGCATCATCTTCAGCCCCGAGTTCCTTCGAGAGAGCAAGGCGCTCTACGATAATTTGCACCCTAGCCGCATCGTTGTGGGCGCGCCCAAGGACGACGAGGAAGCTGTGAAGGCCGCAAAGACGTTTGCTGGGCTGCTCGCCCAAGGCGTCGGCCCCGCCGAGCTTGAGCGCACCAACCCTGATGGCACGACGGGCATCCCGCAGCTCGTTCTTGGTACCACCGAGGCGGAGGCCGTGAAGCTGTTCGCCAACACCTACCTGGCACTTCGCGTGGCGTACTTCAATGAGCTGGACACTTACTGCGAGATGAGGGGACTCAACACCAAGGACGTCATCGATGGCGTGTGCCTAGAGCCCCGCATTGGCTCCCACTACAACAACCCCTCCTTCGGCTACGGCGGCTACTGCCTGCCCAAGGACACCAAGCAGTTGCTGGCCAACTATAAGGACGTGCCTCAGAACCTTATCGAGGCCATCGTCGATGCCAACCGCACTCGCAAGGACTACATTGCAGACGAGGTACTGCAACTGCTGTGGGACAAGGTATACGAAGGCAAGGAGAAGCCCGTGGCGGGCGTGTACCGCCTGACCATGAAGTCGAACTCCGACAATTTCCGCGCCAGTTCCATCCAGGGCGTTATGAAGCGCGTGAAGGCCAAGGGAGTGCCGGTCGTTGTCTACGAGCCAACGCTGGACGCGCCGGAATTCTTCGGTTCCGAGGTGACGCATGACCTTGAGAGGTTCAAGGCCGAGTGCGACGTGATCATTGCCAACCGGTGGAGCGACGATCTGGCCGATGTTGCCGGCAAGGTGTATACCCGCGACCTATTCAAGAGGGATTAGTATTTGTGGCGATTACTGCTGATAAAAAAAAGAGACGGCTGCTCCTTCTGACGAGGAGGTTCCCCTTTAACCGCGGCGAGGTCGCCGCTGAGTCCTATCTCGAGAACGAGATAGGCGTTCTTTCGACCTATTTCGACGAGGTGCTCGCCGTGGGGACCGAGGCGCAGCCGGGTGACGCGCCCACCTGCGCGCTGCCGGGCAATGTGACGCCCCTGGCCTTGGGTTGCGGTAATACCTCCAAGGACAAGGCTTTGCTTGCAGTCAAAGGGATCGCGTTTCCCCTTTTGGGCGGTGCGGACGTTCGTGAGGCCTATGCCACAGAATCCGTTCATGGAATCGGAAAGCGCGTGTTTCGGGGCTACTTTGCCGCGAGGGCGAAGGCAAAGGCGGACGTGCTTGCGGAGGAACTGGTCCGCTTTGGCTTTGAGCCCACGCACATATACAGCTTTTGGCTTTACGACACCGCTTTGGTCGCTGCTTGGCTGACCGGCACGTACCCATGTGCACGCGCCGTTGCGCGTGCACATGGGTACGATCTGTATGCAGATCGTACCGATGTGCATTATTTGCCCTTCCGGGGATACCTCCTATCCAAGCTTTCCGGAGTGCTTCCCTGCTCGAAAGACGGGGAGGAATACATAAACGCGAACTGGCCGGGCCATGAGGGCAAGGTGACGACCTCCTATCTCGGAACGCGGGAGATGCCAGACAAGTCCGGCGAGCCGTTGACCTGCCCGTTGCGGGTCGTCTCGTGCTCGCGTATTGTCGACGTTAAGCGCGTGCCTCTTCTTGCTAAGGCTGTCACCCTTCTTGATGCCGAAGGGCTTCGCGTCGAATGGACCCATTACGGCGACGGCCCACAGCTCGAGGAGGCGAGGGCCGCCTGCTCGTTGCTGACGCACTCCACCGCGAAGTTCGCGGGGGCTTTGCCGAACGACGCGCTTTTGGGGGAGTACGCAGCGAAGCATTTCGACGTCTTCGTGAACGTCTCGTCAAGCGAGGGCCTGCCGCTTTCGATCATGGAGGCCTGCGGATTCGGCATTCCCGTCATCGCCACGGACGTTGGCGGAACCCACGAGATAGTAAGCGATGGCGTCAACGGCTTTCTCCTACCTAGTGACTGTGGACCGGAAGATGTCGCCGCGGCCATAAAGCGATTCGTCTTTTTGGGCAAGGCCGAAGGGTCTTCTATGAGGCGCGCTGCAAGGGCCGTTTGGGAGAGGGACTTCCGTTTGGAGGCCAACGTGGAGGGGCTTGTGCGCTCGCTCGGAGTCGATTACAGAAACGAAGGTGAATGATGGGCCAGATTGCGCAGAAGATGACCATGCTCAAAAGGTGGAGCAAAATGCTCACTGGCAAGACGGCTGTGGCCGTAGAGCAGAGCTTGGGCAGGGCCTATAATGTCGGACAGTTGTCCGGGTACTACAACGATTTGACCGGCAAGGTCACTGGCAGTACTCTGCTCGACGAGGGCGGTGTCCCTGTTAGCGTCATCGCCGGTGGGGCGCGGGTGCATTTCCCCATCGCCATTTTCCAATACGGTTTGGGCTGTTACGACTTGAGCATTCTCAGGTCGGATGAAGTTGAGCGCTTTCTCGACGCACTAAGGGTATGCTCGGATTGGGCGATCGGCGCCCAGCGGGATGACGGCTCTTGGGACGCATTTGGTCCGATAGGCAGCGCTAAGTACTCCGTCTCCTCGATGGCCCAAGGCGAGGGGTGCTCGATGCTGCTGAGGGCCCATGCGGCTTTCGGGGACGAGTGCTATAGAGTTGCGGCGCTGAAAGCTGCCGAGTTCATGCTTATCGACATGGACAATGGCGGCGTGTCGTCGCATGACGGGGGAGAACTGTTCCTGGAGGAGTACCCTCAACGCCCCAGGCGCAGTGTCATGAACGGTTGGGTGTTTAGCCTTTTCGGTCTCTATGACGCATCGTTGGTCGACGCGCGCTTCGCCGGGCCATTCAAGCACTCTGCGGAGACGTTGGCTTGCCATTTGGATGACTACGACGCCGGCTTCTGGTCTTATTACGACATGGAAAAGCATATCGCCTCTCCCGCCTACCATCATCTACATATAGCGCAGCTCCGCGCAATGGCGGATCTTTCAGGCGACGCAAGGTTCGCGGTGAAGGCCGAGGTATACGAGCGCTATCAGGAATCTCCGGCCAACCGCAGGAAGGCGATTGCTAAAAAGGCGCTGCAGAAGCTGATCGAGAAATCCGATGCGGTGATCGTCCAATGAAGAAGGCCCTCTATATCGTGACCTCGATGGACACCGGCGGGGCCGAGACGGTATTCATGAAGTATTACCGGGCTTTGGACAAGTCGCGCTATCAGCTCGACTTCTGTGTGTCGTCCGACGTGCCGGGCTTTTACGACGCCGAAATCGAGTCGATGGGCGGCAGAATTGTGCACACAGTCAAGAAGACCGAGGCCGGGCCGGTCGCATCGTTCAAGCGGCTCATGCAGATAGCCCGGGACGGCGGTTATTGCTGTGCTGTCAGGTCGTCTCAGCACAGCCTTTCCTGTCTTGATTTGCTCGCCATGAGATTCGGAGGCGTGTCCAGAACCATATTCAGGTCAAGCAACACGGGTACAGTTTCGAACAGCAAAAAGGAGACCCTGCTGCACAATCTTTTCAAGCCCCTTGTCAGGGTTGCGGCGACCGACTTCGCCGCCCCGTCTACCGAGGCGGGCGTCTACATGTTCGGCAAGGCGGGGGTATCGGGGCCGCGTTTCCATCTCATGAAGAACGCGCTCAACCTCGAGGACTACGCCTATGACGCTTCGACACGGGACGATGTTAAGCGCGAACTGGGCGTTCCTGCCGAGTCCTATGTCGTCGGGCACGTCGGGAGGTTCAGTGAGCAGAAGAACCACCTCTTCCTTGTCGATGTTTTTGCTGAAATCGCCCGGAGAAGGCCAGACGCCGTCCTCATTCTCGTCGGCAAAGGCGAGACACGCACGGCCGTTGAGAGGCGCGTTGCCGAGCTCGGATTGACCGATAGGGTGGTGTTTGCCGGGGTTAGGAGCGATGTCCGCCGTCTCTATTCGGCTATGGACGTCTTCATCTTCCCCTCTGTCTACGAAGGCCTGCCGAACGTCGTCGTCGAGGCGCAGGCAAACGGACTCCCTTGCGTGATTAGCGACTCCATCACGCGGGAGGTTGGCATTTGCGAGAACGTCGTTTACAAAAGTCTGGGCGACGCTCTGGACGAATGGGCCGACGCCGCGCTCTCCGCGGATCGCATAGGGTCAAGCGCCAGTGCGAGGGATTTGAAAGGCTCGGGCTATGAAATCAATTCGGAGCTTCCCGGTTTCGTGAGGCTGGTATTCGGATGAACTTTATCGAAACATCGCTTTTCTACTTTCTTGTCGTTTTGCTTTCAGCGGCGCTTGCGCGCATGTCGGAAAACGGCAAGAGTAAGGCTGGGCTGGTCGCTGCCGTGGTTCTTCTTACCGCCATCGGGGGCTTGAGGTCGTATGCGGTTGGGCAGGATACCCTGGGTTATAAAGAGGGAATCGAGTACTTCTACGCGTATGGGACCACGATGTGGAACCATACGTTCAGCGTTCCGTACGGTGTCTTCACAAGTGCGGTGCTCCATATCTGTAACAATTACTCGTTCTTGCTCGTCGTCGAGTCGCTGATCACCAACGCCTTTTTTGCTTTCAGGCTTTGGGATTTTAGACGAACGGCATCGCTCTCGTTTGCGATGTTCGTCTATACGGCAACGGTGTTCCCGCTGTCTATGTGTCTGACGTGCCAGATGATTGCAGTCTCGCTGGTTTTCTACGCAACCAGGTTTTTAGAACAGAATAAGCCGTTGCTTTTTTGCGCTTGGTGGGCTGTTGGCGCTCTTTTGCACGCGTCCGCCCTGATAGGGGTCCTATTCCTCATCTACTACCTATTTTCCAACAAAAGCAAGAGCCGATCGCAGTTCGCCGCGAAGATGCTTGCATCGGTTGCCCTGCTGTTCCTGGCAGCTTATGCGGGCTCTAAGCTCGTCGACCGGTATGCGCGTTACTCCGTGAACGAATCGAGCATCGGGTTGATGGTTTTTGCGCAGGCGACCGTCCTCGCGATCGCATATTTCGTCAGCCGCGAAACTGCGAATGTTGCCCCGGTTGAGAGCGACGGAACGTCGCGGCTCAAAGCCAACCGGATGCCGCTCGTGTTTTACGCTTTAGGCATTTTGGCTTCGGCGTCCTCTTATGTGATTGCCAACGCCGGCCGCATAGCCTATTACTTCACCGTATTAGGCCCTGTGATTTTCGGAGGCTTCGTGAAGGACGCTCGGAAAATAAAAGCCCGTTTTTGTCTTGGCTGTTTTCTAGTTGTCTGGTTCCTTTTCTACGCCTTTTATGCCTATCTGCTTCATACCGGGCTTGGTATCGAGTCTTATTCGTTCGTCTGGATGGGGTAAGTAGTGCCCGAAACCGTTTCGGGCATATACGAGCAAAGTCTACGTTGGTGGTTTGCATACGCCCAGGGCTTGTTCCATGTGTAGCGCAGAGAATTAAAAAGTAAAACGCTTTGTTTAAGCTCGGACTTAAGGAAATTGTATATATGGAAAGCAAAATTAAAAAATACCTAAGTGACCCGTGGATGGCCTACTGTGCCTTTACGTCGAAGGGTCTAACGAAATGGGTTTCCGACAGGACGCACCTTCGATTGATGCATCGCGCCAAGTTGGGCATGTGGCCTAGCATAGACTCGCCGGTGACCTTCACTGAGAAGATGCAGTGGCTGAAGCTTAACGATCACAACCCTGCGTACACGACCATGGTCGACAAGTACCGCGCTAAGGACCTCATTGCCTCGCGTGTGGGCTCCGAGCACGTGGTCAAGACGTTGGGCGCCTGGAATTCCGCTGATGACATCGATGTGAGTGGGCTACCGGAGAAGTTCGTACTCAAAACGAACCACGACTGCGGCGGCGTGCTCATCTGCACTGACAAGGGACACTTCGATCTCAACAGTGCCAAGGACTTTTTTCGGGGTCATTTGAAGCAGAATTATTTTTACGGGTGCAGGGAATGGCCTTACAAGAACGTGAAGCCCGTCGTGTTCGCCGAGGAGTTCTTGGAGAGCGAGGGCGATAATGCCCGTGATGAAGACGATAACTGGGAAGGCATCGACGAGTTCGACTTCTTCTGCTTTGACGGGGAACCCCGGCTGATTTCTTATTGCCACGGGGACAAGAACGATTCTGAGAAGAGGTACAACGATTTCTACGACACTGAGTGGAATCTGCTGCCTTTGGCGATGGGATACGCGAGTTCCGAAGAGACGATCCCTGCCCCGGAGCAGCTCAGCGAGATGCTCGAGCTATCAAGGAAACTGAGTGACGGTGTACCTTTCTTGAGGGTCGACCTCTTCATCTGCAAGGGGCGCGTTCTCGTCGGCGAGCTGACTTTCTACCCGTGGGGCGGGTTTACGCCTTTCAGCCCCGCTGAGGCGGAGAGGACGTTGGGGCAAATGGTTTCTTTGCCCCAACGTGAAAACGAGGAATGATGGCAAACGAAAGCTGCATTCAGTGCGTGCGCATGGATAATCAGCCAGTAAGCGCGCTCCGGCGTTTCTTCATGGAGGTTTAGTATGTCCGACACAAAAGACCTCCGGGCGAGGTCGGCAAGCGCGGCAAAGTGGTCTCTGGCAACCGAGATTATCGCCAAAATCATCTCGCCTATCTCGCAGCTCGTCTTAGCGAGGCTGCTGGCGCCAGAGGCGTTTGGCATGGTGGCGACCGTCACCATGGTAGTGAGCTTTGCCGACATGTTCGCGGACGCCGGGTTCCAGAAGTACCTGGTGCAACACAGCTTCCGAGACAAAAAAGACCTGCATGCCAACGCTAACGTGGCCTTTTGGACGAACTTCGGCATATCGGTGGTCCTGTGGTGTCTCATTGCCATATTCAACGATCCGGTGGCCACCTTCGTGGGCAATCCGTCGCTGGGCTTTCCCTTGGCCGTGGCCTGCCTCTCTCTCCCGTTGACGTCGTTTTCGAGCATTCAGATGGCGTTGTTCCACCGTAATCTCGATTTCAAGTCGCTTATGCCGGTGAGACTGACGTCGACCTTACTTAACTTCGGCTCGACGCTTGTACTGGCGTTTATGGGATTTGGTTACTGGTCACTTATCGTTGGCACTTTGGCGGCGAATATTGTAAATGCAGTGGGGCTGACTCTGCTGTCTGAGTGGAAGCCGCGTTTTTTCTACTCCTTCAACATGCTGAAGGCTATGTTCTCATTCAGCGGATGGACGCTTTTGGAGTCGTTCACCATATGGCTTTCCTCTTGGGCGGGCACCTTTATCGTGGGGCATTTCCTGGGTGCGGCTGAGTTGGGATATTACAAGACGCCAGTCACCTTTGTGAGCGGGTGCTTCGGGATTATCACGAACGCTACGACGCCCATCTTGTTCTCGTCACTTTCGCGCCTTCAGTTTGATCGGGAAGAATACGTTGCTTATCTGCGACGCTTCCAGTTCATGGTGGCATTGTTCCTGTTGCCGTTGTCTGCGGGTATCTTCGTATTCCGCGAGCCTTTGGTGGCCCTGTTGCTCGGCGATCAGTGGGGCGAGGCGACGCTCATGTTCGGGTTGTATGGGCTGGTGCAGGGGCCGATGGTGCTGCTCTCATACTACAGCAGCGAGATGTATCGCTCTCTTGGTAAACCGCGCGTGTCTACGCTTGTGCAGGTGATGTACCTCGTGTTGATGACGCCGCTTATGACCGTGGCGGCTATGCAAGGGTTCGATGCCGTCGTGTGGGCTGATGCGGGATTGAGAATCCTTTTGATTGCTATCAACCAAGTGGTCACATATTTCGTGGTTGGCCTTTCGTTTGGGCGCACTATGTTGTCGCTCAAGGAGCCCATTTTCTGCACATCGATGATGTGCGCATTTGCATGGGTGACGTATGGACTCGCATCTAGCAACTGGCTTGGCGTCGGGTTGGACATTGTAGGGTGCGTCGTTGTCTATTTCGCGATTTGCTTTGCTTTGCCCAAGAGTAGGAGGGTGCTGCTGAAGCTGGTCAAGGGCGGCGGCTTTAAAACGTTTTGAGGTCTGTAATTAACTTGTTGGGAGTTCCATCTCAGGACTTCCTTAAAACGAAAGAGTGGGGTATATATGCAGGATAGAAAAGTCCTCGTCACTGGCGCCGCCGGCTTCATCGGGGCGTTTCTGGTGAAGCGGCTGCTCGAAACCACCGACGACGCGATCATCGGTCTGGACAACGTGAACAGCTACTACGACCCTGGCATCAAGGAGGCTCGCCTGCGAATGCTGGCGGAGGTGGACAAGGCGGGGCGTTTCGCCTTCGTGCGCGGCGACCTGTGCGATGCCGCGTTGATAGAGCGCCTGTTCGCTGAGAACGGCTTCGACGTTGTGGTGAACTTGGCCGCCCAGGCCGGTGTGCGATACTCCATCGAGAACCCCAAGGCCTACATAGACAGCAACCTGGTAGGGTTCTTCAATATATTGGAGGCTTGCAGGCGCCACCCGGTGAAGCATCTTGTCTACGCGAGCTCTTCCTCCGTCTACGGCGGCAACGAGAAAGTGCCTTTCTCGGAGGACGACCGTGTAGACTCTCCGGTGAGCCTGTACGCCGCCACAAAGAAGTCCAACGAGCTAATGGCCGCGGCCTACTCCAAGCTTTACTCCATCCCAGCCACGGGCCTGCGCTTCTTTACGGTGTATGGGCCCATGGGAAGGCCCGACATGGCATACTTCGGCTTCACCGAGAAGTTGCGTCGTGGCGATACGATTAAGATTTTCAACATGGGCGATTGTAAGCGCGACTTTACGTACGTGGACGATATTGTGGAGGGCGTGCGCAGGGTCATGGACGGCGCTCCTGAGGTCAAGATCGGTGTTGATGGTTTGCCAATGGCCGCTCATCGCGTGTATAACATCGGCAATTCGAATCCCGAGAACTTGCTGATCTTCGTTGATACGCTGCAGCGTGTGCTGGTTGAGGAGGGCGTGCTCCCCGCCGATTACGATTTCGAGGCGCATAAGCAGCTCGTTCCTATGCAGCCTGGTGACGTGCCTGTAACCTATGCGGATACTGGCGCCTTGGAGCGCGATTTTGGTTACAAACCCGCAACGCCGCTCGAGGACGGTCTTCGTGAATTCGCGAAGTGGTATCGCGAGTTCTACGGGAATTAGCTGGGTGATAGCAATGTCGAATGTATACAGCAGTGACCGTATTCGCTTTGGGGGGGGGGTCTATTCTCTCAAACCATGCTTTGAGGTTTGTTTGGCTACTTCGAAAGTGCCAGAATTCGCACAATCCTTTATGGCATCTTTTTCGAAAGAGGATGGCTTGCAAATATGGTCTCGAGATCGCGCCTGCCACCTCGATTGGCGAAGGCTTGTATCTGGGTCACGCTTTTGGCATTACGGTAAACCCGAATGCCGTTATCGGTCGCAACTGCAATATGCACAAAGGTGTGACAATTGGTCGGGAAAACCGCGGCAAACGAAAAGGTGCGCCTGTTCTTGGCGATTGCGTTTGGCTTGGTGTCAACTCAACTATTGTTGGTGGCGTTCGTTTAGGCAACGACGTTCTCGTTGCACCGAACACTTATGTTAACTGCGACGTACCAAGCCATTCGATTGTGATTGGGCACCCATGCAAAATCATTTCTCGAGATGGGGCAACAGACGAATATATAAACAACAGGGTCTGAATAATAAAATCGGTTTTACATGTCTTATCCAGGATAGAGGGGGGGGGATCGTCTTCGCTAATTACAGCGAGTTAGCGACTCAGTGAGCTTTGGCGCGCTCTGATGCGAGCGGAAGGTGAAGCAAACTGGAACGGGTAGTAGATTCCCAGAAGCTATATGCAACGTGAGTGTCAAAGATAGCGCGTCTTAACGCATAACCCTGCATTCCTCCTTTCACCGACTGGCAAAACGATTTACACCTAATTGTCGACATTACCCACGCGATTTATCTTTGCCCCCGCATCGATCTCGCTAAACTAATAACTGCTGCTACCAGGGCATTTTCTGGTGCACATTCTATTGGCTCCTGCGAAGATCGGAGCGGGTATGTTTGCTGCCAAGTCCCACACCAGCCGTCATCACATCGCGATCGCTGCCATGGCCTGCCTATGCGTTTTGCTGGGCGGGCCTTCTTATGCCGCGGGCGCGGAGAGCCTCATCATCGCGGGCGCGACGTACTGCGAGCCGGGCGCGTCGGGCCCCGGCTGGGCCTGGACCGATGCCGACCACCTGGAGCTTGACGGCTACGCGGGTGGGGCCATCGGCGCCGAGGGCGACCTGGTGCTGACGCTTGCCGGGCAAAACTCCGTGACGGAGTCGCATGCGCCCGATGCGGACATCACGCTGTGCGGTATGGAGGTGTGGGGCAACCTGACGCTTCGCGGCACCGGGACCCTGACGGCGACGGGCTCGCAGTGCGGGATCCACGTTTCGCAGGCGCTCGTGGTGGACGGCTGCACCGTCGATGTCCGGGCGGACGGGGCCGATATTACGGACGAGGCGTTCGCCGGCGTGATCGCAGGCGACATGGCCGTGCGCGGCGGCGGGCGCATCGTTGCCGCGGGCGCCGGGTCCGGAGCGGGCGTGCGCGCCTACGGCGTGTATCTGCAGGATGCGGGCCTTGGCGCTGGCGCGGCCGGCTGTCGGCTTTCCGTCGATGCCTCGTGGCTCGATGCGACCGGTGCCGACGGCGGTGTTGCGTGCACGGGCGGGTCGCTTGTGTCTGCGCGGTTCGTGGCGCCTGCGGGAGGGGCCTTCGGTGCCGGCGGCGTGGCGAATGCTTCCGGCGACATGGCGCCGCATGTGGTGATCGAGCCCCAGGGCGCCACGGCGCCGCCGGGGGAGACCGACGGGCGCGAGGTGCCCGGCGGCGCGGGCGAGCCGGCCGGCGGTGCCGGTCCTGCCGTTGAGCGGCCCGGTGCCGGGTCCGCGACGGATCCCGTCCTAAAGCCCGCGGCTGCGACGCCCAAGACAATCACGACAACCAAAACGACCGTGACCAAGACCATGGCGTCCACGCCATCCAAGGCCAAGACTGCTGGCGTCTCCACCGTCACGCTCCCCAAGACCGCCGACGGCAACTGGATCGCCGCCTCCCTGGCGCTATTCCTGCTGGGAACAGCGCTTGTGTTTGTTAACGTCGTGATTGCGGTTCTAGGTAGGCCAAAGCGTAACGGCGATTGACCGAAGTGCCATACACTTTCTAGGTAGGGGCAATTGCAACGTGTATGACGCATAGCAGGGGCGCGCCGGCTATTCAAAGAAGCTCGGAAGCCTCTATGCGTCTGTGCAAAAGCGCGTGAACGAGCTCATCTCTTGAGCCCCCAAGAAATTCGCGAGCGCATCAACTCGGGCGTGGTCACTCTGCTGGCCGCGCCCCTCTGCATCGCGCTGCTGCTGGTTTTACCATTTCTGATTTGGGATAGGCACCTTCGCTAGCTCCATGCAAGTGAATTGTGGTCCCACGTGGATTCTTTGGGCCCGATCGCGAGCGCGGGCCCGAAGGCTGTAGTAGCTGGCCCATGCCTGGCGCGACGGATCGCAGACGCTTTCCTGGCTGCCGCCGTCCCATAGGTGGACACGTCCATGCGCGCCTTGGCCTGGGACGAGGCGCTGGTCTGGGTTACGTGGAAGGTCGTCGCGGTGCCCGCGGGGGCGTCGTTCCACGAGACGGTGAAGGTGACGCCGTTTTGGCTTGCGGTTGCGGAGTGGGCGTAGCCGGTTTGTGACGTGGTGGAGATTGCGGCGGGTGTGGGGTTGGTCTGGGTGCTGAGGGATGGGGCGGGGGTGCCGGTTGCGGCGGTGGTGCCGGTATTGGTGGCGTAAGCGCTTTCCGTGTTGGCTGCGCTGGTGCCGGTGGATGTTGCGGTGCTGTCCTCTACGGTATCTGCTGTCGTGCTTGTGTTGGTGCCGTCTTCGGCCTTGCCTGCGTCGCTGCTCGTTGCGTCGGCTTGCGCCTGCTGCCCGGCGGTTTCTTGAGGCTGCATAGCTTCTGCGATGGCTGCCATAGGCAACGTCGCGCCGACCATGGACGTGCACGCGATCGCGCAGAGCAGGTAGTAAAGGGATCGTTTCATAGCGGAGCCTCTCGGTGAGCAGCCAATAGGGTCCGAAGGCAGCTCCAGGCCAGCACTCCGCACATATTTTGTTGGGGATTATTTTACGGGAACCCCAGTCAACATCAGCGAACTTTCTGGGGAATGTTGGGGAGGGTGGTGGACTGGTGGGCTGGCGCCATAGGAGACGGCGCCAGCAACTAATACGGTTAGTCGGCGACCGAGAAGAAGGAGGTGATACATGGCGATAAAGATAAGGGTGAAGCTGGTCCCTCGGCTTCGTGAAGCGGGGATGTCCCAAAACGAGATCGCGAGGTCCCAGGGGATGTCCAGGCACAGCGTCGGCGACGTCGTCGCGGGCGCCAGGGGGCTCGGAATCGAGGGGGCGGGTACCGAGCTAAAGCTCGTGCAGAAACTGGTCGTCTTGACCGTGCTGGTGCTAGACGAGTGGCTGCTGGACGAGCCCGATGCGGGGTTCTGCAGCATGATACCGGAGCTATGGAGGTACGGTACGGCATCGGCTCCACGATCTTCTGCACGCAATACCGCAAGAAGGACTGGCTCGCCAGGCTCGGCGCTGACGTGCGCGCCGACGCCATCATGGACAGGATAGTCCACAACACCGTATGGGTCGCAAGGGCGACTTCAACATGAGGGAGAAGCTAGGAGGAAGGACTGCCTCGTAGGCCGACTCACCGGGGGCGGTGCCGGTCGGCAATATAAGCGGCGCTGATTCGCAATAATCACTGGTGCTCAGAGGAGCAAATACTCACCCTTAGAAGCTCCTCCCTTCTATCCCTCCCTTCTGCCTTCTTCATGAACTCCGGGATGTTGGCATGGATGATGCCGATAAAACTTCCGGGCATCCGTCATTCAGCAACTGTCTCTTCTGGAAAACTAAGGTCAGATGTTGTAGTGACCAAGATTGAAAAATGCCTCGGGCGCTTTAACGTGTTCGATTTTGGCGAGGAATCCACCACGAGTCTACCCTTGTTCCTTAGCTATGAATGTTTCAACTCTGGTACCAAGAATCTGCTCGGGGCGAAGATTGTGCTGGTTGATTAGCGTCTCACATTGCGCCAATCGACTTCTCTCATTAAGCGTTCCGCAGCTTAGGATCGCAATCAATTGACCGATCGATTTTACAAGCTCGTTAAGCTTATTAAGCGTAAGCACTAATGCTGATTCTGCACTTGCATTCTTGTATGCCAAATTATTTGGATGAACAGATATTGCATAGCATTTCATTTTTGGATATCGAGCCCGTAACCACTCTTTTGCGACCTGAAGCTGTCCATGCTCTTGTTTCGTGAGCGGATTATCCGGAAGTTTTTCGTTTTTTGCTTCAAAGGCAAAAGCAATATGCTCTTCTTCAAAAACCCAGACAACATCGGGCCCGTCACCGTTATTGTCGTAACGTTTCGAGCTGGCACCGAGGTATTTTCCCAGCAATTCAAGTTTTGATTCGAATTCTTTTGAATGGCATTGCTCCGATAAGGATTTCAGGTCTGTGTCGAATTTCGTCGACACATCGCTACTCTTTCGTGTTTGGTACGAAATAAATTCAGCAATCTTTTTTGCTTGCAAGCTAGCGTCAGAGTCTGAGCTGGAGAATATGGGCTTAGCAAGTGAACGGTTGAGCCCGCTTGCGCGAGTTTGTAGCTTTCTGGAAGTCTCTACATCGTCATCCGAATAGGCGATTTGAGCTGCCAGGCGGAGAACAAGCCCCTTTACTGAATTGTCTATATTTTCACCATTCGTAAATTGTTTTAGGAGTTTGACAGCTCGTCCACTCTTACCTTTGCGCCATTCGTTTAGCGCTTTTCTTTCACATAGAGCAAATTCTTCGAGCATGCTGTCATCAATAGAATCAAAATCGTTGACCTTGTCTGCTACATAGGCGGACAAATAGGATGCAAAATTGGGGTCGTCATTGACTCCCTGATCGACGACCTCCTTGAAGTCATTTACTGAACATATTTCATTCATGATGCCTTGACCGCATTCGATTTGGGCCCTTGTTGTTGGGGTCAAAAATACAGCATGGCGATTGTCTTTAATCCACTCGCATAGATCGGATCCTGTTAATGCGACGACGCAGTAGTCACCTGAGCCCCTCGTGCCTCTACCTATTGCCTGTTCAATGTTTTGAGCAATTGAGCGGGCATAGACTTTGCTATGAGCTAGGATTTTCGACATCAGTTTATGATGATCAGACATCCCTTTGGGGATGCCCGAAACGACAAGTAGGCGGCATGCATCGCCCGGCAGATCGATGCCGTTATATCGATTTGCAAATACAATTGGCACGTCAAGCTTGTTTTCCCTTAGATCGCTTACCGCCTGAGCAACATCGCTTCCTTTTACACTTACGATTCCCAATTGCTCCCATTGCTTCGCGCCTGCAAAACTCGGCTCGAGGACTACAACACCTTTTTTGTCTTTAGCGAGAGCGATCATTTTTTCGACGAGTGCGACTCGTAGCTGCTCCTTTGTCCCAACTTCTAGAATCATCCTGCGCCCTACTCCGGCAAGGGTTTTGGGAGAGATAATATTAATCTCATCTTTCTTGCACCCGAAAGATCTCACGATCGCACTCTCATCAGCGAATGTCGCAGACATGTACACCCTTCTAGGTGATTCTTCGAATGTCGGAAACTTCTCTACAAGGGGAAGAATTGGGGTAATTGAGAATCTGACGCGACTCAGCGTTGCAAGACAGTACTTGAGATCGTCTTTGATGAGATCCCAGCCGAAGTTTATAGAGTTTGCCGTAGGCGTGTCTTCTTCATTTGACGCTGCGAAATCAGAAATGATTCGGGCGACCTTCTGTCGATGCTTATCCCACGCCCAGAATGGGACTTCTAGCACCTCTTCGCCAGCCGTGCGAGTCCCAGAAACGAAATCGTCGAAAGTTGACACCCTATCGATATCATCAAAGCTTGAACGAAAGAGCGCCGTAACTTCTTGATATAAGCTAGGCGAATCCGATGCATTTATCTCCACCGTGAATGCGCTTCGAACCGAGTCAAAAGATGAGCGCGCATCATCTATGACGATTGCTGAAACTTCCTCCGCTTCGGGTTCTCCCTCCAAGCCAAAGGAAGACTTGCCGTTAAAGAGGGCTTGATAATGGGCAACGAGAATCGTTGAGCCATTTCTGAAATCTGCAGTAAGAGATTTTCTTCCATTATAATCGGAAGCAGGTATTCCAAGTGTCCTCGCCTGTTCGCACACTTGATGAACAAGCTGTTTGTTGTCAACAAGATACAATGCCCCACGTTTTAGTTCTCGTGCACTGGAGAGGGCAATCAGCAGTCCTATAAGGGTTTTGCCACCTCCCGTGTTTAGCTTGATAACAGTGTCTTTCTTATTTCTGTTACTAAACCATGCATCAAGTACCTCGGCCTGGCTGCTATGTAAATCATCAAAGGATTGGGGTTTAGGCAACCTGTCGAAAATCTCATCAGGCTTGATTCGCAGCGTAGGGTTCTGCGATGCTGCCATCTTTTTAAAATCAACCATCTAATAGTCCTTAGCTATGCTGTTCGACGTTGCAAATCAGATGTTACCTGCTTTTACCGTTGCCGTCCTCTTGGGACGCCGCACGTTACCAATGGTAAGAATGCTCGTAAGAGGGCACTGGGGCGACAACCCCCGATGCCCTCTTGATGCATAGTGTTGCTGTAGTCAGTGGTTACTCAAACTCCACTTCAACTTGACTGTGCTCGTAAATCTTGAGTTCGTTATCAATTTCGACCCGTTCTACCATCCAGCCAATGGCGGAGCACTGTCGTACGAATGTATCAATCCGGTTCTCGCCTTTTAGATTGTGGATGGTGACCACTACGCCAAAACGTTGCGGATCATGAGAACCTTTTTGATATCTCGACGACTTGCGAATCATCATGCCCCACATTGGGTTGGCATACACTTTTTTGGGCTTGCTGCGGCTGGTTAGTGGTTCGGAGATGTGCTTGACATTGTCCCATTTACGTAGCATTTTTCGAGCCTTCTCTTCATCGGTCGTGCAGTCTTCCTCGCCTTGGTTGTTAGGCTGTAGCGATTTGATGCGCCCGTCGTTTCCGATGCGCCCAAAATGTAAGTCGAGCTCGGTGTCCGTATAGTCGACTCCTTGGTTTCTGTTGCATTTTGGGAAGTAGCATAGGGTCGCTCTCGCTACAGACGGGTAAGTTGTACCCGAAACAGGGATCGGAAAGTGGAAGTTGTAATTCTCGCGTTCGGTGGCCACTCCGCTGAGCATGAATCGAATTTCATCGTTACTGGTTTCGAGTATTTTTTCAATTTGGACAGGAACGATGCCGTAGCCGAGTCGATTCATATCTTCAGGGTTTGTCCACGCACATGCTGCATCGATTAGCAGGGCCTTAGCAAGTTCACAGCTTAGGTGCATTTTATAAATGAGATAGGCAGCTTTCCTTGCAATTAGCGGAGCTGCAAAAGAGGTGCCGACAGCCGGATAGGCCCCGGTTCCGCAGCAGGCGGTGATAGGGTCGTTGCTTTCCCCTCCGTAGTATGCAAGATCAGGTTTGTGGTGAAAACTCAAGACCGGTCCTCTTCTTGTGTACGAAGCTGGCTCGTTGTTTCTATTGACGGCGTTGACAACGAGGGCATTAATGGAGTCCGCTGGGGATCCAAGATATGTGGGCTTTCCTTTTTCCTGGTTAGTGCCGGCAACAACGAAGAGGACGTCGTATTTCTGCTGCAGTTTGTCTAGCAGGGCCGCTTCGGGGGAAATTGAGTTTCGAGATACTTCCTCCATTGATCCTAAGGAGATGTTCCAAACTTTGATGTCTTGGTTCTCGGCAACGATGCGCTCAATGCGTTTCATTACCGCGAACGAACTGAATTTACCTGCGGTTGCAACTCCAAAATGTCGAACTTGAAAGTGGCCACAATGGTCGTCCAGCGATGGATTTTGGGCTTGAACGTCAACGATCAATGAGCTGACGCATGTGCCATGTCGATAGTCGCTTGAAGTGGGATGTATTTCTTTGGGCAAGCAGCTTATGTAGTCAACCCAATTACTGAAGTACGGAGGATATTTCTCTTCAAATGGAGTGTCGATTACGCCGATGATGGGCTCGTCGGTGGGATATTCAGGGAGGCTGCTGATGGCGGGGGAGGTCGAGCCCTCGTCATTCATGGGAGCGTAGGAAGACAGGTCGATAACCGACATGGCCACAAGGTAAGGGGCGCGCTCGAGCAGCGTGCGATATTCCGTCTCGGTTAATAGGACACTGTTCTCTAAGAGGTTTGCAGGGGATACGTCAATGTGAAGCTCCTCAAAAAGGTCCTGAGTGTCCCTCTCAGTTTCAAACAGCGTAACGATTGCGTTCTCGTTGGTAACTGCCGGCGGCTTATCTATTCTAAATTCATTGACGTAATAGGAATCGCGTACGAGCTGTGCAAAGCTCGATCGAGTTAGCGTGTTTGAAATGACCGGATTCCATTTTTGTTTGAGCTTGTCGTTTTTAACCAGATCGACCATCTTGTCTGCGTTCATCAATCCATCAAAATGTTCGGCTACGATTCGCTCGCACTCACGCAGCTTGTTAATAGTAGACAGGATGGTCGTCTCGGGCACGTAATGAGTCATCAAGTGCCTGGGGTGGCTCCCGTTAAAATCGAGGTAGCGGGCGCCGCGAATAGATAATTCTGGCTCATTGTCTATTCCGCCATTCAGCATCTCTCTTATTCGATTGCTCTTGGCGACAATTTGGCGGTATTCAACGGAGACCAAGATGTCTTTGATTATGGCGTCTTTGGGCCATTTGCTCAGAACGGTTTCGAGGCTCTTGCAAATGTGGGAGATCTTCTCTGCGGTAACCGTTCCTTTAGCGGGGAGCGTTGCTGGGCCCGGTCGCGAGCCTTTTGCCGTTTGAAAATCTCCTGTGAGCCTAATTAAGCTGTTCATGAGCTACTCCTTTAGAGTCCGCGCAATGGTGCTTCTTGATATGCCTGTCAAAACTTCCATTTCTCTTAAAGTAAAACCTTGAGATTTAAGAAGCTCGAGTGAATCGGGTTCATATCCATGTAGACGCTGGTACAGCTTGCGGAGATAGTCGTTTGGGTTAAGGGGGTCACTAAACGCGACGGAGGTCTTAATGAGGTTTTTGAGCGTGCCGGGCCAGGGCAGATCCGGACAACTCTGCAGCACCTTTTTAAGGGTTCGAGAGTCGTTTTTGATTGTCTGATTGTTTTTGGTCAGATTCTTTGCGATTGATTCGCCGATTTCAACGAGATCGTCATGGGTGTATCTATTAAAGTCAATCTGCACATCGAAGCGCCTGGCGAGTGCCGGGTCTAGTTTGTCGTAGAGGTTTGTTGTTGCGATGATGGCGGATCTCGTGTTCAGCTTGTCGAACTCTTTTAGGAGTGCACTTGTGGCCCGCCCCATTTCACGAACGTCGTTTTGGTTAATTCGATCTAGGGCTATGGCATCGATTTCGTCGAACAAGACAATGGCGCCGTCGCCGATATCATTGATCTCCTGGAAGACTTTTGCGATATTTTTGGCTGTCTCGCCAAGTTTACTATCAATAATCTGATTGAAATCGACGGCATATAGTTGGTAGCCAAGTATTCTGGCTATCTGCTTTGTTGCCTCGGTCTTGCCAGTCCCCGATGCGCCGTAAAAGAGGACGGTGTTGATGCCCACATCTTTAGATAGCGCATTGAGTAGCCCCTGGATATCGTTTGCGATGGCCTGGGGAAGGGGTAGCGAGATATTGTTGCTGATTACCTTTTCTAGGAAGTCGTATTTCTGCTCAGTGACTCCTTGCGGTACAAATGTGCGCGTTCTGGCAATAAGGGCCATGATGTAGCTTGCAAGCTCGGGTTGCCCAGACGTCTCAAAATCTTTCGCAATAATAGTGGCTGCGTTGTTGAAAGCGATATCGTCGTGTTCCGAATGCGCTCGGATCAAGTCGATGATGTCTGATCTCTTCATGGATGCTCCTCTCCTTGATCATATTATATGAGACAGAATGAGACAAAGCAAGAAATGATTGGACATTGCCGCAATGAAGTGTGTTAGGATTGGGCTATTAAGATTCAAACCGCTCTAGATTGGAGGTGAGATCATGGCGACCCATCATGGAGGTAAGGTTGGCGCTGCTGCCAAGACGCTCGCGAGCTCCTCGACTAGTAAAGCCGCGAAGTCCGCGGCTGCGAAGACTCTGGTCAAGCACCAGATTGCTAAGCATCGCTAGTCTGCGATCAAAGCGTGATGTAGCAGTAGGGAGGTGATAAATATGGTTTCGAAGACGATTCGCGTAAAGATTCCGAAGTACCGAATTAGCTCAACGGGTGCGGTCAGAAAGGTTGGAACGACTACGAAGGCAGTAAGGGTAAAGATTCGCTAGGCTTTAGCGGCAACTAAAGCCTAGCGTGATGTTGACTTAGCGGGCCAACATCAAACATTTTATGGGGGTCCTCGGCGAGATTCAAGCGTCGGGGGCCCTCGTTATTTTTTGTCGGCATATGCGCCGCAGCCTCTTCTTGTACGACATGTGACGGCGCCAGTAGTTTGGACAGTTAATGAGTGAATTAGATTTAGTATCCCTTTGGATTAGTTCGATGGTGGCCATAGCAACTGTCGCTGCATCGTGGACGGGCCTTAGAACCCTGGTGATTCAAACTTCTCCGGATATTATTATGTTCATTCGGCCAGATGTTGTCTCGCCCTCACTGGCGCGGCTTGTTATCAGAAATATCGGAGAGGCGCCTGCATACAATGTTTCGTTTCGACTTTCTCCTGACTTGTTTCTAAAGGATTCTTTCGAATACAAACATGCCTCCGTAGTGTTTGATAGGGGCTACGCTATTTTGCCTCCTAAACAGGAGAGGGACATTCTCTTGGGAAGCTTTGAGGACCTCGAAGGATTGTGGGGGCACTCCATTGTTGATGTAAATGTCTCCTTTTCAAATAAATATAGGCGCAGGCGCTTCTCGGCTATCTGCCCAGTTGAGATAGGCTCATTTGAGAGCATGATTACAATTTCTCTTGAGACCGCGTTTGAGAAGGACCAAAAGGCCGCCTACCGCGAAATTAGGCAGCTTGGCAAGCGCCTTCGCGGAATTGAAAACGCGATTTGTTCATTGGGGAATCGTGACGAAGAATAGGGTTGTGCGTGTGCCTTTTGGCGCACATGAAACACTACCCGTCTAAAATGTATGTATGCCGCTCTTGCCAATATCTGTAACGGCACCGTTGTCCCCACGCGTTCATTGTTTTCAGCGATACAGTCGCCACGGACTCTACGTGAGGCGGAGACAAAGAAGGCTCGTTGTTCGGTTTTCCGGCAACGCCCTTTGATGTATTCGCGACTGCTGGATGTTGACGAGGATGCCAGCATTGTTGCTAAAACCCTCGATGCGGAGTCGTAATTTCGGAAGTGCGGGGATAATCGGAAACCTCCGAGCACACCCCGTTTTCGGCAACAAAATCGCAGGTCGCGGATGCCCAAAGCAGGGGCCTAGTCGACAGATCTCGGTTTTTCACCGCACTTCCGGAATCGCTCGACGGAAGTATGCGGCAAATTTCGGAACCCTCGAGCACACAGTCCTTTTCATGTAAAGAAACCGCAGGTAGAAACGTTGTCACTATTCAGTGTGGTCGGCATATCAAGAATTTGCCGCATACTTCCGGATTGGGTGCTCATTTAGCACTCTCGATGTCCCCACATCCTCTAAAAAAGTTCTTAAAACAGCCTTAAAGGCGCCTCAACTCGCGTTGACAGCGTAAAATACGCATGTTTGACTATGACAGAAGTGGATTTTAGGGGGGGAGTACGCCATGGAGGTGCTGGTTGTTGGCAACACCGCATATGTTGACGATGACTTTTGCTCCAAGGCGTTCCCCGGCGACCATGTGTAGGTCGTAGCCGCGCAGGACGCGCGCCGCGATGAGTCGTCGTACCATGCTTCGTGGAAAGAGCTCCTCCAGCACCTGGACCAGGCCTACGAGTTTGAGCGCGTGGTCTACCTTTCTACCTACCTCACCCCGCATACCGTGACTTTTGGCGACATTGGGCTGCTGCGCTCGGTGTTTCGTGCCTGTATGGGACGCAATGTGCAGCTGCTGTTTATTGCGGGGCCCGCGGGTGCAGAGGGCACCACTGGCGGATGTGACGACGACGCCACGGCCGCCAGTGGCGCCCAGACGGGCAAGGGCATTATCGCCCGCGCTGCCAACGACCTGTGCCGTTACTATGCATCGCGCGACGGCATCCAAGCCAAAGTCCTGCGCGTGCCGTATCTGTATACCGCATCGCCGGCATTAACCGACCCATTTTTGGTGCCGCTATTCGACGCATGCTCGGGCGGGTCGGTCGCGCTTCAGGGTGCGGCAGATGCGCCGTTTCCCCTGCTGTGTGCCGAGGAACTCGCGGTGTTGGTGCATCGTATCTTTGACTGCTGGGATGCCAACTTTGAGATGCTCGACGTTGCAGACGCTTTTGGCCACCCGAGGCCTATGGCGTGATCGTTGACGCTCCGGGTGCGAGCGTGACCTATCACACGCTCAGCATCTAGGCGTTTCGTCGCCTATCGGCGCTATACTGCAGCCGTTGCCCACGATGCGGGGAACACCCGCATCGTGGGTTTTTGCTTATGAAGGGACGGTGCCGCGTGGACGTACAGCAGCTAGAAGAGGCCTGGGCTTTGAGGGCCGGCGCGCGTGAGGCGCGATTGGTTGCGGCCTCGCATGTGCCGGCGGCGCTGTCTCTGTTGGGGATTGTACGTCCCGGCGATCGCCTGGTTGCGTTTGCCGATGACTTTGCCGATGCGTTTGCGCGCGGCTTTGAGTGCTGCGACGTGGCTATGGTGGAGGAGCCGTCGGTTGCGGCGTTTACTGCTGCGTCCGAGGGCTTTGATGCTTCGTTTGAGGTCGAGGGGCCGCACCTGTGGTGGTTCGTCAACTCTATTGGTGGGTTTGGATTGCGCGTGCCCGATCTGCGCGCGTTAGGACGTGCCGCGCGTGAGGCTCATGCGCTGCTCGTGGTGGATAACACCGTGGCTGGTGTCTTTGGGTGCGATCCGTTGCGCTTGGGTGCCGTGCTGTCGCTCGAGGCACTTGACCGCGTGTGCGCCGGTGAGGCTCCGCACAAGTTGGTTGCCATATCGGTCGCGCGCTCGCAGCTCAAGCGCCATCGTGTGGATGCTGCTGCCGAGTGCGCGCATGCTCTGCTTGAGGGCTGTGGCTTGGTCAAACTTGATTTGCCTGCTGATGAGGCCGGTGTGCTGGAGCGCGGGCTGGACTCGCTCGATGCCCGCATGCAGGCACATTTCGACCGCGCACGTGCGCTGGCCGAGTACTTGGCTGCCAATGAGATGGTGCACGCCGTGCGCTATCCTGGACTGAGCTCGCATCCCGACCATGCGGTTGCAACTGGAATCCTCGAGCACGGCTTTGGTCCGGCAGTTGAGTTTGACCTTATCGAGCGCAGTGCGGGCGATTTGTTCGATGCTTTGCCGGGGGAGTTTCGCACATCGCCCGCCGGCGGCGCAACGACGCGACTCTCTGCTCCGCGCGGCAAGCAGGGGAGCACCATTCGCCTCTTCGCCGGTACCGACGACCCCCTGGTTGTAGCGTCCACCCTGGACAACGCGCTCCGAAAGTAACTAATCGGGGTGTGTGTCACGAAAACGGCCTATTTACTACGTTTAAGCCATAGGGGTCGACCATACCCGCCTATTTCGAAAATTGCCAAGCTGTCTACCAGCGGTTTTATTTTCATAATGTCCGGTATGGTCGAGGGTATTCAGCTAAACGTAGTAGATGGGCCCGTTTTGTGGCACGAGCCTCAATCCGAGGGCACGGTGGACAACAATTCAGTCCCAAAAGGACTACTCTGCATTGATGCTGGCGATGAGGTCGTTGGCTTTGGTGGCGATGACGTTGTTGATGTCGGCCTGCAGCTCCTCGTAGGCCGCTATGGCGCGCTCGCCGGCGGGGGTGAGCGATGATCCGCGGGCTCCGTCGCGCTCGATGAGCTTGCAGCCCAGCTGGCCTTCGGCCTCGTTTACGATGCGCCAGGCCTTGGAATACGCCATGCCCATGCTCTTGGCGGCACGGTTGAGCGAGTGTTCGTGGGCAATACCCTGCAGCAGCAAGACGCAGCCGTGGCCGAACACGCCCGGTAGGTCTTTGTCGCACGCTTGAATGACCAACTTTGCCGTCGTCTTGTACTTCATACGCTCCACGTCTCCCCGCTAAAGTGTTTGCTGGGCAAACGCAAAGCCTGCGTCAAACCCTCGTGTGCTCTTCTTAAATCATGCATTGTAGCAGTCAAAGTGCGTTAAGATACTTCCCCAGTATTGGGCGCCCAAGGTTGGGCTGGGTCCTACGAGGCCTGCAGCCGACCGGTCGCATGGAAAAAGGAGAAACATGGCTACGTTCTTTCCCGGTGAGTCCCACACGTTTTCGGAGTATCTGCTGGTTCCTGGTTACTCGTCCTCGCAGTGCATCCCCAACAACGTCTCTCTTAAGACGCCGCTAACCCGCTTCAAGCGCGGTGAGAAGCCGGCAATCACCCTGAACATCCCCATGGTTTCCGCCATCATGCAGTCCGTCTCGGGCGTCGACATGGGCGTCGCGCTCGCTACCGAGGGTGGCCTGTCCTTCATTTACGGTTCTCAGACCCCCGAGTCCGAGGCTGCTATGGTTAAGGCCGTTAAGGATCACAAGGCTGGTTTCGTTCAGTCCGATTCCACGCTGACCCCCGACATGACCATGGAGCAGGTCATCGAGCTCAAGGAGAAGACCGGCCACTCCACCATGCCGGTCACCGACGATGGCACTCCCAAGGGCAAGCTCCTGGGCATCGTCACCAGCCGTGACTATCGCCCCAGCCGCGATGACCACCAGAAGAAGGTCTCCGAGTTCATGACCCCGCGCGAGCAGCTCATCGTGGGCGACAAGAACATCAGCCTCAAGGTTGCCAACGACGTCATCTGGGACAACAAGCTCAACGCTCTGCCCATTGTCGACGACAACGATCACCTCATGGGCATCGTCTTCCGCAAGGATTACGACAGCCACAAGACCAACCCCAACGAGCTGCTCGACGGCGATAAGCGCTACATGGTCGGCGCCGGTATCAACACCCGCGACTATGCCGAGCGCGTGCCGCTGCTTATCGAGGCCGGTGCCGACGTCCTGTGCATTGACTCTTCCGAGGGCTTCAGCGAGTGGCAGAAGCGCACCATCGAGTGGATCCGCGCTAACTACGGCGAGGACGTCAAGGTCGGTGCCGGTAACGTCGTCGACGCCGAGGGCTTCCGCTTTTTGGCCGACTGCGGTGCCGACTTCATCAAGGTCGGTATCGGCGGCGGCTCCATCTGCATTACCCGCGAGACCAAGGGTATCGGCCGTGGTCAGGCCACCGCGCTGATCGATGTCTGCCGCGCTCGCGACGAGTACTACGAGGAGACCGGCGTCTACGTGCCCGTGTGCTCCGACGGCGGTATCGTCTACGACTACCACATGACGCTCGCCCTTGCCATGGGTGCCGACTTTATGATGCTGGGCCGCTACTTCGCCCGCTTTGACGAGAGCCCGACCGAGCGCGTCAACGTTAATGGCCAGTACATGAAGGAGTACTGGGGCGAGGGCTCTGCGCGCGCCCGCAACTGGCAGCGCTACGACCTGGGCGGCGCCGCGAAGCTCAGCTTCGTCGAGGGCGTCGACTCCTACGTCCCGTACGCCGGCTCCCTCAAGGACGGCGTGGGCGGCACACTCTACAAGGTCAAGTCCACGATGTGCAACTGCGGCGCCCTCTCGATCCCCGAGCTCCAGGAAAAGGCGCGCCTGACCCTGGTCAGCTCCACCTCCATCGTCGAAGGCGGAGCCCACGACGTCGTAGTCAAGGACTCCCAACAGAGCGTAACGTATCGATAAGATAAGACCTGCACATAAAGGTTGAGCCTCAACCACGTTATTTAGATAAAGCGAGATGCCTGCAAGTCGCAGGCATCTCGCTTGTTGTATTTGCTATCATCAGTCGAGTTAACGATGTGGCGGGGCGTTCTTACCTTTGCTCGCTGCAAGTTCCGCACGAGCCGAAGAGCACTTAATGTGCTCTTCGTGCGAGCAGGACTGTCCGCAGCAGCGAGTAAAGGTAAGAACGCCCCGCCCCAACCCAGCTAACAAAGGAGCTGATATGTGCGATTGCACAGATCATAAGGATGAGATCCCTGCCTACGACGCGCAGGCCATTGAGTCCCGGTGGATGAAGGCCTGGGAGGACTCCAACCTCTTTGCCGTCGACACCGACGACAGCAAGCCCAAGAAGTATGTGCTCGAGATGTTCCCGTATCCGTCGGGCGACCTGCACATGGGCCACGCGCGCAACTACACCATCGGCGATGCCATGGCCCGTCAGGCCCGCATGCGCGGCTACGACGTGCTGCACCCCATCGGCTTCGATGCCTTTGGTCTGCCCGCCGAGAATGCCGCCATCAAGCACAACACACAGGCTGCCGCCTGGACGTATAAGAACATGGACCAGGCGCTCGCCACGATGAGGCGCATGGGCTTCTCCTACGATCTGGATCGTACCGTTAAGACCTGTAGCCCCGACTACTATCGCTGGGGTCAGTGGATCTTTGAAAAGATGTGGGAAAAGGGTCTGGTCTACCGCAAGAAGAACCCGGTCAACTGGTGCCCCACCTGCAAGACCGTTTTGGCCAACGAGCAGGTAACCGAGGGCAAGTGCTGGCGTTGCGGCACCGAGCCCGAGAAGCGTGACCTCGAGCAGTGGTACTACAAGATCACCGACTACTCCCAGGAGCTGCTCGATGACCTGGAGAAGCTCCCCGGCTGGCCCGAGCGCGTCAAGCAGATGCAGGCCAACTGGATCGGCCGCTCCGAGGGCGCAGAGGTCGACTTTACCCTGTGCGACACCGATGGCGAGCCCATCGAGGGCGACGAGGGTAAGATCACCGTCTTCACCACGCGCGCCGACACGCTCTTTGGCGTTTCCTTCTTTGTCCTGTCTCCCGAGTACGTGCGCCTGCACGAGCTCGTCGAGGGCACTCAGTACGAGGAGGCCGTCACCAAGATCGTCGAGGACTCCAAGCATATCTCTGCCGTCGAGCGCGCCCAGGGCACCCTCGAGAAGCACGGCGCCTTTACGGGCCGCTACGTGGTAAACCCCGTCAACGGCGAGAAGATCCCCGTGTGGGTTGCTGACTATGTCGTTGCCGACTACGGCACCGGTGCCGTCATGGCCGTTCCCTGCGGCGACCAGCGCGACTTTGAGTTCGCCCGCAAGTACGACCTGCCTATCGTGCCGATCATCCTGGACGATGAGGATCGCGCTGCCGTCGAGGCTAGCGGCGAGACCATCGACACCTTCCATGCCGAGAACGTCGACTGGGATTGCGCCCACGCTGCCGAGGGCACGCTCGTCCAGTCGGGCAAGTACACCGGCATGCGCGGCGGCAAGCACTCTGAGGGCGAGGCTGCCATCGTGGCCGACCTCGAGGCCATGGGCTGCGGCCGTCGCAAGGTCGAGTTCCGCCTGCGCGACTGGCTCATCAGCCGTCAGCGTTACTGGGGCAACCCCATCCCGGCCATCCACTGCGAGCACTGCGGCATCGTGCCCGTGCCCGAGGACCAGCTGCCGGTGACGCTGCCCGAGAACCTGGACCTGGGTGCCGGCGAGACCCTCGCCGAGTGCAAGGAGTTCTACGAGACCACCTGCCCGGTCTGTGGTCGCCCGGCCAAGCGCGAGACCGATACCATGGACACCTTCACCTGCTCCAGCTGGTATTACCTGCGCTATACCGACCCGCACAACACCGAGCTGCCCTTCTCCCGTGAGGCCGCCGATCGTTGGATGCCCGTCGATAACTACATCGGCGGCATCGAGCACGCCATTTTGCACCTGCTCTACAGTCGCTTCTTTACCAAGGCGCTGCGCGACCTGGGCCTGCTGAGCGTTGACGAACCCTTTACCAACCTGCTGTGCCAGGGCATGGTCAAGGACGAGAACGGCGACACCATGTCCAAGTCCAAGGGCAACGTCGTGCCCCCGAGTTCAGTCATTGAGCCCTACGGTGCCGACACCATGCGTCTGGCGATCCTGTTTATCGCCCCGCCCGAGAAGGACTTCGACTGGGATCCCAAGGCCGTCGAGGGCGCTAACCGCTTCATTAAGCGCGCCTGGCGTATCGTGTGGCAGCTCGTCCAGTCCGGCGACGCCAACGTGGCCTTTGATAAGTCCGCGCTCGACGAGACAGCGATGAAGCTCTACCGCGAGCGCCATCGCACCATCGCCAAGTGCACCGAGGACTTCGATCGTGGCCAGTTCAACACCGCCATCTCGGCCGTCATGGAGCTCGTCAACGCGGCGAGCGCCTACCTCAACGCCACCGAGGGTGCCGCCCGCGACAAGGCGCTGTGCTACGGCGTGGCTAAGGATATCGTGAGCGTCCTTGCCCCCATCTGCCCGTTCTGGGCCGACGAATTGTGGCACGAGGCCCTCGGCTGCGAGGGCAACGCCTACACCGCCGCCTGGCCCGAGTTCGACCTGGCCGAGTCCATCGAGGATACGGTGCAGATCGTCGTCCAGGTGCTCGGCAAGGTCCGTGGCCGCATCGACGTCGCCCGCGACGCCTCCAACGAGGAGATGCAAGCTGCCGCTGAGGAAGCCGTTGCCAAGTGGCTTGAGGGCAAGACGGTCGTCAAGGCCATCTGCGTGCCCGGCAAGCTGGTCAACCTGGTGGTCAAGTAAGCGCTGCGCGCTTAGCTGACACATTAAAGACGAGGGACGATCCGGCTGGGTCGCCCCTCGTCTTGCGTGTACCCGACCAAGTGCTTGCGGTCAATTGTCCTATTCTTGTGGAGAAGCTGTGCGCACGCTGACCTGCAGATTCGTACGGTGCTTGCACGTTTTCGCAGCTATTGGTATAGTTTGCTTGCAAATGAAGTTGTAATTGAAAGAAGTGGGGTTTCGGCCCCGCTTCTTTTTTGTATGGATGGAGGTGCCGCAATGGTCAAGACCAAGACCGAGCAGGCGATCATCGACGCGCTCGAGGCCGTTGCTCCCCAGCACGATGTCGACATTGTCGACGTTGAGCTCGTGGGTGCCACCAAGGCCCCCTGCGTGCGCGTGCGTATCGAGGGTGCCGAGGGTCAGAGCCTGTCGCTCAATGACGTCACGGCCAACACCAAGTGGGTCGGCGATGTGATTGAGGAGCTCGACCCTATCTCTTCGAGCTATACGCTTGAGGTGTCGAGCCCGGGCATGGCGCGCCCGCTGCGCCGTCCGCGCGACTTTGCCCGCTTTGTGGGCGAGAACTGTGAGCTCACCTCCACCGCCTCCGAGGGCCGTCGCAAGTACGCCGGCAAGATTGCGGCTGCGACCGAGACCGACGTGACCCTCGAGCTCGAGGACGGCGAGTCCGTCACCCTCGATTTCTCTGATGTTAAAAAGTGCAAGTTGAAGCCCACCTACGACTTCAAGCCCGCGAAGGAAGGAAAGTAAGATGGCAGCATCCGACATGATGTCCGCCCTGATGGAGCTTTGCCAGGAGAAGCACATCGACCAGCTCTACCTGATCGACCGCCTGGAGCAGTCGCTCGCCAAGAGCTATGCCGAGATCCTGCATCTTGAGTGGGGCGCCAAGGTGACCATCGACCGCACCACCGGCAAGATCTACGTCTACCGCCTGGAGCCGATCGACGATTCCATGGACGAGGAGGGCAACTTCACCGAGTTCGAGGAGATCGACGTCACCCCCAAGAACACGAGCCGCATCGCCGCCCAGCACGCCAAGGCCGAGATCAACGCCATCGTGCGCAACTCCGCCCGCGAGCAGATCTACGAGGAGTTCTCCGGCCGCATCGGTGACCTCATCAGCGGTACCGTGCTGCAATCCACGCCCGACTTCACGATCGTCAAGATTCGCGAGGGCGTCGAGGCCGAGCTTCCGCACTTCGATCAGCGCCGTTACGAGAACGAGCGCAACGAGCGTCCGATGGGCGAGCGCTACCTGCACAACCAGCACATCAAGGCCGTGATCATCGACGTTCGCGACCCCAACTCCAACCTGCAGCCGGTTCGTGGCGAGCACAGCCGTCCGCCGATTGTCATCTCCCGTACCCACCCCGAGCTCATGCGTCGTCTGTTTGAGCAGGAGGTGCCCGAGATCTATGAGGGCACCGTCCAGATCAAGTCGATCGCCCGCGAGCCCGGCCAGCGTTCCAAGGTCGCCGTCCACTCCCTCGACGACCGTCTGGATCCCGTGGGCGCCTGCGTCGGCCCCAAGGGCAGCCGTGTTCGCGCTGTCGTGGGCGAGCTCCGTGGCGAGCGCGTCGACGTCATCCTGTGGGATGCCGATCCTGCCGTCTACGTCGCCAACGCCCTGTCGCCCGCTAAGGTCACCCGCGTCCTCATCGACGAGGAGAAGGCCTACGCCGGCGTCATCGTGCCCGACGACCAGCTGTCCCTCGCCATCGGCAAGGAGGGCCAGAACGCCCGCCTCGCCGCGCGCCTGACCGGCTGGCACATTGACATCAAGTCCGAGACGCTTGCCGCCGACATCCTCAAGAACGTTCCCGTTCACGAGGAGCCCGCCGCCGACCTGATCGGTGACGAGGAGGACGAGGACGTCCGCCGCTGCGAGTACGTGTCCGAGGACGGCATCCAGTGCCGCAACCAGGCCCGTCCCGGCTCCCGTTTCTGCGGTGTCCACGACACCGACGCCTTCGATGATGCGGAGGACCTGATCTAGCGCGCGGTCGCGCCGGGTGGGTCCCGGCGCGTCTCCCACGCTCGTTCAGTCTCTAGGCACCCAAGGTGCCAGAAAGGGTAGGTGAAGTCATATGGCAAAAGTCCGTGTGTCCACCCTGGCCAAAGAGTTCGGCATGACCTCCAAGGAACTGATGGGTCATCTCGCCGATATGAAGATTCCTGCTAAGTCCGCTTCCTCCACCTTGGAGGACGCCTATGTCGCCATGGTCCGCAAGCAGCTCGCCTCGGTGATCGAGGCCCGCGCTCAGGAAGTCGAGGCCGCCAAGCAGGCCGAGGAGCAGGCAGCTGCCGCCGAGGAAGCCGCCCGCGCCGCCGAGGCCGAGCGCGAGCGCATCGCCGCCGAGAAGGCACGCGAGGAGGAGCGCCGCCAGTTTGCCGCAGCCCAGGCTGCCGAGGAGGCTGCCCGCGCCGAGGCCGAGGCCAAGAAGAAGGCCGAGCAGGAGCGCCTTGCTCGCGAGAAGGAGGAGGCTGCCCGCGAGGCCCAGCGCCGCGCCGTTCCCGCTTCCGACTCCGGTTCGCGCTTCCGTTCGCTGCTCGACCAGATCGCCGCACAGGAGACCGTGCTCAAGGAGAAGAAGGACGCCGAGGACAAGGCCAAAGCTGAGCGCGCCGCCGAGCGCGGTAACCGTCGTGGCGGCAACAACGACCGCCGCGGTGGCCGTCGTAACGATCGCAACGCCTCTGACAACAAATCCGAGCGCAACGCCTCCGAGAGCCGTCCGCACAGCCATCGCACCAACGCCAGCAACAACGTCGCTGCCGGCATGGACTTCCCCAACCCCGATAAGCAGGGCAAGGGCAAGAAGCGCAAGGGCGGTCACAACAACGAAGAGGACCACTACAGCCGCATGGCGCGCGAGGCCGAGGAGTACAGCCGCGAGAAGGTGCTCGAGGAGGCTCGTGCCGCCGTCGAGGAGGCCTCTCGCGAGTCCACCGGTCGCCGCAAAAAGCGCAAGGAGAAGCGCGAGCGCGAGGCTGCCAAGGCTCAGGAGGAGCGCAAGATAGAGGAGGCGCTGGCCCAGGGCGTGAACCCCGAGGACCTCGACGCCATCAAGGTCTCCCAGGGCGTTACGGTCCAGGAGCTCGCCGAGGCGCTCGACGTTCCGGCCAACGACATCATCAAGCGACTGTTCCTGCTGGGTACGCCGCTTACCATGACGCAGTCCATGTCCGATGACCTTGTCGAGCTCGTTGCCGACGACCTGGGTCGTCAGATCAAGATCATCACCCCCGAGGAGGAGAACACCTTCTCGTTCTACGACGATCCCGCCGACCTTAAGCCGCGCGCCCCGGTCGTCACCGTCATGGGCCACGTCGACCACGGCAAGACGAGCCTCCTCGACGCCATCCGTCACACCGGCGTCGCTGCCGGCGAGGCGGGCGGCATTACCCAGGCAATCGGCGCTTCGCAGGTTATGATCAACGACCGCAAGATCACCTTCATCGATACCCCGGGCCATGCCACCTTTACGGCCATGCGTGCCCGTGGTGCCAAGGTGACCGACATCGTCATTCTGATCGTGGCTGCCGACGACGGCGTCATGCCCCAGACCGTCGAGTCGATCAACCACGCCAAGGCCGCCGGCGTACCCATCGTCGTCGCCGTCAACAAGATCGATAAGCCGGGCGCCAACCCCGACCGCGTGCGCCAGGAGCTCACCGAGTACGGTGTCATCCCCGAGGAGTGGGGCGGACAGAACATGTTCGTCAACATTTCGGCCAAGCAGAAGATCGGTATCGACGATCTGCTCGAGACCGTGCTGCTCCAGGCCGACGTGCTCGAGCTCAAGGCCAACCCCGACACTTTTGCCTCCGGTAACGTCCTCGAGGCTAAGCTCGACAAGGGCCGCGGCTCGGTCGCTACCGTGCTCGTGACCCGCGGTACCCTGCACGTGGGCGATACGCTGGTCGCCGGCCTCACCTACGGCCGCGTCCGCGCTATGCTCGACCCCAAGGGCCGCGCCGTCACCGAGGCCGGTCCCTCCGACGCCGTCGAGATCCTGGGTCTGCAGTCCGTACCCAACGCCGGTGACGAGTTCCGCGTGTTCGAGGACGAGCGCGAGGCTCGTGCCCTTGCGGACGAGCGTTCGCTCAAGGCCCGTATCGAGGAGCAGAGCCGCGTCAAGCACGTCACGCTCGAGAACCTCTTTGAGACCATTGCCGACGCCGAGGTCAAGGAGCTCAACCTGATCATCAAGGCCGACGTCCAGGGTTCCATCGAGGCCCTTCAGGACTCGCTCGACAAGATGGATCAGTCCGAGGTTCGCATCAACACGATCCACTCCGCCGTTGGTGCCATCAACGAGACCGACGTCGTCCTGGCCGACGCCTCCAACGCCATCATCATCGGCTTTGGCGTCCGCCCCGACGGTAAGGCGCGTTCCGCCGCCGAGCGCGAGGGCGTCGAGATCCGTTGCTACGACGTCATCTACAAGTGCCTCGAGGAGCTCGACGCTGCCCGTATCGGCATGCTCAAGCCCACCGAGGTCGAGGTCTCCACGGGTACCGCGACCGTCCTGGACACCTTCAAGGTGCCCAAAGTCGGTATCGCCGCCGGTGTCCGCGTCGAAGAGGGCGAGATCGCCGCGACCGATTCCGTGCGTCTGGTGCGCGACGGCATCGTGGTCTTCAACGGCAAGATCGCCTCGATGCGCCACTACAAGGATGAGGCCAAGAGCCTCAAGAGCGGTTCCGAGGGCGGCATTGGCCTGGAGAACTTCCAGGACATCAAGCCCGGCGACCAGATCGAGGGTTACCGTATCGACCAGGTTGCCCGTACCGAGTAGGGGGTAGCGCTATGAAGCAAACGCAGGCAACCCGCCGTCTGGGCGAGCAGCTTCGCGAGAAGCTCGGTTATATCCTGCTCTTTGAGGTTTCCGATCCGCGTCTCGACCTGGTTACTTTGACCGCGGTCGAGGTCGCGGTGGACCGTTCGTTCGCGCGCGTGTACGTGTCGTGCGATGCGAGCCGCTACGACGAGGTCATGGAGGCGCTCGCAAGCGCCAAGGGCCGTATTCGCAGCCTGTTGGCTCGCTCGCTCGATTGGCGCGTCATGCCCGAGCTCGATTTTCGCATCGATCGCTCGACCGACGAGGCCGAGCGCATCACGCGTGCGCTGGAAAACGTTCCCGCCACGCTTGCGATCGAAAAGGACGAGGACGGCTATCCGATAGCGGATGCCGCCCAGGAGGCAGCTTTAGATGACTAATTCCGCCGACCTCGCCTCGTGCGAGTCTGCAGATATTCAGCGACGCATCCTCGAGCTCATCGAGGGTGCGTCCTCCATTGCGATTTCGGGACACACTTCTCCCGATGGCGATGCCTTGGGCTCCGTTTTGGGTCTGGGCCTTTCGCTCATGAAGTTTTTCCCCAACAAGGACATTGCGCTGCTGCTGGCAGATGATGACCCAGTTCCGCGCATCTACCGCTTTATGGAAGGCTCCGATCGCCTGACGCCGGCATCTGCGTACACCGGCAATCCGGACCTGTTCATCTCGGTGGACGTGCCGGTCGTCGAGCGTCTCAATAATTCCGCCGAGGTGCTTCGTCGCTCCAAGCATGTGGTGTGCTTCGATCACCATCCGGCGCGCGAGGAGTTTGCCGAGCTCAGCCTGAGGCGCGTCGAAGCTGCAGCCTGCGCCATGATCATCGACCGCTTCTTGGACAATTGCGGCATTGTCGCACGTGATGGCGTTGCGACCTGCCTGCTGTGTGGCTTGGTTACCGATACCGGCCGTTTTCAGTACCAAAACGCCGATGCAGCCGCGTTCCATGCAGCCTCGCGTCTGGTTGCCCACGGTGCCGATCCGGCGCGTGTGGCACTCGAGGTTTACCAGAGCATGCGCGTTGAGTTTTTGCACCTCAAGTCCATCGTTATGGGCCGCATTAAGACGGTGGCCCACGGGCGCGTCGCGTATAGCTACGCGTACCAGAGTGACCTTGAGGCCTGCGGTGTCACCTCGGATGAGTGCGACGGTCTGGTTGACGTGGTGCGCTCGGTGATGGGCGTCGAGGTCTGCCTGTTCCTGAAGGGCATTGAGGGCGATACCAAGGTGCGCGGCAACCTGCGCTCCAAGGGCGACCTCAACGTGTCCGAGATCGCTGCTGCCTTTGGCGGAGGCGGACATCCCGCTGCCGCCGGTTTCTCCAACAACGGAACGATTCTCGAGACGCTCACCGTGGCACTTCCCATGCTGGCCGAGCTGGTAGGGGAGGATCCCGCTTCGGTGACCGTCGAGCTTTAACTTTTTGGATGGTACATGGCTCGTCGTACGCCTTCTCAACTGAATATGCTGCTCGCCGTCGATAAGCCGGTGGGCTGCACGTCCCACGATGTGGTCTCGCAATGTCGGCGCGCCCTCCATGAGCGTCGCGTCGGCCATGCCGGCACGCTCGACCCCATGGCATCGGGTGTCATGGTGGTGGGCGTGGGGCAGGCCACCCGTCTGCTGGGTATGCTCACACTCGATACCAAAAGCTACGTCGCCGACATTTCGTTTGGCGCCGAGACCAATACCGATGATGCGGAGGGCGAGGCCGTCCGCACCGTGGCTGTTGCCAACGAGCTCCGCGATCCTGCCTATGCCCGTGAGCGCTTGGCCGCCATGCTGGGTCCGCAGATGCAGGTGCCGCCGGCGTTTTCGGCCATCTCGGTCAATGGCGTTCGCGCCTACAAGTCTGCTCGTGAGGGCAATGCGGTGGACCTACCTCCGCGCCCTGTCGAGGTCTATGCCGCCGACCTGATCGCTGTGGGAGGCGAAGGTGATACGTGTGTGTGGACCGTGGCGTTCTCAGTGAGCAAGGGTACCTATATCCGTGCGCTCGCTCGCGACTTGGGCCGCGCCTGCGAGAGCGCCGCGCACATTTCCGCGCTGCGCCGCACGGCCTCCGGTGTTGTTTCCATTGGCGCTTGTCATGCGGTCGAGGAGCTTTCTCCCGAGTCCGCGGCTGGCTTTGCCCTGGATCCCATTGCGGCCCTGGGCGCCACGCGTGTTGACTTGCCGGGCAATCTTGCCGACGATCTGCTCTGCGGCCGACGCATTCCCGTTGAGCGTGCGCTTGCCGATTTCGATGCCTCGAAGGCGCCTTTTGCGTTGGTGCTCGATGGGGGACTCAAGGCGCTCGCTCGCATTGAGGGCGGCCGCTTTGTCATGGAGCATGTCTTTCCGCAGGCCATCGGCGGTGTTCGATGATGTTGTCCGCTCGCGAGCTCGCGCGTATCTTTTTCGCGGTCGAGTCGGACGAGGCTCACATCGTTACTGCCGATGCGTTTGATAAGTGTGAGCACCTGGGTGCTGCCTCGATCGCCATTGGCGTGTTCGATGGCGTGCACCGTGGACACCAGGAGCTCATTGCGGCGCTTGTCCGTGACGCCCGCGCCCATGGCTGTAAGGCGGTCGTAGTTACCTTCGATCCCGACCCGGACGTCGTGGTGAGCCCTTCGCCCGCTCAAAAATTGATGACGACGGCCGACCGTCTGCATGCCCTGGCTCAAACCGGGGTCGATGCGGTGGTGGCCGTTCCCTTTACGCCTGAGGTTGCGGCGCTTGACCATGTTGATTTTCTCTCGCTGGTGTCGCGTCTGGTCGACATTCGATCGATTCGCGTTGGCAGCGACTTTAGGCTGGGTCGTGGCGGTGCTTCTGGTGTTGCCGAGATGCGCGCCTGGGGTGCCGAGCGCGGCGTTGACGTATACGGGCACGACCTGCTTTGCGAGGGCGGTGAGGCCATTTGCGCCACCCGCATTCGTCATGAGCTGGGACAGGGCCATGTGGAGCTTGCTGCTGAGTTGCTCGGCCGCCCGTATATGGTGCGCGGCGGTGTTATTCGCGGCCGTCACGAGGGTTCTGGCATGGGCTTTCCCACGGCAAACCTACAGGTTCCCGACGGCATTCTGGTGCCTGCCGATGGCGTGTATGAGGGCCTGGTGCTGGTTAACGACATCGTGTGGCCCGCTGCCGTTAACGTCGGACTGCCGCCGACGTATGCCGACGATGCGGCATCTGCGCATCTCGAGGCCAATTTAATTGGTTATACGGGCGACCTGTACGGCGCTTCCGTTTCGCTGGCGTTTACGCGCTGGCTGCGTCCGTCGCGCGTGTTCGATTCGCTGGATGAGTTGATCGCGACCGTCGAGGGTAATATCGAAGATATTCGTCACAACTTGGGCGAGCAGGGGGTGAGTGTCCGTGATTAGTGATGAGGAAAAAGACCAGGTACGCGCTGCGTCCGACCTAGTTGCCATCGTGCAGGAAACGGTTGAGCTCAAGCCCCGCGGCCATGAGTTTTGGGGTTGCTGCCCCTTCCATGGCGAAAAGACGCCGTCCTTCCACATTATTCCCGCCACGCAGGTGTGGCATTGCTTTGGCTGCGGCGAGGGTGGCGACGTCTTCACCTATATCATGAAGCGTGAGAACCTGAGCTTTCCCGAGTCAATCCGTTATTTGGCCGATCGCGCGGGTATTGAGCTGCACGACACCGGAGACCGCCGCGAGCGCGGTACCAAGCGTGCCCGCATCTACGATCTGTGCGCCGAGACCGCCCAGTTCTATCACACCATGCTTATGCGCGGTAAGGACGGCCGTCCGCGCGAGTACTTTGCCAGCCGCGGCATGGGTGGCGACGTCTGCCGCCGCTACTGCCTGGGCTTTGCGCCTGGCCGCAACGCGCTGGTGTCGCACCTGTCCCAGGCGGGTTTTACCCCGCAGGAGATGATCGATGCCAACGTTGCCGTGAGCCGCGGGCGCGGGCAGCTTGCCGACCGCTTCTACGACCGCGTGATGTTTCCCATCTTTGACGAACAGGGTCACAACATTGCCTTTGGCGGTCGCATCATGGGTGACGGTCAACCCAAGTACCTCAATACCGCCGAGACGAGTGTGTTTCATAAAAAGCGAAACCTCTATGGCTTTAACTGGGCCAAGGAGTTTATCGTCGCGCAGGATACGGCCGTCGTGGTGGAGGGCTATACCGACTGCATCGCCTGCTGGGAGGCGGGGATCAAAAACGTTGTCGCCACGCTGGGCACCGCGCTCACGGAGCATCACGTCAAGACGCTCACCCGCTTTGCCAAGCGCATCGTGTATATGTTTGACGGCGATGCCGCCGGTCAAAAGGCCGCTCGCCGTGCAATTCAGTTTATCGAGCAGGATTCTATGGACCTGCGCTGCGTGGTGCTGCCCGACGGTAACGATCCCATGGAGTTCATCACGGCGCACGGCGGAGGGGAGCTGCAGAAACGCATTGACGCCGCCGAGCCGCTCATGGACTTCGTGTACCGTTCGCTGCAGGAGTCGAGCGACATCTCCACGCCGGGCGGTCGCGCCAAGGCGCTGGAGGATGCGCTCACGCTTATCTATCCGCTGCGCGACAGCTATATGATCGACACGTACTTTATTCAAATTGCCGACCTGTTGGGTTTGGATCTGGAGACAGTGCGTGCGAGCTCGGGCCGTGTGTTTCGCGATGTCGCCAAGCGCGAGGATGCGGAACGACGTCGTGAGCAGAACTATGAGCGCCAGCGGGCACAGGCTGAGCGCTCTGGTAGCGCGGGCGGTCGGACGTCTGGTTCGCAGGGGGCATCTCGCGGTGCTTGGGCATCGGGCGCGACGCCGCCTGTGTCCGCGCCGGTCGAAGAAGAGCCGTATGACTACGTCCCGCTCGATGCCTACGGCGCCGCGCCCGTGGAGGTCGTCGACGACCTGCCGCCGATCGACGCGCCTGATGGTATGGGTGCTGTGCCTGCGACTGATGGTTCGGGTGCTCCGGCTGCGGCGGCGCCGATGGTTCTTACTGATCTTGAGCGTAAGTCCTTGGCAGGGGAGCGTGAGCTGCTGACCATGCTCACGAGCTACCCCGACCTGTTCCGCACGTATGCCGACCGCATCTGCTCTATCGAGTGGGTTGACCCACGTCACGAGTCCATCGCATGGGCCGTTCTGGCAACGCCGCCGGGAACCGATCCTGCAGCCTGCATGGATGCGGCGCGCTCGGTGTGTCCCGAGGCGGCAACGCTTGTGAGTGCCGGGCGCATCTCGGCGACGAGCAAGCACCCCACCGAGACGAACATCGTGTTTATGCTCGATACGCTCGAGCTCTACACCATCAAGCGCCGCATGCGTGCCGCACAGGCCAAGCTACGCCAGGACCGTTCGCTCGATGATGAGGCCCGTCGCGCGCTGACCGTGCAGGCCGCGCAGGATTCGCAGCGTCAACGCGAGCTGCAAAAGTCGATCGGCGGCGTGGCGGACCCGTTCCGTTTGATCGGTCTGGAGGTCGCAGGCACCGAACAGGCCTAGATGTTGTGGTCAACCAGCGTATTCTCGCCTATATCCAGTCCTCTTTTTGGGTATAGACGTCGATGTGTGTGCTAAAGTATTGAGTCCTGTGGACTATGAAGGGAGAATCTGTGCCAAAAAAGACTGAGAGCACGGGTACTGGGCTGGAATCCTACGTTGCAAAGCTCATGGGCAACGGCTCAAACAGGACTTCGGTAACCGAGGACGAGATTCAGGTCGCCCTGAAGGATATCGATGTTTCTGACGAGCAGCTCACCGCGGTGTATTCCGCGCTGCGCAACAGCGGCATCCAGATTATCTCCGCGAGCGGTAACGACGACGCCCCCATGGACGTCGACGATGACGATAACGATACCGATACCGACGATTTCGATGACGACGACGAGCACGATTCCGGCTCGCTCGACGATCACGAGCTCAAGATGGCCCGTCAGGCCGATGCCGAGATGGGTTCTTCCAAGAGCAAGAAGAAGCGCACCGTGCGCACGTCCCGTTCACGCTCCCGCGTGCGTGGCATCGATGCCTCCACGGTGATGCTGACCGGCGATCCGGTTCGTATGTACCTCAAGGAGATCGGCAAGGTCGACCTGCTGACCGCCTCCGAAGAGGTCGATCTGGCCATGAAGATCGAGGCCGGTCTTGAGGCCACCGAGAAGCTCGAGGCTGCCGATGCCGGTGAGCTCGAGCTCACGCGTGCCGAGATGCGTCGTCTTACGCGCATTGAGAACGTTGGCCTCGAAGCCAAGCAGGCGCTCATCAGCGCAAACCTGCGTCTGGTCGTCTCCATCGCCAAGCGCTATGTCGGCCGCGGCATGCTGTTCCTTGACCTGATCCAGGAGGGCAACCTCGGTCTGATTCGCGCCGTCGAGAAGTTCGACTACCAGAAGGGCTTCAAGTTCTCCACGTACGCCACGTGGTGGATCCGTCAGGCCATTACGCGCGCTATCGCCGACCAGGCCCGTACCATCCGTATTCCCGTGCATATGGTCGAGACTATCAACAAGCTCGTCCGCGTGCAGCGCCAGCTCCTTCAGGATCTGGGTCGCGACCCGACCCCCGAGGAGATCGGTGCCGAGATGGACATGAGCGCCGACCGCGTCCGCGAGATCCAGAAGATCTCGCAGGAGCCCGTGTCGCTCGAGACCCCCATCGGCGAGGAAGAGGATTCCCAGCTGGGCGACTTCATCGAGGACTCCCAGGCTATCGTTCCGCCCGATGCTGCCAGCTTCTCCATGCTGCAGGAGCAGCTCACCCAGGTGCTCGACTCGCTTGCCGATCGTGAGCGCAAGGTTATCGAGCTGCGCTTTGGCCTTGTCGACGGGCATCCCCGCACGCTCGAGGAAGTCGGTCGCGAGTTTGGCGTCACGCGCGAGCGTATCCGCCAGATCGAGTCCAAGACCCTGGCCAAGCTCCGCCACCCCAGCCGCAGCAGCAAGCTCAAAGACTACATCGAGTCTTAGGGTTACGGCGTTCTACCGAACGCCGTAACTGGCCGACGCTGCAAACCCGCCAGAGCGGCAATCTGCCTTTCAACTTCGGCGGCATGACCAAAAGGTCAATGCCGCCTTGTTTCAAGGCACCTTGCTCGCTCTGGCGGGTTTTCGCTGTCCGTCCTCTATCTGCGGCGTTGCTATGGCTGTCAGTTGTGCGACAGTTTGGGGGTGGTTATTGGGGACAGACTTAAATGAGTAGTCGTTGGGGACGTTCTTGAATGACTAGTCGTTTAAGAACGTCCCCAATGACTAGGCGGAGAAAAATTCTTAAAAAAGTTCTTGCCCTGCGCTGATTCGTCCGTATAATAAACTTCGTTGCTTGAGAGCACGCACCTATTCCTCGGTAGCTCAATGGTAGAGCACGCGGCTGTTAACCGCGCTGTTGTAGGTTCGAGTCCTACCCGGGGAGCCAGGTTGTAAAACCCGTCGCTTATGCGGCGGGTTTTT
>NZ_QRMJ01000003.1:148462-299287 GCF_003473245.1 Collinsella sp. AM09-41
AATTTCTCAGCCCATTCCGCTGGGCTTTTAAATTCCTCGGTAGCTCAATGGTAGAGCACGCGGCTGTTAACCGCGCTGTTGTAGGTTCGAGTCCTACCCGGGGAGCCAGGTTGTAAAACCCGTCGCTTATGCGGCGGGTTTTTTCATGCCGCGACCACTTGACTCGAACGTTGCCATATCAACATTTCGTGTCGAGGATGTAATCCCGCGACCCACCACCTCAACATGGCGCGGTCGTTGTAGAATATTGCAATGATTGCTCCCACGACATGGTGCCGCGAGCACCAGATAAGGAGATTCTTGTGTCTGAGACCATTAACGGCAGCCTGAGCGTCTCGAACGACGTTATTGCCGATATTGCCGGTTATGCTGCGATGACGTGCTATGGCGTCGTCGGTATGGCTGAGCAGCTCCAAGGCGCCGAGAGCGTGCGCCTGCTTGCCGGTCAGCGCCTCCGCAAGGGCGTGCTTGTCTCCGCCGACGAGAACGGCCTTACGGTCGATCTTCACGTCGTGCTCGAGAACGGCGTCAACATGAAGTCCGTCTGCCACAATCTTTCGAGCTCCGTTGCCTTCACCCTGCAGGAGATCGCCCAGATCGATCCCGCCAGCCTTAAGATCGGCATCCATATCGACGCGCTCAAGAGCCGTCTGAACTAGCATCCGAAAACGGAGATTCAAATACCCATGATTGCAAAGACCATTCGCACCTGTTTTCCGATCGCTGCGGCTGCCGTTTCCGACAAGGCCGAGGAGATCAACAAGCTCAACGTCTTTCCCGTGCCCGACGGCGACACCGGCACCAACATGTCGCTCACGCTCGCCTCGGTGACCAAGGAGCTTTCTGCCCTTCCCGCCGATGCCGACATGGAGGCCATTGCCGGCGCCATCACCCACGGCTCCCTGATGGGCGCCCGCGGCAACTCCGGCGTCATCACTTCGCAGATCCTGCGCGGCGTGGCCGAGGGTCTTGTCTCTGCCGACGAGCCCATTACGTCCGCCAACATTGCCTATGCGTTCCGCCGAGCCGTCAAGGTCGCCTTCCAGGCCGTCCGTAAGCCCATCGAGGGCACGATCCTCACGGTGCTGCGCGATGTCTCGACCAAGGCCGACGAGTGCGAAAAGAAGAAGTTCTCGGCCGAGGATGCGCTCGACGCTATCGTCGTCGAGGCCTACCAGTCCGTCGCCCGCACGCCCGACCTGCTGCCCGTTCTGAAGGAGAACGGCGTGGTCGACTCCGGCGCCTTCGGCTTTGCTATTTTCCTTGAGAACTTTCTTGCCGCTGCGCTTGGCCGCAGCACCGTTGTCGAGGATTTCTCCGCCACGTTTGATTCCGCTGGCTCTGCCCGCGACGCGGCCCTTGGTCGTGTTGAGATCGAGGCCAACGACGACTGGGAGGGCTCGGAGTTCCGCTACTGCAACGAGTTCCTCTTTAAGGCCGACGCTCCTTTTGACGAGGACGAGTGCCTCAAGTTCCTGGGCTCCATGGGTGACTGTGAGTTGCTCGTGGGCGCCTACCCCGACTACAAGATCCACGTGCACTCCAACACCCCCAACCTGGTGCTCGAGCACATGCTGCAGCTTGGTCAGATCTATGAGGTCTTTATCCATAACATGGAGATGGAGGCCCACGACCGTACCGCCAAGATCCACGAGGATCAGGAGAAGGCCGCCGAGCCCGCGAAGGCCCTGGGCTTTGTCGCCGTTGCCGCCGGTTCGGGCGAGGCCGATATCCTCAAGTCCCTCGGCGTTGACGTGATCGTGTCGGGTGGTCAGACCATGAACCCCTCGACCGCCGACTTGCTGGGCGCGGTAGACCAGGTCAACGCGACCTCGGTCATCATTCTGCCCAACAACGGCAACATCCGCATGGCCGCCGAGGCCGCTGCCTCTGCCTGCACCGACAAGAAGGTCGCCGTCGTTCCCACCAAGACCGTTCCGCAGGCCTTCTCCGCGCTGTTCGCGGTCCTGCCCGATTCCGAGCTCGAGGATGCCGTCGCCGCTATGGTCGACGCCATCAGCGAGGTCCGCGATGGCGAGGTCACCCGCGCCGTGCGCGACTCCAGTGCCTCCGACGGTTCGCCAATTCACTCCGGTGACGTCATGGGCATCATTGCCGGCTCCATCGACGTGGTCGGCTCCGACGTGAAGCAGGTCACGCTCGATTGCATCAACCGTATGCAGGAGGAAGAGGAGGGCGACGCGCTGACGATTCTGGCCGGCGAGGAACTGTCCGATGAGGCCTTCCAGGAGATCGTCGACGCTATCGAGGAGGCTCAGCCCGATCTGGAGATCGACGCCCATCGTGGCGAGCAGCCGCTCTATCCCGTGATCTTCTCGATCGAGTAGGCAACTGCCCATGTCCGAACTGTGCTCCGTGCCGCGCGTCTCGGAGCGCTTTGCCCAGAGCAATGCGCTCGACGAGGATATCGCGCGACTCAAATATGTTTCGGGTAAACGTGAGGAGGCCCTTCGCCGTCTGGGAATTCGGACGGTGGGGGACCTCCTTCTCCATATCCCTCATCGATACCTGGACTTTACGCGCTCCTGGTCCATCGAGATGGCGCCCATCGGTACCGTGTGTACCATCATCGCCACGGTCGATCGTATCGTCCAAAAGCAGCCGCGTCCGCGCATGCAGGTGACCGAGGTCTCACTCGTTGACGAGACGGGCGTGCTGCAGGTCGCCTTTTTCTGCCAGCCCTGGATTGCCCAGCAGCTTAAGCAGGGCGACCGCCTAGCCGTAATGGGTAAGGTCGAGTTTGCCTACGGCTTTAAGCAGATGGCCTCGCCGCACTTTGAAAAGCTTGAGGAAGGGCGCGCCGCGGGCACTATCCTGCCGGTCCATTACGTGAGTGACGGCGTGAGTCAGGCATGGATGCGCCGTATCGTAAGTGGCGCGCTCGAGGTCGTCGGCAATCCCTTTGATCCCATTCCGGCACGCTTACGCGTTAAACGTCGCCTGATGAGCCATGCCCGTGCCCTTCGATCGATCCACTTTCCCTCGAGCATGGCTGAGCGCGATATCGCGCGCGCACGGCTTGCCTACGAGGAGTGCCTCTACCTGCAGCTGGCGCTGCGCCTGCGCAACGACGGCGGCTTGGTCGAAGTCGCTCCCTACGCCCACGCCGCGGGTGAGCACCTGGCCGCGCTCAAGCAGGCCCTGCCGTTTTCGCTGAGCGACGAGCAGGAGGCCGCGTTCCAAGACATCCTGCGCGATATGTGCGATGGCGGGCGCGTGATGAACCGCCTGCTGCTGGGCGATGTCGGTACCGGTAAGACCGCCGTTGCCGCCTGCGCGCTGGCTGTGGCTGCCGATAGCGGCACACAGGCCTGCGTTATGGCGCCCACGGGCGTGCTGGCGCGTCAATATGCCGATAAGACCGGCCCTCTGCTCTCGCAGGCCGGCATGTCTTGGGCGCTTCTGACGGGTGCCACGCCGGCCGCAGAGCGCGAGCGCATCCATGCACAGCTGGAATCGGGAGAGCTCGACGTCCTCTTTGGAACCCACGCGGTCCTTTCGGATAACGTGGCGTTTAAGTATCTGTCGCTCGTAGTCATCGATGAGCAGCACCGGTTTGGCGTCGGCCAACGCAATGCCTTGCGCGCGAAGGGCCCCGGTGCCGATCTGCTCGTTATGACGGCAACGCCCATCCCGCGTACGCTGGCGCTTTCGGTCTACGGCGATCTGGACACGAGTATCATCCGCCATCGGCCCGTCCCTGGCGCTGGCGTGACGACACGCGTGCTTACCGAGTCGAGTCGCGACCTTGCCTATGGCGCCATCCGCGAGGCGCATGAAAAGGGTCAGCAGGCCTACGTGATTTGCCCGCTCGTGGAGCCGAGTGACTCGGCCGATGATCTGGAGGACGTGCCCGGTATCGCCCGCGACGACGAGGGCCGCGTGACGGTCCCCGTGCCGCTGCACGATACGGCGACCGAGCTCGATCGCCTGCGTCTGTCGTTGCCGGGTCTTGCCATCGAGCGCCTTCACGGCCGCATGCCAGCGGGGGAGAAGTACCAGGTTATCGATGCCTTTAAGCGCGGCGAGATCGACGTGCTCGTCTCGACTACGGTGGTCGAGGTGGGCGTCGACGTGCCTAACGCCACCGTCATGGTCATCGAGAACGGGGAGCGCTTTGGTTTGGCTGCTCTGCACCAGCTGCGCGGTCGCGTGGGCCGTGGCAGTGTGTCGGGCACGTGCCTGGTCATGACGCACTCCAAGGGCAACGGCGGCGCGTCGGCGGCGCAAGACCGCCTGCAATCGCTCGAGAAGACCTCGGACGGCTTTACGCTCGCCCAGATGGACCTTCGTCTGCGCCACGAGGGCGAAATCCTGGGGTACCGCCAGCATGGCGGTGTGACTCTGCGCTTTGTCGACCTGGATGCCGACGAGGAGCTGATCGAGTGGGCCCATTTGGACGCGGTCGAGCTCTTGCGGTATGCTTGCAACCTTGACTCCGTGGCGACGCGCCCCCTGCGCGATGCGGTCGCCATGCGATATCGACACATTTTTAAGGAGGTCAGCGGAGGATGAGAATCATCGGCGGCGAATGGCGCGGTCGTAAGATCGAGGAGCCCCGTGGTCGCGATGTCACCCGCCCCACGACCGATCGCGTGCGCGAGGCATGCGCATCTATGGTCATGTCGGCATTTGACTTCGATCTGGACGAGGTCCGCGTGCTGGACGCCTTTGGCGGCTCCGGTGCCTTAGGGTTAGAGATGCTCTCACGTGGTGCCCGCTCGCTCACGACGTTCGAGATCGATCGGAATGCCGCGCGGCTCATTACCAAGAATATCGAGTCGCTCTGCCGTGACCGTGCGCGTTGGCGCGTGATAGCGGGCGACATGCTGGCGAGTGCCTCGCGCGGTCGTGTGCCGGGCGGCCCCTTTGATCTGGTCCTGCTCGACCCGCCCTATGCTTTTGGTGCCGAGCCGGTCGAGGAGCTGCTGCAGAACCTGGCTCAGCAGGGTCTGCTTGCACCTGGCGCTTATGCCCTGTTTGAGCATGCCGCCGCCGATGCGGGCGCGCATCCGGCAGGCTTTGAGATCGTGCGCGAGAAGCGCTACGGCATTACCTCGGTCGACCTGCTTCGTTGGGTTGGCGATGACGATGGTGAGGAAGATTGCGCCGGCACCGATGCTCACAACAACGATGCCACGACGGTTCAGGAGAACGCCCATGAGTGACACCATCAACCGCGTGATCGTCCCGGGCACCTTCGATCCCATCACGTTTGGCCATATCGACGTCATCCGCCGCGCCCGCCGCATCTTTCCCAGCGTGATCGTCGCTGTTGCCGAGTCGCAGGGTAAAAACGGTGTGGGTACCACGTTTATGCTCGATGAGCGCGTGGCGCTGGCCCGCGAGGCGCTCGGTGATATCGACGGCGTCGACGTCCTGCCCTTTACCGGCCTCTTGGTCGACTTCGCTCGCGAGCAGGGGGCGGGGGCCGTTGTCAAGGGCCTGCGCGCCATGACCGACTTTGAGTACGAGCTGCAGCAGGCAGATCTCAACTATCGCTTGGATAACGAGCTGGAGTCCATCTTTGTCATGAGTGCGCCGCAGTACGGCTATATCTCGAGCTCGGTCGTTCGCCAGATCGCCTCACTCGGCAGCGATGTATCGACGTTTGTCCCGCCCAACGTGGTCGAAGCGCTCAGACATCGCTTTTCGTGACGTTTTTTATTGCCTGGTGGCATGTGGTAAACTAGCACGATGATATGTTACCTATGAAAGGAGACCGGATGCCGGGCGAGAATTTTCCTGGCGATAGGATCGTCAGCTTGGTCGATGAGCTCGAAGGGCTGATCGAGGAAGCCAAGCCGCCTTTCGGCAAGAACGCTCAGTTCAAGGTCATCGACGCCGACGTGTTCTTCAACATCCTCGACGAGATCCGCATGAGCTATCCCGAGGAGTGGCAGAAGTCCCGCCGTATCCTTAAGGAGCGCGAGGAGCTTATGGCTTCCGCCGCCGCTCAGGCCGATTCCATCATCGCCGACGCTCAGCAGCAGGCCCTCACCATTGCCGGTGAGCAGGAGATCGTCCGCTTGGCACAGCAGCAGGCCGACGACATCCGCGATCGTGCCCAGCAGTACGAGCGCGAGACGCGTTATGCTGCCGAGGACTACGCAGAGCAGGTCTTTACGCACCTGGAGGAGAATCTCAAGAGCCTGACCGGCACCGTTACCCGTTGCCGTCAGCAGCTCAACGAGGGTGCCGCCCAACAGAATGGTCAGTGGTAATGGCTGAGTTCCCGAGCGTTACCGTCGATCTTTCCGAACAGCTCGAGTTTCCCGGAGATTCGTATCCGCTGACCGGCAAGGTCGATGTCGCCACCTATACGGTGGGCGAGAAGGAGTACCAGCTACAGGACGGCATCGACTACGACGTTGTCTTTACCAATGCCGGTACCGGTGTCTTGCTCACGGGCATGGTCCGCGCGCACGCCACCGGCGAGTGCGACCGTTGTCTGGAGCCCGCTTCGTTTGATATCGCCGGCGAGATCGAGGAGTTCTACCTCTTTGAGGAGCCCGAGGATCCCGAGGCCTACGAGGACGGCTACGAGCTCCTGGGTGAGGACCGCATCGTCGATCTGGGTGAGCCCATCAACGATGCCGTTGTCATGGACACGCCGTTTGTGGTGCTCTGCAAGCCCGATTGCCGCGGTCTGTGTCCCACTTGCGGTTGCAATCTCAACGTCGAGCAATGCGATTGCGCCACCCAGGCAGAGGCAGAATGGGCCGCTGACACGGAAAATCCATTTGCAGCATTGAAGAATCTCAAGCTCGATGAGTAAAACTGTGGTAGTATCGCTACTTGCGCGTAATCGCCACACTGGATAGTTCATAAGGAAGGTCACTATGCCCGTACCTAAACAAAAGCAGGGTCGTATCCGCACTCACACCCGTCGTTCCGCCAACATGAAGATCTCGGCTGCGGCTCAGTCCACGTGCCCCCGTTGCGGCGCTGTCAAGCTTCCGCACCACGTGTGCCCCAGCTGCGGTTTCTACAAGGACCGCGAGGTTATCGTTACCGAGTAACGGTATACTCTGGATGCGATGCCGTTCCAAATGGAACCACAATGGCCGGCTCAATGAGTCGGCCATTTTTGTATAAGGAGCATGTATATGAGTAACGTTCGCGTTTGTGTAGACGTTGTGGGCGGAGACGAGAAACCTCAGGTTGTTCTCGATGGTATCGAGGCTGCGCTTGCCGCCGATCCCGATATCGAGGTCTTGGCAGCTGGCCCCGCTGAAATCGTCAATCCCTTTGCTGCTTCCCATGCACGTGTTGAGGCCCTTGAGGCACCCGACGTTATCGCCATGGATGACGATCCCATTCGCGCCGTGATGACCAAGCGTAAATCGTCGATCGTGCTGTCGTGCCGCGCCATCAAGAAGGGAAATGCGGACGCATTCTTCTCCGCCGGCTCGACCGGTGCCATGACTGCTGCCGCCACCGCCTATGTGACGCCGTTTAGATATATGGCCGAAGGCAAGAAGCAGCCGGTACGTCCCTGTCTGACCAATGCGCTACCCAATCGCGCCGGCGGTCTGACGGTGCTGTGCGATATGGGCGCCAACCCCGATGTTGATGTGGACGATATGGTGCGCTTTGCGCAGATGGGCAGCGCCTATGCCCGCGTCGTCCTGGGCATCGAGCATCCTCGCGTAGGTCTGCTCGCCAATGGCACCGAGGACGAGAAGGGCTCCAACTTTACCAAGGCCTGCTTCCCGGTCATGAAAGCCGCCGTTCCCGGCTTTGTTGGCAACTGCGAGGGAACGGACATCACTTCAGGTAACTTCGATGTCGTCGTTGCCGACGGCATGTCGGGCAACATCGCGCTCAAGGCCACCGAGGGCGCTGCCAAGTTTTTGCTGCAGGAGCTCAAGGGTGCCTTTATGACTTCTCTTGGCACTAAGATCGCTGCGCTGCTCATAAAGAAGCAGATGCGCCAGATTAAGGCCAAGCTTTCGGGCGACGCCAAGGGTGGGGCGATTCTGCTGGGCCTGCGCGGCGTCGTTTTGATCGGCCACGGTGCCACGTCGGTCGAGGCCGTCAAGAACGGTACGCTTGCCGCGGCCCAGGCCGTACGTGCCGGGCTCGTCCAGGACGTTGCCGACTCCATGGACGGTATCGTTTTATAAGAGCCCCGTGTCGTGGCTCAATCGGTACCGCGTGGGGTAGAATCGGAGCCGTATTGCAATGCGGCTCCGACTGCCGCGTTGTGTTGTGTTCCATGAACTACGAGAGGAAGCGCTATGGACCGCTCCGAAATCTTCGATAAGATCGCCGAAGTCGCCGCTGACGTTTTGGGTGTCGATGTTGCTGATATTAGTGACGAGACCACCTTTGACGACCTCGATGCCGACTCGCTCGAGCGCCTGCAGCTGGTGACGGCCATTGAGGATGAGTTCAACCTCGAGATCGATGACGAGACTCTGCTGTCGCTCAACTCTGTCGCCGACGCCGTCGACGCAATCGAAAACGCCAAGGAGGCCTAAGTCTTGGCTTTGTCTCAACGACTTGCGCGCGCCCAGGAAATCCTGGGCCATGAGTTCAATAACAAGGTGCTGCTGCGCGCAGCCCTCACGCATCCCTCGGCCGTCGAGGGCCAGCCGGTCTCTGCCAGCTATGAGCGCCTTGAGTTTTTGGGAGATTCCATTTTGGGCGCCGTGGTGGCTCGTTCGCTCTTTGAGTCCTATCCCGAGTTTGACGAGGGCAAGCTCACGCGTCTGAAGGTCTCCCTTGTCTCGGGCGCCACGCTGTCCGAGGTGTCGCACGAGCTGGGTATCGACGACATCATCATCTTTGGCGCCTCCGAGACCGGCACGGGCGCGCGCGGCCTGCATTCGGCGCTCGAGAACGTCTACGAGTCGCTCGTGGGCGCCCTGTACCTGGATGCCGGCTGGGACGTTGCGGCGGAGTTCATCCACCGCACGCTCAAGCCGCACCTGGCTTCCGAGCGTGCCGAGCACCCCGCGAACCCCAAGTCGTTTTTGCAGGAGTGCGTGCAGGCCGACGGCCATGAGCCTCCGGCATATAAGCTGGTTGGTTCCGAGGGCCCGGCGCATGCGCCTACCTTTACCGCCGTGGTGCTCGTCGACGGCATCCGCCAGGGCCGCGGCACTGGTGCTTCCAAGAAGGAGGCCGAGGGGGCCGCTGCGCTCGAGGCGCTCGACCGCATGGGCTACACCACCAACGGCGTGATCCTCAACAAGAAGCTCGTTTAAGCGAGGAACCGTGTATCTCAAGTCCCTCACGCTCAAAGGGTTCAAGTCGTTTGCCGACCGCGCCCATATGTCATTTGAGCCGGGCCTGACCGTTATCGTCGGTCCCAACGGCTCGGGAAAATCGAATATCTCCGACTCGATTCTATGGGTCCTGGGCGAGCAGAGTGCCAAGCAGCTGCGTGGCCAGGCCATGGAGGACGTTATCTTCTCGGGCTCGTCGGCGCGCAAGCCGGTGGGTGTTGCCGAGGTCACGCTGGTGCTCGATAACTCTGATCATATGCTGCCCGTCGACTTTGACGAGGTCGCCATCACCCGTCGCATGTATCGCTCGGGCGAAAGCGAGTACCTTATCAACTCGAGCCCGTGTCGTCTGATGGACATTCAGGACATCCTGCACGATTCGGGCTTGGGCAAGGATACACATTCCATCATCAGTCAGGGCAAGCTCGATGCCATTTTGCAGAGCCGCCCCGAGGAGCGCCGTGCCCTGATCGAGGAGGCCGCCGGCATCTCCAAGCACAAGCGCCGCAAGGAGCGTGCGCTCAAAAAGATCAAATCGATGGACGAGCACCTGACCCGTGCCCGCGATATCAATAAAGAGATCGCCCGTCAGCTGCGGCCGCTGGAGCGTCAGGTCGATCGCGCGCGCAAGTACAAAGAGCTGTCCTCGCGCGCGAACGAGCTTACGCAGATGCTGGCCGTCGACGAACTGCGTTCGCTGCAGTCGCAGTGGAACGACCTGGAGAGCCGCTCCAAGGAGGGCGCGGCCGAGCTTGAGCTTGCGCAGTACCGCTTGGGCGAAAAGGAGCGCGAACTCGAGAAGCTCCAGGTCATGCTCGAGGAAAAGGGCCTGTTTGTGGGCGATCTGGGCGAGCAGCGCCGCCATATGCAAGATGTGGTCGGCCGCATTAACTCCGATATGCGCCTGCTTGAGGAAAAGGGTCACAACATGGTGTCGCGCCTGTCCGACATGCGCGGCCAGATCTCGAGCTCCGAGCATCAGCGTCGTCGCGTGGTCGAGGAGCTCGAGGATGCGCGTGCCCAGCTTGAGGAAGTGACCGGTGCGCACGGGCAGGCCCAGGACGACGTTGACGCCGCCGGACCTGCCGCCGCCCAGCTCCACGAGCGTCGCGTTGCGCTCGACAATCAGGTTTCGCAGCTTACGCGCGAGCAGCGCGAAGTGCAGCGTGTGGCCGATAACGCCGCGTTCGAGCTCGCCAAGGTGAAGGACTCGCTGAGCAACGCCGAGGTTGAGGACAACATGTACGCCTCGCGCCTGGAGCAGATCGACGAGCAGCTCGAGGAGGTCACGGCCTCGCTCGAGAGCCGTCGCGACCGCGCTGAGGAGCTTGACGGTGCGCTTGAGGCGGCTCGCCAGGCCCAGGTCGATGCGCGCGAGGCCACCGAGGTCGCCCGTGCGGCGTTGAAGGACCTGCGTAATCGCGAGAGCGAGGCGCGCAACAAACTGTCCGAGGTTCGCTCTGAGCTCGCGAGCCAAAAGAAGCTCGATGCCCGCATGGCTGACAGCTCGCCGCTGGTGAGCCGTCTGATGGGCGCGTTGGGCGATGATGTCTCAGGCCGTCTGGGCGATGTGCTCGAGGCCCCTCGTGAGCTCGAGGGCCTGGTCGAGCAGCTGCTTGCTGGCGATATCGATGCCTTGCTGTTTGATGACGCCGCCACGCTTGAGCGTGCCGGTCGTGCAGCCCTTGACCAGAAGAAGGCCTCGGGCGAGGCGCTGCTGGTGGCACGCGGTGTGAGCGGGTCTGCCGCTGCCGAGGGCGCTGCCGGTTCCCGTCTGGTCGACCGCCTGTCCGTGCGCGCCGGATATGGACCGGTTGTTGAGGCGCTGCTCGGTGGGTATTACGTGGTTGATGACCTTGCCGCTGCCTTGGCCGCTCCGATCGTTGAGGGCGTGACCTACGTGACGCCCGATGGTGCCCGCGTGAGCTGTGGCGGTCTGGTGCGCGTGGGGCTCGATGCCGGCGAGGCTTCGGGTGCCTTGGAGCGCAAGCGTCGTATTCGCGAGCTGGAGGGCCTGGAGCCCGATCTGGCCGCAGTGTTTGAGCATGTGTCGGATCAGGTCGTCGAGGCCAATGCGGCCGTCGAGGAGGCGCGTGCCGCCGAGGGCGATGCCGCCGGCGAGATTGCCCGTCTTGAGGGCGAACGTCGCTCGCTGCTTTCCGAAATCGGCCGCCTTGAGCAAAGCGCCAACAATGCCGAGGTCGAGCGCGTGCGAATCTCCAAGCGCCGCGAGCAGGCTGCCGAGGCGGTTCGCGCCGCTCGCCCGCGCGTTGACGAGCTCACTCGTTTGCGTGACGAGGCTCGTGCGCAGGCAAGCGACCTGGGTCTTCAGATTGCCGAAGCCAACGACGAGCTCGATCGCGTGCGCCGTGACGATTCCGAGGCTGCCGGCAAGCTCGCCGACGCTAAGGTCCGTTTGGCCCAGACGAGCGAGCGTCTGCGTTCGCTGAAGGGCCGCGTGCCCGATCTGGAGCATCGCCTTGAGGGCATCGACCGTCGCATTCGCGGAACACGCCAGGCTTCGCGCTCACTCGAGCTGCTGCGCCTGCGCGTCGACCCCATGCACGAGCGCTATTCGGCCCTGCTGGAGCGCGCGTCGGATTGGGCCGCGCGTCTGCGTGACCAGGCAACGCTTGAGGAGGCGGATTCGGCCTCGCTCAAGAAGACCATTGAAGACGCCAAGGCCGAGGTCTCCCGCGCCAAGGAACGGGTCGATGCCGCCACGGCGACGCAAAACGAGTTCAAGGTCGCACGCGGCAAGCTCGAGGTGCAGGTAGAGGCGGCCATCAAGGCCATTACCGCCGATGGCACCACGGTGCTCGAGGAAGCGCTCATGCTTCCTGCTCCCACCGACCGCGATGCCGCCGAGCGTGAGCTTAACCAGCTCGTGCGCCAGATCAACAACCTGGGCCCTGTGAACCAGGTTGCCATGGAGGAGTACGAGCAGCTCAAGCGCCGCGCCGATTATATCGAGGAGCAGCTGGCCGATCTGGAGAGCGCGCGCAAGGCGCTCACCAAGATCACCGTGGCCATCGACCGCAAGATGCGTAAGGCCTTCCTGGTGACCTTCGAGAAGGTCGATGCGAACTTCCGCGAGATCTTTGCCATGCTGTTCCCGGGTGGCCAGGCACATCTGGAGATGACCGATCCCGAGCATCCGGCCGAGACAGGCATCGAGGTCGTGGCGCAGCCGCGTGGCAAGCGCATCACCAAGATGATGCTCATGTCGGGCGGCGAGAAGAGCCTGACGGCGCTTGCCCTGCTCTTTGCCGTGTATCGCACGCGTACGGTGCCGTTCTATGTGCTGGACGAGGTCGAGGCGGCACTCGACGACGCCAACCTGTCCAAGCTCATCGGCGCGCTCGACGTGTTGCGTTCCGATACGCAGCTCTTGGTTATCTCGCATCAGCGCCGTACTATGGAGGACGCTGACGTCCTCTACGGCGTCTCGATGCAAGCCGACGGCGTCAGTCGCGTCGTCTCGCAAAAACTCGATCGCGAAACCGGAAAGGTCGTGAATGCATAATGGGATTCTTCGATGCTCTCTCGCGCGGACTTGAGCGCAGCCGCGAGGCCCTCAACGAGGTCTTTTATTTTGGCGGCGAGGTCGACGAGGATTTTTGGGAGGACCTAGAGGACACTCTCGTCATGGGTGACATGGGTGCCGAGGTCGCGATCAAGGTGTCCGATGACCTGCGCGAGACGGCCGCCAAGAAAAACCTCAAGACCGCCCCGCAACTCCGTCGCGCCCTGGCCGAGCAGCTCGAGCAGCATTTTGTTCCCGTTGAGCGCGATCCGTTCGCCGACACGCCGAGCTGCGTGCTGTTTGTGGGCATTAACGGTGCCGGCAAGACCACGACGGTCGGCAAGATCGCGAGTGCCATGGCTGCCCGCGGTAAAAATGTCGTGATCGGCTCGGCCGATACCTTTCGCGCCGCCGCCATCGAGCAGCTCGATGTGTGGGGCCAGCGCGCCGGTGTTCCCGTCATCAAGCGCGACCGCGGCTCCGACCCGGCAAGCGTTTGCTACGACGTGCTCGACGAGGCCGATAAGCGCGGCAGCGACCTGGTGCTTATCGATACCGCCGGCCGCCTGCACACGAGCCCCGAGCTCATGCGCGAGCTTGCCAAGGTGGTCAACGTGACGCGCAAGCGCGCCGCCAATATGGCCGCCGGTCCCATGCCCGTCTCGGTCGTCCTCGTGATCGATGCCGCGACAGGCCAAAACGGCCTGAACCAGGCGCTCGAGTTTAATGAGGCGCTGGGTCTGGACGGTATTATCATGACAAAGCTTGACGGCACGGCAAAGGGCGGTATCGCCATGGCCGTGGCCGAGAAGCTCAAGCTTCCGATCCTGCGCGTGGGCGTGGGCGAGCAGGTCGATGACCTGCAGGAGTTCAATGCCAAAGATTTCTGCCGCGCCCTGGTGGGCGAGTCCAACTAAGGAGTAACCAGTGTTTGATTCCCTGAGCGATCGCCTCAACGACACATTTGACCGCCTGCGCGGCAAGGGTAAGCTGACCGAGGCCGATATCACCTCGGCCATGCGCGACATTCGCATGGCGCTGCTCGAGGCCGACGTCAACTTTAAGGTCGTCAAGGAGTTTGTCGCCAAGACCAAGGAGCGCTGCATGACCGCCGAGGTCATGGAGTCGCTGTCGCCGGCACAAAACGTCGTCAAGATCGTGCTCGACGAGCTCACCGAGATGCTCGGCTCCACCGAGAGCAAGCTCGTCTTTAGCAACCGCATTCCCAATGTCATCATGCTCGTGGGCCTGCAGGGCTCCGGTAAGACCACGGCGGCCGTAAAGCTGGCCTACCTGCTCAAGAAACAGGGCCGCTCGCCGCTGCTCGCCGCGTGCGACGTCTACCGTCCCGCCGCTGCCGACCAGCTGGCCACGCTCGGTGGAGAGATCGGCGTTCCGGTCTTCCGCGGTGACGGCGAGCACCCGGTCGATATCGCCAAGGGCGCCATTCAGGAGGCCGTCGACCACCTGCGTGACGTGGTCATCGTCGATACCGCCGGTCGTCTGCAGATCGACGAGCAGATGATGCAGGAGGCCGTCGACATCAAGAAGGCCGTCAAGCCCGACCAGGTGCTGATGGTCGTCGATGCCATGACCGGCCAGGATATCGTCAACGTGGTTTCGACGTTTGCCGAGCGCACCGACTTTGATGGCGTGATTATCTCCAAGCTCGACGGCGATGCCCGTGGCGGCGGCGCGCTTTCCGTGCGTCAGGTGACCGGCAAGCCCATCAAGTTTGTGAGCATGGGCGAGAAGCCCGATTCGCTAGAACCGTTCTATCCCGACCGCATGGCCAAGCGAATCTTGGGCATGGGCGACGTTGTCGGCATCATCGAGAAGGCCCAGGAGGCCGCCGATGCCGAGCAGCTCGAGGCCGCCGAGCGCATGCTGCGCGAGGGCTTTACCATGAACGACATGCTCGACCAGATGAAGGCCGTCAAGAAGATGGGCGGCATGAAGGGCATTCTGGGTATGCTTCCCGGTGGCCAGCGCGCACTCAACCAGATGGGCGGCAACCTGGACGAGGGCATCTTCGACAAGAACGAGGCCATCATCATGTCGATGACCAAGGAGGAGCGCCTGCGTCCCTCTATCATTAACGGCCAGCGTCGCGCCCGTATCGCCAAGGGCGCCGGCGTGACTCCCACCGAGGTCAATAGCCTTATGAAGCAGTGGGGCGAGATGAACAAGATGATGGGCCGCATGCGCTCGATGGCCAATCAGGCACAGGCTGGTGGCAAGAAGGGCAAGAAGGGTAAGAAGGGCAAAAAGATGCGCATGCCCAATATTCCCGGTCTGGATGCCATGGGCCTGGGCGGCATGGGCGGCCTGGGCGGCCTTGGGACGGGCGGTCCTAAGTCCGATATGGACCTGCTGCGCCAGATGGAAGCTCAGATGCGCAATAAGAAATAGTGCTGTAATTCCAGCTTGATACGGCAAAGGCCACTCGGAAGCTACCGGGTGGCCTTTGTTGTTGGCTTTGATTGTTGGGTTGCGTTCAGCGTTGCGCCCCGAGCTCGCGGTGCCGTGCCGTTAGTGGCGGTCGCAGCCCTCGTGCCCGTCGTGGTCGTGATGGCCGTGGCAGCCACAGGCCTCGCCGTGCTCATGGGTGTGCTCGCGGTCGTGGCCATGGCAGCCGCAGGTGGCCTCGCCGGTCTGAGCGAGCGTGCCGGCAATGAGAGCCTTGACGCAGGCGTCACAGCTGCCCTGGGCGCCCGCATAGACCGTGATGCCGGCCTGGGTGAGCGCGTTGATGGCGCCGCCGCCGATACCGCCGCAGATGAGCGTGTCGACGCCACCGTTGGCAAGCAGACCCGCCAATGCGCCGTGACCAGTGCCGCCGGTGCCTACGACCTGCTCGTTGAGCACCTTGCCATTCTGGATGTCGTAGATCTTGAACTGCTCGCTGCGACCAAAGTGCATAAAGATGTTGCCGTTGTCGTACGTCGTTGCCACCCTCATGGTGCCGACCTCCTTTGCTGGCCATACGGCCGTCGTCGTGGTGATGGGGGAGTATGCGATATTGCCGCCTGCGATGATGAGCGCGCGCCCGTTGACCAGCGCGTTTGCCACCTTGCGATGCGCTCGGCTGCAGATGGCCGCCACCGTGGCGCGCGCGATGCCCATCTGCTGTGCCACTGCCTCTTGATTAAGGCCTTCCAGGTCGCACAGCCGTAGGACTTCGAGCTCATCGACCGTCATGTCGATGGCGTCTCCGCTGGCAAGGCCGTCGGGGGTAAAGCCGCGATATTCGGGGATAATCCCAACGCGGCGTATTTTTTCGCGTCTTCCTGCCATACACTCTCCAAATCTGACATATGTCAGTAATAGAATAGCGCGCATGCGGATGCGCACAAGTTATTTTTGGCATATGTCGGAAAATGAGGGCTTATGTTTGGGCTGTGGGGCCGCGTGCGCCTGGGCTACAATGAATCTCGCTTATAGCCGACTGACAGGAGGGTCAATGAGCAAAGCTGATCAACAGTTTGTAGCCATGTGCCGCGATATTCTGGACCATGGCACCACTACCGAGGGCCAAAAGGTCCGTCCGGTGTGGGAGGACGGCACCCCTGCCTATACCATTAAAAACTTTGGCGTTACGGCACGCTACGACCTGCGCGAGGAGTTCCCCGCGCTCACTTTACGCCGTACGGCGCTTAAGTCTGCCATGGACGAGATCCTGTGGATCTATCAAAAGAAGTCCAATAATGTCCATGACCTCAACAGCCATATTTGGGATGAGTGGGCTGACGAGACCGGCTCTATCGGTAAGGCCTACGGCTACCAGATTGGCCAGAAGAGTCATTACTCCGAGGGCGACTTCGATCAGATGGACCGTGTGCTGTACGATCTTAAGCACACGCCGTACAGCCGCCGCATTATGACGAACACCTATGTGTTTAGCGACCTGTCCGAGATGCACCTGTATCCGTGCGCCTACAGCGTGACCTATAACGTCACGCAGCGTCCGCAGGACGACAAGCCGACGCTCAATATGATTCTCAACCAGCGTAGTCAGGATATCTTGGCCGCGAACAACTGGAACGTGTGCCAGTACGCCATTTTGTTGATGATGGTCGCACAGTCCGTCGATATGATTCCCGGTGAGCTGCTGCATGTGATTGCCGATGCCCACATTTACGATCGTCATGTCGATATCGTCCGCGAACTTATCGAGCGTCCGCAGTTTGCGGCGCCCAAGGTATCGCTTAACCCCGATGTGCATGATTTCTACGCGTTTACGACCGATGACTTGATTGTCGAGGGTTATGAGCACGGCCCGCAGGTCAAGAACATTCCCATTGCGGTGTAGGTGGCGCTTATGACGTGTAAGCTTTCTGCCATCGTCGCCGTGTGCGACGACTGGGGCATTGGCTGCGAGGGCGACATGGTGGTGTCCAATCGCGCCGACATGCGCCATTTTGTGGCGTGCACCAAAGGCCATCCGGTCATTATGGGGCGCAAGACGCTGCTGAGTTTTCCCGGTGGGCGCCCGCTCAAGAACCGCCGCAATATCGTGCTCACGCGCGACGAGGGCTTTGCCCCTGAGGGCGTCGATGTGGTGCATAGTATCGATGAGGCGCTCGCTGCGGTTGCCGATGAGCCTGTTGCGTGGGTGATTGGCGGCGGCGATGTCTATCGACAGTTTTTGCCGTATTGCGCAGAGGCCGAGGTCACGCACAATCACTGCATTCATGCCGTGGATACGTATTTTCCCAATTTGGATACCGATCCTGCGTGGGAAGTCGCGCGGCGCGACGGGGTTGCCACGATTGCTGAGGGCGAGGGCGATGAAGGCGTCGATTATGAGTTCGTGACGTATCGTCGCGTCGATGCCTAAAGCTCCTTTTGCCTGCGATTTAATCGGGTTGGAATGATTGAGGGGGCGGCGCCTGGCGTCGCCTCGTTTGATATAGATGCTGCTATAAGAAGGGTATGGGCTAGCTGCTATGACTGATGCCGTTGAGGTGCTGCGAATCGATTCGCTCGAGGACGAGCGGCTCGATGCCTACGTGCGACTGACGGAGCGTGAGCTACGTTGCGTACTGGAGCCGCAAAAGGGCATCTTTATCGCGGAGAGTGCCAAGGTCATCGAGCGTGCGGTGCGCGCCGGATACGAGCCGGTGAGTTTTCTTTTGGGCGAGCGCTGGCTCGAGCAGATGATGCCGCTGTTTGAGTGCCTGTCCTCACGTGACGGTGAGGGCCCGGTTCCCGTGTTTGTGGCCTCGATGGAGCTCATGGAGCAGCTGACGGGCTTTAACGTGACGCGCGGTGCGCTCGCGGCATTCCGTCGTCCACGCCAGATTCCGGTAGCCGAGTTCTTGGGCGGCGTCGTCGAGGCGGCGGGGGAGCGCCCGGTGCGCCTGTGCGTGCTCGAAGGCATTGTCGACCATACCAATGTGGGCGCGATTTTCCGCTCGGCTGCCGCATTGAATGTTGACGGTATTTTGGTCAGCCCTACGTGCTGCGATCCGCTGTATCGTCGTTCCGCCCGTGTGAGCATGGGCACGGTGTTTCAGGTGCCGTGGACTCGTATTGGCAGCGAGGCGCGCGTGTGGCCGCATGATGGCCTGGCGGCGCTGCACGATGCCGGATTTACCTGTGCCGCCATGGCGTTGACGGACGACTCCGTTTCGCTGGACGATTCTGCGCTGCGCGAGATTGACCGTCTGGCGATCTTTATGGGCACCGAGGGTGCCGGCCTGGGCGCCAAGACCATCGCGGGCTGCGACCGTGCCGTGCGTATTCCGATGGCGCACGGGGTCGATTCGCTCAACGTGGCCGCTGCGAGTGCCGTCGCCTTTTGGCAGCTGTGCCCGCATGTGAGCAACGAGTATCACTACCAGCCGGGACTGTATCACTAGTCGCCTGTTGCGGGGCTTTGTCTTCGGCGGTGTTTCTAGAACTCTTGGTCGGTGCTAAGCTGGTATTGGCTTTGGTCTTAAATTGCCGTTTTGTTGTTTGACGTACGCTGGTGGGGAGGGCGTGTGGCTAAAAAATCTACGGCTATCGATGTGACGCAGGGTGTTATTTGGCAGCAGCTGCTGTCTCTGTGCGTTCCCATCTTTTTTAGTTCGTTTTTTCAGCAGGCCTACACGCTTATCGGTACCTATATTGTCGGTCAGTTTGGCGGCAAGCTCGCGCTTGGTGGCATTCAGGCAACAATGGTGCTCACGGAGCTCTGCATCGGATTTTGCGTCGGCGTCGGTGCCGGCTGCGCTGTCATTACGGGCCAGTTTTTTGGCCAGCACGATGACGAGCGCTTGAGTCGTTCAGTCCATACGGCCATGGCGCTTGCGCTCGTGGGCGGTATCGTCGTTTCCATTCTTGGCGTGGTGCTTGTCGAGCCCATGCTCGTTTTGATGAATACGCCGCACGAGCTTCTTGCCGAGGGCGTAGCCTATGCTCGCTGCTATTTTGCCGCCATGTTTGCGGCGCTGCTGCTCAATATGGGTACCGCGCTGCTGCGTGCTGTGGGCGACACGCGTGGCCCTGCCGTGATTATTGCTTCCGGCTGCCTCGTGAACGTGGTGCTGGATATCATTTTTGTCGCCGTGCTGCATCTGGAGGCCCTGGGTTGCGGTATCGCGGTGGCACTGACCATTTGCTCTAATGCTACGATGATTGTGATTCGCATGATGCGTGCTCCGGGCGCGTGGCGTTTGTCGATATCCAAGCTCGGCATCGATCGCGGTATTTGTAAGAGCATGCTTTCGTGCGGTTTGCCGCTGGGTTTTCAATCGGCGGCGTATTCGATTTCCAACGTCTTGATTCAGGTTTCGGTCAACTCGTTTGGCGCCGATGTTACGACGGCGTGGGGCCTTTCGGGCCGTCTCGATGGCATCATCTGGATGGTGACCGAGGCGCTCGGCGTGTCCATCACCACGTTCTCGGCGCAGAACTTTGGCGCGCGTAATTACGATCGCATGCGCAAGGGCTATCACACGTCGCTCGTGCTGTCGTTTTTGCTCATCGGTGGCCTGTCCTGTGTACTGTTGGTGTTCTCGGGTCCCCTGTCGCGTCTGTTTGTCGATGATGCTTCGATTTCGGGCTACACCACGACCATCATCCATTTCATTGCGCCGTTCTACGCGATCTTCTCGATTATCGAGAACGCGTCGGGTTCCATCCGCGGCGCCGGCGTGAGCTTCCAGCCCATGGTCCTCACCATCTTTGGCACCGTTGTCCTAAGGGTAATCTGGGTGTTTGCGATCATGCCCTTTGATCCGTCGCTCGAGCACCTGCTGCTGGTCTATCCCGTAACCTGGCTCATCACGGCCACGATGTTCACCGTCTACCATCACAGCGGCAACTGGCTAGGCCGCGCCACTGCCTAGCCATTGGGGACGTCCGCAATGGCTAGTATTCGATGCCTTGGCGGGCTAGGAGGCCTTCGTCGAAGTAGTGTTTGACGGGGCGCATTTCGGTTACTAGGTCGGCAAGGTCGGCGAGGGGCAGCAAGCCGCGGCCGGTGAGCACGAGCTCCGTGGTGGTCGGTTTCATCGCGATCAACGCTTCGACATCTTCGCGCGTCACAAAGCCCCGTCGCATGGCTTCTCCCAGTTCATCCAAGATCAGCACGTTGACTTGGCTAATCTGCTCGCGCGCCAGCTCCATGATCTGTGCGGCACAGGCTTCGGGCGTGTCGCGGTCGGCTTGTACGATGCGTAGCCCCAATCGAGGTGCTGCGTCATGTTCGGCGCAGTGCAGCTTCTTGGCAAACTGAAGCATGAGCACGTTAAGCCCATAGCCCGTGGCGCGCAGCGCGAGCCCCAGCGCAGCCGTCGTCTTGCCCTTGCCGTCGCCCGTGTAGATCTGAACCTTGCCGACTTCCAGTGATGCCATCTCTGTCCTTTCGTGCCCGGCGTCGGTTTATCGCCGTTCGGGTTGGGTATTCTAGAAAACATTATCAACCCCAGTAGATGGAGTTCAAGCAGATGGAGATGGATGACAACAAACGTAGACGGAATATGATCCTCTACGTGCTCATCGCCTTCGTCGTCTACCTCGTGCTCTCGACCGTTCTGTTCCCCAACATCGGTCACACGCAGCAGATTACGAAGACCGATTACTCGACGTTTGTCAAAGCGCTCGATAAGAAGAGTGTCGACAAGGTCGAGTACAACACGGACGATTACACGATTTACTACACCAAGAAGGGCGAGGACGAGAACATCGCCTACAAGACGACCGGTGTGCCGAACGATGCGGGCTTTACCGATCGCGTGCTTGAATCCGGTGCGTCCCTGGAATCGGTCGTTCCCGATAAAAACTCGGGTCTGATGACCTACTACCTGCTCACCCTCATTCTTCCCATGGCGATTTTCTTCCTGATTGGCTGGTGGCTCAACCGCCGCATGAAGAAGGCCATGGGTGATGACGGTCCCTCGATGAACTTTGGCGGCGGTGGTTTTGGCGGCGGTGGACTGGGCAAGTCCGGTGCTCGCGTGATCGCCTCCAAGGATGTGGGCGTGACCTTTAAGGATGTCGCCGGCCAGGAAGAGGCCAAGGAGTCCCTCAAGGAGGTCGTCGACTTTCTGGAGAAGCCGCAGCGCTACGAGGAGATCGGCGCCAAGCTGCCGCGCGGTGCCCTCCTTGTCGGCCCTCCGGGTACGGGTAAGACCCTGCTTGCCAAGGCCGTTGCCGGCGAGGCGGGCGTTCCGTTCTTTAGTATTTCTGGTTCTGAGTTCGTCGAGATGTTCGTCGGCCGTGGCGCCGCTAAGGTTCGCGATCTGTTTAAGCAGGCCAAGGAAAAGGCCCCGTGCATCGTCTTTATCGATGAGATCGATACCATCGGCAAGAAGCGCGATGGCGGCGGCTTTAGTGGCAACGACGAGCGCGAGCAGACGCTCAACCAGCTGCTGACCGAGATGGACGGCTTTGATAACCACAAGGGTATTGTCGTTCTCGCTGCCACCAACCGTCCCGATAGCCTTGACCCGGCCCTGCTGCGCCCCGGCCGCTTTGACCGCCGTATTCCCGTTGAGCTGCCCGACCTGACCGGACGTAAGAACATTCTTGAGCTCCATGCCAAGAGCGTGAAGACGCAGCCGCCGATCGACCTGACCGCGATTGCCCGCGCCACGCCCGGTGCCTCGGGCGCCGACCTTGCCAACATCATCAACGAGGGCGCCCTGCGTGCCGTCCGCGAGGGTCGCAAGCGCGCCACTCAGGACGATTTTGAGGAGTCGGTGGAGGTTGTCATCGCCGGTCAGCAGCGCAAGTCCACGGTGCTGTCCGATCACGAGAAGCAGGTTGTTTCTTACCACGAGATCGGCCATGCCATCGTTGCCGCCCGCCAGAAGGGCTCTGCGCCGGTTACCAAGATCACCATCGTGCCGCGCACGAGCGGCGCTCTGGGCTACACCATGCAGGTCGAGGAGGACGAGCGCTTCCTGACCACGCGCCAGGAGGTTCTGGACAAGCTCGCCGTCTACTGCGGCGGACGTGCTGCCGAGGAGCTCATCTTTGGCGAGATGACGACCGGTGCGGCCAACGACATCGAGCAGGCCACTAAGCTCGCCCGTAACATGGTGACGCGCTTTGGTATGTCCGAAGAGTTTGGCATGATGGCGCTCGGTACCGTGCAGAACGCGTATCTCAATCAGGACACGTCGCTCACCTGCGCCCCCGGTACGGCCGAGCGCGTGGACGCGATTGTCGCCAAGCTGATTGAGGATGCGCACGATCGTGCCCTGCAGATCCTCAAGGAGAACAAGTTTAAGCTCCACGAGCTGGCTCGTTATCTGTACAAGAAGGAGACGATTACGGGCGAGGAGTTCATGAATCTCCTTACGCGCGAGAATCCGCTGATGCCAAAGCAGCAGTAACACTAGTTGCGCTGTGTCAATCGCCCCATTTGAGTGTCCATCTCAAATGGGGCGATTTTGCGTGAGGAGAGTTGTTATATGAAGATCGTGGTGAGTGCCTGCTTGATGGGCGAGAGCTGCAAGTATAACGGGCTCGATAACTACCATCGCGAGCTGGTCGAGGCGTGCGAGCGCACGGGGACCGAGGTCCTGTTGGTATGCCCCGAGGTCTTTGGCGGCCTTCCCACACCGCGCAAGCCGTCCGAGATTGTGAGCGGCGAGGTCCGTACCTGCGAGGGCGTCTCAGTCGATCGCGAGTTTCGCCTGGGTGCCCAACGTGCGCTCGATATGTGCGAGCAGGCGGGCGGCCCGTCCGAGATCGCTGCGTGCGTCTTGCAGGACCGTAGCCCGTCGTGCGGCGTGGGCCATATCTACGACGGATCCTTCAGCGGCACGCTCACAACGGGTAACGGTGTCTTCGTTGACCTGCTCCTGCGCCACGGCTACCGCGTGATCCCGGCAAGCGAATTCGATCCCAGCATGCTGGAACATTGTCCATAGCACTCGAACCCAACACTTCCTCACGGGTGACCGTTTTGGCATCATCCGTGAAGTTGATATTGAGTACGACCCGGTCATCAAAGACGTAGACCGAGTTGACAGGCGCTGTACCCAGGCAGCCCCTCCCCGCGGCCCTCGCGCAGGAACGCGCACACGGCCTTCCCGTCTCTTGCGCCCCTCCTGGAACTGTCCACATCAGTGTAGCCAATTCAGTCCGCCAAGGGCTGAAGCCCGGACAACGCGGCGATGGAGGGCTTCTTCGGCCTGCTCAAGAAGGAGTTCTGGCACGGCAGGGACTGGTCGGACTGGACCCCCGCCCGCTTCATCGAGGAGCTCGGGGGCTGGATCGGTCGATACAATACGGAGAGGCGCAGCGATGCGCTCGGTGGCCGCACGCCGGCCGAGTTCCGCTCCGCGCTGGGAAGGGCCGCGTAACGGTCCAAGAAATCGTCCGCAGTCCCCATTCTTGCCCCTTTGGGACAGCTTCTTGTTGGGGCGTGCCTGCCCCTAGCCCTGCTAGGAACGAGCACAGCAAACTGGAATTTTCAAATTAGTCTTTGCAAATTACCTTTGAACCTTCACCATCAATTACAATTCCCTGACGGTTGTTAATTGGGCATAGATTCAAATCCGAAAACTCAGTCATTATTTTCTCGGTAACTTTCTTAAATGGTGCTGTAAGAAAATGCGGAAGAACATAGAAATCAATCAAATTAAGCCCTGAATCATCTTCTTGTGAGTAGTCCTCCGGCTTTTCATCCATTTGCTCGATATATTGGATGCTTGGAGCGCATACAATCGCACCTGCCGATTCACCAATCATCAGTTTTCCCTTTTCCAATTCTTTCTTCAACAGCTCATCCGTTCCCGTTTTACGGAGCTGGTCTATAAGGAAAAAAGAATTTCCGCCGGTAAAATAGATCACATCTGCATCTTCAAAAAGAGACTGTATCGTTGAATAAGCCTCCGTTGAAATATCAATTTCAGTTACGATTGCTCCCAACTTTTTGAATAATTTTCGAGCCGAGCCGACATAACCGGTGTAGCCTTCACGCAGCGAAGCTGTTGGAATAAATGCGACTTTTTTATTTTCAATTTCTTCCTTTATCAGACTTCCTACACTTGAAAAGTGAGAACATAAAAACAGTTTCATCAATATTCTCCTTTATATATAAATTCTTATTTGTTGAACTAAGCCGTGTATACCATACTCTCCAATGATAGAACGCCCTGATATAGCGAAATTTTGCCGTTTTCCAGCGTACGTGCGTACACACTCCACAGGAATTCTAAGGGGCCTGCCCCCTTAGCACACGGACTTTGGAATAAAGTCTAGTGTTTTACGCCTTGCCAGAGGTGTACAGGCTCTCGGTATGCACGTACGAAGCAATTGCCATCAATGCCCCATATAAGTGGCGATCAAGTTCGCATAAAGCGACCTTGATCCCGCAAAACAAAAGGCAGGATACCATCACCACGATGATACCCTGCCTCTGTTCGTTCCTGTTTGCCGTTCCGAGTAGTCCTTCCGCAGAATTTCCGATAAACAAAAAACGTACCCGAACCCTTTCTCGTAAAGAATCGGGTTCGAGTACGAACTGAATGCTGGAGCAATAAACAACCACCAGAAAGGTGCCTGTCTCCTTTGTGGTTGTTTTGGGCCAGTCCTAGAGCGTGTGGCCGTAAGCGTCGGCGGCCTTGATGGCGGCGGCGAATTTCTCGTCGGTGAAGGGCTCCGGGTTGCCTTGCTTCCATTCGTTGGTGGCGTGCGCGTACTCGCACAGGGCAGGGATATCAGCCTCGGAAAGCCCGACCTGCTCAAGCGTCACGGGCAGGCCCATCTGATTGTTAAAGGCGGCGTAGCGCTCAAGGTTCTCGGTATCGCCCGTATAGGCGAACAGTACCAGCACACCCAGGCTTACGACCTCGCCGTGCAGGTAGGAGCCCTCGCGCGGAATGCTGCAGGAAGCGTTGTAGAACGCGTGCGCCACGCTCGAGTTGTAGTAGTAATCGTTTTGGTTGGTCAGGTTGGAGACGTAGCCCGTGTTGACCACGATGTCGAGCGCGATCTGCTTGACGGCTTCGGTCGACTGGTCCTGGCGCACGTCCTCAAGACCCTGGACGCCAAAGGTAAACAGCGGCTCGGAGCAGGTGTGGGCGAGTGCTAGGCCAAGGCCTGCCGTGTGCTCCAGGTTGCCGGCGCTCGTGGCGTACTCGACCTCGGGCTGCTTGGACAGGGCATCACCCACGCCGGCCCAGAAGTACTCCGCCGGAGCCTCGGCGATGATCTTGGGGTTGATAAAGATATGCGCAGGTCGGTTAGGGTACGAATAGCCCTCGAGCGAGCCGTCGTCGTTGTAGACAACGGCAATGGCGGTCGCGGCGGAGCAGTTGGAACAGATCGTCGGGACGGTGAAGACGATCTTCTTGAGCTCAATGGCAGCGGTCTTCACGGTGTCGAGCGCCTTGCCGCCGCCGCATGCGATGAGCACGTCGGCTTCCTGGCAGGCAGGGGAGTTTACGACCTTGGCGATATTTGCGCGCGTACTGTTGGTGCCGTAGACGCGCGTCTCCAGAATCTCGACGTCGGTACCTGCCAGCGCAGCTTCGATACCGGGAAGTGCTGCGGCCAGTGCCCGCTTGCCACCGATGATCGCGACCTTGGTCGCTCCGTACTCGGCCAGCGCGCCGGGTAGCTCGTCAAAGCAGTCTTCGCCGACGGTATAGTCGCTCATTCCAATTGTGCGCATAGGTACCTTCTTTCCTTCGATAAAGTGCTTTCAGGTATTTTGCTCCAAGTGAGTGCTTGCGACCGTGAGAAATTTCTAAAGTATGAAACCGATGTTGAGGGTTTTTCGCCGGCGTTGACCATGCTAACATACAGCACATAAGCGTTGATGGGGACGAGTAGTCGGCCGTCCGTGTGCTACAGAGAACGGGGAGCGCTGAGAGCCCGTGCATGCGACCGATGAAAATCACCCCGGAGCTGCGGTCCCAACGGGCGCGCCGCACAGGCACGTCTTAGTAGACATCGCCGAGATGGTCGTCGATACAGACCAGCCGAGTAACGGATGCGAGCGCGCGAATACGCGGGCGAGGGCATCTAAGCTGGGTGGTTAAACGAAGAGCTTTTGCGGGCGTGCAGCCCGTTTGTGGCGCTTCGTCCCAGCTTGTAGGGACGGGCGCTTTTTTGGTGCCCAGAGGGCGTGCGCGCCCATGACAAGAAAGGGGTACCGTGGCAAACGAGTACAAGCAGACGATGAATCTGCCCAAGACCGGTTTTCCCATGCGTGCCGGTCTTTCCAAGTCCGAGCCCAAGCGGCTCAAGGACTGGCAGGACAACAAGGTCTACGAGCAGGTTCTGAAGAAGAACGAGGGTCACAAGAAGTTCGTGCTGCACGACGGTCCTCCGTACGCCAACGGCCCGATCCACATCGGCCATGCCATGAACAAGATCTCCAAGGACATGATCAACCGTTACTGGATGATGCAGGGCTATGAGGTTCCCTATGTCCCCGGTTGGGACTGCCACGGCCAGCCGATTGAGCACAAGGTCGAGGAGAAGCTCGGCACCGAGAAGTTCAACCAGACCTCCACGGCTAAGATCCGTGAGCTCTGCAACAAGTTCGCTGTCGAGAACATCGAGCTGCAGAAGGCCGGCTTCCGTCGTCTGGGTGTGCTCGGCGACTGGGACAATCCCTACCTGACGCTCTATCACCAGCACGATGCCGCCGACATCGAGGTCTTTAAGGCCATGTTCGATAAGGGTATGATCTATCGCGGCCACAAGCCGGTTCACTGGTGCAAGCACTGCCATACCGCGCTGGCCGAGGCCGAGATTGAGTACTCCGACGAGACGAGCCCGTCCATCTTCGTGCGCTTTGAGATGACTTCCAAGCCCGCCGGCCTCGAGGACTTCGACGGCCCGGTCGACTTTATCATCTGGACGACCACGCCGTGGACCATCCCCTCCGACCAGGCCGTTTCCCTCAAGCCCGGCGCCGCCTATGTCGCCGTTGAGCACGAGGGCCGTGCCGAGGTCATGCTCGAGGACCTGGCTCCCAAGTGCTGCGAGGAGTTTGGCTGGGAGTACACCCCGGTTATGGTCGACGGCAAGCCCTATGTGGTTCCCGCCGAGACCTTCCACCACATCCACTACAAGCAGCCGATCTTTGACGGCGTTGAGGGCGTGGCGCTGCTGGCCGATTACGTCGGTGTCGATGACGGTACCGGTATCGTCCACAACTCGCCCGGCCACGGCGTCGACGACTACTTTGCCTGCCTCAAGGAGGGCATCACCGACATCTGCATGCCGGTCGACGACGACGGCAAGTTCTACACCGGTGAGGAGTTTGGCACCGGTGGCCCCTTCAGCGGTATGGATACCGACGAGGCCAACCCTCACATTATCGAGTTCCTGCGTGAGCGCGGCACCCTGGTCCTCGAGAAGAAGATCACGCACAGCTATCCGCACTGCTGGCGCTGCAAGCACCCGGTGCTCTTCCGTGCTACCGACCAGTGGTTTGTCTCGATGGACAAGACTGGCTTGCGCGAGCAGGCTGGCAAGGAGGTCCGCGAGAACGTTAAATGGTATCCGGCGCATGCCGCCAACCGCATTGGCGCCATGGTCGAGCAGCGTCCCGACTGGTGCATCAGCCGTCAGCGCAACTGGGGCGTGCCTATCCCCAGCTACACCTGCGCCGACTGCGGCGAGAAGGTCATGAACGACGCCACGCTCGACGCCGTCATCAAGCTCTTCCACGATAAGGGCTCCGACGCCTGGTTCACCGACGCTCCCGAGAGCTACCTGGGCGAGGCCTGCGTCTGCCCCAAGTGCGGCGGCCATCACCTCAAGGCCGATAAGGACATCCTCGACGTGTGGTGGGATTCCGGCGTTTCCTGGAAGGCCGTCTGCGAGTACCGTCCCGAGCTGGAGTATCCGGCGGATGTGTACCTCGAGGGCTCCGACCAGCACCGCGGTTGGTTCCAGAGCTCGCTGCTTACCTCGGTGGGCGCCAACGGCCACGCTCCGTACAAGGCGGTCGTCTCGCAGGGCTTCACCCTCGACGGCCAGGGCCGTAAGATGTCCAAGTCGCTTGGCAACGTCATCGACCCCAATAAGGTCTGTGACGAGATGGGCGCCGACATCATCCGCCTGTGGGTCGCCTCGGTCGACACCAGCTCCGACGTTTCCATCGACCACGAGATTCTCGCTCGTACGTCCGATGCCTACCGTCGTTTCCGCAACACGCTGCGCTTCCTGCTCTCCGAGCTTGAGGGCCAGTTTGAGCCCGAGACCGACGGCGTCGCTTTTGCCGACCTGCTGCCGCTCGACAAGCTCATGGTTGCCCGTCTGACCCAGGTCCAGGCCGAGGTCGACGATGCTTACTCTTGCTACGAGTTCCCGCGCGCTTACCGTGCGCTTTACGACTTCGTGGTTACCGAGCTTTCCAACGTGTACCTCGACGCCCTGAAGGACCGTCTGTACTGTGAGAAGCCCGGCTCGCTCGAGCGTCGCAGCGCCCAGACCGTGCTCGCCGAGCTCTTCTCGATGCTCATGCGCGACCTGCAGCCGATCTTGTCCTATACGGTCGACGAGGCCATGGCCTATGCGCCCGCCGGCTGCGTCGATCACCAGAAGTACGCCGCGCTGCTCGATTGGTACAAGTCGCCCATCACGGTCGACGAGGCCAACGAGTTTGAGGGCGTGCTCGAGGCTTCACTCGAGCTCCGTAGCGTCGTGACCAAGGCCCTTGAGGATGCCCGCTCCGCCGGCACCTTCACCAAGAGCCAGCAGGTCCGCGTCAAGGCGGTCGTTCCCGCCGAAATGTATGCGCTGCTGACCGGCGACAAGGCCGTCGACCTGGCCGAGTTCTACATCGTCTCCGATGTTGAGCTTACCCAGGGCGAGGAGCTTTCTGTTGCCATCGATGCTGCCGAGGGCGAGTGCTGCGACCGTTGCTGGAACTACCGCACCACCGTCGGCGAGTACAACGGCCACGCTCACATTTGCAAGCGCTGCGCGAATGCCCTTTAAGGCACGGTAACTCGGCATTTTATTTATAGGGAGAATTTAGGCGCCTTCGGTCCATTTGCTCCGCTGAAGAAAAGCGACATTCCGTTATCCGGAATGCCGCTTTCTTTTATGCTGGTTATTTATCTGACGTTAGCGAATGTGTCGTGCGCTCTGCGTGTGGCAATATAAGATGGTTATTTGCGTTAAACGGAATTTGATTATCTGAGGGTAGGGGATTTCTTTGGGTCGTGGTGCGGATATGACGCCGCCTTTGCGTTGGCGGTTGGGTGTTGCTGGTGGGGTGGCGTTGGTTGTGCTGCTTGTTGACCAGCTGACCAAGCTTGCGGTTCGTGCCGTGGGCGACGCCTTGCATGTGACCGTCATCCCCGGTGTTTTCGACTTTATGTTTGTCCGCAATATCGGTGCTGCCTTTAGCATGGGCGAGGGGCATGGCATCGCGTTTGCCGTGCTGGCGTTGGCGGTCATTATCGCTATTGCCGTGTACCTCGTTCGTGCACCTCAGCTCGCCCATCTTGAGGTTGTGGGCATGGCGATTGTTGCGGGTGGTGCTATCGGCAACGCTATCGATCGTTTGGCCTTTGGCTTCGTGACCGATTTTATTGCCACCACCTTCATCGACTTCCCCGTCTTCAATGTGGCCGATATCGGCATTACGGTCGGTGTGGTGCTGGCGCTCTTCGGTTACATGTTCTTGAGCCCCGCGGCTCGTGAGGTCGATGCGACCGCCGAGCTTAACGCCCGTGACGAGGCCCGCGCCAAGCGCAAGGCTAAACAACGTGGGGAGCGTGCCCGCAAGATTCGCGAAAGGACTGAGCGCTAATGGCCGACATCCATATCCTTGTTGCCGACGATGCCGCTGGTCAGCGTCTTGACGCCTATCTGGGCGCCAATGACGGCTGCCCTACGCGCTCTGCCTGCGCACATCTGATTGAGGGTGGGGTCGTAGTGGTCAATGGCGAGACCTGCCTGTCCAAAAAGTACGCCGTGCGAGCCGGTGACCGTATTTCGGTTGATTTGCCCGAACCGCACGATCCCACCGACGTGATTCCCGAGGCCATCCCGCTCGACATTCGCTATGAGGACGACTACCTCATCGTGCTCTCCAAGCAGCGCGGCCTGGTGTGCCATCCTGCGCATGGTCATGAGAGCGGTACGCTCGCGAATGCGCTGGTCTATCACTGCGGTATCGACCATCTGGGCACCGTGCAGGGCGAGGACCGCCCCGGTATCGTACATCGTTTGGATCGCGATACCTCGGGTCTTATGCTTGCGGCAAAGGACGACGATACCCAGCGCGCGCTCCAAAATCTTATCCGTACGCGCACGCTCGACCGCCGCTACATTACGCTCGTTCACGGTCATATCGCCATGGATGAGGGCACCATTAACACCGGCATTGCCCGTTCTACACGTGACCGTGTCAAGATGGCGGTTTCCGATGATCCTTTTGCGCGCCAGGCCATCACGACCTTTAAGGTCCTTGAGCGCTTTGATTCCACGCGCTTTGATGACGGCTATACGCTCGTTGAGTGTCACCTGTTTACCGGTCGCACGCATCAGATTCGCGTGCACATGCGCCATATCAACCACGCCTGCGTGGGCGATCCGCTCTACGGTAAGTGCGATGCGCGTGCCGATCAGGGTCTGACCAGGCAATTCCTCCATTCCTGGCGCGTGGCGTTCGATCATCCCGTGACGGGAGAGCGCATTGAGTGCCGCGACGAGCTGCCGTGGGATCTCGCCGCCGTCCTCGACGACTTAGCCCCGCGTTCGCTTGGTCGCACTACTGCCGGCGACGAAATCGTACCGCAGCTCGGTCTGCTCGAAGCCTAGCCAGTATTAGGTGGTTTCTTGAACTCGGTAAGCCTGCGGTAAGATATACGGTTGTTTACGTAACGCGTTCCTGGGAGCCTGCATGCTCGCCTTTTTACAAACCAACACACCCATCGTGATCTTCAACCAGATTGTCGTCACGCTGCTCACGGTCTGCTTCTTGTACCAGGTGGTCTTCTTTGTCATCGGTGCTCTCCGCGGCGAGGTCGCGCCTCCCAAGGCCAAAAAACTCCACCGGTATGCCTTCTTTATTGCAGCACACAACGAGGAGGCCGTTATCGCCAACCTCGTTCGCTCCATCAAGGACCAGGATTATCCGTCCGAGCTCATCGAGGTCTTCGTGGTCGCCGATGCGTGCACCGATAACACCGCGCAGCTCGCGCGCGAGGCGGGCGCTGTCGTGTACGAGCGAAACGACCTGGCCCGTAAAGGCAAGAGCTGGGTCATGGACTTTGGTTTTGACCGCATTCTTAACGAGTATCCCGATACCTTTGAGGGCTACTTTATCTTCGATGCCGACAACGTTATCTCCCGCGATTACGTCTCCAAGATGAATGACGCCTTTGACCAGGGCTTCCATGTGGTCACAAGCTACCGCAACTCCAAGAACTTTGGCAGCTCGTGGATCTCGGCTGCCAACGCCACTTGGTACCTGCGCGAGGCGCGTTTCCTTAACAACGCGCGTAATATCTGCAAGACGTCCTGCGCCGTATCGGGTTCGGGCTACCTTATCTCGGCTAGCGTTATTGAGGGCATGCACGGCTGGCAGTTCCATACGCTGACCGAGGATATTCAGTTCACCACGTTCTGCGCTATTCACGGCATTCGTATTGGCTATGCGCCGGCGGAGTTCTTTGACGAGCAGCCTGTGACGTTTAAGGCGTCCTGGAAGCAGCGTATGCGCTGGACCAAGGGCTTCTACCAGGTGTTCTTTACCTACGGTAAGCATCTGGTCAAGTCGACCTTCCGCTATCATCGTTTTGCCGCCTACGACATGTTTATGACGATTGCCCCTGGTATGCTGTTATCGCTGATTTCGATGCTCGCCAACGCCACGTTCCTGATCGTCGGTGGTCTTTCGCATGGCTTTTTGGCTACCGAGGTTGAGATGCAGGCTTGTGCCGCCTCGCTCATTATGACCTTCGCGATGATGTATCAGACCTTCTTTATCCTGGCGCTACTTACGACCATCTTCGAGTACAAGCACATTCATTGTGCGCAAAAGTGGCGCCTGGTGACCAACCTGTTTACCTTCCCGATCTTTATGTTCAGCTATATCCCCATCACGGTGGCTGCGTTGTTCCTGAAGGTCGACTGGGTCCCGACGCAACACGCTGTCAACGTTACCCTCGACGAGGTCATGCAGGGCGCTAAATAACCACCACCAAAACCACCACGAAGGGGACAGGCACCTTTGTGGTGGTTTTTGCTTTTGAGTGACTGCCACGGGAGGTGTTCAATGGTCTATATTCCCTTTTGGATCTGCGCCTTTGCCGGTGCGGTGATTGATGTCCGTGAACGGCGGTTTCCCAACGCGCTTGCCGCCGCATGCGCCGTGGCGGCGTTTGCAGGCGTTTGGCTGGACAGGGGCTTGAACACGGCGCTTGACCACGCCGGTCCTGCCGTTATCGTGTGCCTTTCCCTTGTGCTGACCGAGTCGCTTTGGCGGCGTTTCCGCCAGGCCCCCGGCATCGGCATGGGGGATGCCAAGGCGCTTTTCGCGCTTTGCACGCTCGACCCTCTGGGCGGCATCGTGGCATTTGCCGTCGCGCTCCTGGTCCTGGCCCTCTCCTGCCTCTTTACAAAATCGCGCTCCCTGCCTTTGCTCCCGTTTTTGGTGCCGATATTTGCCATAATCGAGGTCGTGGGCTGGACATTGTAACCGATTGCGCATCCTTTTTAAGGAGCATGCCATGGCAACTAATCAAGAAACGGCCGTCATTAAGGCGCGCATGGACCGCATTCCCGCGGCGTTGTTGCCCGAGCTGGTCGAGCGTATCGCCGCCGACCGCGCCTCGGGTGTCGTTAATCCTTATCGATGCTGCGACGACCAGGTCATTCGTCGTATAGATCGCGCTGCCGACAAAGGCACGCTTATGCGTCCGGCGTTTATGCGCGATACCGAAAAGATTCTTCATCTTCCTGCGTACACGCGTTATGCAGGCAAAACGCAGGTCTTTAGCTTTCGCAGCAACGACGACCTGTCGCGGCGCGGCCTTCATGTGCAGCTCGTCTCGCGCATTGCCCGCGATATCGGCCGTGCCCTGGGCCTCAACTGCGATTTGATCGAGGCGATTGGCCTGGGCCACGATTTGGGCCACACGCCCTTTGGCCATGCCGGCGAGCGTTTCCTCAACGATATCTATCACGAGCGTACGGGTCGTTATTTTTTCCATAACGTGCAGTCCGTCCGCGTGCTCGACGCGCTGTACGGCCGCAACGTGTCGCTCCAGACGCTCGACGGCGTGCTGTGCCATAACGGCGAGTACGAGCAGCGTGTCTTTGAACTCTCGGACATGGCGTCGTTTGACCAGTTCGACCGTACCGTCGAGGACTGCATTGCCACGGGCTATGGCGCGATCGAGCACCTGCGCCCCATGACCCTCGAGGGCTGTGTGGTGCGTATCTCGGATATCCTCGCCTACGTTGGGCGCGATCGCCAAGACGCCATCGCGGCGGGCCTGTTGTCACCCGACGCTTTTGACGATGGCCTGGGCGGGGCTTACAACAGCTGGATCCTCACGCACGCTTCTATCGATATCGTTGAGCATAGCTACGGCAAACCGCGTATCGAGATGAGCGAGGACCTGTTTGAGGAGATCCGCCGGGCGAAGCGCGAGAACTACGAGAAGATCTATAGCAAGGGCGGTATCGAAGGCGATTCTGAGGCAGAGTTGCGTGAGGCCTTCGAAAAGCTCTACGACCGTTGCCTGCAGGATCTAAATAAAGGCGACGAGTTCTCTTACATCTTTAAGCATCATGTTTCGCGCATTGAGCAGCAGCTTTCCTACTACGATCGCACGTATGCCTGGCAGGACGACAAGGATCAGGCCGTCGTCGATTACATCGCAAGCATGACGGATGGTTATTTCTGCGAGCTGACGAGCAAATTGTTCCCAGGTCTAAAGTTTCCGCACCGCACCTATATTAACGAACGGTAGTTCGTATCCTTTCGGTATACTGTTGGTCAACAACGATTTTGATTAATGCACGGGATGGCTATGGACGACCTTTTTTCTGCTTCGACGCGCGAGCGCTCCTTTAAAAATGCGCCGCTTGCGGTGCGTATGCGCCCCAATTCGCTCGACGAGTATGTGGGCCAGCAAAAGGCCGTCGGTAAGGGCTCGTGGCTGCGCGCCGCGATTGAGCATGACGTGCTGTCGAGCGTGATTCTGTACGGCCCGGCTGGCACGGGCAAGACGACGCTGGCCCACATTATCGCCAACCATACCAAGAGCGAGGTTGTCGAGGTCAGCGCCGTGACGGGCACTGTGAAGGACCTGCGCCGCGTAATCGATGAGGCTAAGACCCGTCTGAACACCTACGACCGCCGCACCATTCTATTCATCGATGAGATTCACCGCTTCTCTAAGTCGCAGCAGGATGCCCTGCTGCATGCAGTTGAGAACCGTACCGTCATTATGATTGGCGCTACGACGGAGAACCCGTACTTCGAGGTCAATTCGGCACTGTTGTCGCGCGGACGCGTGGTGGAGCTTGAACATCTGAAGGATGAGGATATCGCCACGCTTATTGAGCGTGCGCTCGAGGCACCACAGGGCTTGAACGGAAAGTTTTCTGCCGATGATGATACGGTCAAGACCATCTGCACGCTGGCCGCGGGTGATGCGCGCTCTGCCCTGACGACGCTCGAGCTGGCGAGCGAGATTGCCGTCACGCGTCCCGATACCGAAGGGACGCCAGCGCCGGCGGCGGGGGAGCGTTATCCCATCACCGTCGATGACGTGAAGATTGCCAACCCGCGCCGCGGTTTTTCGTATGACAAAAACGGCGACATGCACTATGACATTACCAGTGCGTTCATCAAGTCCATGCGCGGCAGCGACCCCGATGCCACGATCTATTGGCTCGCGCGCATGATTGACGCGGGGGAGGATCCTAAGTTTATCGCCCGTCGCATTATGATTCAGGCTTCTGAGGATGTTGGCAATGCCGATCCGCAGGCACTTTTGGTGGCACATGCCGCGTTTAAGTCTGCCGAGGTCATTGGCTATCCCGAGTGCCGCATTAACCTGGCTCAGGCTGCACTCTATGTGTGCTTGGCGCCTAAATCCAACGCGTGCGAGGCTTCGATCGATGCGGCGCTGGCCGATATCCACTCTAGTGGGCTTCGCGAGGTGCCGAGTTATCTACGCGATCGCCATCGCCCGGGCAGCGATGAATACGGTGTGTATAAGTATCCGCACGATTATCCCGAAGGCTGGGTCGACCAGCGCTATTTGCCCGAAGGCTTAGAACGCGGTGCATTTTGGCAGCCTGCCGGCCGCGGTTGGGAAGAATGGCGCGTAGAGCAAAGCGAACGCGACCGCAGCGGGAATGCACCGAAGTAGCTGCTGATAATTTTGTCCCACGTTGCTGCTCTTGGCATGTTCGGTCCCCTTTGGGGTACCATGGAAAGCGTTTGTATTTCGATTCCTTTGGGAGGCTTGTATGAGTCCCATTCAAATCGCCTTGCTGCTGCTTGCCGTTGCCGGCGTGTGGGCTATCGTTGAGCTTGCGCTCACCCTGCGCAAAACCCGCACCGTTGTCGACTCGCTCGACAAGACGGTAACCGACCTCAACAATACGATTGCCGAGGCGCAGCCCGTGGTGGCAAAGCTTGATGGCGCCGTTGACGAGCTTACGCCGGCACTTGCCCAGATGGAGCCGCTCCTCAAGTCGAGCAAGACTGCCGTTGATGCTCTGACGTCTAACCTCGTTGAGGTTGAGGCGGTCGTTCGCGACATTTCCGAGGTCACGGGCAGCGTGGCCGAGGCCAGCAATGCCGTATCGAGCGTGACTGATTCTGCTGCTGGCGCCGTGCAGAAGCTCTTCAATAAGGTGAAGGCTCCTGCAGCCGACGCCGATCGCAAGCTCGCCGCTGCCGCTGCCGAGGCCGAGCAGCCCACTGAGCGCGTTCTGATTGGCGACGACGATGCCGCTGCTGACGACGATGATGTTCAGAAGCCCGCTGCTAAGCCTGCTCAGTATTACACCTATACGCCTGCCGAGACCTCCGAGGAGTCCTGCGATGAGTAGCGAAGCAACCTGCCCCATTACGCTGAGCGTTGCTGGTGATCCGCGTCTCGCGCGCTTGGTGCGCATGACGGCCGCCAACGTCGGCGCCCTGTGCTCTATGTCCGTCGATCGCATCGAGGACATTCGTATGGCTGCCGAAGAAGCCTTCATCTTTGGCTGCACGGCTGTTGATTCCGACGATATCTCGATCAAATTCGATGTCGACGAATCGCATGTGGGCATGACCTTTACCTTTGGCGACCAGGCGACTGTCGATGAGGATGACCAGGCTGCCGTGTATGCCGAGCTCATTTTGGCGAGTGTGTGCGACTCCTACGAAAAGACTACAGCGCCCCTAACGCTTTCCCTCGACCTCAAGGCGGATATCTAATATGACCGAACGCTCCCGGAGCGGCAAGACCGCTTGGGACAAGGAGAAAACCCGCGAGCTGTTTCGTCGTTATAAGGAGACCGGTGATCCGGATGCTCGCGAGCAGCTCGTCATGTCCCATATGAACCTGGTAAGGTTTCTTGCCAACAAATTCAAGAATCGCGGCGAGCCGCTCGATGACCTTTTGCAGGTCGGGTACTTGGGCTTGCTCAAGGCAATCGACCGCTTTGATCCCGAGCGCGGACTCGAGTTCACGACGTTTGCCACGCCCACCATCTTGGGCGAGATTAAGCGCCACTTCCGCGACAAGGGCTGGAGTGTGCGCGTGCCGCGTCGTCTGCAGGAGCTCTCTGCCAAGGTTAACCAGGCCACCGACAAGCTCACCAACGAGCTTCAGCGTTCGCCCAAGGTTGAGGAAATCGCCGATTACCTTGGCGTAACCGTCGACGAGGTGCTCGAAGCCATGGAATCGTCCTCGGCCTACACCTCGGTGCCCATCGAGGCTCCCGGTGCGTCCGATTCCGATGATGCGCCTTCGATTCTCGATCGCTATGCCGACGACGACAACGAGCTCGACTTTACCGATGACCGCCTGGTAATCGAGGAAGCTATCCGCGATTTCTCGCCGCGCGAGCGCGAGGTTATCGAGCTGCGCTTCGTTAAGGGCATGACCCAGATCGAGATTGCCAAGAAGCTTGGCATCTCGCAGGTGCAGGTCTCGCGCCTGCTGCGCCGCACGCTTAAGAAGATTCAAGATAAGATTGATCCCGACGGAGTGATGGTTCGTTCATGAGTGAGCACCCCCAACAAATCGACCGCACGCTTCGCGATACCCGCATTCTGACGCTGCGCATTTGGGGCGTCGTCGGCTGCATTGTCATCGCTGCCGTCATCTTTAACCTTATGGGCATCCTGGCACCGGTCATCGAGTTTCTCGCTGTCGGTTCCATCATCGCTTTTGTGATGTCTCCGATCACCAACTGGCTCGAGCATCACGGTGTCGGACGTGGCCTCGGTTCGCTCATCGCACTCATTGTGGTTGTTGCCGTGCTCGTTGGCGTCGTCTGCATCCTATCGCCTATTTTGCTCGGTCAAATCATGGAAGTCCTGAGCCGCCTGCCCGAGCAGCTTCGTGTTGCGGGTGGCGATCTCAACGAGATGCTCTCGCACGCTAAGACGCTCAACAACACGCCGCTCAAGGAGTATCTGGACGACAATCTTTCTTCGTTGGTTACCGTAGCGTCTAAGTACGTCTCGCAAATCGCTGCTGAGCTCGGCCGCGGTGTGTTTCCGCTCATTACCAACACGGCCTCGCAGCTGTTCGTCATCTTCCTGGGTCTGGTGCTTGCCTACTGGCTTGCCTGCGATTATCCCCGCATGCACCACGAGGTCTGCACCATCATCGGGCAGGAAAAGGAGACCTCGTACCGCTTTATGGTGGCCATCCTTTCGCGTTCGGTCGGCGGCTACATGCGTGGCATGGTCATCACATCGATCTGTGGCGGTTTTCTTGCCTTTATTGGTTTTACGATCATCGGCCATCCGTATGCAGCACTCATGGCTATCTTTACCGGCATTATGCACCTGGTTCCGGTTGTCGGTCCCTGGGTGAGTGCGGCGATCGCCACGGTGCTCGGCTTTATGTTCAGCCCCATGCTGGCGTTGTGGACGCTTGTCGTGACCATGGTGGCTCAAAACGTCACCGATAATGTCATTTCGCCTAAGGTCATGCAGAGCTCGGTGCAGGTGCATCCCGTTATGAGCCTGACGGCTCTCGTTATCGGTTCGGCACTCATGGGTCCCATCGGCATGGTTATCGCCATTCCGCTGTGCGCGGCCCTCAAGGGCATTTTCGTCTACTACTTTGAGAACGAGACCGGGCGTCAGCTCGTGGCATACGATGGTGCCGTGTTTAAGGGCACTCCGTATCGCGATACCGAGGGTAACCCAGTTGCCGCCTACGACGCGCTTGGCGACGATACGTTCATCTATGAGTCCGAGCTCATCGGCAACGAGACCGCGCCCGAGGCCCAGGCCATGCCCAAGCCCGAGCTCGATAATCCCTGGATTAAGCTCTCAGGCCTGCAGCCCGACGCGACGGGTTTCTTAAAGAACCCCTTTGCCAAGGACGACGACACAAGCTCTGACGACGACACCAAAACCGGCATCGACGGCTCCATGGACGATTCGGATTCCAAATAGGCCCTGTTAGCGTTTCTTGATGTTGTAAATAACAATAAACGCGATCAAAGCGATTGATAAGGGGCCAGCCACATAGAAAAAGATGGCGTCAATTGCGCTTAGGGTGTAATACGCTTTATCGCCAGATGTTACTGCGTACAATGCGTAGCCAAATCTCGGCTGGTTCACATACCAGCTCGAGTAAGCGAAGATTGCTAAAAGGGCTACCGAGGTTAGTGCATTCACGACAAACCGTTTGCTATTCATCGATCGCTCCTTCCGGACGATTCTTATATGCAATTATACCGAAATCATTTTTTTTCAAAGTATTTGACAGACCTAAATAACGTGCACTTTCGCTGGAGGGTCGCTGTTTGGCGGCCCTCTTTTTTGCACAGGCGCGGTGGGATGGTAATATCGTTACGTTTGAACTGTTTCGATGTGAAACCGAGGAGATTCCCTCTATGAGTGCTGACTACCCGTCAATGACTACGGCCGAGATTCGCTCTAAGTTCCTCAACTTCTTTGAGGAGCGCGGTCTTAAGCTCTATCCTTCTTCGTCCCTCGTCCCCGACGATCCTTCGCTGCTGCTTGCCAACGCCGGCATGAACCAGTTTAAGGAGTATTACCAGGGCAAGAAGACCATGAAGGAGATCGGCGCAATCTCCTGCCAGAAGTGCGTCCGCACCAACGACATCGATTGCATCGGCGAGGACGGCCGTCACCTGTCCTTCTTTGAGATGCTCGGCGACTTCTCCTTTGGTGGCGTCTCCAAGCAGCAGGCCTGCGCTTGGGCCTTTGAGCTCATTACCAAGGAGTTCAAGCTGCCGCTCGATCGCCTGTACTTCACCGTCTTTACCGAGGACGACGAGACCCATGACGTGTGGCGCTCCCTGGGCGTTGCCGAGGATCACATCTCCCGCCTGGGCGAGGACGACAACTTCTGGGCCGCTGGCCCCACCGGCCCCTGCGGTCCGTGCTCCGAGATCTACTTTGACATGGGCGAGGAGGTCGGCTGCGGCAGCCCCGACTGCAAGCCCGGCTGCGACTGCGACCGCTTCCTGGAGTTCTGGAATCTCGTCTTTACCCAGTACGACCGCCAGGAGGATGGCTCCATGCCGGAGCTGCCGCACCGCAACCTCGATACGGGCATGGGTCTGGAGCGCATGGCCGCCATCATGCAGCACAAGACCGCTAACTACGACGGCGATCTGATGCAGCACCTCATCAAGCTGGGCGAGAAAATCAGCGGCAAGACCTATGACGCCGACGATTACTCCGGTGCTAGCCGCTCCCTGCGCATCATCGCAGATCACTCTCGTGCCGTCGACTTTATGATCTCGGACGGCATTCTCCCCGGTAACGAGGGTCGCGAGTACGTCCTTCGCCGCCTGCTCCGCCGCGCCGTGTTCCACGGTCGCCTGCTGGGCATCGAGGGCGCCTTCCTGACCAAGTTCATTGACGAGGTCAACGCCCAGATGGGCGAGGCCTATCCCGAGCTGCTCAAGAACGTCGCGCTCGTTAAGGGTATCGTCGCTTCCGAGGAGGAGCGTTTCTCCACGACGCTCGACAACGGCCGCGTCTACCTGGACGAGGCCCTGGCCGCGCTTGCCGAGGGTACTGTCCTTCCGGGCGACGTTGCCTTTAAGCTGCACGACACCTTTGGTTTCCCCATCGACCTGACCGTCGAGATCGCCGGCACCGCCGGTCACAACGTCGATATGGACGGCTTCACCGCTTGCATGGAGGACCAGAAGGCCCGCGCTCGCGCCAACGCCAAGGGCGATGCTTGGGGCAGCTTCAACGACGTGTGGGTCGAGCTTTCCGACAAGGTTGCCGCGACCGAGTTCGACGGCTATGACAACGATGTGATCGAGGGTGCCAAGGTTGTCGCCATCGTTCGCAACGGCGAGTCCGTCGAGTCTGCTTCCGCCGGTGAGGACGTCGAGGTCGTGCTCGACCGCACCCCGTTCTACGCCGAGATGGGTGGCCAGCAGGGCGATGCCGGTGAGCTTTCCGCCGAGGGCGTTGCGCTGACTGTTGCCGACACCAAGAACCACAATGGCCTGTATGCTCACGTCGCGCACGTTGCCGAGGGCACACTGACCGTCGGTGCTACCGTGACAGCCGCGCTCGACGCCGAGCGCCGTGGCTTCCTGCGCCGCAACCACACTGCCACGCACCTGCTCGACGCCGCGCTTAAGCAGGTCCTGGGCGAGCATGTCTCCCAGGCTGGCTCGCTGGTGACGCCCGAGCACCTGCGCTTTGACTTCACGCACTTCGAGGCCCTGTCCTCCGAGCAGCTCAAGGCTGTCGAGGACCTGGTCAACCAGCAGATCTTCGCTTCCAAACCGGTCGTGACCCGCGTCATGGGCATCGACGAGGCCAAGGCCGCCGGTGCTGTCGCCCTCTTTGGCGAGAAGTACGGCGACGTCGTCCGCGTCGTCTCCGTGGGCGCCGAGGATCAGCCGTTCTCCCGTGAGCTCTGCGGCGGTACGCATGCCGCCAATACTGCCGAGATCGGCCTGTTCAAGATCATTTCCGAGTCCTCTACGGGCTCCAACGTCCGCCGTATCGAGGCCGTGACCTCCAAGGGCGCTCTCGACTACATGGCCGACCGCCTGGCGCTCGTTGACGCCGCTGCCGCTGCGCTCAAGTGCCGTGTTGACGAGGTTCCCGCCCGCGTGGAGAACCTGCAGGCCGAGCTGCGCGAGACGTCCAACAAGCTCAAGAAGGCACTCACCGGTGGCTCCTCCGACGCTATCTCTGGCGCCATCGAGGGCGCTGTCGAGCTGAACGGCTACAAGCTCGTCGTCGCTGAGCTTCAGGGTCTTGAGGCTGCTGACCTGCGCAATGTGTGGGATACCGTGCACCAGAAGGTTGCCGGCCCCGTCGCCTGCGTCGTTGCCAGCGTTACCGAGAAGGGCACCCCGGCCCTGCTCGCCGCCGGCTCCGATGACGCCGTGAAGGCCGGTTTCCACGCCGGCAACGTGATCAAGCAGATCGCGGGCCTGGTCGATGGTCGCGGTGGCGGTCGTCCCAACATGGCCCAGGCCGGTGGCAAGAATGCTGCCGGTATCGCCGATGCCCTCGCGGCCGCCAAGACCGCGCTCGGCGCCTAAGAACCTAAGTAGTCGCTGTGGTCGCGCTCGCACTGGACATAGGGGAGACCAGGATTGGCATTGCCGTCTCGAGCCGTGATGGCAAGATGGCGATGCCTGTCAAGGTGCTTCCGGCTGCCGAGGTCACTGGTATGGCAAAGACGTTTCGCTACCTGGTCGAGGACTATGAGCCCGATATCCTGGTAAGTGGACGTCCCTTGACCATGGCAGGTGAGCCCGGCCCCCAGGCCGAGCGCGTCGCCGCAGTGGCCCAAAAGATTGCCGACGAGCTCGAACTTCCGCTGGAGTTTGAGGACGAGCGTCTGTCCTCGCAGGAGGCCAAGCGAATCCTGCGAGAGCAGGGACTCAACGAAAAGCAGATGAGGGGCAAGATTGACATGATCGCCGCCAGCCTGTTCTTGCAGACATGGCTCGATCGTAAAAACGAGGAGGTTTCGCATGCCTAGCGCTTCCGATCCGCGCCAGCAGAATCGTACACGGCAGCCTGCGCCGCGCCCTGCTCAGCCTGGCCAGCGCCCGGCGCAGCCGACGCAGCGTTCGGCTCAACCTGCTCAGCGTGCCGCTCAACAGCCCGCAGCTCGTCCCGCGCAGCCCGCTGGCGGCGCTCGTTTTAAGCAGCAGGCTCCTGCCCAGCGCACGCAGGGGCAGGCCCGGCAATCACGCCCCCACGCACATCATGCTCATGGCTCGCACGGCGTTGCTCCGGCCACGCGCTCGAGCTATAACACGCATGCCCGCCGTGGCGTCCAAAAGAAAAGCTCTCCGGTGCCTATGATTATCGGTGGCGTCATCGCCGTGCTTGCGCTTGTCGCGATCGTTTTCTTTGTTGTGCCGGCCGTCAAGGGCTTCTTTGCCGGCGAGGATGCGAAAGTCGCTGCTGGCCAGCAAGTTACTATTACGATTCCCGATGGCGCCTCGGGTGATGCCATCGCTTCGATTCTCTCCGAGAACCATATCGTCGAAGACCCCAAGGATTATTACGCGGCGGTCAAAAAGCTCAATGCCGATATGTCGCTTAAGCCTGGCACCTACTCGTTTACCACGCTCATGGACGCGACCAAGGTTGTTCAGCAGCTCATGGAAGGCCCCAATGCGGGCTCCGATGCACTGACTATCCCTGAGGGCCTGACGGTCGACCAGGTCGCCGATCGTGTGGCCGCGGCATACGACAGCATTTCTAAGGAAGATTTCCTTAACCAGGCCAAGGCGAGCAATTATGTGAATGATTACGCTTTCCTTAAAGACGCTGCAAACGATTCACTCGAGGGCTTCCTATTCCCCAAGACCTATTCGTTGGGTAAGGACCCTTCTGCCGATGATGTGATTCGCGCCATGCTTGACCAGTTCAACACCGAGTACAAGTCGCTTGACTTTGCGAGCTGCGAGGCCAAGATCAAGGAGCGCTATGGCGTGGAGATGTCCGATTACGACATCGTTAACCTTGCCTCGATCGTCGAGCGCGAGGGCCTCAACGCCGATCAGCGCGCGCATGTGGCATCGGTTTTCTATAACCGTCTGGCGGGCAAGCTCGATGGCCTGCGTTACCTCAATAGCGATGCGACCATGATGTATGTCACCGGCGGAGAGGTTACCGCCGACGACCTGCAGAGCGATAGCCCGTATAACACCTATAAGCACGAGGGCCTGCCGCCCACGCCCATCTGCTCTCCGTCGCTCGAGGCGCTCAAGGCCACCCTTGAGCCGACCGACTCCGATGACCTGTATTTCTACATTACACAGGACGAGGAGTACTTCTCGCAAACCTACGAAGAGCATCAACAGTCTTGGAATTAGCATGAGGATTTTTAGCCCCAAACGATACGTTGCCTCGGTCGATCGCATCGACCTTGATACCCTGTGGGCCGACGGCAAACGCGCCATTCTGCTCGATCGCGATAACACCCTGGTGCCGCGCGACACCGAGCAGGTTCCCGCCGCGGTTTCCGCTTGGCTTGACGCCGCCCGCGCCAAAGGCTTTAAGCTGTGCATGGTGTCCAACAACTGGCATCGCGACCAGGTCATGAGCTCTGCACGCGAGCTGGGACTCGAGGCCATTAGCCACGCCATGAAGCCGGCGCCGTTTGCCCTTAAGGCGGGTCTTAAGCGCCTCGGCGCCACGGCCGACGAGGCGGTACTGATCGGTGATCAGCTCTACACTGACGTGTGGAGTGGCAATTTAGCCGGCGTCGATACCATCCTGGTAAAGCCGCAGGCGACGCAGGACCTGTGGTATACGCAGATCTTCCGTATTTTTGAGCGCCGGGCCCTGCGCGACCTTCCCTGCGAGGAATAGGTTTCGCCATGTCTCAGCACATCAAACACGGCTGCGACCATATCTTCTTTATCGGCTTTTTGGGCGCGGGCAAGTCGACGCTCGCGCGCAACGTCGGCACCATGTTCAAGCGGCGTTTTATCGATACCGACCGCCTGGTCGTGCGCCGTTGCGGCAAGTCGGTAACCGAGATTTTTGAGACCGAGGGCGAGGATCGTTTTCGCGAGCTCGAGACCTCGGCGCTCCGTTCGCTCCAAAGCGAGCGCAGCCTGTTGGTTTCGTGCGGTGGCGGTATCGTCGAGACACCGGTGAATATTGAGCTGATGCACGATATGGGTACGTGCGTGTACCTCGAGGGCGACTTCGAGGATTCGATTCGCCAGATTCGTCGGTCCGACACGCGCCCCGATTTCCGCTCGCCCGAGCATGCCGCGCGCCTGTTTGAGCATCGCCGTCCGCTGTATCGCCAGGCCGCAGATATTACCCTTGATATTCGCAACAAGTCCTTCGAGGACGTTTCCTACCTTTGTGCCGAGATGCTTTTGGAGCGTGGACTGCTATGATTCGCCGTCAACTGATCAATTTCCAAAATCGCAGTGTCGATGTTCGCGTCGGCTTTAACGCTTTTAGTGAGCTGTCGCGTATGTTTGCCTCGGCCGTGGGCAAGCCCAAGCGTGCGATGGTTGTCTGGAACAGCGCTGTTTCCGACTGCTTTGGCGAGATCGTTGAGCACGCTCTGGTCGATGCCGGCTTTGCCGTGTCGCCGCTCGTCTTCGAGGTTTCGCCTGCCGGTGCTACGCTGGCCGATGCCGATGCTATCTTTGGCGCCCTGTCTGCCAACGGCGTTACCTGCGACGATCTGGTTGTCGCCGTTGGCGATGCCGCAACCTGCTCGGTTGTTAGCTGGTGCGCCAACCAGTGGTGCGGCCGAACTGAGTGCGCGCTGTTGCCGACGACCTTCGACGCCATGCTCACGGTCGCGACGACCATGAAGCCGCTCGTCGCATCGTCGGCGAATGCGCATCCCGCCATCGCGTTCCGTCCCGAACCGGGCTTGGTCGTGTGCGACCTCGACCTTGTTCGCGAGGCGGACCCCGAGGACCTCAAACTCGGCTATGCGGTACTTGTTGGCACCATGCTTTCGAGCAGCAAATCCCGCTGGAATCAGTTTGCTGAGACCGTCCCCGAGATTCTCGCGGGCGAGGAGGTCGCGCTCGTCAATGCCGTCCAATGGTCTCAGACTGCCCGCAAGGACGTACTGATGGCCACGAACCCGAGCGCTCGCCATGCGCTCGATTTTGGCAAGACGGGGGAGCGTACCCTGCGCGCTTGCTTGGGCGATGCCGCTTCGCAGGTCCCTGCCTACCAGCTGTTGTCCGAGGGCATGCGCTTTGAGGCGCGCCTAGCACATGATGCCTGCGACTTCGATATCGATTACGTCTTTGAGGTCGATGACTGCCTGGAGGACTTTGGTATCGAGGAGCTTGCCTTCGATCTGGAGCCTGCCGCATATATCGAGGAGTTCCGCAGGCAGCAGTTTGTCCGTTCGAACCGCAGTATGTTGCCGCTGCCCGCGGCACTCGGCGCCATTCGTCTCACGAGCGTTGAGGACGAGGTTCTTGAGCGCCATGCTCACGCCTACTTGGCTTCTCGCAAAGAACTTCTCTAAGATTTATTGACATCCATTGTCTTTCGTATCATGTTGAGGGGCGGGTTTTCAGTCGGTTGCGGATCGCATGCGATTCTGTCGTTCGGTTGAGACCCGTCCCGTCTTTATAGAGGCAACAAGAAAGGAATCTGCATGTCTGAGTTTGCTGCCGGTCCTGCCGGTCGTATCGAGCGTGTCCGTGCCCTGATGGTCGAGCGCGGCTACGATGCCATCGTGGTGCGCGACGAGGCCAACCTTCGTTGGCTCACGGGCGTGAAGGGCGTCTTCGATTACACCTTCGAGTTCCCGCACGCGGCGTTTATTACGGCTGACCAGTGCCTGTTCCATACCGACTCGCGCTACCTCAACAGCTTTGAGGAGAACACGCCCGCCGGCAGCCCTTGGGTCTACGACATGGACGAGGGTACCATCCCCGGTTGGGTCGCCGGCAAGATCGCGGCCAACAAGTGCCGCGTCTGCGCTGTCGAGGACGACATGCAGATCAACTTCTACCAGGGCATTCAGCGTGGTCTGGAGGATCGTTCCGTCGCCTGCATGCTGCCGCTGATGCATGACGACATTCGCAAGATGCGCGCCATCAAGGACGCCGAGGAGATCGAGCTCATGCGCCATGCGCAGTCGATCACCGATGCCGCCTTCCAGCATATGCTCGGCTTTATTAAGCCCGGCATGACCGAGAAGCAGGTTCGCAACGAGCTCGAGAACTTTATGTTCGCCAACGGCGCCGATAGCCTTGCCTTCGGCTCCATCGTGGCGAGTGGTCCCAACACCGCCAACCCGCATGCCGTGCCGAGCGACCGCGTGATCGAGAAGGGCGATTTCGTTCTTATGGATTACGGCGCGGGCTACTGTGATTACCGCTCCGACATGACACGCACCGTCGTGATGGGCGAGCCTACCCAGGAGCAGCTCGACCTGTACGCGCTCGTGCGCCGTACACACGAGGAGTGCGTCGCCGCCATCCATCCGGGCGTGGAGGGCAACGACATTTTCAAGCTTTCCAAGAAGATCATCGGCGATGCCGGCTATGGCGATTACTACAACCATGGTCTGGGTCACGGCGTGGGCATCGACATCCATGAGCTGCCCAACTTCAACCGCAGCAAGAACACCATCGAGGTCGGCTCGGTTATCACCATGGAGCCTGGCGTGTATCTGCCCGGCGTGGGCGGCGTGCGCCTGGAGGACTACGGCGTGGTCACCGAGAACGGCTATGAGCCCTTCACCAAGACCCCGCACGACCTGCACATTATCGATTGCTAGCTCATTTCGATAGATTTTTGGGCGGGGTGTCCGGAGCAATTCGGGCGCCCCGCGTTCTCTTTTTATGCGCTCGCTGCAGGCGCCGTCTGCAAGTGTATAATTTCGGTCGTATGTAAATTGGACGCTTGTGCGTTCTGCCCATAACAAGAAAGGTCGCTATGCCTACCATTTCTACCGCCGACTTCAAGAACGGCCTCGGTCTCCGCATTAAGGACAAGGTCTACACCATTGTCGAGTTCCAGCATGTCAAGCCGGGCAAGGGCGGCGCGTTTGTGCGCTACAAGACCCGCGACATCAAGAGCGGCCGCGTCGTCGAGAACACCTGCAACGCCGGCACCAAGTTCGAGAGCGTCATGCTCACCACCCGTGAGTTCCAGTACCTCTACAACGATGGCGCCGACTACATCTTCATGGACAATGAGACCTATGAGCAGGTTCCTGTTCCCGAGGACATGGTGGGCGAGAACTCCAAGTGGCTGCGCGAGAACGACATTTGCCAGCTGCTCTTCGCCGACGATGAGCTCATGGGCGTGACCCCGCCGATGTTCATCGAGACCACCATCGTCCAGACCGACCCGGGCTTTAAGGGCGACACCGTCCAGGGCTCCACCAAGCCGGCCACGATCGACACCGGCGCTGTCATCCAGGTCCCCATGTACCTCAACGAGGGCGAGGTCATCAAGGTTGACACCCGCGACGGCAAGTTCGTCTCCCGCGTCTAGCAACCAACTCTTCTAGGAGGACTCATGCCCCAGGAAATCAAGATTGACGGCATCGGCATTTCGCCCGATGTTCTGACCGCCATCGTCTCGCGCGCCGTGTCCGATGTCGAGGGCATCGCCTCCGTTGGCGTCAAGGACCTTGCCACCAACCTTGTCTCCATGATGCTCTCGTCTAAGGCCCCGGCTTCCGAGCCGGCGGTCGAAGCCGAGGTCGTCGGCGACAAGCTCGCACTCACCGTGCGCGTCGTGGTGTTCTTTGGCTATCCGTTCAAGAAACTCGCCGAGGCCGTTCGCGCCGCTGTAGTCGCCGCCATCGATGCCCAGGTGGGTGTCGAGGTCGAGCGCGTTGACGTTTGCATCGACGGCCTCGTTTTCCCCAAGGAGTAACCTTTGAGCCTTAAGGTTTATCGCGGGCGCACGCTTGCCCGCAGTCAGGCGCTGCAGCTGCTGTTCCAGGCCGAGGCCACGGACAGCCCGCTCGAGCGCGTCCTCGAGGGCGATTTCCTGATCTCGAAGGGCCCCCTCGACCCCTATGCTCTGGAGCTGTGCCGCGGTGCCTACGAGCATATCGATCGCATCGACTGTGCCCTGCGCGCCGTCGCCAAGAACTGGGATCTTATGCGCATGCCCGGCGCCGACCGCAATCTGCTGCGTATCGCCGTCTACGAGATGCGCTTCCTCACCGACGAAGAGGTCTCGGACGCTATCGTGATCAACGAGGCCGTCGAACTTGCCAAGGCCTATGGCACCGACCAGTCCGCCTCGTTTGTCAACGGCGTGCTGGGCAAGATCGCTCGCAGCGAGGAGCTGCCGGGCGAGGACCTGTACCAGGAACTGCTGGCCGAGGATCGCGCTCGCGAGGAGGCCCAGGCTGCTGAGGCTGCCGCCAAGGTCGCTGCCGCTCAGGCTACCGCCGGTGTACTTGCCGAGGATGTGGACGCTGCTGAGGCCGTCGAGGCCGACTCCGTCGAGGAGTAGCCATGCCAGAGGGTTCTGTCCGCAACTTTGACGAGATCTCGGACCGTCTGGACCAGATCATTGCTACCGTTCGCTCCAAGGATACGTCCTTGGAGCGTTCACTCGATCTGTTTGACGAAGCGATTGAGCTGGGCTCCCGCGCGGTCGATATGGTCGACAAGTTTGAGCTGACGCCGCGTGAGGCCGATAAGCTCGAGCAGGAATACGATGAGGATGCGGCAAACGAATCCCAGGATAGCTAGCCGCATCTCCGGATACGAATGGTTGATGGCATTCATGAAACGCGTGCGTCTTGATGACGAACTGATTTCACAGGGCATCTGCGCCGATCGCGCGGATGCCCTTCGCACTCTTATGGCCGGCTTGGTTTCGAGCGGCGGTGAGCGTTTGGCCTCTCCGGGGCTCAAGGTGACGCCGGGCCTGCCGCTGCACGTTAAGGGGCGCATTCCGTACGTTGGGCGCGGCGGCCTTAAGCTTGAGGGTGCGCTCGATGCGTTTTGTATCGACCCCACGGGCCTTGCCTGCCTGGACGTAGGCTGCTCTACCGGCGGCTTTACCGATTGCCTGCTCAAGCGCGGAGCTGCGACCGTTGTCTCGGTGGACGTGGGTCGCGCACAGTTCGATTGGTCGTTGCGTCAGGACGATCGCGTGACGCTGCATGAGCGCACCAACGTGACGCAGTTGCCTGAGCTTGGCTATGCCGGCGCCATCGACCTGGCTGTTTGTGATGTCTCGTTTACCGGCATCGCGAATATCATCGACGCCGTGCTGGCGTGTCTGAATCCTTCGGGTTCGTTCTGCACGCTCGTAAAGCCCCAGTTTGAGGCGCCGGCTGCGCTGGTGGGCGAGGGCGGTATCGTGACCGACCTCGCCGTCCGCCGCGATACGCTCGTGGCGGCGATTGAGCTTTTTGCAGCCAAGGGCCTGTTCCCGCTTGACGTGTGCGTGTCGCCCATCCATGGCGCTAAGGGCAACGTTGAGTTTTTCCTGTACGGCACAAGGTTTGCCCCTGGCGAACGCACCGACGATGAGCTGCAATCCCAGGTATCGGTTTTGAGCGAGAAAGCTGCAACGCTATGAAAGTCTTTCTGGTTCCCAATTACTACAAGCAAGAGGCGGTCGAGAGCGGCCTGATGCTCGAGCTTTGGCTTTCGCGCCAGGGCTACGAGGTCGCATGGGCTGCCGATCAGCGCTCCAAGATCCAAAGCGCGCCCGATGTTGACGATGCCGACCTGGTCATTACGCTCGGCGGCGACGGAACGCTGCTGCGCGCGGCTCGTATCCTCAACTACCGCGAGATTCCCATTTTGGGTCTTTCCTATGGTCATCTGGGCTTTTTGACGGCAGCGAGCCCCGAGGAGCGCGACATTTTAAAGGTTGTGAGCGATGCTCTGTCCGGCGAGCTCCACGTGAGCCGCCGCGCCACCATCGCCGCCGATATCGTTTCGGTGCGCGAAGACGGCACGAAGGATGTCGTGCGCACGTTTGCCCTCAACGACATGGCACTTACGCGCGGCCCCCTTTCCGATATGGTTGAGTTTGACATTACGGTGTCCGGCCATCATATCGATCGCCTGCGCGGTGACGGTGTCGTCGTGTCGACGGCGACTGGCTCTACCGGCTATGCGCTGAGCGCCGGCGGCCCTATCGTGAGCCCCGATTATACGGGCATGGTTTGCGTGCCCATCGCGCCGCACACCATTCAGGCTCGCGCTTTCTTGACATCGCCAAGCGATGTCGTTGAGATCTTTATGTCCGACGACCGCCCGAGTGTGCCTGCCATCGCTATCGACGGACAGTTTATTACCTGCGACGGCACGGTCGAGAGCGTGGCTGTGCGTCGCGGTCCCGGCGATGTGCTGCTGCTGGATTACGGTCCCGAGAGCTTCTATAACTCGGTGAGTCGCGTGTTCTATGGAGTGCGTCATGATCGATGAGCTGCAGGTTTCCAACATTGCACTCATTCGCGAGGCGACGTTGGTTCCGAGTGCGGGTCTAACGGTTCTGACCGGCGAGACCGGTGCTGGTAAGACCGCACTGCTCTCGGCACTCAAGCTCATTTTGGGCGAGCGCGCCGATTCGTCGACGGTTCGCGAGGGCGAGGCGCTTGCCAGCGTCGAGGCGCGTCTGTTTGACGGTCCGCACGACACGGAGGGCTTCACCGTGCAGCGCAGCCTTTCTGCCGAGGGCCGCAGCCGCGTAAAAATTGACGGCCGTATCGCCAGCGTGCGCGAGCTTTCGGAGCGCGTTGGCGTGATGATGGATCTGTGCGGCCAGCATGAACATCAGCGCCTGCTCGACCCGGCGCACCATGTTGCCATGGTCGATGCTTGGGCTGGGCGCGCGGCGCTTGAGGCGCTCGAGAAGTATCGTGCCTGCTTTAAGGCTTCGCGTGCTGCCGCCAAGGAGCTTCGCCGTGTGGAGGAAGCCTCACGTGCGCAGGGGAGTCGCGTCGAGGAAGCGCGTTTTGCCCTCGAGCGTATCGCCGAGGTCGACCCCAAGCCAGGCGAGTACGAGGAACTCGAGGAGCTGCTGCCGCGCTCGGAGCACGCTGAGGTCTTGGTGGCGACGGCCAACGAGGCCCATGCATCGCTTGCTGCCGAGGGGGGAGCGCTCGATGCCGTGAATGGCGCCGTGGCCGAGCTTTCACGCATGACGACCGTTGACCGCAAGCTCGGTGACATTGCCGATGCGCTTTCGGATGCCTGCATCTCGCTTGAGGATTGCGCCAACGAGCTGCGTGCCTATCGCGATGGCGTTGCGTTTGACCCTCGTGAGCTCGCTCGCATGCGCGAGCGGTATTCCGACCTCAAGGGCCTGCTGCGTCAGTGGGGTCCCACCATGGACGATGTCTTTGCCATGCGCGACCGCTCACGAGAGCTGCTGTCTCTAGTCGATGATGGTGATGAGCAGATCAAGAAGGCTCGCGAGGCACTCGGGTGCGCTGAACGCGATCTTTTTGCTGCTGCTAAGGCGCTTAAGCGCGCGCGGAACACCGCTGCCCCGCGCTTTTGTCACGAGGTTGGCCGTCAGATGGCGCGCCTGGAGATGGGCGGTGCCGAGCTGGTCTGGGAGTCGCGCGATCTTCCGCGTGCCGAATGGACGCCGGCGGGCCCTTCAAGCTACGAGCTGCTATATCGCAGCGGCGCTGGCTTGACACCTCGTCCCTTGCGCCGCATTGCGTCGGGCGGCGAGCTCAGCCGCGTCATGCTGGCAAGCAAGGTTGTCCTCGGTAACGCGGACGGTGTTGATACGTTGGTGTTTGACGAGGTCGATGCTGGTGTCGGTGGCTCCACGGCGCGTGCACTTGCGGGCGTGCTGACAGATCTCGCCGCTACGCATCAGGTGATTGTCGTAACCCACTTGGCGCAGGTCGCCGTCATGGCCGACAAGCATTACGTGGTCAGTAAAGAGCCCGGCGACTTTCCCCAAACGCATCTGGACGAGGTGACCGGCGATGCCCGTACCGCAGAGATCGCCCGTATGCTGAGCGGCGATCAATCGGAGGCAAGCCTAGCGCACGCCAGGCAGATGCTGGAAGAAGCGCGTGCTTAGGCCGTGCCGCCACATGCATGTCCGACCTGTCCGCCACGAAACCGGCCCATCTACTACGTTTAATAGGCCATCGGGAACCATGTCAAGAATTGCAAAAAGAAAACCGCAGGTAGAGCGCCTGCGGTTTTCTCTATTTTCGGTATGTGGTTGGGCCATACGGATAAAACGTAGTAGATAGGCCGGTTTCGTGGCGAGTGGCGTTTATCGGCTCCCTAAAATGTCTACTCTACGACCTTATCCGGCTGGATGAGCTCTTCGTAGTAGCTGATGTGCTCGCGCGCGTCCTCGATTTCGGGCAGCAGGAAGTTGTAGATGACCTCTATGATCATCGTGGCGCTCATCTTGGAGAACGCGAAGTCGCCCGTTGTCAGCAGTGCCTCGTGATTGACGGTATTAAAGGTGTAGTCGGCTAGGCGCGCAAGTGGAGACTTGCTGTCGCTGCTGATGACGACTACAGTGGCGCCGCAATCGCGAGCTGCTTTTGCCATGCGGTTCAGTCGACGCGACTTGCCAGAGTTCGAGATCAACACGATAACATCACCAGGGCGCAACGTGAGCGCGAAACCAATCGAGGTCTCGCTGATGGTGCTTGCCATGCAGCGAAGGCCCAGCTGCGAAAACTTAAATGTCGCATCGAGCGCGACCGCGTTCGTATTGCCCACGGCGGCGAACTCAATAACGCCGGCATTCTTAAGCGCGTGCACAACTGCGGCCAACGTGTCGTGATCAATGCCGTCGATGGTCGCATTAAGCTCACTCACCTTGGCGGCGAGGATATTTTTAAGGCTCTGCTCCATGTTGTCGAGCGAGACCTCGTCGGTCAGGCCCTCGTTGCGCTGACTCTCCAAGTCGCGAGCCAACGAAAACTGAAAGCTGCGGAAGCTGCCAAAGCCCAGCTTGCGGCAGAAGCGCGAAACCGTCGCCTCGGACGTGGCAGCGGCTCGTGAGAGCTGGGCGGCCGTCAGGCGCGGCGCCTCGGACTGGTGCTCCAATATATAGTCGACAATGCGCTGCTCGGAATCGCTGTACCCTTTGTGTGTGCTAATAAGGGAGAGCGCGCTCTTGCTGCTATCGGTCATGGATGGCTCCTGGTTGGCATTGAAAATCGGACTCGTTTTTCAATGCCATAGTATACGTGCATTTTCAATTACAAGATACACCTTGCCGTTTCAAGTGTTGATGGTAAACTTTCACTTACCGTTTACGGTTATGAAAGAACCTTTCACCGGAGAATTGCGCCATATCTCTTCTCACGCGGACGGTAGGTTGGTATCTTTCAAGTGTGGAAAAACGCGCATTGAAGCGCGTTTAGGGGAGCGCCTGCGGGCGCAGTACTCAAGAAGGAGGGACACATGGCTAAGTTTGACATCATCGCCGCGACCGGTTGCCCGACCGGCATTGCGCACACCTTCATGGCGAAGGAGGCGCTGGAGAAGGCAGCTGCCGAGCGAGGTCTGACCATTAAGGTCGAGACTCATGGCCAGGTCGGTGTCGAGAACGAGCTCACCAAGAGCGAGATCGCCGGTGCCAAGGCCGTCGTCGTCGCAGCCGATAAGGATGTCCAGGCTGAGCGTTTCGCCGGTAAGCCCATGGTTTCCGTCGGTGTTTCCAAGGCCCTGTCCGTCGAGGCCGCCGGAAAGCTGATCGACCGCGCGCTCGCCGCCAAGGGCGACGACACGGTTGCCGCTGCCGCCGATGTCGAGGACGAGGTCGAGGAGAAGGAGTCCATCGGTCACGTCATCTACAAGCACCTCATGAACGGCGTCAGCCACATGCTGGTCTTCGTCGTTGCCGGTGGTGTTCTGACCGCCATTTCGTTCCTGTGGGGCATCACGTCCTTTGATTCGACGGCTGCCGACTACAACAGCTTTGCCGCGATGCTCAAGATTATCGGCGGTATCGCCATGAACCTCATGGTTCCGGTGCTCTCCGCCTACATCGCCGAGTCTATCGGCAAGCGCCCGGCGCTCGTCCCCGGTTTCGTCGCCGGTATGATTGCCATCCAGGGTCTGCCCGTTAACGCCGATACTGGCATGATCGACGCTGGAGGCTCGGGTGTGGGCTTTGGCTTCCTGGGCGGCATCGTCGGCGGCTTCCTCGCTGGCTATGTCATCCTGCTGCTCGAGAAGGTTTTCTCTATAATTCCCGCGAGCCTTAATGGCCTGAAGGCAATCTTCCTTTATCCGCTGTGCTCTACCGCCATCGTCGGCCTAGTCATGCTCGGTATTTCCGGCCCCATGGCTGCCATTAACCAGGGCATGATGGATTTCCTGCAGAGCCTCGGTAACTCCGGTCCGGTGATCCTTGGCCTGGCCATCGGCTGCATGTGCGCATTTGACATGGGCGGCCCGGTCAACAAGGCTGCTTACGCTACTGGCACCTTCCTGCTCGGTACCGCTCTCGAAGCTGGCGTCGGCACCGAGACCTACAACTTCGGCACCAACTTCATGGCTGCCGTCTCCGCCGCTTGCATCGTTCCGCCGCTGATCACCACCTTCGCCGTCGTTGTCGGCAAGAAGTACTTCAGCCAGGAGGATCATGACGCCGGTATCGTCAACCTTATCCTTGGTTGCACCCACATCACCGAGGGCGCCATTCCGTTCATGACCAAGAACATCTGGCCCGTCATGCCCATCATGATGGTCGGTTCTTCCATCGCTTCCATCTTGACCATCTTCTTCAATGTTCACGATCCGGCGCCTCACGGCGGCTTCCTGGTCCTGCCCGTTGTCGAGAACGGCCCGCAGTGGGTCCTCGCGATCCTCATCGGCGCCGTGGTCGGTGGCATCCTGTTCGTGGCCTTCAAGAAGTACGACTTCGAGAAGAATCAGAAGGCCGCTCCTGTAGCCAAGCCGGTTGAGGCTTCCAAGGCCGCTGCCGTTGAGGCCCCTAAGGCCGAGGCTGCCGACTTCGTGAAGGTTGAGAATGTCTTTGTCGCCGAGGACTTCGCTTCTCGTGACGAGGCTCTGAGCTTCGTTTCCAACCAGGCTGTCAAGGCCGGTATCGCCGGCGACGCCGACGCCGTGATGAACGCCTTCCTGGCCCGCGAGGCCGAGGGCACCACGGGCATGATGGAGGGCTTCGCCATCCCGCATGCCAAGTCCGACGCCATTACCGAGGCTGCCGTCATCGTCGTCAAGGACGAGTCTGGCGTGACCGGTTGGGACACCATGGACGGCGCTCCCGTCAACGTGGCCATCGCTCTGCTCATCCCGGGTGCCCAGGCTGGCACCACGCACCTCAAGATCCTGTCCAAGGTCGCCGAGGCGCTCATGGACGAGGACTTCCGTGGCACCGTCAAGGGTTCCACCGACGCCGCCGAGATCGCCAAGACGATCAACGCCCGCCTGGTCTAATTCCACGGTACGCGAATAACATCGCCCCCTGTAACAAAGGCGAGGACTCCCTACGGGTCCTCGCCTTTTTTCATGCCACCCGGCACTTAGGGACGTTCCTTTCCTGCCGGCACCCCGGGACACTCCTTAGTCCCCAACAGGGCATTAATAGCCCTCATCGACTGAATCACCCACGCGAACAATAATTCAGCCAGAATTCCTTTTGCACGATATTTCTTGGACGGAAGCATTTTCCCGCAGCTCGCCTGCCGGGCGGGGCGGTTAAGTTTGTCGCGAGTTCCGCACGCAAAGGAAAGCACTTAATGTGCTTTCCGTCTTGCGCAGGACTGTAGAGCAGCAAACTTAACCGCCCCGCCCGGCAGGCGAGCGGACAGAACAGACAACTGTCCAACAATTCGTGCGAAACACAATGAAAAACCGTTTGATGTGAGTTAATATAAACAACGTCGTGAATCTGACTCCTGCCGCATGCACGACAGGGGTTAAACACAAAAAAGGAGTCAATTATGGTTTCTGAGAAGGCTACCCTCGTCAATCCGCAGGGTCTTCACATGCGTCCGGCTGGCCTCTTCGCCTCCACCATGGGCAAGTACGCCTGCGACGTGACGGTCGTCACTCCCGAGAAGGAGGTCAACGGCAAGTCCCCGATGGCCCTCATGGCTGCTGGTATCCCCTGCGGTACCGAGGTCGAGGTCAAGTGCGACGGCGCCGACGAGGCCGAGGCTCTGGCTGCTGCCATCGAGCTCATCAAGAGCGGTCTTGGCGAGTAGAACTCAAACGGGTCGCATGTTGAACAATTAAGTTCATACTTGGGGGCGCAGTGACCTGCATCAAGGTAGCTGCGCTCTTTTGTCATGGATATGGCAAAACGCTTTATCACATGGCACGGAGAGAGGAATGGGAATGTATCAGGGAGTCAACGCATCCGAGGGCATCGGAATCGGCACCGTCATGGTCGCCGTCGATCCCGACTTGACGTTTGAACCGCACGAGGTCGCTGATTCGGCAGCAGAGAAGGAGCGCTATCAGACCGCTCTTTCGGTCTTCTGCGAGAAGACCCAGGCTCAGGCCGACCACATGAAGGAGACGGTGGGCGAGGCCGAGGCCGAGATCATGAGCGGACACATTGTCCTGGCTCAGGACCCGGGCATGACCGACGCCATCAACGCCGCCATCGACGGCGGCACCTGCGCCGAGCAGGCGCTCATGGACACCTCGACCATGTTCGAGAACATGTTCCTGTCCATGGACGACGAGATGTTCCGTCTGCGCGCGGCCGACATCGCCGACATCCGCACCGGTATTCTGGCCGAGTTGCTGGGCAAGGAGGTCGTCGACCTCTCCGTCCTGCCCGAGAACACCGTCGTTGTCGTGCACGACCTTACGCCGTCCATGACTGCCACGATCGATAAGGCCCACGTTGCCGGTATCGTCACCGAGACCGGTGGCCGCACGTCGCACTCCGCGATCATCGCGCGCGCCCTCGAGATTCCGGCCGTCCTTTCGGTCTCTAACAGCTGCACCGCCCTTCGCAACGGTATGACCGTCGTCGTCGACGGTGGCAAGGGTGTTGTCGAGGCCGATCCCGACGAGGAGACGCTCGCTGCCTACACCGCCAAGGCCGAGGCCTTTGCTGCCGAGAAGGCAGCCCTCGAGGCCTTCCGCGGCAAGCCTTCTGTGACTGCCGACGGCATCAAGAAGATCATCGCCTGCAACATCGGTAACCCCGATGACGTGCCCAACGCGCTCGATCACGATGCCGAGGCCATCGGTCTGTTCCGCTCCGAGTTCCTGTTCATGGACTCCGCTGAGCTTCCTTCCGAGGAGGAGCAGTTCAACGCCTACCGCAAGGTCGCCAGCGCGCTCAAGGGCGCTCCGGTCATCATCCGCACGCTCGATGTGGGTGGCGACAAGGAGATCCCCTACCTGCACATGGTCAAGGAAGAGAACCCCTTCATGGGCTTCCGCGCCGTGCGTTACTGCCTGGCCAATCCCGACCAGTACAAGGTTCAGCTCCGCGCCCTGCTGCGCGCCAGCGCCTTTGGTGACGTCAAGATCATGATCCCGCTCGTCACCTGCGTCGAGGAGGTCGTGGCCGTCAAGGAGCTCGTCGAGCAGTGCAAGGCCGAGCTGACCGAGGAGGGTCGCAAGTTCAACGAGAACATCGAGGTCGGCATTATGGTCGAGACGCCTGCCGCTTCGCTGCTCGCTGACCGTCTGGCCGAGGTCGCCGACTTCTTCTCTATCGGCACCAACGACCTGATCGGCTACACCATGTGCGCCGACCGTGGTAACGACACCATCTCCAACCTGTACCAGGTGTACTATCCCGCCGTGCTCCGCTCGCTCAAGAACATCATCGAGAGCGGCGTGAAGGCCGGTATCATGGTCGGCATGTGCGGCGAGGCCGCTGCCGATCCGCTGCTTGAGCCGCTGCTGATCAGCTGGGGCCTGGAGGAGTTCTCGATGAGCGCTCCGTCCATCCTGCGCGCCCGCAAGACCATCAGCCAGTGGACCAAGGCCGAGTGCGACGAGCTCGCCGAGAAGGCGCTCGCCTGCAACACCGCCGCCGAGGTCAAGGCACTGCTCGAGTCCGCAGCTCGCTAATTTGGTATCAGAGGTAACCGCGTGGTTGGAATGGGCCGGCCACGCGGCCCTCACATATACAGGGGGTACTGTAAATGTTCTACACGCTAACCGCTAACCCGGCTGTCGACATGACGGTTTCGAGCTCTCCGCTCGAGCCCGACGAGAACGTCCGCACCGGCTCGGCCAGCTACACGGCTAACGGCAAGGGCCTCGACGTGTCCTTCGCCTTTAAGAAGATGGGCGTCGACACCGTCGCGCTCGGTTTCTTCGCCGGCTTCACGGGCAAGTTCATCGTCGAGGAGGTCATGAACCTGGGTTGCCTCTGCCGCCCGGTCTGGACCGACGGTATCACGCGCATCAACACCTACGTCAACGATGGCCAGCACGAGTACGGCATCCTGAACCCCGGTGCTCCGATCACGCCGCAGCATCAGGAGGAGCTCTACAACATCCTGGACACCGCGGGCGATCTTGAGTGCCTGATCGTCTCCGGCTCCGTGCCTCCCAAAGCTACGCCCGACTTCCTGGCTCAGGTCATGGAGCACGCTCAGGCCCGTGGCGCCGACGTCGTCCTGGACCTGTCCTCCGACAAGCTCAAGGAGCTCGCTCACAAGAAGCCGCTGCTCATTAAGCCGAACCATCACGAGATGAAGGCTATCTTCGGCGTGCCGGTCGACACCGACGACGAGGTCCGCGTTGCCATGAAGCTGGCTCACGAGGCCGGCGTCCAGAACGTGCTGCTCACCCGTGGTAGCCGCGGTGACGCTTACTTCTCCAACGGCGAGGACATCTGGTATGCCAAGCGTGAGTTCAACATCAAGCTTGTCTCTTCCGTCTGCGCCGGCGACTGCACCCTCGCTGCGTTCCTGCACAAGTGGTACAGGGATCGCGACAACGTCGAGGAGGCCATGAAGCTCGCTATGGCCACCGGCGCCAACGTCGCTGAGTCCGTCGGCATCGGCGACTTCGGTCACGTTGACGAGTACAGCAAGCGCGTTGCCGTCCGTAAGCTCGATCGCAAGTAAGCGAAACGCGACAAACTCGTGCGCATACGGCGTCCCGGTTTCGACCGGGGCGCCGTTTTTTTGTCCCACTCGAACCTCGGAGCCGCGCTTCACGCGTTCCACACCGTTCACCGAGTTGTTGTAGCCTTTTGCCGAAGCGTGGAATATACTTTCATTAACACGTTGCTTCGTGAAAGGAACATTCATGATTTACACGCTTACTGCAAATCCCGCTATTGACTACAACATCTCCTGCGATGGCCTGTCCGCCAACACCGTCACCCGCACCCGTAACGCTGTCTACACCCCCAACGGCAAGGGTCTCAACGTTTCTTTTACGCTCGACCACTACGGCGTCGACACCACGATCCTTGGATTCTTCGCCGGCTTCTCGGGCGAGTTCATCGTTAAGGGCGCCGAGGCCCTTGGCGTGCCCGTCAAGCCTGTGTGGACTGACGGTATCACGCGTGTCAACGTGTTCCTCAACGCCGGTCCCGACACCGAGTACAACATGGTTAATGCCGGTGCCGCCATTAACGAAGCCAACGAGCAAGAGATGTTTGAGCTCATCGATTCACTTGACGACATGACCTGCCTGGTCATTAGCGGCTCGCTGCCCCCCAACACCTCCGAGGGCTTCCTTGCCGAGGTCCTGCGCCGCGTCAAGGCCAAGGGGGCCGAGTTCGTGCTCGATATCTCGAGCCATCAGCTGGCAGACCTCATTGCCATGGAGCCGCTGCTGATTAAGCCCAATGACGACGAGCTGCTCGATATCTTTGGCATTAAGGTAAGCGGCGGCGACGATGAGTCCGTCAAGGGTGCCATGGCCGAGCTGCACGCCAAGGGCGCTAAGAACGTGCTGCTGACGCTCGGCGGCGCCGGTGCGTACTTCTCCAACGGCGAGCACATCTGGTTTGCCAACCGTACTTTTGAGGTTAAGCTGCTGTCGACGGTGTGCGCCGGCGATTCTTCGCTGGCCGCCTTCCTGTCCGTGTGGCACGACGCCCCGGAGCGCGTCGAGGACGCCCTGCGTCTCTCGATGGCCACCGGCGCTAACGTGGTCGAGTGCCCCGGTCTGGGCGACTTCGCCAAGGTCGATGAGTATCAGAAGGGTATTGCAATCCGTCAGGTTTGCTAGTTTCGGCACCTTGCCTGAATAGTTCAATTATTTCGCATCCGTCTTAGACCAGGACGGATGCGTTTTTGTTTATCGGACTTGCGTGTGCAGTGGAGGCTGTTTCTTGCTAGACTTCTTGCAGACGCAATCGATAGCCAATTTGATAGTCGCAGGAGGCCATAGGCATGTGCAATGTTTCGCTCAACGGTACGCAGCCGACCGATGCCTCTATCCGTGTCCTGCGTGCGCTTGAGGCAGCAGGTCTTGAGGCTTGGTACGTGGGTGGTTGGGTACGTGATGCGCTGATGGGATGCCCCAGCCACGATGTCGACATGTGCTGCAGCGGCCTGTGGCTGGAGTCCAAGGCGGCACTCGAGGCCGCCGGCATTGCGGTAGTTGAGTCGGGCATTAAATTTGGCGGCATTACGGCTATTTGCGATGGCGAGCGCATTGAGGTCACCACCTATCGCCTGGACGGCTTCTATACCGACGGTCGTCATCCTCAGAGTGTGGAGCGCGCCGCTTCGCTTGAGGACGATCTGGCGCGCCGCGACTTTACCGTCAATGCCATGGCGTGGCATCCCGAGCGCGGCCTTGTCGACCGCTACGATGGCCAGGGCGACCTAGACCGCAAGCTGATTCGTGCCGTCGGAGATCCCAAGCGCCGCTTTAACGAGGATGCCCTGCGCATGTTGCGTGCGGTGCGTTTTGCCTGCCGCCTGGACTTTGTGATTGAGCCCGAGACCAAGTGTGCCCTTGCCGAGTGCGCGCCGCTGCTCGATGCCGTGGCGCGCGAGCGCGTGGGTATTGAGCTCGAGGGCATTCTATCGACCGGCCACGGGGGAGACGCGATGCTGCGCTACCCCGAGCTCATCTGCGCCGCCGTGCCCGAGCTTGCGCCGGCTCGTGGGTTTGACCAGCGCAGTGTCTATCATGCGTTTAACGTCTACGAACATATCGCCCGCGTGCTGACGGTGGCAGGGGAGCTGGCGCTGTGCGATGGCGTGGCGCCTTCGCCGAGCTTAATGTGGGCAGCGTTTTTGCATGACGTCTCCAAGCCCGATTGCTTTACGGTCGATCACGCCGGCAGCGGCCACTTCTACGGTCATCCCGAGCTCGGCGCCAAGAAGGCGCGCGTCATTATGGATCGCCTGGCGCTCTCGCACGATTTGGTGCGCGATGTGTGCCTGCTCATCAAATACCATGACAAGCCGCTGCGCCCCGAGCGCTCCTGCCTGCTCAATATGATGCGCGCGCTTTCGGGCGAGGGCGTCGACACGCCGCGTCTGATGGACGAGCTCATGGATCTTAAGCGTGCTGACACACTTGGTAAGGCCCCGTCGTGCTTCTATTACGTCGAGACGATTGAGGAGATGCGCGCGATGGCGCACGAGCTGCTGAAGGCGGGGGAGCCCTATACGCTCAAGATGCTCGCCATTAACGGCGGCGACCTGATCCGCGCCGGTGTGAAGCCGGGGCCCGAGCTAGGCCAGCTACTCAACGCCGCCCTCGAAGCCGTTATCGAGGACAACATCCCCAACGATCGCGAAACCCTTTTGGTTCATCTCAACTTGAATTAGCTAATTAGTTGACCTGCGCGTTCCATAACCTGTCGACAATTTTTCGGCAATTTGGAATTTCTTCTTGCGCTGATGTTTTTTGTCCCGTAATATATTTCCTCGCAGCACGGCAGTGCAGATGTCATGTGGCCCGTTCGTCTAGCGGTTTAGGACGCCGCCCTCTCAAGGCGGAGATCACCAGTTCGAATCTGGTACGGGCTACCACTTCTTTTCTGCCGAGGCCTATGGCCCGTTCGTCTAGCGGTTTAGGACGCCGCCCTCTCAAGGCGGAGATCACCAGTTCGAATCTGGTACGGGCTACCACGCATCTGATACCCGGTCTTTCCACGGAAGGCCGGGTTTTTTATTATCAAACAACTGTCTGTCATTCCCGTTTGAACAAGAGCTTTGCGTTCTGCTTATGGCCCTTACGGGTACAATAACCAAGATATTTTGACTGTTAGAAGGAGTCTCATGACGGAGTCCTCTCAGCATACGTCCAAGCCCCAGGTCGAGGTTGAGGACTCGGGCGGCGATGACAATAAGAGCGCACGCCGCGGCGCAATCTTTATCGGCGTTGTGCTGGTGGGTTATATCGTCTATCTGGTGGTAACCGGGCAGATGGGGCAGTTCTGGGCTGCTATGTCGAGCGTCCAGGCGCCCTGGCTCGTTGTCGCGTGTCTTTGCATGTTCATGTATCTGTTCTTTGGCATTGTGGCCTATGCGATCGCCGTCTGGCTCGACCCCAATTCACCCGTCGGCATTCGCGATCTGATCTCGGTCGAGGCGAGTGGCATTTTCTTTGGCAACCTGACGCCCATGATGATGGGCTCTACGCCTGCCCAGATCTACCGCCTGACCAAGGCGGGCCAAAATGTCGGCGAGGCCGGAGCCACGCAGTTCACGCGCTTTATCGTGTATCAGTTTGGCCTCGTTGCCTGGGGGGCTATTCTACTGCTTGCTCGCATGCCGTTTTTTGCCGAGCGCTATGGCGACATGACGCTGCTGTGCGTCTTTAGCTTTGGTGGGCACTGCTGCATCTTGCTGGGCATCTTCGCCGTCGCGCTCATGCCTAAGACCGTCACGCGCGTTGCCCATTGCATCATCAATTGGCTCGAGCGCATAGGTGTCTCGGCCACTAAGATCGAGGGATGGCGCACGTTTGTCGACGGCGAGATCTACTCCTTCTCCGAGAAGTTCAAGCTTTCGGCCGGACATTTTTCTTCCATGCTGCTCACCGTGTTTATCACCATGCTGCAGCTCGCGTTTTTCTATCTGGTTCCATATTTCCTGATGCTTGCTTTTGGCCACCACGAGGTCGACTTTTTTTCGGTCATGGCCGCGAGCGCCTTTGTCCAGCTGCTGAGCTCTGCGGTTCCCTTGCCCGGTGGAACTGGTGGCGCTGAGGGCGGCTTTGCATTGTTCTTGGGTCATTTCTTTGGGTCGGCTTCGACCGCCGGCTATCTGCTGTGGCGCCTCATTACATTTATTGCGCCGACCATTTTGGCTGCGCCCCTGCTGGGCCTTAAGAGCGCCCACAACGAGAGCATCCATGCGCGCTGGGATCGCGTGATGCGCAAGCTCGGCCGCGAGCCTCAGACGCCCTCTGCGCCCACTAAGCCGCACCCCACGAATGCTGTTACCGTTGATCCCAGGAAGCACGCTCAGAAGGCTTCTGGGACCGCTAAGCCGGCTCATAAAGCCTATGTGCGCCAGACGGGCGACGGTATCCGCGTATCTCCGTCGGCGCTCAATAAGAAGAAGCACCCTAAGTCGCGGTAGGGCAGTCGTGCGTTCTTCATGATGCGGGGCATAGTTGTGCTGTATGGGGGATAATCCTCTTACGTAGATTATCTCTCATCTGTTGATGAATGCCCGTATATCGAAGGGACACGCCCATGGCCACCAGCAAACCGCGTATTGATCGCCGCATCGTTCGCAGCCGCAATGCCATCCTTTCCGCTTTCGAGCGCCTGCTCATGGAAAAGCCGCTGGCAGACATTACGGTGAGTGCCATCGCGCGCGAGGCCAATGTCGACCGCAAGACCTTTTACGTTCACTTTGGTACGGTTGACGGCCTGCTCGATGCCATTGCCGTCGATGTGGTGGAGATGATTGTCGACTCGGTCGAGAAAACGCTTGCTTCCATGGACGGCGACACTAACGAGCGCGCCCTGGGCGCGGCGGCGACCTTCTTTAAAACCGTTAACGAGGCGTTATGCAACAACCTGGTGCTCAATCGTCAGCTGATCGAGAACATTCCGCTCGATGATTTTATGGCTCGTCTTCGTGCGCCGCTCGAGCACGAGATTGCCGAGCGCGACTTGCTGCCCCACGGCCTCAAGGACGAGATGTTCGATTACTATCTGGCGTTTTTGCTGTCCGGTATTATCGGTATCTATCGCACGTGGGCGCTGTCTGACGGTTCGGTTCCTATCGAGCGTGTCTCGGAGGTCGCCAACGACCTGACTCTCAATGGCCTGTCGAGTCTGGAATCTCGCTTGGATTAGGCCTAGTTGGGCTCGTCGGCGTGGAAATTCCTGTTCACGAGGTTCTCCGGTGCCTTGGAGACCTCGCCGGCGTAGGAGCTGTAGCCTGAGGATTCTTAAAAGAAAGCCCAGTTTATCCTTCCCACTCCAATTGGGAATCCTCCGATGCGCCTTCGCACGCTCGCATGACCTCGATACCGTGCGAGCGTGCGAACTCGACGAGCTCTGCGTTGCGGGCGTTTATGGTGCCGAAGGCGGCGGGACACACGATAAGGCGCGCGCAGTGGACGAGGAGCTCTTTGGCGCGGGCCATGGTTCTATCCCCGATCGGCTCGAAGGCGCGCTCGGCCACGCATTCCGCCGCCAGGTCGCGCGCGAGCTCGCAGTCGATGTCCCCTTCGTGCAGAACGCCCGTGTAGAACGCCTTGCCCTGCCGGATGAGCTGGCGAAACACAGCCGACCCCGTACCTGCGCCGGCGATGACGAATGTGTGCGCATCGCCGTGCGGGCGTCCAATTTCCACGCTGCCGAAGCGCTCGTTGAAGGTGCCATGTTGAAGGCCGTAGAGCTCGCCAATCGTCTCGCGCGTGAATATGTCCTCGGGTGCGCCGGCGCGGAAGACCCGGCCGTCCTTCACGCAAATCACCTTGTCGGCGCTTTTCTGCGCGAGCTCGAGTTCGTGGATGGACATGATGACAGCCACATTCCGCGATTTCGCAAGGTGGCGAAGTATTCGCAGCAGGTCGATCTGGTAGCGGATATCGAGATACGACGTGGGCTCGTCGAGCACGAGCACGCGCGGATCCTGCGCGATGGCGCGTGCGAGCATGACGCGCTGGCGTTGCCCGTCGCTTATCTGCATAAAGTCGCGCTCGGCGAGCTCTTCCACATGTGCGGTTTTCATGGCCTCGTCGACCCGACTTTGGTCGTCGGGCGAGAGTGTGCCCATTCGCCCGGTGTAGGGGTGCCTTCCCGCCTCTACGACATCGCGGCAGGTGAGGAGCTCGGTCCGGGGGCGATCTGTCAGCATAACGGCAAGGTTCCTTGCAAACTCCGCCGTCTTCCATCGGGAAACCTCCCGCCCGTCGAGCTCGACCGCGCCGGCAAGCGGTGCCAGATGGCGTGTGATGGTTTTCAAGATGGTCGACTTGCCCGAGCCGTTCGGCCCGATGAGCGCCACGACGTCGCCCGCGCGAACCTCCAGATCGACGCCTTCGACTACGACCTTCTTGTCGTAGCCCGCCGACAGGTCGCTTATGTGGAAAAGCGGCGCTCCGTCAGCCTGCGTTTCGACCGTAGTTTCGAGGTTCGGCTCCGCTCGGAGGAGGCGTTCCGCGCGCAGTTCCGCACGAGCCGAAAGTGCCTTCTGGCGCTTTCGTGCGAGCTCAGGACTGTCTAAGCATGGAATGTCCCCTCCGAGCGTTTTGGGCCGCGGCACGAATTCCCCCATCTACCTCACCCGCTTCTTCAACATGAGCGCGATAACCACCGGAGCGCCGAAGATGGCGGTGACGGCGCTGATGGAAAGCTCGACGGGAGAGAACAGCGTGCGCGCGATCAAATCGCAGCCCGCGCAGAAGATGGCGCCTCCCAAGAAGCACGCAGGAATCACGCGGATGGGCTTCGACGACTTTAGCGCCGACTTCACGAGATGCGGAACCGCGATGCCTACGAACGACACCGGACCAGCGAACGCGGTCACGCAGGCGGAGAGCATGCTCGCTAGAAGGACGAGCACCACGCGGAAGCGTTCGACGTTCACGCCGACGCTTTTCGCGTAGGCTTCTCCCAGCTGGAAGGCGGAAAGGGGCTTCGATATCGCGAATACGCATGCGCTCACGGTGACCACCACGACCGCGATGACCGCGATGTCGTCCCAGCTCGAACCCGAGAAGCTACCCAAAGACCAGTTGTGCAGGTTCACGATGGACTGGTCGTCGGCGAAGGCGATGAGGAAGTTCGTCGCCGCCGAGCAGATGTATCCCACCATGACGCCCGCCACGATGAGCATGGCCATGGAACTTATGCGCCGTGCGATGAGGAGCACGAAGCCGATGGTGATAAGCGAGCCCAGAAACGCTGCGGCCACCATGGCCGGCGAGGACATGGCCTGGTTCGCGCCTAGAAGTACGATCATCGTAAGCGCGACGACGAACTTTGCGCCCGAGGAGACGCCCAAGATGAACGGGTCGGCGATGGGGTTGTTGAAAAACGTCTGCAGCAGGAACCCGGAAAGCGAAAGTGCCCCGCCGAGAAGCACGGCTGAAAGCACGCGCGGCAGGCGAATCTCCCAGATGACCTGGCTTTCCATGGAATTGGCCGCGCCGCCCGAAAGGATGCCGGGGATGTGGTCTGCGGGCACGAGCACGCTCCCGATGCACAGGTTGGCCCCGACGAGCACGATGAGGGCAACAGCGAGCAGCGCCGTCACGACGCGACACCGCGCGGCGCGCCCCGATTCGTCGTATGCCATGGAAAGCCGGCTTCTCATGGTGCTAACCGAGCTTCCTCAGATAATGGAAGTCGCTCGCGTCATTGCCGGTGAACGCCCCGTGCAGCTCGTCGATAATGTCGGCGGTAGAAGTCATCTGCTGGTACATGTCGGCGCTTGTGACCCAGACGTTGCCGTTCTTCACGGCTTTGAACTGCGACAATAGCGCGTTTTTGCCTACGAAGTCGTTCAAGGTGGTAACTGACTCGTCGATGGTGCCGTTGTAGACGATGATGTCGGCATCCTTCGCCGTCGCGTAGAAGCGCTCCATTTCGAGCGTTACTGACGAACCTGACGTCGACGCCGTCTGCGCGTCATCGAGCGCATAGCTGCCGCCTGCAAGCTCGATCATCTGCGCCACGTAGTCGCCCGCCCGCCGCGTGACGGCGGCCCCGTTCGAGTTAATGTAGAAATACGCCACGGTTTTACCTGACGACGCGAGCCCCGACGTTTGCTCGACGCGGGCCTTCTGCTCGTTGAACAGGTGCGCGGCCTCGTCTTCCTTGTCGAATAGGACGCCGAAAAGCTTAATCCACTCAACGCGCCCGAGTGCTTCGGGCTCGCTCGACGACTGTTCGGTGAGCACGACGAGCCCGAGCTTCTGCAGCTTTTCCTTCACATCGGGCGTGTGGTTGATCATGGTGTTCTCGATGGCGAGCGTGCAGCCCGAGGCCGATATTCGCTCGTAGTCGGGCGCGCTGTACTTGCCGCCGTAGGCGATCGCCCCACTTTCGAGTGCGCTTTTGAAGCCCACGACCGAGCAATCGTCGGCCTTCGTGCCCGACATGAAGATATTGTCGTTCGCATCGAGCGCGTCGACCAGGCACATCGTCGCCGATGACACGAGGTACACCTTGTCGGCGGGGCGCCTTATGACCGCGATGTCGGAGCTCAACCCATCAGGTACCTTCGCATCTTGCGGCACCACGAGGAAGCGCTCTCCGTTCGAAACACAGATAAGCCGCAGGCCGCCTTCGAACTCGTCGACAGTGAAGTGCTTGGCGTATTCAAGCTGAAGCGTCCCCGTCGGCTCCCAGCCGCAGCCCAAATCGGCGTTGTGGAAGTCGGCCGCGGCGCTTGAAGCCGTTCTCGCAGGGGAGCCGCCACTTGCATCGTCGCCCGATTTTTCCTTCATGGTGGATGGGTCGAAGTAGAGCGTGTAGTCGATGGTGTGCGGCGTCGACATGGCGACGGTCTCGGCCGACACGGCGATGTCCTCGTCGAGCGTGACGGGTATCTCGAACGTGGAGTTGCCGCCGTCGTTTACGGGCGCGTAGTCCACGCCGTCGACGGTCATCTTGTCGTAGTTCGAACTCGACCAGGTGATGGTCGCGGTGTAGGTGTCGCCATCCTTCACAATTGTGGTGGGTGAGGCGATGCTTGCGCGCCCTGACCCGCCGGAAAGCGAGACGCTCACAGTGTATTCCTGAGAGCCCGCCGTGGCACCGGTCGCGTTTGGGCTCGCACTGCACCCCGCGAAGGGAAGCGCGAGCAGGGCGACGAGAACGCAGGCGATTACGCGCGCCGCGATGCTGCGGCGCTTCCTGTTTTCCCCCTTGGGAAGAATCGACCGCATGGCGTTACTTCAGTGCGTTGGCGCGCAGATCGACGCCGGCGGATTCGAATACGAGCGTGCGGTCGTACCACCGCTCCCTTTTAATGCTCCACGCGGCGCAGGCGGTGTCCTCGTCGAGCGCTTCAACGGGCACGTCGTAGGTGTACTTGCCTTCCGCGTTTTCCACATAGGGGATGAAGTCGGCCTCGCTCGCGGCGGCAGCCTCGTCGCCCGTGCCCATGAAGAGCTTGCCGTAGCCCGTGCCGGAAAGCGTCATCACGCAGTGCATGGAGCCGTTTTCCACGATGAGCTGGGCGTCCACAATCCTGAACATGTTCGAGCTGGAATCTACGGTGATCGGATAGGTGCCGTCGGCCACCTTGTCGGCGGTGATGGGGGCAGCGCTTGCGCCCTCGGGCGCATCGGCCGCCTGTTCGGTCTTTTCCTGGGAATCGGCATCGCTTGCCTTTGCGCTGTCGCTCGAATTTCCGGCGCAGCCGGCGAGCGAGAACGCGCAAAGCACCGCCGACAGGGCGAAGACAAGGGTTTTCTTCAACAAGGGGGGGGGTTCCTTTCAATCGGTTTGACCTCCCGCGCCGTGCGGTGGGCGGGCGGGATGCGAATGAAACGGGCATGCGCCGTCGGTCCGGGAAGGCGCATGCCCGTTTCACGGGGACGCAACCGGCGCCTCCGTGCGCGGCGAGTTTACAGCTTGGCGATGGCGTCGTCCACGTGCGAGACGTAGATGTCGTCAACCGCGGCGTTCTGTCCCAGGCCCTGGAGCAGGCACGTCACTTCGAAGCCGGCGGCCACGAACTTCGCAGCCCAGCTGTCGGGGTCGGTCTCGTCTGCCATGTCGTTGTTCGCGTGGTCGCCCGCGACCACCATGAACGGCGCGAGCACGGCCTTCTTGTACCCTGCGGCGCTCGCAGCGGCGATAACATCCTCGCAGGTCGGTTCAGCCTCGACGGTGCCGACGAAGAACTGCGTCAAGCCCTCGTTCTTGAACACTTCCTGCATCTTGGCATAGTCGGCGTTGGAATCGGCTTCGGTGCCGTGGCCCATGAGGCACAGCGCCGTCTCGCCGTCGTCGAAGGACGCCATGTTCTCCTTAATGGCTGCGGCCACCTTCTTGTAGTCGTCGTCGGAGGTGAGCAGCGGGTCGCCGAGCGAGATCTTGTCGAACTTGTCGGCGTACTTGTCGAGCTCGTCTTTCACGTCGGAGTATTCCAGGCCAGCCATGAGATGCGTCGGCTGCACGACGATTTCCTTCACGCCGTCTTCCACGCAGCGGTCGAGCGCCTCGGTCATGTTGTCGATCGTGATGCCGTCGCGCTTCTTCAGCTTGTCGATAATGATCTGCGCGGTGAAGGCGCGGCGGATGTCATAGTCCTGCCAGTACTTCTCGCGGATAGCGTCTTCGATGGCGCCGATGGTGATGTGGCGCGAGTCGTTGTAGCTCGTGCCGAAGCTCGTGACGAGGATGACCGGCTTCGCGGCCTTCTCCTTTTCACTCGATTTCCCGGAACTCGCGGAGGTGTTGGAGCAGCCCGCGAGCGCGACTCCGGCGAGCGCGACGGCTCCGGTTGCTGCGGCGCCCATGAAGCCGCGGCGTGACATCTGGTCGGACATGGTTTTTCCTTTCCTCGGTTTGCCGGTCCCCCGGCGACAGTTGCTTGTCGGCACAAGCGAAAGAAAAGCGCACCCCTCGGGGTTCACAAGGAGCTAACGCCACGGCGATGCCGTGAGGAAAAGGCGAAGCAGTCTGGCTTGGGGCGCGAGGCGGTTCGCCCGCGCGTCCTATACAGTAATGTCCCTTGCCCAGGATTCCCACCTGGTTCCCTCCGCAAGCCAGCGCGGGCTGTGCGGGCGCCGCGCCGGTCATTTCCTTTTATCCGATTGTCATATGCTCGTTGCCGAAACTTTTACTATGATAGTGGGCACTTGTGAACGTGTCAAAGCCAGGGCGGGCTGCATTGCGCCTCCTGCCTGCGTATTTGCGCCGATTGCCGCCGCAGGCGCCGTGTTTTGCCCGCTGCGCGAATGGCGGCGTAAACGGTTGCGATGAGAAACGGGAAGGGAAGGCTCGGATGATTCATATCGTTGGCGCAGGCTCGGGCGCCGCCGACCTTATCACGCTGCGCGGGGCTCGTCTTCTGCGCGCGGCCGACGTGGTCGTTTGGGCGGGGAGCCTTGTGAACCCCGAGCTGCTCGCCGAGTGCAAGGAATCCTGCATCGTCTACGACAGCGCGCACATGACCTTGGAGGAAGTGCTCGACGTGATGTGCGCGGCGGATGCGCGGGGCGAGGAAGTGGTGCGCCTGCACACGGGCGACCCGTGCCTGTACGGCGCCATCCAGGAGCAGATGGACGCACTCGACGTGCGCGGCGTGGACTACGAGGTGGTGCCCGGCGTGTCGAGCTTTTGCGGTGCCGCGGCGGCGCTTCGCCAGGAATACACGCTGCCGGGAATCAGCCAGTCGGTCGTGATCACGCGGCTTTCCGGACGTACCCCCATGCCCGCGGGCGAGGGCATGCGCACCATGGCGGAAAGCGGCTCGACTATGGTCATCTTCCTGAGCTCGGGTATGCTCGCCGAGCTTTCCGCCGAGCTTTTGGCCGCGGGCCGCAGCTCCGACGAGCCGGCGGCGCTCGTGTACAAGGCGACCTGGCCTGAGGAGCGCGTGGTGCGATGCACAGTGGGCACGCTCGCCGATGCGGGCGCGCGAGAGGGCATCGACCGCACCGCGCTCGTGGTGGTGGGCCGTGTGCTCGGAGCTCGCGGCGGGCTTGCGCACAACGGCGCGCAAGCGGAGTCGTATGAGCGCAGCAAGCTTTACGACCCTTCGTTTGCCACGGGGTATCGGAAGGCGAGCAGCTAGCGTGGCCTTCGAGCACTACATATATACCGGGACGACGCGCCTGCGCTGCGGCTACACCACGGGGAGTTGCGCCGCGCTCGCGGCGAAGGCGGCCTGCGAGATGCTCTTGTCACGAGAGCCCGTCGGCCGCGTGTCGATCGTCACCCCCGGCGGGCTGCCCGTCGAGGCGAACGTGGTCGACGCATGCATCGGCGAGGGGTGCGCCCAGTGCGCCGTGCGAAAGGACGCAGGCGACGATGCCGATGTGACCGACGGCGTGCTCGTGTACGCGCGCGTGGGACATGCGGGGTCGGGCGCGGGCGCTGCGGGCAGCAAGGGTGTGCCCGCGCGCGAATCGGAAGTTTCCGTCGATGGCGGCGTGGGCGTGGGGCGCGTGACGTTGCCCGGGCTCGAGCAGCCGGTGGGGGCGGCCGCCATCAACGCGACGCCGCGCACGATGATTACTTCGGCGGTGCGCGAGGTGTGCGCCGCGCACGGCTTTTCTGGAAATATTGCTGTGACGATTTCGGTACCCGAGGGTGTTGCCCTTGCCGGAAAGACCTTCAACCCGCACCTGGGGATAGAGGGCGGCATCTCCATCCTGGGCACGACGGGCATCGTCGAGCCGCGCAGCCTCGCTGCCTTGCGCGACAGCATCGAGCTCGAGATCCGGCAGCATGCGGCTATGGGGCGGCGCGGAGTCGTGCTCACGCCCGGCAACTACGGCGCGCAGTTCATCTCGGGGCATTTCCACCTAAACGGTGCGCCGGTGGTCTTCATCTCCAACTTTGTGGGCGATGCGATTGATTGCTGCGTTCGCGAGGGATTTACCAATGTCCTTCTTGTGGGACACATCGGCAAGCTGGTGAAGGTCGCGGGCGGCATCATGGACACCCATTCGCGTACCGCCGACTGCCGCGCGGAGATTCTGGCCGCCCACGCGGCCTTGGCCGGCGCGGGCGCGAAGACCGTGCGCGAGATCATGTCGTCGGTCACGACCACGGCGGCGCTCGAGGTAATCGAGGCCGCCGGCGTGGGGGACGCTGCGCGCGCCTCGCTCGCTGCGGCAATCGAGGACAGGTTGCGCCGCCGCGCGGCGGGCGCATGCGACATCGCCGCGGTCGTGTTCGACGCCGAGCGCTGTGAGCTTTTCCGCACGTCGGGCGCCGATGCAGTTATCGGGGAATTGGGGGCGACGTATGAGTAAAGGCGTGCTGTACGGGGTGGGCACGGGGCCTGGCGACCCCGAGCTGCTCACGATCAAGGCCGTCCGCACAATCGAATCGTGTCCGGTCATCGCCGCACCGCAGACGGCGGACGGGGTCATGGTCGCGCTCGACATCGTGCTCGGCGCCGTCGACCTTACAGGCAAGACGGTGATCCCCGTGCGATTCTCGATGACGCGCGACGCCGAGCGCCGCGCGGCCGAGCATGCCTCGCTTGTTCGCGAGCTTGTCGCGCACCTGGATGCGGCCCGCGACGTCGCGCTGCTGAACCTGGGGGACCCAAGCATCTACGCCACCTTCCAGCGCATAGCGCCCGACGTGCGCGCCCGCGGGTTCGAGGCGCGCGCCATTCCCGGCGTGCCGAGCTTCTGCGCGGTCGCCGCAGCGCTCGAGCGCGACCTCACGCCCGAGATGTCGTCGCCTCTGCACATCGTGTCCGGCGGCTACGACGACGTGCGCCGCGCAATCGGCTGGCCGGGGACGAAGGTGGTCATGAAGGCGCGCCGCTCGCTTGCGGACACGAAGCGCATCCTTCGCGAGGAGGGCGCCTTCGACGGTTCCGAGCTCGTAGAGGACTGTGGGCTTCCGGGCGAGCGCGTGTACCGCTCGCTCGACGATGTGCCCGATCGGGGCAGCTACTTCTCGACGATGGTGGTGCGCTAGATGAGGGTTTCCTGCATAGCGTTCACTGAGAGGGGATATGCGTTGGCGGAGCGCACCGCACGCGCGCTTTCCGATTGCGCGCAGACAGGTGAGGATGACCCTGGCTGGGACGTTTCCGTTTCGCGCGGGTTCGGCGAGGGGAAGGCCGACCTGCGCGCATGGACGGCGCTCGCGTGGGAAGCGTCGGACGCGCTTCTGTTCGTGGGCGCGGCGGGCATCGCCGTGCGGGCGATCGCGCCGCATGTCGCCTCGAAGGCAACCGATTCCGCGGTTGTGGTGATCGACGAGGCGGGGCGCTTTGCCGTCCCACTTTTGTCGGGGCATTTGGGCGGTGCGAACGAGCTTGCGCAAACTGTGGCACGCGCGGCAGGGGCCATCCCCGTCATCACCACGGCGACCGACGTCCGCGGCGTGTGGGCGGTGGATACGTGGGCGCGCTGTGCGGGGCTCGCTGTTTCGAATCCCGAGGCTATCAAGCGAGTGTCGGCACGGCTGCTTTCGGGCGGGCGCGTGGCGCTCTATTCCGACATGCCGATTTCGGGACAGCCGCCTGAGGGGGTTGACATTGCGTCCGACCGCGCTCGGGCCGATATCGTCGTGTCGCCGTTCGCTGGCGCGAATGCAGGTGCGTCCGTTCGCGCGGCGGAGACAACGGGCGAGGTCGTACCCGCCGGTGAGACGGGGAAGCCGGCGGGCGTGCGGGCTCAGGCGCCTGCGCCCGAGCCGCTTCGCCTTGTCGTGCCCTGCATCGTTGTGGGCATAGGGTGCCGCCGCGGTGCGTGCGCCGAAGCGATCGGGGAGGCGTTTCTTCTCGCGTGCGGGCAGGCGGGTATCTCGCCTTCGGCCGTGTGCGAGGCGGCGACGATCGACGTGAAGGCGCGCGAGGAGGGTCTGCTCGCCTTCTGCCGCGCGCGCAATATCCCGCTCGCGACGTATTCCGCAGAGGAGTTGTCGCAGGTCGAAGGCAGCGTTTCGCCATCTGATTTCGTGCGCGCGACGGTGGGAGTCGACAACGTGTGCGAGCGTGCGGCGCTCGCGGACGGGGGCATACTTATCTTCCCGAAGCTCGCTCACGGCGGCGTGACCGTCGCGTTTTCCAAGGTAACTATCGAACTTTCGTTTAAGGAGCGGTGATGGGAAAGCTCTTCGTAGTGGGGATCGGCCCGGGCGGCCCCGACGGCATGACGATTGCGGCTCGGCGCGCGCTCGAGGCGGTCGACATCGTTGTGGGGTACACGAAATACGTGGAGCTCGCGCTCGCCGCCGTGCCCGACGCGGCGCGTCTCGCGACGCCGATGATGCACGAGGTCGAACGGTGCCGCGTGGCGCTTTCGCGCGCGCAGAGTGGAGAAGCGGTGGCGCTCGTGTGCAGCGGTGACGCGGGCGTGTATGGCATGGCGAGCCCCGTGCTGGAGCTTGCGGAGGACTACCCCGATGTAGACGTGGAAGTTATCGCCGGGGCCACCGCGGCTCAGAGCGGGTCGGCGGTGCTCGGCGCCCCGCTTGCCCACGATTTCGCGGTCGTGTCGCTTTCCGACCTGCTCACGCCGTGGGAGGTCATCGAGCACAGGCTCGCCGCCGTGGCGAGCGCCGACTTCTGCATCTGTTTGTACAACCCGCGCAGCAGAAAGCGCGCCGACAGGCTCTCGCGCGCGGCGAAGATTATGCTCGAATGGAAGGCCCCCGACACGCTCTGCGGTTGGGTACGTAACATCGGGCGCGAGGGGCAGCAATCGGGCATGTGCAGGCTCTCCGTGCTGGGGGAGTTCGACGCCGACATGTTCACTACCGTGTTCGTCGGCAACGCGGACACGAAGCGCGTAGGCGGCCGTATGGTCACGCCGCGCGGGTATCGGGAGATTCCATGCGAAAGGTAACGATCATCGGGGCGGGGCCCGGAAACCCCGACTTGCTCTCGCGCGCGGCGCTCGACGCGATCGACATCGCCGACGTGGTCATCGGCGCTCATCGCGCGCTCGTCGGCATCGACGTGCCGCCCGACGTGGTGAGATGCGAGCTCGTTAAGACGGCGGACATCGTCGCCGCGCTCACCGATGCGGCGTCGTGGCAGCGCGCCGTGGTCGTGATGACGGGCGATGTGGGGCTGTTCAGCGGCGCGCGCCGCTTGGTGGAGGCGCTCTCCGGCGACGCGCAGGTGGACGTGCGCGTCATTCCCGGCATAAGCTCAGCGTCGTATCTCGCCGCGCGCCTCGCGCGTCCATGGCAGGATTGGCGCTTCGTGAGCGCTCACGGCGTGGCGTGCGACATTGTGGCCGAGGCCGAGCGCGCAGGTGAGCTCTTCCTCGCCACGTCGGGCGGGGAAGACCCCTCGCGACTTTCGGGCGAGCTTGTGCAGGCGGGCTTCGGGGACGCACGCGTGACGGTGGCCGAGCGCCTGTCGTACCCCGACGAGCGCATCACCTGCGCGACCGCAAGTGAAATCGCAGGTCAGACGTTCGACGACTTGAACGTGATGCTTATCGAGTTCACAGACTGCGCCGGGTCGCCTGCGGGCTCTAGCGCAGCCTCCGAGGCGCCGGCCGGCGCGTCTGCGCCCGCGGCGGCTTCTTTCGTGGCGGTCTCTGCGGGCGCATTCCGCGCCGCGAGCTCCCGCTGGCCGTACGCTTCCTCGGGCATTCCCGACGAGCTCTTCATCCGCGGCGACGTTCCCATGACCAAGCAGGAGGTGCGCGCCGTCGCGCTCGCGAAGCTGCGCCTTACCGCGACCGACACCGTGTGGGATGTCGGCGCCGGCACGGGGAGCGTGTCGATCGAGGCGGCGCTCGTCGCGCGAGCGGGGTCGGTATGGGCGGTCGAGCGCAACGCGGCCGGCGTGCGGCTCATCCGAGAGAACGCGGATGCATTCGGGTGCGGCAACGTGCATGCGGTCCCCGGTGTCGCCCCCGAAGCGCTCGCGAAACTGCCCGTCCCCGACGCCGTGTTCGTCGGCGGGAGCGCGGGCGAGCTTCCCTCCATCGTGGAGGCGGCTCTCGAGAAGAACTCGCAGGTTCGCCTGTGCGTGCCATGCGTCACCGTTGAGACGCTCACCGAGGCGTGCGCGCTCCTCTCGGGTTCGCGCTTTAAGGGGTTCGAGGCGTGCCAGGTGTCGGCCGCCCGCGCCGAGGCTGTAGGCTCGCACCATCTTATGAAGGCGCAAAACCCCGTGTTCCTCGTCAGCGCGCGTGGTGCGGCCGCGGATGCCGAGGAGCTTGCCGAAGTCGGGGCGCTTGCTGAATCGCCTGTCGGCGAGGACCCCTCTGCGGAGGGGAACCCATCCGTTGAGGTGGTCTCGCTTGCTAATTGCAACGCCGCAGGTGGGGAAGGCGGCGCCCGGTGATTACGTCCATCCCGCGCTTCATGGTCGCTGCGCCCTCGAGCGGGAGCGGCAAGACGGTCGTAACGTGCGCGCTCCTGCGCGCGCTCGCGCTCCGTGGTCTTGCGTGCGCGGCCTTCAAATGCGGCCCCGACTACATTGACCCGCTCTTTCATCGCCGCGTCGTGGGTGCGCGCTCGGGCAACTTAGACGGCTTCTTCACCGACGCCCCGACGCTGCGCGCCCTGCTCGCACGCGGCGCCGCGGGCGCGGATGTCGCGGTGCTCGAGGGGGTCATGGGCTTCTACGACGGCATGGCGCCCGGCGTGGCCGACGCGAGCAGCTATCAGGTTGCGCGCGACACGGAAACGCCGGTCGTTTTAGTGGTGAACGGGCGCGGGGCGTCTTTATCGCTCGCCGCCGTAATCCGCGGCATCGCCGAGTTCCTGCCTTGTGCGAACGTGCGCGGCGTCGTGCTGAACAAGACGAGCGCCGCTGCCTGCGCCTACGCGGCGCCTGCGATCGAGAAGCACACGGGCGTCGCGGTTTTGGGGAATATCCCCGCCGACGAGGCGTTCTCGCTCGAAAGCCGGCATCTGGGGCTTGTGACCGCCGACGAGGTCGAGCAGCTCTCCGCGCGCATCGACAAGATGGCCGAGCTGGTGGAAAAGAGCGTCGACGTCGACCGCTTGCTTGAAATAGCGGCGACGGCACCCGATATCCGCGAGGAACCTTACCGGTTGGAGCCGATCGCGGGAGCGCGGCCCATCGTCGCCGTCGCGCGTGACGAGGCGTTCTCGTTCTACTACGAGGAGAACCTGCGCGCGCTCGAGGACCTGGGTTGCGAGCTGGCCTTTTTCAGCCCCCTGTGTGATAGCGAGTTGCCCCGGGGGGCAAGCGCCCTCTATCTGGGGGGCGGCTACCCGGAGCTCCATGCGCGGCAGCTCTCCGAGAACGCGCCGATGCGCGAGGCGGTGCGGTGCGCGGTGGAATTCGGCATGCCGACGGTCGCCGAATGCGGTGGGTTTCTGTACCTGCAGCGCGAAATCGCCGATAGCGAGGGGCGGCGCTGGCCTGTTGCGGGCGCCCTTGAGGGCGCGAGCGAGAACGGGGGAAGGCTGTCCCATTTCGGGTACGTGGAGCTCACTTCCCAACGCGACGGGCTCTACGGGCCGCGCGGCACACGCATCCACGCGCACGAGTTCCACTACTGGCAGTCCACCTGCCCGGGCGGCGACTTCTGGGCGCAGAAGCCCCGGCGCGACAAGGGCTGGCCGTGCATGTCGACCACCCCGTCCCTGGTTGCGGGCTTCCCGCATGTGTACTATCCTGCGAACCCCGACGTTGCGCGCGCGTTCGCGTCTGCCGCAGCGTCGTTTGCAGAGAGGAGACGGCATGGCTGAAGCAACCGAAACCGCGCTTGCCTGCATCCGCGAGGAAGTCGAGCGCGCGTTCTCGTCGGCGCCGGGCGCCGTGCTCGAAGCCACGCTCTCCCGGATCGAGCCCGCAGACGAGTGCGCCCGCGCCGCCGCGTACGCCGCGTGGGACTCCATCGCGCACCCCTTGGGGGGATTGGGCGACTTTGAAGACGCCGTCGCGTGTATCGCCGCAGCTCAGGGGAGCGCCGAGGTGGCCGAGTTTCCCCGTGCGCTCGCGGTATTCTTCTCCGACAACGGGATCGTTGCCGAAGGCGTGTCGCAAAGCGGGCAAGACGTGACGCGAGCCGTCGCGCGCAACATGTGCGAGGGGGCCACGAGCGCCTGCCGCATGGCGGCGTTCGCGGGTGCCGAGGTCGTGCCCGTCGACGTGGGTATGGCCCGGGGCATAGAAGACGCGCGCATGGTGCGCGCGAACGTGCGGCGGGGGAGTGGCAACATCGCGCACGGCCCCGCTATGTCTCGAGATGGGGCCTTGCGCGCGATCGAGGTCGGAATCGCCGTCGCGTGCGGGCTTGCCCGCGCCGGCGTGCGCCTTCTCGCCGCGGGCGAGATGGGCATCGGCAACACGACCACCTCGGCGGCGGTGGCCGCAGTGCTCATCCGGGCGGACGCGCGGAGCCTCGTCGGGCGCGGCGCGGGGCTCTCGGACGCCTCGCTCGCGCGCAAGCGCGACGTGGTCGAGCGCGCTATCGACGCGAACTCGCCCGATCCCGCCGACCCGATCGACGTGCTCTCGAAGGTGGGCGGCTTCGACATCGCGGCGATGTGCGGCTTCTACCTGGGGGCCGCGGCCTCGAAGGCGCCGGCGCTCCTCGATGGGGTTATATCCTGCACGGCGGCCCTGTGCGCGGTGCGCCTGTGCCCCAACGCCTTGGGCTACCTCGTGGGCACCCACGCATCAAGCGAACCCGCAAGCCGGGAGCTCCTTCGCGAGCTCGGCATAAAGGCGCCCCTCGACGCAGGCATGCACTTGGGCGAGGGTGCGGGCGCCATGGCGTATCTGCCCCTTCTGGATTCTGCGCTGCGCGTGTACCGGGATGGGAAGACGTTCACGGCGACTGGCATGGCTGCTTACGAGCATTTCGAGGCCGGGAAATGACGGTGACGCTCGTCATCGGCGCCGCCGCGAGCGGCAAGAGCGCCTACGCCGAGTCCCTGTGCCTCGGGCACGACGGCCCCCGCGTGTACCTGGCAACGATGGAGCCCTTCGGGGAAGATGGCGCCCGCCGCATCGCGCGCCATCGGGCGCTGCGCGAGGGCAAGGGGTTTTCCACCCTCGAGCGCACGCGTGACGTGGGCGCCGCAGTGCCCGGGCTTCCGCGCGGCTGCACGCTACTTTTGGAGGACGTGGGCAACCTGGTTGCGAACGAGCTTTTCGCGGAAGGCGGCTTGTCCCCGCGTGACCCCGACGCTGCGGCGCGCGAGGTGCTCGGAGGCATCGAACGGCTCGCTCAGGCCGCTGCGTATACGGTGGTGGTCACCGTCGACGTGTTCGCCGATGGGATGCGCTACGATGAGGGGACCGAGGCATGGAGGCGCGCGCTCGCGCGCGTGAACGCGGGCGTGGCGGCGCTGGCCGACCGCGCAGTCGAAGTGGTATGCGGGATTCCCGTGTGGATGAAAGGTGAAGGACCTACAAGGTGAAGATAGCAGAGGCAATCGGCGCGGCGTTCGGAACGTTCTCGCGCATCCCCGTCCCGAAATCGGCCTGGACCGATTTCGGGTCAACCCATGCGCTTGCCGCGTTTCCCCTGGTGGGCCTTGCGGAAGGGTTCCTCATGACGGCGTGGGGACACGTTGCGAACCTGCTCGGCGTGCCCGCGACCATCGTCGCGGCCGTGCTCGTGGCGCTGCCTGTGGCGGTGACGGGAGGCATCCACCTAGACGGGCTCTGCGACACCTCCGATGCGCTTGCAAGTTGGGCCCCGCGCGAGCGAAAACTCGAGATCATGCACGACCCGCGGGCGGGCGCCTTCGGGGTCATCGGTGTTGTTGTGTACCTTATTCTGCAGTTTTCCCTGTTCACCGCGCTGCCGCTTACGGCGGGGGCGTTCCTCGCGCTTCCGTGCTCGCTCGTGTTCTCCCGCTCGCTTTCGGGGCTCGCCGTTGAATGCTGGCCTGCCGCGCGGGCGGACGGCATGGCCGCGGGGCTCTCGCCTGCGAAGAAGCGCGCGGCGATCGTCGTGCCGCTTTGCGCTTTCGCTGCGGCTTCGGCTGCAGGGATGGTCGCGTGCGCTCAGGCCGTCGGCGCCCTTATGGCGATGGCGGGGCTTTTGGCGCTCGCGTGGTACCGCCATGTTGCCCTGTCCCGCTTCGGCGGGGTGACGGGGGATTTGGCCGGATGGTTTCTGCAATGGGCCGAGCTCGCGATGCTTGCCATGCTGGTGGCGGGGGGCATGCTCCTATGATGCTCGTGGTAGGTGGCGCGCATTCGGGGAAGAGGGCCTTCGTGCGCGAAAAGCTCGGGTTCGCGGCGGACGATTTCGTCGACGCGGCGCAGTTTGCGGAGGGCGGCGTGCCTGCGGCTTTTGCCGGCCGTGTCGCTTACTGTGCTGAGGAACTCGTACGCGCGCTCGACGCTGACCGGGCGCTCGAGCGGCTGATCGGCTTCGACGTAGTGATTCTGTCCTTGGTCGGCTCGGGGGTCGTCCCCATGAGTGCGGAAGACGCCCAATGGCGCGAGCGCGCGGGGCGCCTGGGATGCGCGCTCGCTGCGCGCGCCGACGTCGTCGTGCGCATGACGTGCGGGATTCCCCAGGTCATCAAAGGAAACCTTGCCGATGCACCTCGAGGGACGCAGGGCGCGGGTGCGCCTTTGGAAGTCGTCTTCGTGCGCCATGGTGCCACGGCGGGCACGGAAGACCATCGCTACAGCGGGGCGGGCACCGACGAGCCCCTGTCGAGTGCGGGCGAGCGCGCTTTGCGCGACCTCGCGTGCGATCGTGACGTGTTCCGTGTTATCACGAGCGGCATGGCCCGCACCGACCAGACGGCGCGCATCCTCTTCCCGAACGCGGAGCTTATGGCGTGCCCCGGTCTGCGCGAGATGGATTTCGGCGACTTCGAGGGGCGAAGCGCCGCCGAGCTTAAAGAGGATGCGCGCTATCGCGCCTGGGTAGACTCCTGGTGCGAGACGCGCTGCCCGCATGGCGAGGGCAAGAGCGATTTCACCCGCCGCGTCATCGCGGCGTTTCGGGAGGCGTGCGAATCGGAGCGCGCCCAGGGGAGTGGGCGCGCCGTCTTCGTCGTTCACGCGGGTACCGTGAAAGCATTGCTCTCCGAGCTAGCTGTCCCGAAAATTGGATACTTCGACGTGCATACCGAGCCGGGCGGCGCATGGGCCGCCACCTGGGATGGGCGCTGCCTTCGCGACGTTCGCCCCGCTTCGGGGGGCGATGCCCGGTGATGACGATTCTTGCCGTCGCCGCCGGGTTCGCGACCGACCTTGCCTTCGGCGACCCGCGCTGGCTTCCCCATCCCGTCGTCGCCATGGGGCGCGCGATCACGTGGGCCGAAGGCCGCCTGCGGCGCGCATTCCCGCAAACGTCCGCGGGCACGCGCGCCGCAGGACTTGTGCTCGCCGTGGCGCTTCCGCTTGCGTGTGGGCTTTTGACCTGGGGAATCCTGCATCTTTGCGGCATGGTTCACTCCGGCCTGCGCTTCGTGGCCGAGGCATGGGCGAGCTATCAGATTCTCGCGGCATGCGAGCTGCGCCGCCAGAGCCTGGCCGTGGCCCGTGCGTTCTCGAGGGGCGGCCTTGTCGCGGCGCGTGAAGCTGTCGGGCTCATCGTGGGACGCGACACGTCTGTTCTCGACGAGCAGGGCGTCGCGCGCGCCGCCGTGGAAACGGTGGCGGAGAACGCGAGCGACGGCGTCATCGCGCCGCTTTTCTACCTTATGATCGGGGGTGCGCCCTTGGGCATGGCGTACAAGGCGGTGAATACGCTCGACAGCATGGTGGGCTACAAAAACGAGCGCTACATCGACTTCGGCTGCGCCTCGGCGCGCCTCGACGATGCGGCGAACTGGATTCCCTCGCGCTTATCGGCCCTGCTTATGATCGCCGTATGCCCGATCGTCGGGCTCGACGCGCGCGGGGCGGCGCACATCTGGCGCCGCGACAGGCGTCGCCATGCGAGCCCGAATGCGGCACAGACCGAGTCAGCGTGCGCGGGCGCGCTCGGGCTGCGCCTGGCAGGACCCGCGGTGTATTTCGGCAAGCTCGTTGAGAAACCGACGATAGGCGACGCGTCCCGCGAAATCGAGTGGGGCGACATCGCCCGGGCGACAAGGCTCATGCTCGCCGCGTCCGTATGCGCGCTCGTCGTCTTCGGTGCCGCGCGCGCGGCGGTCGTGCTCGCCGTGGGGGCGATGGCATGAGGGAAGACCACGCCGCGCCCCGGGCTGCCGGGGGAATCCTGCGCGCCCGTGCGCATGGGGGTAGCACGCAATCGCTTGGCATCGCTTGCGAAGGGGACGCCTCCGACCTCATTGACTTCTCGGTGAACGTGAATCCGGCAGGCCCCTCGCCGCGCGCCGTCGCCGCAGCTTGCAAGGCGCTTTCTCGAATCGACGCCTACCCCGATAGGGAAAGCCTCGCCCTCGTTCGCGCCCTAGCGCGCGCCCAGGGCATTCCCGAAGATACTATCGTCTGCGGCGCGGGCGCGTCCGACATCATCTGGCGGCTCGCCGCGGCGGTGCGCCCGAAACGCATCGTCGTGTGCGCGCCGACGTTTTCTGAATATGCGGAGGCGGCATCGTACTACGGCGCATGCGTGCAGGAGTTCCCGCTCTCCGAAGCGGACGACTTCGACGTGCCCGCCTCCTTCGCCCGCGCGATCGAGGGGCCGGGAGACGTGGCGTACCTCTGCAATCCGAACAACCCGACGGGGCGACTCGTCGACCCCAGCGTGATCGATGCCGCGGCTTGCCGCTGCGAGCAGGTGGGCGCGCTGCTCGTCGTGGACGAGTGCTTCCTCGGATTTGCGCCCGACGCCCGCGAAAGGAGCGTGGCCGCACGTGCCGCGTGTTCGCGCCATGTGGCCGTGCTCTCCGCGTTCACCAAGCTCTACGGAATGGCGGGGTTGCGGTTGGGATATCTGATCAGCGGAAACGCCCAACTCATCGAGGGGATTCGCCGGGCGGGGCAGGCGTGGCCCGTCTCCTCGGTCGCCGAGGCCGCGGGCATCGCCGCCCTGGAAGACGTTGAATATGTCTCGCGCACGCGCGATGTATTGGCGGGCGAGCGAGCGTGGCTTTCCCACGAGCTCTCCTCACTCGGGCTTTCCGTCGTGCCATCGGATGCGAACTTTCTTTTAGTCCGCACTCCGGCGAAAGACATCCCCGAGCGCCTGTATAAACAGGGGGTTTTGGTCCGCACGTGCGACTCGTTTTCGGTACTGTCCCGTTTCTGGTGCCGCGTCGCGGTGCGCACGCGCAAGGAGAATGCCCGGCTTGCGATGGCGTTCAGCCGCGCGCTTCGGGCGGAAGGTGCATCGGGCGAAGGCGAACCCGACGAACGGGGCGGCGTTTCTTGTGGCGGCGCTATGGCGGGCGCGGATGGCCGAGGTTCGGCGAAGGAGGTCGATACCCGTGGGTAGGGCGAAGCCCATCATGATCCAGGGCACAATGTCGAACGCGGGTAAGAGCCTGCTTGCGGCGGGGCTGTGCCGTGTGCTTTCGCAGGACGGCCTGCGCGTGACTCCCTTCAAGAGCCAGAACATGGCGCTCAACAGCGGTGTCACGGCCGACGGGCTCGAGATGGGGCGCGCCCAGATCATGCAGGCTGAGGCGTGCGGCATCGCGCCCGACGTGCGCATGAACCCCATCCTTCTCAAGCCCGAAAGCGACCACCGAAGCCAGCTCATCGTGGCCGGCAAGGCGCAGGGAGCCTTCGCTGCGAGGGACTACTTCGCGCGAAAGAAGGCGCTCATGCCGCAGATTTTGGAGGCGTTCGATTCGCTCGCGGAGGAAAACGACGTCATTGTCATCGAAGGCGCCGGCAGCCCCGCCGAAATCAACCTTTCCGAAAACGACATCGTCAACATGGGGCTCGCGCGCGCCGTGTCCTCCCCCGTGCTGCTCGTGGGCGACATCGACCCAGGCGGGGTGTTTGCCCAGCTCTACGGTACGGTCGCGCTCTTTGCGCCCGAGGATCGCGCGCTTTTGCGGGGGCTTGTGGTGAACAAGTTCCGCGGCGATGTGGAAATCCTGCGCCCGGGTTTGGCCCCGCTCGAGAAGATGTGCGGGGTTCCCGTCGTGGGGGTCGTGCCGTATCTTACGCTCGACCTGGATGACGAGGACTCGCTCGCGCCGCGCCTATCTGCCCGCGAGGCGCGCGGCGTCATCGACGTCGCCGTCGTGCGTCTTCCGCATCTTTCGAACTTCACCGACTTCGACCCGCTTTCGCGCGTGCCCGGCGTGGGCGTGCGCTACGTTTCCTCGACGACCGATCTGGGCCGACCCGACCTGGTGGTGCTCCCCGGCTCGAAGACCACGCTCGACGACGCGCGCTGGCTTGCGGCTAGCGGCATCGGAGCCTGTGTACGCGCGCTTTCGGGCGCGGGCACGCCGGTGCTCGGCATATGCGGAGGCTACCAGCTTTTGGGAGACGAGCTTTCCGACCCGCACGGCAGGGAAGGCGCTGGCACCGCGCGCGGGCTCGGGCTCATCCCTGCAAGTACGGTGTTCAAGGAGGAAAAGCGCCTCGCCCAGTCGGCGCTGCGCATCACGGGCGCCCAAGGCGCGTTCTCGGTGTGGAACGGCATGACGGCGCGCGGGTACGAGATTCACGACGGCGAAACGACCGTCTCCTGCGCCCCTGCGGGCACGATTGGCGGCAAACCAGAAGGCGCGGCCTGCGGAAACGTGTTCGGAACCTATCTCCACGGCCTGTTCGACGAACCGGGGGTGGCGCTCGCCCTCGCGCGCTCGCTCGCGCGCATGCGCGGCCTGCCCGAGAACGTCGTGGGTGCTGCGGGCGCGGCGTCCGCGGCCGATCACCGTGCGCGCGAGTTCGACCGCCTGGCCGACGTCGTGCGCGGGGCGCTCGACATGGAGTATGTCTACCGCATTATCGAGGAGGGCGTATGATCCACGTGTATCATGGCGACGGCAAAGGCAAGACCACGGCGGCGATGGGCCTCGCCCTTCGCATGCTCGCTGCAGGCCGCCGCGTCGTCGTCGTGCAGTTCCTGAAAGACGGCGAAAGCGGGGAGGTGCGCCTGCTCGCCGAGCATTTCGGCGTGCCCGTGTTCGCGGGGAAGGTGTCGGACAAGTTTACCTGGTCGATGACGTCGGAAGAACTTGCCGCGACGTGCGAGCTGCACGATGGGAACCTCGCTTCCGCGCTCGCCGAGCTCGAGGGCGCGCAAGAGGGACTGCTCGTGCTCGACGAGGCGCTCGACGCGCTTTCGAAGGGGCTTGTCGACGAGGCGCTCGTGGAGCGCGCGCTCGATATGTCCGCGCGCGGCGTCGAAGTAGCGCTCACCGGGCGCGCGCCTTCCCACAAGATCGTGGAGAAGGCCGACTACATAACCGAGATGCGGTGCAAGAAACATCCCTACGAGCAGGGGATATGTGCAAGGGAAGGAGTGGAGTACTAGATGGATTCCAAGGAGATGGCGCCCGGCGACATCGAGCGGCGCAGCTTCGAGATCATCACCGAAGAGCTCGGCGGCCGCACGTTCCCGCCGCTCGAAGAGCCCGTCGTGAAGCGCGTCATCCACACCACTGCCGACTTCTCGTACGCCGATTCCCTCGTGTTTACCCATGACGCCGCGCACTGTGCGCTCGACGCACTGCGCGCAGGGGCCACGGTGCTCACCGACACGAACATGGCGCTCGCAGGCATAAGCAAGCCCGCGCTCGCGAAGCTCGGCTGCAAGGCCGTGTGCTTCATGGCCGACCCTGATGTCGCCGCGGCTGCGCGCGCCGCGGGCACGACTCGCGCCGTTGCGAGCATGGACAAAGCTTGCGGCATCGAGGGTCCGCTCATCGTGGCCGTCGGCAACGCTCCCACAGCACTTCTGCGCCTCGCCGAGCTCATGGACGCGGGGAAGATCGCGCCCGCGCTCGTCGTTGGGGTGCCGGTCGGGTTTGTGAACGTGGTCGAGGCGAAAGAGGAGCTACTCGCACGACGCGTGCCAGCCATCGTCGCGAGGGGTCGCAAGGGCGGCTCGACCGTGGCGGCTGCCATTATGAACGCGCTGCTCTACCAGATCACGCGCCCAGGCGGCCCGAAGTGACGGCGCCCGCATCCGCGCCGGCGCTGCGCATCTTCGCCGGCACCACCGAGGGCCGCCTTCTGTGCGAATGGGCGAGCAGGGCGGGCATCCCCGCCCGTGCCTACGCGGCAACCGAGTACGGAGGCGAGCTTTTGGGCGAGCTTCCGGGCATCGAGGTGCATGCGGGCAGGCTCGACGATGCCGACATGGAGCGCGAGCTTTCCGGCGCGTGCATCGTTGTCGACGCCACGCACCCCTTCGCTACGCTCGCAAGCGGCAACATCCGGGCCGCTTCGCTCGCCGTGGGTGCACGATGCCTGCGCCTTGCGCGCCCGGTCGAGGCGCTGCCCAAAGGCGTCGTGGCGGTCGCGTCGATCGCCTGCGCGGCGCGCTTTCTCTCCGAGAACCCGGGTCGCGCGCTTCTCACGACGGGGAGCAAGGAGCTTGCTCCCTACACGAGCGTCGCCGATTTCGCGGAGCGCTTCTTCGTGCGTGTGCTCCCGCTGCCCGGTGCTATAACGAAGTGCATCGACGCGGGGTTTTCGCCGTCGCACGTCATCGGCATGCAGGGGCCCTTCACCCGCGAGCTCAACGAGGCGATGCTTCGGCAGGTGGGCGCCCAGTGGCTTGTGACCAAGGACTCGGGAACCGTAGGCGGCACGGCCGAGAAGCTCGCCGCAGCGCGCGCCGTGGGAGCGCGCTGTATCGTGGTCACCCGTCCCGCCGAGGGAGGCGGGGCCCTTTCGCTTCGGGAAGTGGAAGATGCGCTCTTACGGGAGTTCGCGCGCTAGGCGCTCGCCGTGCCTGCGAGGAGGATCGCCTCGAGCAAGCTCGACCCGTACAAGCCCGTCATCCACCAATAGCTCGAGGACGCCCGGAACTGGCGCAAACAGCCCTTCAATAAGTTGCGGTGAAATAGTGTCTGTTTTTGCTGCTAGATAGCATATTCAGTCCCTAAATCACCGCAACTTGTCGGTGGTGGCTTACTGGTAGCGTAGGCACTCCACCGGGTCGAGCTTTGCCGCGCGTCGAGCGGGGTAGAAGCCAAAGATTACGCCGATGCCGACGGAGACGGCGAAGGCCAGCAGCACCGTGGCGATTGAAAAGCTCGGTGTGATTTGCCCGCTGGCACCGAGCTCGCTGAGAACCCCTGATCCTGCGGCAAACATCGCGAGGCCCCAGGCCAGCAGATAGCCAATCAGGACACCCAGCAGGCCACCGGTGACGCACAGCGCCGAGGACTCGGCCAAAAACTGCGCGGTGATATCGCGGCGACTGGCGCCCAAGGCACGGCGAATACCGATCTCGCGGATGCGCTCAGTCACGTTGGTAAGCATCATATTCATAATGCCGATACCGCCGACAAGCAGCGAGATACTGGCGACAGCGCCCATGATGAGCGAGAAGGCGCCCATAAACGAGTTGAGTGCATCGATGGCGCTTTTCATGGAGGTTGCCGATACGCTGTCGTACTCATCATCCTCCGAGATGCCCTTCATCGTGCGCACCTTAGACTCGATGGTCTTGCAGAGCTCGTCCATGTCTGTGCCCTCGGCGGCAAGTGCCGTCACGCTGGGGAATGAAGGATTCTCGTCGCCAAACAGGCCGGAGATGGTTTCGCGTGGCATATACAGCGTGAGCGAGCCCATGGAGTCGCTGCCGCCATCAATCACGCCTACAATCTGCACCTCGCCGTTGGACACCTTGATGGTTTTCCCCAGTGCGTCCTGTTCGTTGCCGTAAAGCTGATCGGCGCCGCCGCGGCTGATGAGCGCAACGCGCGAGCCTGATTGAGACTCTGCCTGTGAATAGACACGTCCCGCAACGAGCTTGCTGGCACCCACGGCGTCGAGCATGTCGCTGTCGACACCCTGTGCCATAACGGTATAGCTTTTATCGCCAGACTTGTACTCGGTATACGCGCTGTCGACAATGCCGATCTGCTCTATCTGCGGCACCAGTTTTTGAAGCTTCTCGATATCCGACTCCGTGAGTTCTTGGGACGAATAGATCTGTACCATACGAGCTGCGTTGAGGCCCAGGCTGTTTACCAGGCTGTTTTGGATGCCGCCGATGAGCGAAGTCATGGCGATAACCGAGGCGATGCCGATGACAATGCCCAGGATGGTGAGCAGGCTGCGCCCCTTGTTGGCCTCGAGCGAGTGAAGGGCTTCCTGGATAAGATCGCGGGCGCTCATGCCATCACTCCTTTCGGCGGGTTGGCGGAGGCGGAAATCATGGGCAGGTTATCTACGGCGCTGCGTAGGGTCCGCGGTGCATGCGGAATATACGCGCCGTCGTGAATGCGACCGTCGCGGATGGTCACGGCACGGTCGGCCTCGGCGGCGATGCTGGGGTCGTGTGTGATAAGCACGATGGTTTTACCGCGCTCCTGGAGCTTGTGGAAGGTTTCCATGACGAGCGCTCCCGTGGCGGAGTCCAGGTTGCCCGTCGGCTCGTCGGCCAAAATGATGGGTGGATCGTTGACAAGGGCGCGCGCGATGGCGACGCGCTGCATCTGGCCGCCCGAGAGCTCGGATATGCGGTGGTCCCAGTGGTCGACGGGCAGCGTGACGGCCTGCAGCGCGTGCACGGCGCGCATCTCGCGCTGGCTGCGCGGCACATTGGTGTAGGACAGCGGCAGCATGACGTTTTCGATCACCGTCAGGCGCGGCAGCAGATTAAAGCTCTGAAAGACAAAGCCGATGCTCAGCGCTCGCACCTCGGTGAGCTCGTCATCGTCGAGCTCGGCGACGTTGAGCCCTTGCAGGAAGTATTCGCCCGCCGTCGGTTTGTCCAGGCAGCCCAGGATGTTCATGAGCGTCGACTTGCCCGAGCCCGAGGGGCCGGTGATGGCAACGAACTCACCGGGATCTACTGCCAGGCTCACGTTATGCAGGATGTGGGCGCAACCGGCCTCGCTCTCAAAGATGCGGTGCACGTTGCGGATGTCGATGACGGGACGCATTACTTGCCCTCGTCGGCAGGCATGTTGTCGCCGCCGTCTGCCGTCATGCCTGTGCCGGTATCCGTCACGATGGTGTCGCCGTCGCGTAGCTTGGTAACCGGGACGTCTGGATTGATCTCGTTGCCCTGGTCGTCGCGCTTGACCTGCGTCTTACCGACTACAGCCTCGTTGTCGTTTTGCGTTACGACGGTCACCTTCACGCGGCGCGTCTTTTTACCCTCCGAATCGGTGGCCAAATTGACGTAATAGTGCTCGCCATCTTCGGTCATCAGCGCCATAGTCGGCACCATCACCACGTCGTCGAGCTTCTCGGTCACTACCGAGACCTCGGCAGTCATACCCGGCTTAAGGCGACTGTCAGGTGCTTCGATGAGGATGTCGACGTTAAAGGTCACGCTGCCGCCGCTCCCGGAGGAGGAGTCGGAGTTTGCCACCGAGGCGATAGCCGTGACGGTGCCCTGGCTCACGATATCGGGAAACGCGGGATAGGTCACGTTGGCGCTTTGGCCCACGGCAATTTTGGCGATATCCTTTTCGCCCACCTGAACCGTCACCTTCATCTTGGACAGGTCGGCGATCTGCATGCACTGCTTGCCGCCGCTCGTATCGCTTTCGCCCATGATCATGCCGCCTGTTACCGTGGCGCCCACCTTGGCGTTGAGCGCCACGATGCTGCCCGAGCTCGGGGCCGTGACCGTACGGCTGGCGGCCTTGGCGTTCGCCTGATCGAGGTTTGCCTGGGCCGATGTGAGGCTGCGCTGCGCGGCCGATACGGCGTTCGTGTCCGCTGATGCGGCGGAGATGCCAGCCGCCGCGGAACCTCCGCCGACGTCCGTCGTTGGGTTGGCCTGCGCGGCAGCTGCGGCTTTCTGCGCGTTGGCGAGGTCTTCTTGAGCGGCTGCAACTGCACGCTGCGCCTCGGCAACGTTGCGATCGAGCTCGTCGTTTTTAATGGTCATAAGCACGTCGCCCTCGTTGACGGATTGGCCTGCCTGCACGTTGATCGAATCGACCGTGCCGTCGACAGAAGGGGAGACCACTGAGGACGAAATGGGTTTGAGCTGGCCTTTTGCCTCGACCGTTGTGCTAAACGTGCCCTCGGTCACCATGTCGGTCGCAGGCCCGCTATCGCCCTGTGGCTGCGCATTGATAAACAGGGTTGCAACAATAGCAATGAGCGCGATGACACCCACGATGCCGGCGGCAATGCCGCGTCGAATCAGCTTTTTGCGTCGACGTTCGGCACGTTTTGCCTTGAGCTTGGCATATGCCTCTTCATCGGAAATCTCGGCCGTATTGTTCGTGCGTCCGCTCTGCTTTTCGGCATGTACGTTTGTAATCAAAGGAATCGTTTCGGTGGCACCTTCGGGCGTGTACTCGGCATCATCCGGGCCTGGGGTGATGGTGGGGACATTCGGCATAGCGTCTCCTTTATAGAAAGTTCCTCAATAAGTATATGCGCCCGTCGCGTAAGGCGGGCGCATATGGCGGATTCTTTCGGAACTGTTAGATTGGTCGCAGCGGCTCCACGTTGTGGGAATGCGCGCGTTGCACTACGAGTGGACAACCACGCACAGGCCGACTTTGATGCAGTCGTGAAGTGCCTTTGCATCGGCCAGGCGCAGGTTGATGCAACCGTGGCTGCCGCACCACTTGTACGACTCGGCATTATCGAAGCTCTTGTCGTTTTGCCAGGTGGCGTCGTGGAATCCGACCATATTGCCCTCGAACGGCATCCAATAGCTGACCGGGCTCTCGTATTTGGGCTTGCCGGTCTCGGGGTCCTTGGCACCGATAAGCTTGCTGGCGCCATTGTTGCTGTTGATCTGCCATACGCCCTCGGGGGTGGCGTCCTCTCCCGGCTTGCCGGAGATAAAGTTGGCCTCCCAAACGATATTACCGTTCTCGTCATAGTAGCGCGCGTGCTGCTCGGACAGATCGACGTCGATATACGCCTTCCAGTCGGGCTCTCCCTTTGCGGTAAAGGTGTCGGCCTTCTGGGAGTACTTGATCTCGATTTCGCCGGTCTGCTTGTTGTTAATGGCGTCCTCGACCTGCTTGGCGAGCGAGCTGCTGTCGATGGACCAACCAAAGTCACCGCCTTCGACGGCACACTGCTTGCCATCGGCGCGCGTCCACCAGCGAGTGGAGCCCACGGTATTAAAGCCGTTGGCGAGCTCGGCTGCCCAACTGCTGATCTGCGACGTATCGAGCGTGGGGTTGGCCGGATCGGCAAAGCTGATCCACTGCAATACGGAGCTGCCATCAACCTTGCCGGCATCCTCGCCGTTGAGCTTGAGGGTCACGTTGACGCCCAAGAAGTTGTTGGCGGCATCGCATGCGGCCTGAATCTGATCATCGGTCAGCGTTCCATTGAGCGGCTCATAGGCATCGTTGCCGAGCTTGGAAAGATCTACGGTCTCGGCCAGCGAGGCAAGCTCGAGCTCGGCATACTTAATGACATGCTCGCGGTTGAGTTTTTCGTTGGAGCGCGCCTTCTCGACGGTAAACTTGCCGGCCTGCTCGTCATAGGAGCTATTGGCCTCGAACGCGCCCGAACGCCCCTCGTTAAACTCGTCGATGGCGGCGCCCAGATCCTTCTCAAACTGCTTTTGGTCAAAGGTGTCGGAGAGCATGGACAGGTCGACGTCTTGATCAAGATCGACTTCGTTGGAGCTAGCGGTTGTTTTGGTCTTGCCGCTTAAGGATTCTACAAGGCGAACCGGCCATACAATGGCTTCGTTGCGGCTGATAATCTCTTTTGCGGCAGCTTCGCCGTCGACAATGGGCTCATCGGACTCGGGCTGATAGGTCCAGCTAAAATCATCGCCTGTCACGGTGAGCTTATAGTGCTTCCAAGCCGAGTTGACCTTGGTGGCGGCAGACGAAGCGTTGGAGAACGAGACATCGACGCCGGCGATAGTGGTGTTGGGGTAGGCTACCTGCGAAAACGCTACAACGCCTACGATATAGACAATGACGATAAGACCCAGAACGACAAAGAGCGTCGTCTTTTTGCCCGACTTATTGTTCTCGGCGGGTTTGCGTGCGGGGCCGCGATCGCCTCGAGCGTGCGTGGGGGGCTGCTTGGGCGCATTGCCATTTGCCTGGCGCTGCTGATGCTGCTTGTTCGGACGTTGGGAAACGTTTGCCGCACCTCGCTGCTGACCGCGGCTCGGCGCGATAGGACGCGGCGACTGAACGCCGCCGGTGTGCCTGCTCGGCTGCTGCGGATCGGGAATCAGTTGAGTTCGATCGTTTTGCGACATCGTATGCATATCCTTCGGATTTCGCCTTGCGGCTCATCGTGTTTTTACTGGGCTTGCATTATAGCGATTACCCAGTTGTTTGTGGTATGGAAACGGTGGCATTCAAAAGAGGTGGGACATTTGTCCCACCTTCGAGTCTTTCTTTGTCGCTATCCGCACTCACCGCATTTTGCACAGGCCGAAAGTGCGGCCGGAGCCTGCGCGATGCCACCCTTTGCCGTCTCGCGCAGCGTGGCCGGCAACGCGTGGCCCACGGAGAGCATGACGTGCGCCATCTGGTCAAACGGCACCAGGCTCTTGATACCGGCAAGTGCAAGCTGCGCCGAGCTAAATGCCGCGGCCACGCCGATGGCATTGCGGTTTTGGCACGGCACCTCCACGAGGCCGCCCACCGGGTCGCAGACCAGGCCCAGCAGGTTGCTCAGGGCGATGGAGCTGGCGTCGAGTGCCTGCTCAGGCGTGCCTCCGAGCATCTGCACCAGCGCGGCGGCGGCCATGGCGGCCGCGCTTCCCACCTCGGCTTGGCATCCGCCCTCGGCGCCGGCGACGCAGGCGCTCGTGGTGAGGTTGAGGCCGATGGCGGCGGCGCAGTAGAGGGCGTCCATGACTTGCTCATCGTCCAGTTGCAGATGGTCGGCGAGCGCCAGCACGCAGCCGGGCACGACGCCTGCGGAGCCTGCCGTGGGAGCGGCGACGATCACTCCCATCGTGGCGGAGCGCTCAAGGACGGCCATGGCGCGGGCCACGGCATCGGTCTGGACGGCGCCCATCAGGCTTACGCTCAAGTCGTTGCGGCCGGTGGCATCAACGAGCTTGGCCTCGCCGCCGATGAGGCCGCCGAGCGAGCGCTGTGGATTGGAAATGGGGGCTGTGGTCTCTTCGCGCATGACGTCGAGTACGCGGCGCATGGCGGCGATAGCGTGTGCCTCGCCGGTCAGACGTGCCTCGCGCACGGCCATGACGGCGCCGATGTTGAGCCCCAGTTCCTCGCACGCATCGAGCAGCTGCTCGCCGTCGTCGAAGATTTCCTTTGCCGAGACGCCGGGGGAGAGCGACGAGGCAGAACCGGGGAGTTCGATAAAGGTCGCGTAATCGACATTGTCGAGCTTGCGGAGCATGGGGACGACGGTGTCGTCGGGGGCGCCGTCGGTCTCAAAGACGGAGTAGGCCTGGCCGCCCACTTCGGTGCGGTAGGTGCGGCAGAAGGCGATGTTCACATGGGCGTAGGCGAGCAGGTTGGTGAGCGCTGCGAGCACGCCGGGGACGTCCTGGTGCGCCACGAAGAGCGTGGAATACATGCCCGAGATGTCGACGCCGACGCCGTTAATGCGGCTGATGCGCATCTTGCCGCCGCCTAAGCTCTCGCCGCGGACCTGCGCCGTGGCGCCCGTGGCGTCGACCATGTCGATGTCGACGGTGTTGGGGTGGATGGAGGCGTCGTCGCCCTTGATGTCAAAGTGATATTCGAGGCCCTGCTCACGTGCGAGGTCAAAGGCCTGCTTGATGTTCTCGTCATCGGTGTCGAGGCCCAGAATGCCCGCGACGAGAGCGCGGTCGGTGCCGTGGCCGCGGTAGGTGTGGGCGAAGGAGTTCCACAGGCCAAAGGTGACTTTGGTGATGCGGCCTTCCAGCAGGCTGGCGGCAACTTGTGCGCAGCGCAGGGCGCCGGCGGTGTGCGATGAGCTGGGGCCGACCATGACGGGGCCCAAGATCTCGAATGCCGAGGTCGTAGCTAGTGTTTGTGGCTTGCCTGCCATATGCGCTCCTGTTCTATCCCGTCGTCCCGAGGGGCGGGGCATAAGGTCGCCTGCTCGGACAGTCCTGACTCGCACGGAGAGCACATTAAGTGCTCTCCGGCTCGTGCGGAACTCGCGATCGACCTTATGCCCCGCCCCTCGGGACTAAGGATACATGGTAGAGGCGCTCGTGCTGCAAAATTCATGAGCTGGTGACCTATTCTGCGTCCCAGGTCGGCTCATCTTCACCACCGGTTAATAAAAAAGAGGTACCGGTTGGTCCGGTACCTCTTTTGGTGCGTTTCGATTTGGCTGTAGCTTTTGCCGCTAGCTTACAGGCCGCAGGCTGCTTTGAGTTCTTCGACTCGGTCGGTATTCTCCCAGGTGAAGTCGGCGTCTTCGCGGCCGAAGTGACCGTAGGCTGCCGTCTTTTCGTAGATGGGGCGACGCAGGTCTAGGTCGCGGATGATTGCGCCCGGGCGCAGGTCGAAGGTCTTCTCGACGGCCTCGACGATCTTGTCCTCGGCAACATACGCGGTACCGAAGGTGTCAACCATGATTGAGAGGGGCTTGGAAACGCCGATGGCGTAGGCAAGCTCGACTTCGCAGCGGTCGGCCAGACCGGCGGCGACCACGTTCTTGGCGACCCAGCGCGCGGCATACGCGGCGGAGCGGTCAACCTTGGTGCAGTCCTTGCCGCTAAAGGCGCCGCCGCCGTGACGGCCGTAGCCGCCATAGGTGTCGACGATGATCTTGCGGCCGGTGAGGCCCGTGTCGCCCATGGGGCCGCCTACGACAAAGCGACCGGTGGGGTTCACATAGATGTCCGCGTTGTCCCACGGCATGTTCTCGGCAGCCATGACCGGGGTGATGACGTGCTCGATGAGGTCGGCCTTGATCTTGCCCATGTCCTCGATCTCTGCGGCGTGCTGCGTGGAGATGACGATGGTCGTGACCTCGACGGGCTTGCCTTCCTCGTAGCGCACGGTGACCTGGGTCTTGCCGTCGGGACGCAGATAGGCGAGGGTGCCGTCGTGACGCACGGCGGCCAGGCGCTCGGCCAGGCGGCTCGCCAGGTAGTGCGGCATGGGCATGAGGGTCTTGGTCTCGTTGGAGGCATAACCGAACATCATGCCCTGGTCGCCGGCGCCGATCAGGTCGATCGGGTCGGTGGTAGCGCCGGTCTGGGTCTCGAAGGACTCGTCAACGCCCTGGGCGATATCGGGCGACTGCTCGTGGATGAGGCTCATAACGCCGCAGGTGTCGCAGTCAAAACCGAACTTGGCACGGTTGTAGCCAATGCGGCGGATAACGCCGCGGGCGATTTCCTGTACGTCGACGTAGGCCTGGGTGCGAATTTCGCCGGCAACGATGATGGTGCCGGTGGTCACGAGGGTCTCGCAGGCGCAGCGGACGTTCTCCACGTTGGCAGGCACGCCGTTGGGGGCGATGTAGCCCTGCTCCTGGAGCTCTATTTCTTTGGCGAGGATTGCGTCGAGGACGGCGTCGCTGATCTGGTCAGCGATCTTATCGGGATGACCTTCGGTAACCGACTCCGACGTAAAAACAAAGGACCCGTGTTGGGGTGGAATGGAACGAAGTTCTTCTGACATGATTGTCCTTTCAAAAACGTGTCCCGGCGACCGTTACCATTCCGCCGGGCTCTCTATGCAAGGGCACATCATAGCGCGTAAATCAAACATTCACACCCTTTCCGCACCTACTCATTGGGGACAGACTTAAATGATCAGCCTTACCGAAGAGTTTCCTCAACGACCAGTCGTTTAAGAACGTTCCCAACGACTGGTCATTTAAGTCTGTCCCCAATGAGTAGGTCGGTGCCCTTTGTGCGGAGGTGGGCAGTATTGCTTTATACTGGTGCGGTTAGACATCCATCCTGCAATCGAGGAGATTTCCATGGCATCAGACGTTCGCGTCCGCTTTGCACCCTCACCCACGGGCAAGCTGCACATCGGCGGCGCCCGCACCGCTATCTATAACTGGGCTTTCGCCCGTGCAAACGGCGGCACGTTCATCCTGCGCATCGACGACACCGACCCCACCCGCTCCACCGACGAGAATACGCAGATCATCCTGCGCGCCATGCGTTGGCTGGGCCTGGACTGGGACGAGGGTCCCGAGGTGGGCGGCGACTTTGGCCCCTACGCCCAGACCGAGCGCCTGGACCTGTACGAGCAGGCCGCCCAGAAGCTTTGGGACGAGGGCAAGGCCTATCCCTGCTTCTGCACCAAGGAGCAGCTCGACGCCGACCGCAAGGCCGCGCAGGAGCGCAAGGACCCCTTCCAGGGCTATCAGCGCCGTTGCCGCGATCTTGATCCCGAGGAGGCCCGCCGCCGCATCGAGGCCGGCGAGTCCTACGTTCTGCGCATCAAGGTGCCCGAGGACCGCGGCGACGTCCGTATCCACGACGCCGTCCACGGCGAGGTGACCTTCGACGCCAAGGAGCTCGACGACTTCGTCATCTTCCGCTCCGACGGCACGCCCACGTACAACTTCGCGACCGTCGTCGACGACGCCATGATGAAGATCACCCATGTCATCCGCGGCGATGACCACCTGTCCAACACCCCGCGCCAGGTCATGGTCTACGAGGCCCTCGGCGCGCCCGTGCCTACGTTCGCCCACATCTCCATGATCCTGGGCGCCGACGGCAAGAAGCTCTCCAAGCGCCACGGCGCCACCTCGGTGGAGGAGTACCGCGACGCCGGCTACCTGTCCGATGCCTTCGTCAACTATCTGGCGCTGCTCGGCTGGTCGCTCGACGGCGAGACCACGATCATCCCGCGCGATGTCCTGGCCAGCAAGTTCTCGCTCGACCGCATCTCCAAGAATCCGGCGACCTTCGACCCCAAGAAGCTCGACTGGGTCAATGCCGAGTACATCAACGGCATGTCCGATGCTCAGTTTGCCGATGAGATCATGGTCCCCGAGCTGCACGAGGCGGGTCTCATCGAGGGTAATGTCGAGTACGGCGAGGATTGGATCGACGCGCTTGCCGCCATTGTCAAGCCGCGCACCAAGATGCCGGCCGACGCCGTGACCGTCGCCGCCCCCATCTTCGCTACGGCCGAGACGCTCGAGTATGACGAGAAGTCCGTCAACAAGGGCCTTGCCAAGGAAGGCATGGGTGCCATTCTGGATGCCGCCAAGGCCGCGCTCGAGGGCGTGGACGAGTGGACGGCTGCCAACATCGACGCCGCGCTTGAGCCGCTGCCCGAGCAGATGGACCTCAAGAAGCGCGTGGTCTTCCAGGCTGTGCGCGTCGCCGTCTGCGGCAACATGGTGAGCCCTCCGCTGGGCGAGACCATGGCGCTCGTCGGCCGCGACGACTGCCTAGCGCGCATCGATCGCGCCCGCACGATGGCGCTGTAATCGCTGCGCAAACGTTTGTATCCGAGCCCCGTTCACCTGAGCGGGGCTCTTGTTTCTGTACCGATGAGTGGGTTGCTGGGACAAAATAATCAGTAGTGCTTGTCCCATGTTCGAGCGACGCAACAAGCTCGACACTCGTATCGGCCATGGGACAAACACTACTGATTATTTTGTCCCAGCCCTTTCAGGTCCGTTCGTTAGAGGTGGTGTATGGCTCAACAACTGTCGCTGTTTGGTTCGCCGGAACCGGAGGAAGCTCCGGTGAAGTCCGTGCCTGCTGCTGCCCCGGCCAAGCTCGAACCAGCACCCGAGCCCATCACCGCCTACGCGAGCGTGGTCCTCGACATCCCGACGCGTGCGCTGTCCGAGCCGTTTGCTTACGGCATTCCCCAATCCCTTGCCAACGAGGCGCAGATCGGATCCACGGTCCTGGTCCACTTTGGTAACCGTGCCGCCGCGGGCTATGTTGTCGACATTGCTCCTGAGCTTGGCGATCTGCAGGGCAACAACGCCCTCGACCCTGCGCGCATCAAGCCCATCGAGGCCATCCTCAGCAAACCGCTCTTTACCGCCGAAGCCGCCCGTATCGCACGCTGGATGAGCCGCGAGTACGTCGCAACGCTTTCCGAGTGCCTGCGCCTGTTTTTGCCCCCGGGCGGCAGCCCGCGTGTGGTCAAGGGCGATGACGGCGTATGGGCCGTTGAGCGCCCCGCCGTCAAGCCAATCCAAAACCGCTGGGTCATGCTCACGCCCGAGGGCTTCGACTATACGCCGCCCAAGACCGCGGTTCGCCAGCGTCAGCTCATCGAGGCGCTCCAGTGCGGACCGGTCACGACGCGTGACCTCAACCTTCTCTACAACAGTATGTCGGCGACCATCAAGGCGCTCGAAAAGCGCGGCGTCGTGGTGGTAGAGGAGCGCCGTGCTTGGCGTGGCTGCAGCGAGCAGACTACTCTGTCCTCGGCAAGCGGTAAGGCGCCGGTCTCCCTTACCAACGGCCAGCAACAGGCACTCGCGCAGATTGAGCGCGCCCGTCTGGACGCTCATGGCGACGTGGTGCTGGTTGACGGCGTCACCGGCTCCGGCAAAACCGAGGTGTACCTCTCCGCCATCGAGCGCGTGCTGGCGGCCGGCCGTTCGGCCTGCGTGCTCGTGCCCGAGATCTCACTGACGGCCCAGACCGTCGGCCGCTTCCGCTCGCGCTTTGGCGAGACGGTCGCCGTGTTCCATTCGCGGCTTTCGGCCGGCGAGCGCCTGGACCAGTGGGATATGGTTGCTAGCGGTGCGGCCCGCGTGGTCGTCGGCGCTCGCTCGGCGCTCTTTTGCCCGCTCAGCGACTTGGGCCTCATCATCATCGACGAGGAGCACGAGACCAGTTACAAGCAGGGCTCCAGTCCGCGCTACCACGCGCGCGAGGTGGCGGCCGAGATGGCGCGGCGCTATCGCTGCCCGCTCGTGTTGGGCTCCGCCACGCCCTCGGCCGAGGCCCTCGACCGCTGCCGTCGTGGCACGTATAACGGTGCCACTTGGACGCGTGTCGAGATGCCCGAGCGCCCGGGACACGCCGTGCTTCCCATGGTCCGAATTGCCGACCTGCGCCGTGAGTTTTCTCACGGCAGCCGCTCCATGTTCTCAAAACCCTTGATGGAGGGCTTGGATCGCGTGGTCGAACGCCGCGAGAAGGCCGTGCTGCTGCATAACCGCCGCGGCTTTGCGCCGTTTTTGATGTGCCGCGAGTGCGGCTGCGTCCCCACCTGCAACCACTGCTCCACCGCGCTTACGTATCACGAGCGCACGCACACGCTGCAGTGCCACACTTGCGGTTCGTCTTGGCGCGTGCAGCCGTATCCCGCGCCCACGAGCCGTTGCCCCAAATGTGGCAGTCGCTACCTGGCAAAAATGGGGCTGGGCACGCAGCAGATCGAGGACGCACTGCACCAGATGCTGCCCGAGGACGTCGCCATCATCCGCATGGATGCCGATTCCACGCGCGGCAAGGATGCGCACAAAAAGCTGCTCGAGCAGTTCGATGCGGCCGATTGCGCCGTGTTGCTGGGCACCCAAATGATCGCCAAGGGTCTCGACTTTCCCGAGGTCACGCTCGTGGGCGTGGTCAATGCCGACTTCGCCCTCAAGCTGCCGGACTTCCGCGCAGGGGAGCGCGCCTACGATCTGCTGGAGCAGGTGGCGGGCCGCGCCGGCCGCGGCGATCGTCCCGGCGAGGTCATCATCCAGACCTATCTGCCCGAGGATCCGGTCATTCGCGCCGTCGCCGAGCACGACCGTTCTATCTTTACCGACTACGACCTTGACCAGCGGCGCGACGCGCTGTATCCGCCGTTTGTTCGCCTAGTCAACATTTTGGTGTGGTCGGCGAACCGAGACGACGCGCAGGACTACATCGGGCGTATTGCAAAGCTTCTTAAGCGTCGTTGGCATGCCGCCGCGCCCGACTTTTTGCGGGCGGGGAGCGCCGTGCCGCAGGTGCTGGGCCCGGCTTCGTGTGTAATCGAGAGAGCCAAGGACCGTTACCGCTTCCATCTGCTTGTGAAGTCGCCGGTAGGGTACCATGTCTCTGATGATATCGACGCCTGCCTCAAAGAGGTGGGCTCCGTGCGCGGCGTGAGCGTGAGCGTTGACGTCGACGCCTATGATTTGATGTAACAACCTGAAAGGATGGCCATGGAAGCCAACGGAATCGTACTGTCGCCCGACCCTCGTTTGCGCCAGGAGTGTGCCGTCATCGAGGAGATCACCCCGGCGATCGAGGCGCTTGCCGAGAAGATGAAGAAGATGATGTTCGACAACGGCGGCTGCGGCCTGGCTGCTCCGCAGATCGGCGAGCTTATTCAGCTCGTCACCATCGACTGCGACTACAGCGACAAGAACGACTACGACCCGTACGTGCTCATTAACCCCGTCATTGTTGAGCAGAGTGACCATCTGGTGCCCTTTAGCGAGGGCTGCCTTTCCATCCCTGGCATTAGCTGCGAGATCGAGCGTCCCGACCATGTCGTCGTCGAGGCGTACGACTTGGATGCCAACCTGATTCGCTACGAGGCTTCGGGCGACCTGTTCTGCGTGTGCCTGCAGCACGAGATCGATCACCTGCATGGCAACACTATGTTCGAGCGACTGAAGCCGATGCAGAGGCTCAAGGCCGTCAAGGAGTACCAGGACGCCCTGGCCCGCGGCGCTCGACCGGGCGAGACGGAGTAGGTCCCATCGTCCCCGGTGCTGAGCGCCCACATATCATCCCGTGCTCAAACATTCTCGCTTTGCTGCGAAACTGCGCGCGGGACGATATGTGGGCGCTCAGCACCGGGGACTGCGTTGTTCTGGCTCGGTTCGCCCGGGTGCCGTTGGGCCAGGGAGGGGCGTCTTCGCTGATAGGTCTTTGTTGGGAGAGAGCTGCTTTTATTGCGGCTCTTTCTTTGGTTTTGGGTATATTTGTTCTTGTTGAATTGTTATTGCGGATGGCCTGGGAACCTTGCTTTCCGCTGTTCTTTGTAGCCGTCTCGGCTTTGGTTGAGGGGAGACGATCTTTATGCGTATTGTGTTTATGGGTACGCCTGATTTTGCTGTGCCTTCTTTGACTTCGCTTGTTGAGGCTGGGAATGAGATTGCGCTTGTTGTTACTCGTCCTGATGCTGTTCGCGGGCGTGGTAAAAAGTTGGAGCCGTCTCCTATTAAGGCCGAGGCGCTTGAGCTTGGGTTGCCGGTTATTGAGGCTAATCGTATGACGGCCGAGGTTGTTGAGGCGCTCCAAGCTGCGCAAGCCGATATTTTCTGTGTGGCTGCTTATGGTTGCATTTTGCCGGATGAGGTGCTGCATATGGCGCCGCTTGGTATTGTGAATGTTCATGCGTCCTTGCTGCCTCGCTGGCGTGGTGCTGCTCCCATCCAGCGTGCCATTCTTGCTGGTGACGGGGTTGCCGGAGTTTCCATTATGCGCATTGGACATGGCGTGGATACTGGTGCTTATTGTGCTCAGGCTTCCACGTCGGTTGCCGGTAAGCATGCCGAGGCGCTGACTATGGAGCTCGCTGAGCTCGGCGGCAAACTGCTTGCCGATACGCTTCCTTCTCTTGCCGATGGCACCGCCGTGTGGATCGAACAGGATGAGGCGCTCGTTACCCATGCTGCCAAGATTTCTAAGCAGGAGATGCGCCTGGATCCGCACATGGCGGCGCTTGATTGTGTGCGTCATGTGCTGGCCTCGTCCGATACCGCGCCTGCTCGTTGCGTGATTGCCGGCAAGACCGTGCGTGTGCTCGATGCTGCGCCTGCTGATGTGTCGCTTGTTGAGGGTCAGGTTCTCGTTCAGGCTAAGCGTGTTTACCTTGGTCTTTCCGATGGCTCGGTTGAGTTGCTCGAGGTTAAGCCTGATGGCAAGCGTGCTATGACTGCTTCTGCTTGGGCTGCTGGCTTGCAGGGTGCCGATCTTTCGTGGGGTGTATTGTCATGAGCAAGCTGTCTCCCGCGCGCAAGCTTGCGCTCGATGTACTGATGGAGGCCGATCGCTGCGGCATGTATGCGCGCGACGTGCTGTCCTCTCGCGCATCGGCCAAGGCTATTGACCAGCGCGATTCCGCTTTTGCCGCCCGCTTGGCGCTGGGCGTGGCCGCCACGCAGGGTATTTTGGACGAGCTGCTCGACCAGTTTCTCGATAAACCCAAAAAGGTTGCGCCGCGCGTTCGCATGGCGCTTCGTATCTCGGCCTTCGAGATGCTCTACCTGCATACGCCGGGCCGCGTTGCCGTGAGCCAGGGTGTTGAGCTGGTGCGCAGTGGTGCTAAGTCTGCTGCGGGCCTGGCAAACGCGGTGCTGCACAAGGTTGCGGACAACGTTGAGGACTTTGCCACGGCATCCGACGTGGATGAGTCCGAGCGACGCTTGGTTCGTCTGTCGCGCCTGATGGGTCTTCCGCGCTGGCTATGCGCTCGCATTATGGCGTCGTTTGACACTCCAGAGGGTGCGCTCGGCTTCGCCGGCAATCTGGCGCCCGCGCCGCTCGCTTTGCACGAGAACGCCTTTGCAACCAAACCTGATCCGTACCTATCGCAGCTTGTGGCGCCTGTGTTCCCTGGCTGTCATGCTCCGGTCGATGCTCAGGTTACGGTTACGTCGGGCGTATTTGAGCGTGCTGCAGCCGTGGCCTCGGACCTTAACGCCCAGCTTATCGCCACGGCTGCCACGCGCCCTGGTAGCTGCCTTGAGATTGGTGCCGGCCGTGGCACCAAGACCTATGTGATGATGTGCCAGGCCAAGCGTGCGGGCTATGAGCGTCAGCATACGGCGCTCGATCTGCATGATCGCAAGTGCGATCTGAATCTCGCTCGTCTGCATAAGGCCGGTATTCAGGGCGTTCGCACGGTTTCGGGTGATGCCTGCGAGCTTAATGAGGTGCTCACATCGTTTGATGCCATGCTTGGCGAGCCGGTTACGTTCGACACGGTCTTTATCGATGCGCCATGCTCTGGCACCGGAACCATGCGCCGTCATCCTGAGATACCGTGGCGCCTGACCGAAAAAGATGTGACGGTTGAGCTGCCCAAACTGCAGCTTACGATGCTCAAAGAGGCTGCTGCGCGCGCGGCTACCGGCGGCGAGCTCATCTATGCGACGTGCTCGGTTTTCGACGAGGAGAACACGCAGGTCGTGGAAGCGTTCTTGAGCTCTCCCGAGGGTACCGGTTTTAGCCTGGAGCCGCTCTCCGAGGCGCAGATTCTGCAACTTCCCGAGTTCGATCCGGCCAAGAAGCTCGTCTCCGTACGCCAAAACGACCGAGGCCTCTTCCAAAGCGTGCCGGTAAACGCCGACTCCTACGACGGCCACTTCTGCGCCAGGCTAGTGCGCAACTCATAGAGCTATCCATAGCGCAAAGAAATAGCCCCGCGATCGGTGCCGGTCGCGGGGCTGATTGGTTTCTAGTGGCTGTGTGGGCAGTTGGCGCAGCAGCCACTCGTGGCGCTGGTGCTTGAGCCACCGCTGCGCTGGTCGGTGTTGTAGAAGCCGCTGCCCTCAAACTTGATGCCGCTGGCCGAGAACGTCTTGGCGGCCGGAGCACCGCAGTTGGGGCACACGACCTCGGGGGTCTCGGACATGGGATGCTCAACCTCAAAAACGTTGCCGCAGCTCGAGCACTTGTAATCGTAGCGCGCCATAATACTTCCTTTTCAGCACAAAGCGGGCAGATTGCTCTGCCCGCAAAAATTCAAACGTCTGTAACTGTACCCTATATCGGGCGTATTATCACGCTTCGCCCCAGAATCTATGCGTGTTGCGCAGGAGCTGTGCGGTTTTGCCCTCAGCGGCCGCAACGTCGGCCTCGTCAGCCTGCCAGGTCCAGTTGCCCGTGGCCACGCCCGGTACGTTCATGCGCGTGTCGTCGCCAAGCCCCAGCACGTCCTGCAGCGGCATCATCACCAGGGGAGCGTCGCTTGTCAGCGCGTCGCTCATCAGCTTGGCTGCCACCTCAACACCGCTCGGCTCGTCGCCGCCCGCAAAGGAGCGCGTGCACCAACCGGCGAGCGTCGACGTGTCGTGCGTTGAGGTGTACATAATCTTGCCCGGCGTGGGTTGCACGCCGTTGCGGACGTCGTAATCGCTAAACTCCAGTACGTCCATACCAGGGAAGCCGCAAGTCGAAGCCATGGCGCGAACGCCGGGCGTCAGGTAGCCCAGGTCCTCGGCGATAAAGTTGAGCGGCCCCAGCTCGTCATAGGCGGTCTGGAACAGGTCCTTGCCCGGGCCTGCCAGCCAACGCCCTTCGGCGCAAGCCTTGCCAGCGGGGATACTGAAGTAGCTGTGGAAGCCCAGGAAGTGATCCAGACGCACGCGGTCGTAGAGCGAGAACGCACGACGTAGGCGATCCATCCACCAGCTATAGCCGTTCTGCTTCATGTGGTCCCAGCGGAACGTCGGGTTGCCCCACACCTGACCCTCGGGCGCAAAGTTGTCGGGCGGCGCACCGGAGATCTCGATTGCCTTGCCGGTATCGGATAGCCAGAAGTTCTCGGGTTCGCTCCACGCATCTGCCGAATCGTCGGACACGTACATAGGAATATCGCCGATGACCTCGATGCCCTTCTTGTGCGCGTAGTTCATGAGCTCACACCAAGCCAGGTCAAAGCGGTACTGCATGTACGCCTGCAGCTCCGCCTCGTCGTGGAAGCGCTTGTCGTCGATCAGGTGCTCGTTGTAGCGCGCGACATCCGCCGGCCAATCGTGGCGCGACTCGCCCTCAAAGTATTTCTTGACGGCCATGTAGACGCAGTACTTCTCGAGCCAATCGGCGTTGCGATGCTTAAACGCCGTGTAGAGCGGATCGGCATCCTCGCCGCCACGGGCCTTCCAAGTTTCAAAGTCGGCGGCTAGCTCCTTGTGACTCTCGGGCAGCAGGTCGATATTGCCAGCAAAAGCCGAAGGACCGGCGTAAGGGGAGCGGAAGAAGTCCGTGGGGTTGACGGGCAGGACCTGCCAGTAGCGCATGCCCATTGCGGCCAGATGGTCGATAAAACGACGCGTTGGCGCGCCGATCGTTCCGGGCTTACCGTCGTCGGTCGGCACCGATGTGATATGGCACACAACGCCCGCACCATGATCGAGCGGCTCTTGCAGACGCTGCTCGGCGTGGTGATAGATGATCGATGAACCCAGCGGATACAGATCGAGCGTGACGGTGCCGTTGTGAATCTCGCACTCGTGGCCACTAATCACGTCGCTTGCACATTCGCCGAGCGCCGGAATCGTCACGCGGTGCGAGTTGCGCAGGCTGCGGTTGATGATAACCGTCGCGGACTCGCCATCCTTGCCCGTGCGGTTGTATGCCAGCACCTCGTCGTTGAGCGCGAAGGCCTTGATCTCGCCGTCGATCATAAACGGCAGTGCGCGGCGTACGGCGGAGGCGTTTTTGACAATAGCCAGCGTGTCGAAGTCGTGCAGTTGGTCCTTGGTCGGCAGGGTGCGGCGGTTGCCCGGATCGGTTAGACCCTCCAGGCCGTATTCGTCGCCGTAGTAGATCGAAGGCACGCCGGGGAAGGTCATCTGCATGAGCGTGGCGAGCCAAAAACGGCTCTTGGCCAGGCCCATCGAGTTCTCGTCCAGGCGCCATTTGCTGCGTTCACACTCGGGCAGCTGCGACTCGTCGGGGCCGCCGCCGAGCACCGAGATGATACGCGGGCGATCGTGGCTCGACAGCAGGTTGAGCGCGCAGGACAATGCCTCGCTCGGGTAGTTCTCGCGCAGGGTCTCGATATCCTCAGCGGCCTCGTAGGCGTTCTTGTAGCCCATCAAAAAGCCGATGACCATGTCGCGGAAGGGGTAATCCATAGCAGAGTCCAACTCGGAGCCCTGTAGGTAGCGACGCAGATGGCCGTAGCTGATCTTGTTGGAGGCGTCTTCCCAGACTTCGCCGAGCAACAGAGCGTCGGGCTTTTCGGCAAGTACTGCCTTCTTGATCTCGGTCAGGAAGTCGTCCGAAAGCTCGTCGGCCACGTCTAGGCGCCAGCCATGAGCGCCGGCACGTAGCCATTTACGGATCACGCCGTCCTTGCCCAGGAGCCGCTCGCGTACCAGCTCAGAGCTCTCATTGATGGCGGGCATATTGCCCACGCCCCACCAGCAGTCGTATGAGCCGTCCTCATGGAAATAAAACGCATCGCGCCATGGCGAATCCTCGCTCTGCCACGCGCCCACGCCGGGGTAGTTGCCGTAGCGGTTGAAATAGATCGAGTCATCGCCCGTGTGGTTGAAGACGCCGTCGAGAATAATTGAAATGCCGAGCTTCTCGGCCGCCCCGCAAAGCTCGGTAAAGTCCTGCTCGGTGCCCAGGATTGGGTCGATCTTGGTGTAGTCGGCCGTGTCGTAGCGGTGGTTGCTCGCGGCCTCAAAGATGGGGTTGAGGTAGATGGCCGTAAAGCCCAGCTCCGCGATGCGGGGCAGGTCATTTTGGATGCCCTTGAGCGAGCCGCCGTAGAAGTCCCAGGTCTTGATGGAGCCGTCCTCGGCGCGCTCGTATACGGGCGGCTCGTTCCAGTCCTCGACCATGCGGCGCTGGATTCCGTTGCGCGGTTTTTCGACTTCGGCCAGCGTGCGCTCGCGCCAGTTTTCGTCGCGGGCGTAGCGGTCGGGGAAGATCTGGTAAACCATGCCACGCTCGTACCACTCGGGACGAACTTCGCGGTGCTTATAGACGGTAATCTGGAAGGACGGCACCTCGGCGTAGTCGTAGGTTACGCCTTCGCCGCCGGTGCGGCCCTGCGGTGCGCCCAGGCGAACCTCGGGCTGGCCCTCGATATTGCAGATAAAGCTGTACCAGATAAGACAGGGCTCGGTACACTCAAGCTCTACGGAAAATATGCCGTCGCCTTCATGCGTCATGGGATACCGAGACTCGCCGATCTCATCGACCCAAGTGCGCAGGGTGAGCGTTGCCTGGTTGGGGTCGGCATCCTCCAAGATCACCGAGAGCGAAACGGAAGTGCCAGTGGTCACAGCGCCAAACGGAGTGCGAAACTGCGGCAGGCGGCTGTTGTGTATCAATCTCATAGTACGGTCCAGTTCAATAGAATCATGGCCTGCTGGCCATGGGCTTTACGCACAGGATGTAAGTATATCTGTTGTACACAGGCTGTATAAACAACATCCGTTTACCATCGGCGAACGGTTGTCCTAGAAAATCGTTTTACCAACTATCCACAGAGAAGGGGCGCCCGGTTGGAGCGCCCCTTACTTATGGTTTGATGAGGTTTTGGATCGTCTGTGGGCTAGCGGCGCTTGCGGGTGGCCGTTGCCTTGCGGACGGACGTCTTCTTGGACGGCGCTTTTTTCTCGGTCGCGGCGGCGGGGGAGACCGGGGGCTCCTTGGCGGGTTCGACCTTAGGCTCGGCCTTTGCCGTAGCCTTCGGAGCGGTCTTCGGTGCCGGCTTGGGCTTTGCCTCGGGCTTGGGCTCCTCTTTGACGGCGGCGGGCTTAGCCTCTGCCTTGGCAGCTGCGGCCTTGGTCGTGGACTTCTTGGCCGTCGTCGTTGCGCGCTTGCGCGTGGTGGTCTTGGCGGTCGGCTTGGCCTCGACAGCTGCCTTGGCCTTAGGCTCGGCGGCTGCCTCCTTAACCTTGACGGCGGGCTTTGTGGCAGCCTTCGGAGCGGCCTTGGTCGCAGTAGCCTTGGCGGCCGGCTTGGCCTCAGCGATCTCGGCCTTTACCTCGGGAACGACCTCGGCCTCGGCGGCCTTCTTGGCAGCTGCGGTGGTGCGCTTGCGCGTGGTCGTTGCCTTGGCAGCGGTGGCCTTGCTCGCAGTCGCAGCCTTGCTCGCAGTCGCAGCCTTGCTCGCAGCGGCCTTCGTGGTCGTGGTCTTCATAGCCGTCGTCTTACGAGTCGCGGTCTTCTTTGCCGCAGGCTTCGCAGCAGTCTTCACCTCGGGCTCGGGCTCGGGAGTAACCTCGACCTTCACCTCAGGCTCGGCCTTAACGGGCGCAGCCTCAACCGGCTTCTCTTCGGTCTTGGGCTCCTCAGCGGCTACCGGCTCAGCAACAGCCTCAGGCTCGTCGACAACAGCCGCCGGCCTCTCGATCTCCGGGTGCATAAAGAAGTACAGGTCCAGATACTTGTCGGCCGAGCGCGTCCAGCTAAAGTCCTGGCTCATGGCCTGCGTGACCAGCTGGTTCCAGGCATCGCGGTTATCCCAGAACAGGCGTGCCGCGCGGAACACGGCGTCACCCATCTCGTCGCCGTTAAAGTTAGTAAACGAGAAGCCCGTGCCTTCGCCGGTAAACTCGTTATACGGGATTACGGTGTCCTTCAGACCGCCGGTCTCGCGCACGATAGGCAGGGTGCCGTAGCGCATGGCGATGATCTGCGACAGACCGCAGGGCTCGAACTTCGACGGCATCAGGAACATGTCGGCTGCGGCGTACATGCGCTGCGACAGCGCGGGATCGAACTCGATGCGCGCGGCCATGGTGCCGGGGTACTTGTCCTGGAAGTAGCGCAGGCCGTCCTCGTAGTCGCGGTCGCCGGTGCCCAGCACCGCCACCTGCACGCCGCCGGCCAGAATGCGGTCGAGCGCGTACATGACCAGGTCCATGCCCTTTTGGCGCGTCAGGCGCGTGACCATCACCATGAGCGGGCGGTCGTCGCGAACCTCGAGCCCCAGCTCTTCCTGCAGCTTGGCCTTGCACACGGCCTTGCCGGAGCGGTCTTCAACCGTGTAGTTGGCGGCAATGCGCTTGTCGGTCGCCGGGTCAAAGCCCGCCACGTCAATGCCGTTGAGGATGCCCTGCAGCGCGTACGAACGCTCGCGCAGAACGCCGTCCAGGCCCTCGCCAAACTCGGGCGTCTGGATCTCGTTGGCATAGGTGGGGCTCACCGTAGTGATGGCATCGGCATAGCGCAGCGCGCCCAGCATGTAGTTGATGCTGCAGGCGTCGCAACGCAGCTGCGAGGCGGCCGCCGGAATGTGCGCCACACCCAGGATGTCCTCCATCACGGTGTCGCTAAACTGGCCCTGGAACGCCACGTTGTGGATCGAGAACACGGTCTTGACGCGGTCATACAGCGGCAGGCCCTGGTAAAACTCGCGCAAGAACACGGGCGCCAGCGCCGTTTGCCAGTCGTTGCAGTGCAGGATGTCGCACTCAAAACCGGCCGGCAGGTGCTGCAGACTCTCGGTGATGGCCTTGGAGAAGAACGCAAAGCGCTCGCCGTCATCAAAGAAGCCGTACGGATAGTCGCGCGCAAAGTAGCGCTCGTTGTCGATGAACATATAGGTGACGCCGTCGTGCTCGAGCTTCTCGAGTCCGCAGTACTCGTTGCGCCAGCCCAGGCTCACGTAAAAGTCGGAGAAGTGCTCCATCTGCGCCTTGTACTCATCCTTGATGGTGGCGTACTTGGGCACCATCACGATGACCTCGGCGCCGGCGCGCACGAGCGCCGCAGGCAGCGAGCCCGCCACGTCGCCCAGGCCACCGGTCTTAACAAACGGTGCGCACTCGGCCGAGGCAAACACGATCTGCATCTTTTTGCTGGAATCTGCCATATTGTCTCCCATGTTGCAATTCGAGAATAGCCGCCTGGCGCTAACCGGGCGGCTATTCTACATGTTACGAGCGATGTTGCGGTGCCAACGTTAACGTACGATGGTGGTGTCGGAAGTTAACGGAGCCTTGCCCAGCACCAGGATGTTCTCGGGCGTGCCGCGAAGCTCGGTGTTGGTGGGGACAACGTTGTTCTTGTCCAGGATGGCGTTCTCAACGCGTGCGCCGCTCTTGATGATGCAGCTCTGGTTGATAATCGAGTTGGTCACCGATGCGCCCTCCTCGACCACGACGCCGCGCGACAGGATCGAATTGCGCACGGTGCCCTTGATGATGCAGCCGGCCGAGATGATCGAGTTGCACGCGTGACTGCCGGTCGCATAGCGCGAAGGCGGCACGTCGTGGGCCTTGGTCAGGATCGGGCGCTCGGGATCGAAGAGCTGGTCGGCCACGGTCTGGTCGAGCAGGTCCATGCTGCGGCGATACAGCGACTTCTCGCTAAACACGCCCACGACCTCGCCCTTGTACTCGTAGCTGCACACGTCGATGTTGCCAAAGTCGCCCTGGAGTGCCTCGAGCAGATCCAGATAGTCGGCGGCCTGGTAGTGGTCGATGATCTCGAGTAGCGTCTCGCGGTTGACGATGCAGCAGTCCATGGAGGCGTTGTCGCCGTACACGACGCCGGCGCTCACGCCCGTCAGGCGGCCGTTCTCGTTAATCTCGAGCTTGGTCTCGTCTTCGACGTTGCGCGTGGCCTTGCAGTACACAACGGTCATCTGGGCACCGGAGTTCTCGTGCGCCTCGATGATGGTGTTGAGGTCCATGTTAAAGATGATGTTGGTGCCCATCATCACAACATAGGGCTTGTCCGAGCGCTGGAACAGCGTCTTGTTGGAGATGATGTCGCGCAGCAGGAAGCGCATGCCGCCCTTGGTGGTGCCATACGCGTTGCCGGGCACCATGAACAGGCCGCCCTTCTTGCGGTCCAGGCCCCAGTCCTTGCCCGAGCCCACGTGGTCGATCAGCGAGCGGTAGTTACCCGGCATGACGACTCCAACGGTCTTGATGCCGGCATTCATCATGTTGGACAGCGGAAAGTCGATCAGGCGGTAGCGGCCCAAAAACGGAACGGACGCGATGGGGCGGTCCTTGAGCAGGACACTGCCGTAGGACGAAGAGTAGTTAGCGGTGATGTAACCGATGGCCTTGCGATTGATCATCGGATCATTCCCCCTTCCCGATAACGACGTCATTTCCAACGACGGCCGTATCCTTGGTGGTATCGACAGAGCCGAGCTTCACGCCCTCTTCGACCGTGGAGTTCTCGCCCAAAATAGCGCGGCAGATGTGCGCGCCGCTCTTAACGTGCGCACCCGGCAGCAGCACGGAGTCCTCGACCACGGCGCGTTCTTCGATGATGACATCGGTCGAAAGGATCGAGTGGCGAGCGGTGCCGTAGATCTTGCAGCCGTTGGAGACCAAGCAGTCGTCTAGACGGCCGTCCGGGCCAATGTAGTGCGGCGGACGCGTGGTGATGTTGGACATGATGGGGAAGTTCTTGTCAAACAGATCGAACTCGGGGTTGTTGCCCAACAGGTCCATCGAGGTCTCGTGGAAGCTGGCGATGGTGCCGACGTCCTTCCAAAATCCGTGGAACTCGTAGCTGTACAGGCGCTTGTTCTCGCCGAGCAGCTTGGGGATGATGTCCTTGCCAAAGTCGTGGCTCGAGCGCTGGTCCAGAGCATCCTCCTCGAGTGCCTCGATCAGCACGTCGGCCGAGAAGATGTAGATGCCCATGGACGCGAGGTTCGAATCGGGCTTCTCGGGCTTCTCGGTGAACTTGGTGATGCGGCCGTCTTCGGGGTCGGTGGTCAGGATGCCAAAGCGGCTGGCCTCCTCCCACGGCACGGGCATAACGCTCACCGTGAGGTCGGCGTTGTTCTCAATGTGCGTCTTGAGCATCTTGCGGTAGTCCATGCGATACAGGTGATCGCCCGAAAGAATCAGGACGTACTTGGGGTCGTTGGCCTTGATGTAGTCGAGGTTCTGCGTAATGGCGTCGGCCGTGCCCGCATACCAGGCGCCGCCGGTCTGCGTCTCGTACGGCGGCAGGATCGACACGCCGCCGTCGCGGCTGTCCAGATCCCACGCCTCGCCGGAGCCCACGTAGGCATGCAGCAGGTAGGGACGGTACTGCGTCAGAACGCCCACCGTGTCGATGCCCGAGTTGGAGCAGTTGGACAGCGAAAAGTCGATAATGCGGAACTTGCCACCAAAGCTAACCGCCGGCTTGGCGATCTTTTGGGTGAGTGCCCCCAATCGGCTGCCCTGTCCTCCTGCGAGGAGCATCGCGATGCATTCTTTCTTACTCATCGATTTCTCCTTCTGTCATCGATGTTCCTAACCCATTAGCGACGGGCGCGGCGCACTGTCACGCCCGTCGAGTAATGCCGTGCGGCAAAGGGAGCTCGCGCGCTTTATGCGTGCCAGATCTCGTCGCGATACTCGCGAATGGTGCGGTCGGACGAGAACCAGCCACTCGAGGCGGTGTTGAGCAGGGCCTTGCGGTTCCAGGTCTCCTGGTCGCCGTAGCTGCCCGTGAGGTTCTCCCATGCATCCACGTAGCTACGGAAGTCAGCCATGACCAGGTCGGGGTCGTTGTTGTTCATGAGCTCGTTGTAGATGCTCTCGAAGTTGCCCGAAAGACCCGCAAACGTGTTGTCCTTGAGCTCGTCCATCACGCGGCCCAGGCGCTCGCGGTCGCCGTTGAGGGTATCCCACGCAAAGTAGCTGTTGGATGCCCAGAGCTGCTCGACCTCGGGGGCGGTCAGGCCAAAGATGGCCTCGTTCTCGCGGCCGGCCAGATCGGCGATCTCGATGTTGGCGCCGTCGAGGGTGCCCAGCGTAATGGCGCCGTTCATCATGAGCTTCATGTTGGATGTGCCCGAGGCCTCCTTGCCGGCCGTGGAGATCTGCTCCGAGATCTCGGCGGCGGGGTAGATGAGCTGGGCGATGCTCACGCGGAAGTTGGGGATAAAGCAGACCTTCATGACCTCGTTCACACGGGCATCGTTGTTGATGACGTCAGCCACGGAGTTAATGAGGCGGATGGTCTCCTTGGCAAAGGTGTAGCTCGAGGCGGCCTTGCCGCTAAAGATGAAGGTCGTCGGCGTCACGTGGAAGTTAGGATCGGCGATGCGACGGTTGTAGATATCCATCACCTTCATGATGTTCATGAGCTGGCGCTTGTAAGCGTGGAAGCGCTTCACCTGAACGTCGAAGACGGTGTTGGGGTCGATAACCAGACCGGTCTCGGCCTTAACGTAGGCGGCCAGACGCTCCTTGTTGGCGCGCTTGGAGGCACCCACGGCCTTCAGGAACTCGGTGTCGTCCTTAAACTCCTTGAGTTTCTCCAGCTCAAAGGCGTCCTTAAGCCAGCCGTCACCAATGGCCTCGGTCACGAGCTTGGCATAGGTGGGGTTGGCCTCGGCAAAGAAGCGACGGTGCGAGATGCCGTTGGTCTTGTTATTGAACTTCTCGGGCGTCAGGGCATAGAAGTCCTTGAGCACGATGTTCTTGATGATGTCGGAGTGGATCTTGGCCACGCCGTTGACGCTATGGCTGCAGATCACGGACAGGTTGGCCATGCGAATCTCGCCGTCCCACAGAATGGCGGTCTGGCGCAGACGCTCCTGCCAGCCCTCCTGCGTGGTGTCGAACGACTCGTGCCAGCGACGGCTGATCTCGTCGATGATCTGGTACACGCGGGGGAGGAGCTTGGAGAACGTGCCGATGGGCCACTTCTCCAGAGCCTCGGGCAGGATGGTGTGGTTGGTGTAGCTCACGACCTGCGTCACGATGTTCCAGGCGTCATCCCACTCGAGCTTCTTCTCGTCGATCAGGATGCGCATGAGCTCGGGGCCGCACATGGCGGGGTGGGTATCGTTGGTGTGGATGGCCACAAACTGCGGCAGCAGCTCCCAGTTCTCGCCGTGCTCCTTCTCAAAGGTGTCGAGCAGGCTGTAGATGCCGGCTGAGACAAACAGGTACTCCTGCTTCAGGCGCAGCAGACGGCCGTGCTCGCCGGCGTCGTTGGGGTAGAGGATGGCGCTGATGGCCTCGGCCTCGGCGCGCTCGGCATCGGCCAGGGCGTAGTCGCCGCGGTTGAAGGCCTCCAGGTCAAAGTGCTCCACGACCGGCTCGGCGGCCCAGACGCGCAGCTTGTTGACGGTCTCGCCGGCATAGCCCACGACGGGGATGTCATAGGGGACGGCCAGGATGTCCTGCGTGTCCACCGTGCGGTAGAACGTGCGGCCGTCCTCCTCAAAGCCCTCAACATGGCCACCAAACTTGATGGTCACGGCCTTGTCCTGACGACGGACCTCCCAGGGATAGCCGTGGGTGAGCCACTCGTCGGTGGTCTCGACCTGGCTGCCGTTGACAATCTCCTGCTTAAACAGACCGTAGCGGTAGCGCATACCGTTGCCGTAGCCGGCAATGCCCTCGGCTGCCATGGAATCCAGGAAGCATGCGGCCAGACGGCCCAGGCCACCGTTGCCCAGAGCCGGATCGGGCTCCTGGTTCTCGATGACGGACAGGTCAAAGCCCATGTCGTCGAGCGCCTCGGCGACCATGTCGCGCACGCCAAAGTTGAGCAGGTAGTTGTCGAGCAGGCGACCGATCAAAAACTCGATCGAGAAGTAGTACACGCGCTTCTTGCCCTCGGCGGTGACGCGGGCGTCACTCTTGGTGGCAACGGTGCGCGCCTTCTCGGCCACGAGCTTTGCCAGGGCGTTAAAGCGGTCGAGGTCGCTGGCGGCCTCGACGCTCTTGCCGCTGATGCTCATAACGGCATCGCGATAGAGCTCGGTAAACTCCTGCTTGTTGTCGAAGATCTTATTCATACGTTCCTTTCCCCCGGGGATGTTTCTCCCGGAACGGTTATGACTCATATCCTACGCCCCGGCGGGGCGGGTGATTACAGCTGTAACGGCTTTGTTACGCATCCTTGGCAGACGGCTTAACAGAAGCAGACTTGGCCTTGGTAGCGGCCTTTTTGGCAGCCGGCTTCTTGGCCGCGGTAGCTTTAGCAGCGGGCTTTGCGTCAGCCTTTGCCTTCGCCTTAGCCGGAGCCTTCTTGGCGGCCGCAGGCTTAGGCTTTACCGAGGACGTGCGCTTCTTGGGCGCAGCCTTGGGCTCCTCAACCACCGGCGGCTTATAGCTGCTGGGACCGCGGCGCTTAAGCACCACGCCTGCCAGGCCGGGAACCTTAATCTCAATGGAGTCCATCTGCCCGTTCCAGGGATAGGGCTCGCTCGAGCAGGTGTAGGGCTCCTCACCGGCGTATCCGCTGCCGCCAAACTCGGGACGGTCGGAGTCAAAGATGACCTCCCAGTCACCCTCGCGCGGCACGCCCACGCGGAAGCTCTCGTAGCTCGCCGGGTCAAAGTTGATCAGAATCACCAGGTCGTCGTCGATATCCTCGCCCTGGCGCACAAAGCTCACCATGGACTGCTTGGAGTTGTCCGCATCGATCCAGGTAAAGCCGTCGTCGGTGTAGCCGCGCTCGTACAGGGCGGGCTCGGCGGTGTACAAGTGGTTGAGTGCCTTGATAAACGCCTGATGATGACGGTGAGTCTCGTACTCCTCGGTCAGGAACCACTGGATGGACTCGTAGTAGCGCCACTCGATAAACTGGCCGATCTCGTTGCCCATAAAGTTGAGCTTGGCACCGGGGTGCGTCATCTGGTAGAAGGCAAGCGTGCGCAGGCCGGCAAACTGGCGCCACCAGTCGCCCGGCATGCGGCCGATCAGCGAGCACTTGCCATGCACGACCTCGTCGTGGCTCAGCGGGCAGATAAAGTTCTCGGTAAAGGCGTACATGATGGAGAACGTGAGCAGTCCGTGGTTGCCGGGGCGCCACGGAAAATCGGTCTGCATGTAGTGCAGGGTGTCATTCATCCAGCCCATGTCCCACTTGTAGTGGAAGCCCAGGCCGCCGTCCTGCGGCGGATAGGTCACGAGCGGCCACGCGGTGGACTCCTCGGCCATCATCATCACGTCGGGGTAGTGTGCCTCCACGGCGCAGTTGACCTGGCGGATAAACGCGCTGGCGTCCAGGTCCTCCTCGGTACCGTACTTGTTGAACTTCTTTTGGCCGGGATCGTCAATGCCAAAGTTGAGGTACAGCATGCTGGACACGCCGTCCATGCGAATGCCGTCCACGTGGAAGTTCTCGAGCCAGTACAGCACGTTGGAGACCAGGAAGGAGCGGACCTCGCCGCGGGCGAAGTCAAACTTGTGCGTGCCCCAGTTGGGGTGAATCTCGTGCTCAAACAGCATGTGGCCGTTAAAGGTGGCAAGGCCGTGGGAGTCGGCGCAAAAACCGCCGGGCACCCAGTCCATGATCACGCCAATACCCGCCTCGTGGCATGCATCGATAAAGTGCATGAGCTGCTGCGGGTTGCCGTAGCGCGACGTGGCGGCATAGTAGCCGGTCGTCTGGTAGCCCCAGGAGCCATCGAAGGGATGCTCCATAAGCGGCATGACCTCGATATGCGTATAGCCCATGTCGCGCACGTAGTCCACGAGCTCAACCGACAGGTCGTCGTAGGTGTAGAACTCGCCGCGCTGTGCGGGGAAGGGATCCATGGGGCCGGGGTAGTTGCCGTACTCGTCGGGCTCGCCCTGCGGCGCGTCGCCGTGGCGCTTCCACGAGCCAATATGTACCTCGTAGATGTTAAGGGGCTGCGACATGTGGTTATGGCTGGCGCGGCGCTTGAGCCAAGCCGCGTCGTTCCACTGGTAGCCATCGAGGGTCCACAGCACGCTGGCCGTTCCCGGAGGGCACTCGGCCTTAAAGGCGTACGGATCGGCCTTGTAGAGCTTTTCGCCCTCGTTGGTCTCGATAAGGTACTTATAGAGCTGACCCTGCTCGGCGCCAGGAATAAAGCCTTCCCAAATAGCGCTCGTATGCACGGGCACCAGCGGGTTGGCTTGCTCATCCCAGTCGTTAAATTCGCCAATGACATGGACGCTCTTTACGTCGGGCGCCCAAACGCAAAAGCGCCAGCCACGCGTACGGTTCTGCGTGTCGGGGTGCGCGCCCATCTTTTCCCAACTGCGCTCCCACATGCCAATTCCAAACAGATAGACATCGTCCTTGGAAAGCTCCGGTGCATGCGGGGCGGCCTTACGGGTAGCGGGCTTTTTGGTTGCTGGCTTTAGCTTTGTATCGCTCACGTTTGATCCCATCATGACGCGGCAGCGTGTTGCCTTGGTGACTAGATGCGAAAGGTCCAAGGCTGCACGAATCGAAGGGACGGCGATAGTTCTATGATTCGTTCCACCTCGCGTGCTCGGTGGAACTTTCGGCACGAAATACGATAACACCTGTTCGTTACTTTTATGGAGAAAAGTGGATTTGCGGCGGCGTTTAATCGGCGAGCGCCATGTTTATACCACTGGCAGAATTGCGATGGTAAAACTCTTGACAGTTTTACCAATTAGGGTTTCAAAACTGTTAGGCTGACGTTTGGTAAAACGTTTTTAGCAGGTTGTTTACCATTTGACATCGAAAGGTACGTTTATGTCCCAGACCGCCGCTCCCAATGTTGCTTTTATTTTCGATTGCGACGGAACACTGGTTAATAGCACCCCCGTTTGGGCCTATGCCCAGCCCGAGTTATTGCGCCGCCACGGGATTGACGTGACCGTGGATGACTTTGCTCAATTTGAGCACCTGTCGTTGGAGGACGAGTGCCAGGCCTACCACGACACGTGGGGCATTGGCGCGAATGGCGAGGAGCTGTATCGCGAGCTGGGCGAGATTTTGATCGACGGCTACTCCAAGGTGCCGCCGCGCGAAGGTCTGCTTGCATTTTTGGAGAAGGCGCAGGAGGTCGGTATTGCCATGTGCGTTGCTACGTCCACGCCAGCCGAGCTGGTTATGTCTGCGCTTGCGGGCGCCGGTCTCGATGCCTACATGGAGTTTATTACTACCACGGGCGAGGCGGGGCGCTCCAAGCAGTTCCCCGACGTATACGAGCTGGCGCTGCGCCGCCTAGAGGAGCGTCACGGGTGCAAGTTTGAGCGCGTTTGGGTGTTTGAGGACGCCGTCTTTGGCCTAAAGAGCTCTGGCACCGCAGGCTTTAAGCGCGTGGGTATTTATGACCCGGAAGGCCGCATGGAGCGCGACGAGGTTCGCGACAACTGCGAGATCTTTATCGATAGCTATGAGGACCTGGACCTGGCCCGCGTGCTTTCGTTTGAGGGCTAGGCGAGGGCCATGGCTTGCAAGGTATTGGTAGTCTGTGGCTCGCCCGTGGTGGCGAGCGCGGATCTGTTGCGTAGGCTAGCGGGGGAGTGCGACCACGTTGTCGCCGTGGACCGCGGGCTCGACGCGCTGCTGGGCGCGGGACTAGGTTGCGACGTATATGTTGGTGACGTTGATACGGTGAGCGATGCGGGTCGCGCGCTGGTTGATGCCGCCACGGAGTTTGAAGTTGAGCGCCACGACCCCTACAAGGACTATACCGATCTGGCGTTGGCGCTCGATTCGGTTTGCCGTCGCTGGCCGGGTGCCGAAGTGGTTGCGACTTGCGCCACCGGCGGCCGTCCGGATATGGCGCTTTCCGTACTGGGGTTGCTCGCAGGCTATGAGGACGCTCCCATCTGGATCGCCGAGGACAAGGTAGTCGCCCGCATCCTTCATGCAGGCGAGTCGTGGACCATCGAGGGTGCCGAGGGCAAGACGTTCTCCATCATTGCCATAGCCCCCAACACCGAGGTGAGTGAACACGGTCTAGAGTGGGAGCTGGATCACAGCCCCCTGGGCTTGTTAGCCGACACGGGCATTAGCAACATAGTCCGATCAACTGCAGAGATCGAAGTCCATACCGGCACTGCAATAGCGTATTTGCTGCATCAGGGTTTTATCGGGACGGTCGGCGAGTATGAAAACCCGTAAGTGCGAGAAGCAATTACAAAAAACTTCTTGCACAACTAAGAATCTTCCCCTATAGTATCTCCTCGTCACGGGGGCGTAGCTCAGCTGGGAGAGCGCTTGACTGGCAGTCAAGAGGTCAGGGGTTCGATCCCCCTCGTCTCCACCATCGTGAATGCAAGGCCTCTGGGGAACCTGAGGCTTTTTTCATATGCAGTCACCGCGCAAACCAAAGTGACGCCACACCAGCGCCCACACCCAAAAAAGTTGCGCAATTTACTTCCCACTTCTGTGCATAGCCTCGTTGAGCTGACCGAGAGAAACTTTATTGGACCAGCAAAGACTGTTTATGAGTATTTAGACGGACCCAAGTGGAATTCTCGCAGGAAGGTTCTAAAAAAGCTACTGCAAAAATATCCTACGAAAGACCGGTCTATCCTACCTCGACTCTTTTCGTGTGATTTACCACGAATTGTTTCCGCTGCAAAGTCCTGGGGATCGTGGTTGGCTGTGGATATCGCATCTTATCCGCACTATTACATCGATCAGAGCTGCGAGGATGATTCCGAAAAGGCGAAAGTGATCATGAAGATTAAAGAAAAAGCTGAAGAGCACGGCCTACTATAGCTTGCCCTGCCTTTGCTGCGACCAAAAGCGGCATTCGCATACGCAGCATGTATGTGAATGCCGCCCGTAGAGCAAAAGTCTGTGCCACATCATCAAGATCGGCATGTTCGACGCACAAGAGTTCTATTCAATAAGGAACGTAGAAACATACAGCGGAACAAGCATTCTGGCTAAAAGGATCGGTGAACGGGCGATCGCGTTCTACGACAGCCCGTTCACTGACCTCAGCCTCAGGACCCCCCTGGCCCTGATCCTTCTCGCCACGTGGAACCTCCTCGTTCTCTGGACTGCATGGCAGCCCGAGCGTAACGGGGATGCGCGGGGAGGCGTTTAATGGCGGTGCCGAACCGCAATATCCGGCCGGGTGGACGACGGTGCCGATTCGCAATATAGGTGATGTCGAAAGGACCTAGGACTCAACTGAGAAGAGCATGGCGTTCGGGGACACCTCCGCTCACCGAATCATCACCTGCTGTCTAAACTGTTAGCTCATCAATCCACCAGCAGGAATACAATTGCATCATCATTAATATGATTGCTAAGGAGATACTTTAATGCCCGGATTGTTCGCGATGCACTCACTTGTTGTCTATAGGCTTTGGGCAAATACCTATAGACACAAAGAGGAAAGACTTGATGTCTCGAATTACGGCAATAAACCTTTACTAGACTACATTTTTAGTTTTGTTAATGACAATAACGCGCCGTTTCAAGTAAATGAAGGTGAACGGTTCATTCAGTTCGATTCTTATAGGCAAATAAATGACAATGTTTTGGTCAATCTAAAATCTGGTCGTGCGGGACTTCGTGTTGATGTCGTTGACACAAGAACAATGGCCGATAGTGGCATTTCCTACACAGAGGAAATGGCCGGAATGGTCCCTTCTAGACTACTCATAAAATGTACTCCCGGATTAGGCTACGCGCTGATTGGGATTGAATCCGTTCCGAATGGCGGAGGCGCCTCAGTGCCCGTCACAGCACTAAAGAATTATATTGCCAGTCATACAACGGGAATATCCTTAAAATCAGAACGAGTGCAAGAAAGATCTGCACTAGACGCATTTACGGGAGTGGAACAATTCGAACTTCGCCGTTATCGCCCCTCCAAAAACATTGAAGACGGTACCGTGGCAAACGTGGGAACTATGTCATTCATTGCAAAACATAAAAGAGGCCTTCGCATCCCTCTAGCGACAATTGATATGATAAAAGACAAGAAAGCGGTTGCGGAGTATTTTGGCGTTACGAGCAACTATTCTGGTCGAGAAGAAGTTTTTGCCACGCTAAAGCAACGTGACGGAAAACCTAAGACGTTTATGCTTGATAAGGAATTCGCAGTTCCCATAACTGAAGTATTAAATAAATCAGGACAGCCGCCACTTTCTGATGATCAGTTTATCGCCGTTTGTCTTGATAGTTTCGCCAGAGCAGAGGATGTCTTCAATAGAGATAAATAGTCTATTAGGTTACTCCGGAGGGTCGATAATATGGGCAAAATTGATTTCTGGCAACTTCTAATCAAATATATTGATACACTCCGCAATTATCAAACTAATAAAATATCGCACGGCGATATATTTGTTCAGCTAATTGTTCCTGCTTTGCTGTCGGTGGCTCTGTTTTTTAATTGGCCTGACGGCTGCATTAACCTTGAAGATTTAATATCTAATCTCATTAGCTGCATCTCTATAATTTCTGGCCTTATGTGTGGTGTTGCGGTACTTCTCTTTCAATTGCGCTTGCAAATGAGCTCTCAAAAAGATCCAAAACCACTCGATCGCGAGTTTACAATGGTTGATGAATCTTTTCATATATCTATGTGGACTGTTTTGGATGGGCTCTTCGTTGTTGGCTTGTTATGTATTGCCCCATTGACAAAAAACTTCAATGAGCTATTTTCCAGATTCTTATTCTGTCTCGCGGCCTTCTTTCTTCTTAACTTTCTACTTGTCACACTCATGACTCTAAAACGAATTAGCGCTGCATACACAGCGTTTTCACGCGGCTGGAAAATGTAGTCCCAAGCCCATGAGCTTTTGATAATAGTGCTTCACGGAGCCGCGCATATATAGAATAATCCAAATCAAATCAGAGTTTTGCGGACGCAGTCAACGATCTTGGTTGCATACGCAATGACTTACGAACATCGTTTGACGTGATCCGCTCCTTTCACCGATTGGCAAAACGATTTACACCTAATTATTGGCGCTGCTCAGGGGCATTTTCTTTGTTTGTGCCTTGATCTCGCTAAACTAGTAGCTGCTGCTACCAGGGCATTTTCTGGTGCACATTCTATTGGCTCTGCGAAGATCGGAGCGGGTATGTTTGCTGCCGAGTCCTACACCAGCCGTAACTACATTGCGATTGTTGCCATGGCCTGCCTATGCGTTTTGCTGGGCGGGCCTTCCTATGCCGCGGGCGCGGAGAGCCTCATCATTGCGGGCGCGACGTACTGTGTGCCGGGCGTGTCGGGCCCCGGCTGGGCCTGGACCGATGCCGACCACCTGGAGCTTAACGGCTACGCGGGCGAAGCCATCGGCGCCGACGGCGACCTGGTGCTGACGCTTGCCGGGCAGAACTCCGTGACGGAGTCGCATGCGCCCGATGCGGACATCACGCTGTGCGGCATGGAGGTGTGGGGCAACCTGACGCTTCGCGACGCCGGGACCCTGACGGCGACGGGCTCGCAGTGCGGGATCCACGTCTCGCAGGCGCTCGTGGTGGACGGATGCACCGTCGATGCCCGGGCAGACGGGGCCGATATCACGGACGAGGCGGTCGCCGGCGTGATCGCCGGCGACATGGCCGTGCGCGGCGGCGGGCGCGTCGTTGCCGCGGGCGCCGGGTACGGAGCGGGCGTGCGCGCCTACGGCGTGTATCTGCAGGACGCGGGCCTTGGCGCTGGCGCGGCCGGCTGCCGGCTTTCCGTCGACGCCTCGCGGCTCGATGCGACCGGTGCCGACGGCGGTGTTGCGTGCACGGGCGGGTCGCTTGTGTCCGCACGGTTTGTGACGCCTGCCGACGGGGCCTTTGGTGCTAGCGGCGTGTTGGATGCCTCCGGTGCGATGGCACCGCATGTGGTGGTTGTGCCCGATGTCGCCACGCCTCCGGCGGGGGAGACCGACAGGGGCGAGGTGACTGGCGATAGCGCGGACAAGCCCCCCGCCGATGCAAGCCCCGCCGCTGGAGAGCCCACCACAGTGCCCACGGCAAATCCCTCGATGAGACCCGCGGCCACAACAACCAAGACAACAACGACAGTAACCAAGACCACAGTCGTCAAAGTCCCCAAGCCCAAGGCTGCCACTGTGACAACAGCGGCACTCCCCAAGACCGGCGACAACAACTGGGTCGTCGCGTCCGTAGCGCTTTTCCTACTGGGGACAGTGCTCTTGGCCGCCGCATATCGCTGCTGAAATAGCTACCATTTGGAAGAAAGGGACATCCACAAGGTATAGCTATTTGCTTGTTTGTTTATAGGCGCCCAATTATCGAAGGCAGAGGCCATATGGACGCGACCATGGGCTGAATCGTGACATGCGACCCAGATCCACATGAGTGAGACAATCAATCAATATTGTCGCAGATTGGACTGAGGGCAACGAAAGGGCACCGGGATCTATGTCGACCTTGGTGCCCAAGTGAAAGACCAGCAGAGTTGCCTCGCAATATTCGGCGGTGCTAAAGCGGGCAAATATTAAACCGGGCTCATTGGTGGGCTGTGTGAGCTGGCTTCTTAGTGACATCACGGATTGTCTATAAGCAAAAGTCTGGTGTTTCGGAAATGTTATACCGTTCACCAAAACTGTCAATTTCCCTTTTCAACATAGCTGGCTCAATCTCTGCAAGCAGCCGCATAACGTCATAGATTCTTACGATGCCTCGTATCTTCTTACTCCTCATCCGCACGAGTTCGTAAATCAGTTGAACAGAAATAGTTGTTGTATACGTTTCGCCGCTTCTATCAAGATTTAATGCTCTTGCAGCATCATTTATCGCAGTGCAAAATAGGAGCTCAGGGGAAATCCCTTCAGCGGGGTTTTCGATTTTGATATTTACCTTATCTGCGCAAAGCTCAATTTCTGTTTCTCCGACTCTGCTTTGTTTGAGAAAGGGTTCCGTTTTACCTAGACCTAAATATTCCGTTCTTTTAAGACGCTGCCTGCGGCAGCTCTCCTTAAACATATTGTTACGACAATCTATGATGGCGGCATTCGCAATCTGGTCAGTCAGGCATGGGTAAAAACCTATTAGGATCCAATCGACCTCGCAAGATGCCTTGAAAAGGAGATCGTAAATTTCCGCATAAAGTGGGCATTGTCCACTGTCGAGGCGGGCCACTCTTGTTCCATCGTGAATGAATAATCCCTGAAAATCTGAATGAATTTCAATTAAATAGCCCAATTCAATGCGTCCACCATCACCGCTAAGTTCAGTAAGGTGATTGCGGTATTTAGGTAATTTGCGAGCATGACCTGTTTTTCCACCAAACAATCGAGCATCAAGGGAGCGCGTCAAATCATCGCAACATGCACAGCTTTGATGATATTTGGCCACTGAGACATAGTTTGCGACTAAACTCGCCATTTCCTCCGACGATACGTCGTCGGCTTTTAGCCTTGGCACCAGCTTTTCATAGTCAGCTTTCATTACCGATGTGAGCTCAGCAGATTTTGATTGAGCGTTTCGACCATGTTTGATGTTATGGTCGATTCTAAAATGCTCCAAACCAACAATGGATCCATTTTCGCGGGTAATAACAATATCAGGGCACTCGCTGCCTGCGTTAATAGATCCACTCACCTTCAAGGCAGCTTTCTTCTTGTAACCACCCGAGGCCATTGATAGATTAAGAACATCATTGAACACTTGCTCTTCGTGCGCGTTCTGGTCGCTTTTGTTCTTGCTCATGCTGGATCCTCCGCCCTTATAAGTTATACATAATTCAACTCGCGCCTTTTAACGTTGTCGATAGACGCTCACTGAAAGGTAAGCAATTCAGCAATGTCATCAAGGGAGCCAAGTCTCAAACCCTGATAGGGAATGTAACCGTTGAACACGTTGTGCGTTACACCATCCCTGTCCTCCTGTTTAAAGTCGATATCGCAGTCGTGGCCAGTGACGATTCGAAACTCATGTTGATATTCATATGCACGATTCTTGTGGAAAGTAACTTCACTGGCTGCCTGCTTAAAGTTGGATAACGCCACCTTGGGCTCAAATATGTCTCCGTCATAAGAAACCAGTCCAAAATTGATACCTTCAGGTTCCGCTTCCTGAAATCGAAGCAAAAACTCGACAGGATCCTTAATCAAAACTGCAGCGCCTCTATTTGAAAATTCGTCTCTAATGCGCCGCCCATCCTTACTCTGTAGGAAGAATTGATAATTCGAATCTTCAAGTGCCGTCATGCAGTAAATTGCACGACTTGAACCAACAGACATAAAACTTGTAAGGAGACCCTCGTAGGCATCAGACCTTCCATCTCCCGCCTCTTTTGATCTAAATTCATCAATCGCCTGCAGGTAGGGGATTCCCTGGATAAGTTGTTCCGCATAAACTCTCTGCGTCACAAATTTGATTAATGACCCGACACGCCACTGCTCAAGTACGCCGGCAATTTCCGATTTAGAGATTCGCCGAACCATACAATCATCTCCTTGCTGCTATTCTTCGCATCTTATCAAGAACTAATCCAGTGAGCTTAAACGATGGTGTATATGTATCAACGTTCTCCTCTTGCATTGTCAGATGACGCCGATTCGTCGACGAAAGATGGCCTGATCTAACCAGCCTCATAAGCTCACCAATATTCCGTTAGACTCGCACAAGCTCAAAATGAAATGGCTCCGATCAAAGCAAACGCCCTATGCGTAAAAATGCTCAATAATTGGATCGCGTGATTACTGGATTTTGTGTAAGAATTCTATTGGAGAGAAGCACGATGCCTGAATTTATATGCTCGGTATCTTCTTTAGCTGCGACAATTGTTATCGCCTTTATACAAATATATCAGAGCAAGCGCATGGAAGTATTCGAACGTCGTCAGGACGAGAGGGATGAGCGTAGGCACGCCGAAGGGAATAAGGCACGAGCGATTGAGTTCATCTCGAAGCATTACGCCGACAGAGGCCTGATTCCGCTTTGCGCCGTTGCCGCCATGCACAATGATCTTTTCCATTATTCACGTAAGATGTATTGGGAATTCTGCTGCCTAGTGCCGGAGGTGCAGAATCTGATTCTTAAATACTGCAGTCTTGACTTGCGGGTCAGGGGAGAGGATGACCTGTTCGTCCGTTGCATCGCCGCAGTCGAAGCCGTCCTCCGTGACCGCTTCCCAAAAGATGAATCTGTTCTTTATGATGATGGGAAATACGTGCTTCACAGCCTCGAAAGGTATGCGGGGGAGAGACTGCCAGAACCTCGGGTTAACCTTCTTCCCGAGTGCCTGGACTCTTCGTTCCTGCCCCCTGATAGCTGTACCCCGGGGTACGATTACCTTATCCGTAAGGTCCTTTCCGAGGCCTTCGAATCGAGGGGCGCTTCCTTCGCCCCCATTTCCTATCTAAAAAATGACTATCAATTCGAATCGAGCCTCGAGATAGAGGCCTGCCGATTCGCGTCGACCGCTGCATTCTACGCGGCAACCTACGGCTCTGGTGACGAGGCCAACAATAGGTACTACGGGTGCCCCGGCGGTTTCGATGGCGAGAGAATCGAGACCATGGAAGACCTATTTCTTCTTACTGTCTTCCAGATATATACCAAGCTTCTGCTTCCGAACAAAGGGTAAGAAATAACACGAGGCATTCGTTATTTGACTCTGCCTAATTCTGCCAAACTCATTTTCGAAATCTCACTCATTTCCTTCATTACCTGAACATACTTAAAATCAGAAATTGGTCGTAGGGCGTGACCAACGGAATCAAAAGAAAGCCCACTGAGAAGATGCCTTCAATCTCTTTGGGTTGGAGGCATTTTCTTTTTCGGAGAGTCTGCATGAATTCTAAAAATGTCTTTTTGACAAACTCCTTCTAAAAAGAACATCCAAACCATCTAGTCTGCTCTTAATACTCGGATATAAACACTAAGGAGGTAGTCATGTTATGGAGCTATGTTCAGCTTAATGACGGCACTCAGTTTGCCTACTCAGAGACAAGAGATGACGGGGCCGTTCGTGTAGCCGTCGAGCGTCCGGTTGATTTTAGCTTTGACCACGTTGAATGCTACTTGCCTACGGTCAAGTGGTTCAACTTCGAGGGATTTACTGCCGACGATCTGGATTTTTTTGACCGAGTTCGTTAGATCAAACGCTCCGTTTATCTTCGAGCTTGCAGAACGGCAAAAAGCCAGACCGGCGGTTTCGACGCTGGCCCTCGGACGTTCTACTGTTAATCGCCCAATTGAGACATGATTTCATTTGATTACATATCATCCGCGGTATCCCGCGTGCTGGCTCAATACGACGTCAGAGAAGCCTATTTATTTGGCTCGTTTGCCCGAGGCGAGCAAACGCCCAATAGCGATATTGACTTGCGCCTAGTCTGCGGCAACACCATGACGTTCGGCACGCTTTACGAACTCTCCCATGAGCTCGAGAGGGAACTTAGGCGAAAGGTTGATATCGTCACCAACCCACCAGAGCACATGCGCCTGCCCTTCCGCAAAAGTATCAAGCAAGATGAGGTGCGCATCTATGAAGCAACATGTGCGGGACGATGAGTTTGCGAATATCATCCTGCTATCTGATCCTCCCGTTGTACTCAACGTTGAGAACCTAAAGGCCATCCGCGATGGGGATGCGTTAATAGCCACGGGAAAGCCCAGCCGGTCTAACGCAAAAATAGCTCGCCACCCAATCGGGGGTTTACTTCGCGCTATACAGCTCTACGAGCAGATCCGACTCGACCTACGCCGTGCCTCGCTCTCTTCGGCATTGGCGCTCGCAAAGACCCTAAACTACGCCATCGAAGACCCTGTCAGGCAACCGGTTGCTCTGGAGTACGATTCGAAACCCTGTTCGTCCGAAACAATCAATAGTAAGAATATTGCTGTTTAACTTTCCTTTACGTACGTATTTAAATTAAACAATAATACGTATTAGAGACAGATTTTAAAGGAGGTTGCTATGGTTGCCGTGATAGACAAGAAACTCGTTTTCGGACGCGAACAGGTGCTGACTTCGACGCAGGCAAGCAAAAATTTTGGCGAAGCGAGACGTCGCGCTCGAAGAGAACCGCAATTTGTCTCAGACAGGAACGATGGCATCGATACTGTTATCGTTGGCTTCGACGAGTTCGAAGCGATGGCGGTCGAACTCGAACAGCTCCGAGAGGAGCGCCTGCACGCTATAGCCGCTGCAAGGCTCGCGCAGGGCGACACTGATTCGAATCGCAAGGGCATTCCGTTCTCCGATACCGTGGGACGTGAGAGGTTCGAGGCCATGCTAGAAGCCGAGGCAACCGATCCCATTTCCGACGAGGAGCTGTTCGAGTGAGCGTGGCTAGGTTTAAGGTTGAGTTTTACGACAAGACTGCCGAGAAAGAGTATCTGTCACTCGATGGCTCGGTTCGCGCTATGGCGGACAAAGGTATTGCGCGCCTTGCACTTCGGGCCGATGAAATTGGCAAGCCGCTTTCGGGTCTTCTTGCAGGTTGTAGGGAACTTAAGTTTCGTACTGATGGCATTCGCGTAATTTATCGCATCCGCGACGGGCACGTCGAAGTAGTTCAAATCATCGCAATAGGCGCAAGGGACAAGGTCAAGGTTTTCGACCTGACATCTAGACGCTTGGACAGCGATGATTGATTGCCTCAAGAATATCAATTTAGGTTGCATGGTCGAAATGCCCGGGTTAAACGCTCGTATTCAGTCAGCAGAAGGACGGCGTGATGAAAACGTTAAATGCAACGACATGCCCTGATAGTTGTTGCAGCAATTATCCTGAAAGCATGACTTTTGACAACTGTACAGCAGACGCAACCGACCCTATCGTGCCGAAAGCACCCCGTACTTTACCCGATGATCTGGACAGCATCGCCTTGATCGACGAAGCCATTCAGTCAACTATTGCGGACATGCCCAACGCACTCAGGCTCTTGGAGAACTCATGATGGCGGTCGCGTCGTTGGTGCTCGATGATTCTAGATCGCTCGGGACCATGGCCGCGGCCGTCATGAGCCTGCATAGCATGCTCATGACGATCGGACGCTGTTATACGACCGACGCCGCAGTGGACCGGGCTGCGCTCAAGCTCGGACGCGTCGAGTCCGTGCTAGCGGGTGCGCAGTTCTACGGCGGCCGGATCTAGCTACTGCTGCCGCTGTACCTGACCGTCAACAAGCCCGAGCTGGCGCTAGCCATCCAGCACGAGGATGGCTTCTATGCCGCGCGCACCTGCCTTACGCTCGACATGGCCTACAACACCGCGCGACTTATTTGCCGGCCCGAGACCTCGTGGATAAAGCGATAAAGGGCTTTTTACCTGCTGGTTTGTTGGGTGACTTGGCTGCTTTGGCTTGACTTACGCGCACGAATTTATAATCGAGGGCAAAAAGTTCTTGGTAAACCGCGCACGGCTATGTTAGTATCTCTTTTGCCGAAAGGCGACGGGCGATTGGCTCAGGGGTAGAGCATATCCTTCACACGGATGGGGTCACAAGTTCGAATCTTGTATCGCCCACCATCTAAAGCTCAGGTCAGAGGTGTTAAGCCTCTGGCCTTTTTCTTTTTGACACTAAAATCGAAGCGAAGTTACCTAAGGCGTTATATGTTACGCAGTTCACCTTAGGTGTCGTCATTGCGCGTTTTGAAAAATTCGTCTGCGTTCATTCATTGAATTCCCTGCGTAATCTATGTGCAATTGTGGAGACAGAGACCGCAGGCTCACAGCTTGTACCAGCTCGTTCATGCCTATGGCGGCTTTTCAACGAATTGCGTCAAGCTTTTGGTCAGTGTTTGGTCAGCTTCCCGTACTTACCCGCATGATGCCCCAGTAGATAATCGGCCATGCCCGCAATCCGCACGGCCCGCGGCCGAAACCAGGGGAGGCGCAAATGGACGAAATCGTCTGCGCAAACACTGCATTCCACTATTGGCGCTGCCCACCGCAGGTGCGCGACCTCTACCCGCGCTTACCTAGCTCCGAAGATGGCTGGCGAGCTCTATCCCAAGCCCCTTTTGTAACCGAAGTTCTCAAGACGCCAGTCATCACAGCAGCATCAACACGAAGCAACCTGCATTCCAAGACAAGACGGACCATCCGATGGAACAACGCCTATACGGAGAAGGTTTCCATCGACACGGGCATGGGCTTTAGCGTCACAGACCCTCTTAATACGCTATTCACCATGACTCGAAGCGTTTCTTCATGCGATCTGGTTCTGGCTATGTACGAATTTTGCGGATGGTTCTCGGTTTTTAAACCATCGCCCGCGGTTGACATGGCACTTGAGCAGGCAAAATCAGAAGAAGAGCAGTACACCACAGAAAGTCTGTTTGAACTAGACGAAACCCAAGACGAGGCCCCATGGAAGCGAGTCTATGCTCGGGTGCACCAGAAGGACAGCGAGAATGATCAAAGTGGACAGCGGGATGACGGATTCGGAAATAAAACTAACGGAAAGGGCACATCGCTTTGGATGAGAAGGCCTCTTATTGAAATAGAAGAATTACATAGATTTGCGGCGAAGGTTAAGGGCGAGATGTGGGGAAAGCAATTCTGCGAAGCCGCACAGCAGGTAATGGGTATTGCTGCATCCCCGCTAGAAGTTGCTGGAATCATGTTGCTAAGTCATCCGAGGCGTGCCGGCGGAGCGGAGTTTAAAAACATATTCGTCAACGACCTAACACCGCTGTCAAATTCAGCTCGGATAATCGCAGGTCAGAAAATCTGTTACGGCGATATCGTCATCGTAAACCCAATAACAATGAAGGCCGTGATTATCGAACTTCAAGGTGAGGTTATTCATGGATCGGGCGCTGTGCTTGACCACGATGCCACCCGAATGACAGCATTGCAAAGCATGGGATACGACGTATTTCTTGTAACCCATGACATGCTCAATGATCACGATCAGCTTGATGCCATCATTCACAGTGTGTGTGAGCGATTGGAGTTGTGCTACAAACCAAAAACCGAGGCGATGAGATGCGCTGAAACCAGATTGCGGGCCAACGTTCTGTGCAATTGGCTTGGTATTGGTAAGTAATAATTTCAATGTGAGCAATTTTAATACTTTATATGCTGTTAGTAATTAAGTGCCATTTTAAAACCATGCCGGTTTACTACGTTGGATTGAGGGTGGCTGAGCACACCGAATTCGCCGCTCGTAAAACCGCAGGTAGATCGCCTACCCGTTATGCGAAAGTAAGCGAGAGGTCGGAAATCCGGGAATCAGCGTAGTAAACCGATCTGTTTTTGAAGCGACAGGATGGATCGGGCATCGTGGGTCCTTTCGGCCCCACACCCGTTCCACGCGCCGCAAAATTGTTCAAAATTGTCCTTGCATCGGCTGGGGAGTTACCGTATAGTACTTCTTCGCACGGGGGCGTAGCTCAGCTGGGAGAGCGCTTGACTGGCAGTCAAGAGGTCAGGGGTTCGATCCCCCTCGTCTCCACCCGAGCATTGAATGAGGCTCCAACGCAAGTTGGGGCCTATTTTCATATCAATCGATTTACACATCTGTTGGCTGGGCAGCATCTTGGCTACATATCCATTGTTAATCATGAATATGAATGTTAATAACTTTACGTCTGTGGATGGCAAAGCTAGTCCGCAGCGCCAATAACAAAGAGGCCAGGCGTAATGCCCGGCCTTAAAACTCTCTGGTGGGCCCTCCGGGATTCGAACCCAGAACCCAGGGATTATGAGTCCCCTGCGCTAACCGTTGCGCCAAGAGCCCTTATGAACGGTGAATGCAATTCTAACAAAGGCAACTCAGACCTAATTTCTTCGCTTCACGACGTGAAATACTACCATGCACGAGCAAGTCGCACAACGCAAGATCAAGTCCGATGCTAACCAACAGCAATTCTAGGCGCGTCGCAGAAAAGACGCGATCTAAAAATTTAAGGCCTTTAATTCAGGGCTCCAACACACTTTTGCGTGAAATCAACCTGATGCCATTTCAAAACCATGCAGGTTTACTACGACGAATCGGCGACCCCCGAGCACCGTGTGTTCTCCGTTTGCAAAACCGCAGGTAGGTAGCCCGCCGGTTGCACGAAAAGGCGTGCGCGGTTGGACATTCCTGATTTATCGTAGTAAACCGGCATGGTTCTGAGGCGCTGGGGAGGGGCGCTTCGCAATCGGACCCGATAATGGGACTGGCGGCGCACGGAAAACCCTGTTGAACGGGGCGCGTCGTGTTCCACGCGCCAAGTCGGCCGGCGTACGGGCCGTGCGGGGGCCAGGCGCCCCGCGGGCTGGCGCGGTCCCGTGCGCGCCGACACTCGCGAAAATTTTTCCAAAATTGTCCTTGCATCGGCGGGGGAGTTCCCGTATAGTACTTTTTCGCACGGGGGCGTAGCTCAGCTGGGAGAGCGCTTGACTGGCAGTCAAGAGGTCAGGGGTTCGATCCCCCTCGTCTCCACCCGAGCATTGAATGAGGCTCCAACGCAAGTTGGGGCCTTTTTTCATATAGGCACACAAGGTCAAAGGCGGCACCATGATCCTCCTGGTCGACAAGATCGAAAAAAGCTTCGGCGCGCGCGTCCTCTTTAGCGGCGCGTCCTTCCAGATCAACCCCGGCGAGCGCTTCGCGCTCGTGGGCCCCAACGGCGCCGGCAAAACCACCATGCTCAAGATCATCATGGGAATCGACAGCCCCGACGCCGGCCAGGTCCAGTACGCAAAAGACTGCCAGGTGGGCTACCTAGAGCAGGAAACCAACCTAGAGCACAAGGACACCACCATCCTCGCCGAGGTCATGGCCGCCGCCAAGGAAATCCGCCGCATGGGCGAGCGCGCCAACGAGCTGCAGGCCCAGATCACCGAGCTCTCCGAGCAGGGCAAGGACGTCGACGCGCTCCTTAACGAATACGGCCAGGTCCAGGACCGCTTTGAGCACCTGGGCGGCTACGAGCTCGAGAGCAACGCGCGCAAGATCCTGTCCGGCCTGGGCTTTAAGGTCACCGACTTTGAGCGCCCGTGCTCCGAGTTCTCGGGCGGCTGGCAGATGCGCATCGCGCTGGCCAAGCTCTTCTTGCGCCATCCCGACCTGCTCCTTCTGGACGAGCCCACCAACCACCTGGACCTCGAAAGCGTCCAGTGGCTGCGCGGCTTTATCGCCAACTACGACGGCGCCGTCCTCATCGTCAGCCACGACCGCGCCTTCATGGACGCCTGCGTCGACCACGTCGCCGCCCTCGAAAACCGCCGCGTAACCACCTACACCGGCAACTACAGCAGCTACCTCAAGCAGCGCGAGGACAACCTGGAGCAGATGCGCGCCAAGCGTGCAGCCCAGGAGCGCGATATCGCCCACATGCAGGTCTTCGTCGACAAGTTCCGCTACAAGCCCACCAAGGCCGCCCAGGCCCAGGAGCGCATCCGCAAGATCGAGCAGATCAAAAAGGAGCTCGTCATCCTGCCCGAAGGCCACAAGCACATCGACTTTAAGTTCCCCGACCCGCCACGCTCTGGCGATATGGTCGTGGGTCTGGAGGGCGTGTCCAAGTCCTACGGCGACAAGCACATCTACAGCGATATCGACCTCAAACTCTACCGCGGCGAGCATGTGGCGCTCGTCGGCCCCAACGGCGCCGGCAAGTCCACGCTCATGAAGATCCTCGCCGGCCTGGAGCCGCCCACCACCGGCACCCGCGATCTGGGCACCAACGTCGGCGTCGCCTACTATGCCCAGCACGCGCTCGAGGGCATGACCGAGTCCAACACCGTCCTGCAAGAGATCGACACCGTCACGCCCAAGTGGACCGTGCCGCAGCAGCGCAGCCTGCTGGGTGCCTTCCTGTTTAGCGACAACGATTCCATCGAAAAGCAGGTACGCGTCCTCTCTGGCGGCGAAAAGGCGCGTCTGGCCCTGGCCAAGATGCTCGTGGCCCCCGAGGCGCTCCTGTGCCTGGACGAGCCCACCAACCACCTGGACATCGATTCGGTGGACATGCTCGAGAACGCCCTGCAAAACTTCCCCGGCACCATCGTGCTAATCAGCCACGACGAGCACCTGGTACGCGCCGTGGCCAACCGCGTCATCGATATCCGCGACGGCAAGGTCACGGTCTACGACGGCGACTACGACTACTATCTCTATAAGCGCGAGGACCTCGCAGCCCGCGCCGCCGCCGAGGCGTCCACTGAGAGCGCGCCCGCGGCGGCCAAGTCCACCAAAGCCAGCGCCGCCCAGGCCGACACCCCCGCCGCGGCGCCTAAGCCTGCCGAGGGCAAAAAGACCAAGGAGCAAAAGCGCGCCGAGGCCCAGGCCCGCGCCGCGCTCAACAAAAAGCTCAAGGGCGTGCGCAACCAGCTCAAGAAGATCGAGGCCGCGCTCGACAAAAAGCGTGCTCGCTATGACGAGCTTATGGAATTGATGGCAAGCGAAGAGCTTTATGCCGATCAGGACAAGTTCAACGCCGCGCTGGGGGAATATAACGGGCTTAAGCAAGAGCTGCCCAAGCTCGAGGACGAATGGCTCGAGCTTTCCACCCAGATCGAAGAGGAGACCGCGCGTGAACTCTCGTAAGGCCACTGCCGTGGCGATGAGCATTATCGCCATCGCGTGCCGCATCTGCGGCATCTTTATGAGCGCGATGACCGTGCTGCTGTGCTTTAGCGGCCTCACCGCCAAGCTGCAGATCGTGGGCTTTGTCGTTGAGCTTTCGCGCGCCCTGCCGAGCGCCATCGCCGGCTATGGCGTCATCACGTCACCCTTTGGCGGTGTGTTCCGCCTGGATTACGCCATCGTCGCCGTCATTTTGTTTGTGATCGACTACCTGCTCACGCGCGCCTCGCGCCGCGTCCGCTAGGGGGGGCGCCATGTCCAGCAGCTACCTCATGAACCTGCTCGCCAGCGCCGTTGCCGTCATCGTGGGTATTGTCATCCACGAGAGCGCGCACGCCGCCGCGGCCTGGGCGCTCGGCGACAAGACGGCCCGCTCGCGCGGCCGTGTCTCGCTCAACCCGCTTAACCACATCGACCCGTTTGGCACCATCCTCCTGCCGCTGCTTATGCTCGCGGCCGGCGGCCCGGTATTCGCCTTCGCCAAGCCCGTGCCCGTCTACCTCAACAACCTCAAGCACCCCAAGCACGACGAGGTCCTGGTGAGCGTGGCAGGCCCCGCGTCGAACATCGCACTCGCGTGCCTCGCGGCCGCCCTCATGCACGCAGCGTACGGCAACCTCTACGCCAGCATGTCCTTTGCCGTGGCGTCCCAAATCATGAACTTCGGTGCCACCTTTATCGTGGTCAACCTGTCGCTCGCGTTCTTTAACCTTATCCCGATCCCGCCGCTCGACGGCTCGTCGATCATCGTGCCGTTCCTCAAAGGCAAGGCGCTCGCCAACTACTATCATCTGCAGCAATACGCCATGCCGATCCTTATCATCGTGCTGTACCTGCTACCCATGTGGACCGGCATCGATGTAATCGGCCGGTATTTCGACGTTACCGTGTATCCGCTGGCCGAGTGGCTGCTCAACTTCGCAATCGCCGGCATCTAGGGTAAACTTACAGGTCGACCGTGCAAAACGGTCGCAACATGCACCCAAACCGCGCCGCGAAGGCGCCGTCAAAGGAGGTCGAAGATGTCGTATCGCGTGTCGACGCAGGTCTACAGCGGACCGTTCGACCTGCTGCTGCAGCTGGTAACCCGCCAAAAAGTTGATATCGGCGCCATCTCCATTAGCGAGGTGGCCGAGCAATACCTGGCCGAAGCCGAGCGCATCGAGGCGCTGGACCTAGACGTGGCGAGCGACTTCTTGCTGGTCGCGGCAACCCTTCTGGACATTAAGGCCGCCTCGCTGGTGCCCCAGGAGGCACCGCGCAACACCGACGACGATTACGAGGACGACGAAGACCTCGAGGAACTCAGTGCTCTCGACGGTGATGCCCTGCGCGAGGTCCTGATCCAGCGCTTGATCGCCTACAAGCAGTTTAAAGGCGCGGCGGCGGCCCTTGGCGCGCGCATGCAGGCCGAGAGCCGCATGCATCCGCGCGTGGCCGGCCCCGACCCCGAGTTTTTGGGCCTTATGCCCGACTACTTGGCCGGCATCACCCTGCGCGGCCTGGCCGTCATCTGCGCAGACCTGGACGGCAAGCGACAGACCTTCTTGCTGGAGGCCGAGCACGTGGCACCGCATCGCGTGCCGCTCGACCTGACCGTGGCCTCAGTCGACCGCTTTACCATGGCGCACCAAACCTGCACCTTCCGCGAGCTGTTGGACGGCGATGCCACCACCGAGCAGCTCGTCGTTACCTTTCTGGCCATGCTCGAGCTCGCCAAGCGCGGCTCGCTCACGCTGAGCCAGGACGAGATCTTTGGAACCATTCAAATCAACCGCGTCGAGGGCGCCGAGGCATACGTGCCCGGCGAGGGCCCCGAGCTCACCGAATAGGAGCGGCAACCATGTCAACCCTTTCAACGCTGGAGGCAAACAGCCTCAAAGGCGCCCTCGAGGCGCTGCTGCTGGTGTCGAGCGACCCGGTGAGCGCGCCCGCGCTGGCAGGCGCGCTGGATATCGCCCCCGGCGAGTGCGCGTCGCTGCTCGCCGAGCTCAAGGTTGAGTACGAGGAGGCCAACCGCGGCTTTCAGCTGCGCGAGGTCGCCGGCGGCTGGCGCCTGTTCACGCATCCCGCCTACCATGACGTGGTCGAGGCCTACGTGCTGAGCTGGGACACGCAAAAGCTGTCGCAGGCGGCGCTCGAAACCCTGGCCGTCATCGCATACCACCAGCCCGTGACGCGCGAGGTGGTCAAGGGCATCCGCGGCGTCAACTCCGACGGCGTCATCGCGTCGCTCGTCGACAAGGGTCTGGTGCGCGAGCTCGGCCGCGACCCCCAGCGCGGTCAGGCGATCATCTACGGCACGACCAACGCCTTCTTGGAAAAGTTCGGTCTGCGCTCCACCCGCGACCTGCCCGATCTGGAGCAGTTTGCCCCCGACGAGCAATCGCGCCAGTTTATCCGCGAGCGCCTGAGCGGCCGCAGCATTCAGTCCACGCTCGAGGAGCAGGCCGAGGACCTGGACGAAGAGCGCGAACTGCTCGATACCGATGTTGAAGATGTTGAGGCAGTCGAGGACTTGGAAACCCTGGTCGTCGACGAGACCTCGGAGGATTTGCATGACGAGGACTAACGAAGTAGGGGAGACGCGCGCCATGGGCAACGCAGTACCCGCAACCGACGCACAGCCCGTCTATCCGCACACCATGCGCCTGCAGCGCTTTTTGGCGCGCGCGGGCGTGGCGAGCCGCCGTGGCTCGGAGGACCTAATGACCGCCGGCCGCGTGACCGTCAACGGCGAGGTCGCGACCGAGCTGGGCACCAAGGTCGACGTCGACTGCGACCATATCGAGGTCGATGGCATGCCCGTCAAGCTCAACCAGGGCGCCGTGTACCTGATGCTCTATAAGCCGACGGGCTACCTCACCACCATGAGCGACCCTCAGGAGCGCCCTTGCGTGGCCGACCTGGTCCCCCGCGGCCGCTTTCCGGGACTTTTCCCGGTGGGCCGCCTGGACCGCGACACCACAGGCCTTTTGCTCTTTACCACCGACGGCGACCTGTCGCAGGACCTGCTGCACCCCAGCAAGCATGTCTATAAGACCTACCAGGCACTCGTTGACGGCCAGCTGTCCGACCACGATCTAGACCCGCTCCGCCGTGGCATCGAGCTCGACGACGGCCTGTGCCAGCCGGCAATCTGCCGCGTCATCAACGCGCGCGAGGCCGTGGCCGTGGCTCCACAAGGCGTCAAGCCCGGTACCACCGCCGTGGAGATCATCATCCGCGAGGGGCGCAAGAACCAGGTCAAGCGCATGCTGAGCAAGATCCACCATCCGGTAATCCGCCTGCATCGCTGCAACTTTGCCGGCCTTGAGCTCGAGGGCGTGGCCAAGGGCTCGTGGCGCGAGCTCACCGACCGCGAGGTGCAGATCCTCAAGGCCGGCGGCATCCCGCCCAAGCAGGCGAGCGCCAAGAGCAACGGCGGCAAGCCCCAAGACACGCCCGCCAGCCGCACGCGTCACCACGGCAGCCACGGCTCCGCACCCAAGCGCAACACCTACCGCGAGCGCTACACAGGCTAGGCAACCCGCCGCGCCCCAGCACCCGCGAACCATACCAGCACGTCAACCATCGAAAGGAAGCATTGCATGATCGTCGCCATCGACGGCCCCGCCGGTTCCGGCAAGTCCACCATCGCCAAGGAAATCGCCCGCCAGCTGGGCTTTAATAAGCTCGACACGGGCGCCATGTATCGCGCCGTCACCTTCGCCGCGCTCGACCGCGGCATCGATCTGGACGACGAGGCGGCCATCGACGCCCTCGCTGAGCAGATCGAGATTCGCTTTACCAACGGCACCGGCGAGGATACGCGCCTGACCATTGACGGCCAGGACGCTTCGGCCGCCATTCGTACCCCGCAGGTCGACGCCAACGTGTCCAAGGTCTCGGCCTACCCGGGCGTGCGCGCCGCCATGCTCATTCACCAGCGCCGCGCCGCCGAGGACCGCGATATCGTGGCCGAGGGTCGCGACATCGGAACCGTCGTGTTCCCTAACGCGCAGGTCAAGGTCTTCCTGACCGCCGACCCGCGCGAGCGCGCCCGCCGCCGCGTGCTGCAGCGCCACCAAAACGACGCTCAGCCGCTCACGCCCGCGCAACTCGAGGCCGAGGTCGACGAGACTCTCGACGCCCTTAAGCAGCGCGACAAGCTCGACAGCAGCCGCGAGGTCGCCCCGCTCATCCCCGCCGAGGACGCCGTGCACGTCGACTCCACCGCCCATACCATCGACGAGGTCGTCCGCATTATCGAGGGCCTCATCAACCAAAGGAGGTAGCCCATGCGCCTGTTTAAGCAGACGCCCGAGGACTATTACAACGCCCCCTACGCCGAGTTCCCGGCGCTCATCCGCGGTACCGTCGTCGTAGTCATGGCCATCCTTTGGGCCTTCTCCAAGCTCATGTGGCGTTGGAAGGTCGAAGATGCCGATCTGCTGTTTGAGCGCCAGGACGGCCGCGGTAGCGTGGTCATCTGCAACCACACCTCGATGGCCGAGCTCTTGGCCGTGGAGACGGCGCTGTTCTTTGGCGGGCGCCGCATCCGCCCCATCTTTAAGTCCGAGTTCGCCAAGAGCAAGATCGTACGCTGGGCCTTTAGCCGCGTGGGCGGCATTCCCGTGGAGCGCGGCACCGCCGACATGAAGTGCCTGCGCGCCGCCCAGCATGCGCTGCAGCGCGGCGAGGACGTCCTGATCTTCCCCGAGGGCACGCGCATCCGCTCGCGCGAGATCAAGCCCGAGGTCCATGGCGGTTTTGCGCTCATCGCTCAGATGGGCAAGGCGCCCGTCAACCCACTTGCCATCTGTGGCTGGTCCGACATCACGCCCGCGGGCAAAAAGCTCATGCGTCCCAAGAAGTGCTGGATTCGTGCCGGCAAGGCCGTCTCGCTTTCGGACGCGCCGGCCGGGCTTAAGCGTACGGAGCGCCTGGCCTGGTTTGAGTCCGAGGCCATGAACCGCGTCTACGCCATGCGAGACGAGCTGTGCGCCGAGCATCCGGGCAGGTTCTAGCCATGAGCGAGAACGTGACGAACACTGCCGTGACCGCGTCCGACCAAGCCACCGCGCCTACCATCGAGATCGCCGCCCACGCCGGCACTTGCTACGGCGTACAGCGTGCGCTCGATATGGCGCTGGCCGCTGCGCCGCAGACAGGGGAGTGCACTCAGGTCCATACCTTGGGTCCGCTCATCCATAACCCTATCGTGGTGCGCGAGCTCGCTGAGGCAGGCGTTAGCCTGGCTGAGAACCTGGATAGCGCCGCAACCGGTACCGTGATCATCCGCGCCCACGGCGTGGTGCCGCAAGTGATCGATGCTGCCCGCGAGCGCGGCCTTACCGTGGTCGACGCCACCTGTCCCTACGTGAAGAAGGTCCATGTGGCCGCCGAGCGCCTGGTACGCGAGGGCTACCGCGTGGTAGTCGTAGGCGAGCCGGGCCATCCCGAGGTTGAGGGCATCTTGGGCCACGCCGGCAATGATGCACAGGTCGTGAGCTGTGCCGCCGACGCCACCGCCTTGTCGCTCAAGGGCAAGGTAGGCCTCGTCGTGCAAACCACCCAGACTGCGCAGAACCTCGCCGAGGTCGTGGCTGCTATCACCCCGCGCGTGCAGGAGCTGCGCGTGATCAACACCATCTGCGCCGCCACGAGTGAGCGTCAACAGGCAGCAGCCACACTTGCCAACCGCTGCGACTGCATGGTCATCGTGGGCGGCAAGAACTCGGGCAACACCCGCCGCCTGGCTCAGATTTGCGCAGTCGCCTGCGAGCACACGCATCACATCGAGGAAGCTTCCGAGCTCCAGGCCGCGTGGTTTACCGACGCTCACCACATCGGCATCACTGCCGGAGCCTCCACCCCGCAAGAACACATCGAGCGCGCCGTCGCGCGCATCAAGGAGCTTTGCCGCTAACCATGGACCAGACCGTACCCGCATATGCCGCCGAGGTGGCCGATTACGGGCGCAGCCGCGACCCCGAGCCGGGTGAGGGCGCGCTCGTAAAGAACGTGCGTCCCGAATCGCCCGCGTGGGATGTGGGTATCGAGCCGGGCATGCGCGTGCTCACGGTCAACGGCGAGGCGCTCACCGACATGATCGTGTGGCTCTGGGAAGCCGACGATGATACCGTCGACCTCGAGGTTTTCGACCCGCGCGACGGCACCGTCGCCCCCGTCGAGCTCGACCGCTTTCCCGGCGAGGATTGGGGTTTGGAGTTCGATGGCCCCATCTTCGACGGCATGCGTACCTGCGTCAACGCCTGCGTGTTCTGCTTTATGACCATGCTGCCCAAGGGCGGCCGCTCCACGCTCTATATTCGCGATGACGACTACCGCCTGAGCTTTTTGCAGGGCAACTTTGTCACGCTCACGAACCTCTCCGACGAGGACGTGCAAAACGTCATCCAACGCAACATGAGCCCCATGAACGTGTCGGTCCACGCCGTGAGCCCCGACGTCCGCCGCCGCATGATGGGCCGCAACGCCCAACGTGGCATGGACGTGCTCGAGGCAATCATGGCCGCCGGCATCGAGATTCATGCGCAGATTGTGCTGTGCCCCGGCATGAACGACGGCGAGGAGCTGGAAAAGACCCTGCGCTTTTGCGAGGAGCACGAGCAAATCACAAGCCTGGGCATCGTGCCGCTCGGCTTTACCAAGCATCAGAACCGTTTTAGCTGGTCCTACAGCGACAAGCCCGAGCTAGCGCGCGAGACCATTGCCATGATCCGTCCCTACCAGGACCGTGCCTTCGAGCGCTTTGGCCGCCACACCTTCCAGATGAGCGACGAGTTCTATCTGGACGCCGGCATCGATCCTCCCGAGGCAGACTTTTACGACGGTTACCCGCAGTACTACGACGGCATCGGCATGATCCGCTCGTATCTAGACGAGACCGACGACGTGCTGGCTACCGATGCCGAGCGACTGGCCCGCGTCCGCGAGGCCATCGCCGCCCGCAGCCAGCACCTGCTGTGCCTCTCCGGCGCCAGCGCGCGCGACACCGTGGCGCGCTTTGTGGAGTCGCCGCATGGTCTCGCCGGCACTGTCACGGCCATCAAAAACCGCTACTTTGGTGGCAACGTGGACGTAACCGGCCTCATCGTCGCGTGTGACATTCTGGAGCAGCTGCCCCAAGATCTGTCGGGGGTTATGCTCTTTGTGCCTAAGCTCATGTTCAACGCTGACGGCATGACGCTTGACGAGTATCATCGTGACGATTTACTCGCAAGCCTTACCAGTCGCGGCGCCGAGGTCCATGTGGTATCGACCATGCCGCATGAGCTGCTCGATACCCTGGAGCATATCCTTGGCATTGTGCCCGCGGACTCTAACATTTCCACTGACCCTACCCATTAAAGGAGTGCAGATGAAACCTATCGTCGCCGTCGTCGGACGCCCCAACGTGGGCAAGTCCACGCTCGTTAACCGCCTGGCCCAGACCTCGGACGCCATCGTCCATGAGTCCCGCGGCGTTACTCGCGACCGCTCGTATCACACGGCCGATTGGAACGGCCGCGAGTTCACCATCGTCGACACGGGCGGTATCGAGCCGCTCAAGAGCGACGACGTCTTTGCCACGTCCATCCGCGACCAGGCCCTCGCCGCCGCCGAGGAAGCCGCCGTCATCCTGTTTGTGGTCGACGGCCGCACCGGCGTCACCGAGGAGGACGAGTCGGTCGCTCGCATGCTCAAGCGCTGCGACAAGCCGGTCTTTCTGCTGGTGAACAAGCTCGACAACCCCGAACGCGAGAACGACAGCATCTGGGAGTTCTATTCGCTCGGCATCGGTGAGCCCACGCCCCTCTCGGCCCTGCATGGCCACGGCACGGGCGACCTGCTCGACGATATCGTGGCCCTGCTTCCGGAGGAAGAGGACGAGGTCGCCGATGAGTTCCCCGATGCGCTGAACGTGGCCATCATCGGCCGCCCCAACGCCGGTAAGTCCTCGCTGTTCAACCGCATCCTGGGCGCCGACCGCTCTATCGTGTCCAACATTGCCGGCACCACGCGCGACGCCATCGACACCGTCGTGGAGCGCAACGGCAAGCACTACCGCATGGTCGACACCGCGGGCATCCGCAAGAAGAGCACCGTGTACGAGAACATCGAGTACTACTCGATGGTCCGCGGCCTGCGCGCCATCGACCGCGCCGACGTGGCGCTGCTCGTCGTCGACGCCTCCGTGGGCGTTACCGAACAGGACCAGAAGGTCATGGGTCTTGCCATCGAGCGCGGCTGTGCCATCGTTGTGCTGCTCAACAAGTGGGACCTGCTCGACGACGACCGTAAGCGCGAGGCCTGCATGGAGACCATCGACCGCCGTCTGGGCGTCATGGCTCCCTGGGCCCAGTACCTGCGCATCTCTGCCCTCACTGGCCGCAGCGTCGAGAAGATCTGGGCGATGGTCGACGCCGCCGAAAAGACACGCTCGCAAAAGATCAGCACCTCGCGCCTCAACACGTTCCTCACCGACCTGCGCGAGTTTGGCCATACCGTGGTGGACGGCAAGCGCCGCCTGCGTATGCACTACGTGACCCAAACGGGCGTCAACCCGCCGACGTTTACGTTCTTCGTCAACCACAGCGACCTGGTCAACGACACCTACCAGCGCTACGTAGAGAACCGCATGCGCTCGACCTTCGACTTTGCCGGCACGCCCATTCGACTCTTCTTTAGGAAGAAGGAGCAAAAGGATGCATAATCCGATTCTGCTGACCGCCATCTGCGCCGTGGTCTCGTTCTTTATCGGGGCGATTCCGTTTGGCCTGATCCTGGGCCGCGTGTTCAACCACACCGACATTCGCAAGGCGGGTTCCGGCAACATCGGCACCACCAACGCCCTGCGCGTGGCCGGCCCCAGGGTGGCCGCGCTCACCCTGCTGCTCGACTGCCTTAAGGGCGCCATCTGTGTCCTTATCGCGCGCCCGCTCATCGCGAGCGTGGGCTATGGCTTCCCCGTGAGCATCATGGCCCCCGGCGCCGCCGGCGACTGGATGCTTGGCGTCGTCTGCCTGGCAGCCGTGTGGGGCCATATCTTCTCGCCCTACCTTAACTTCCATGGCGGCAAGGGTATCGCAGTTGGTCTGGGTGTCATCCTCGCCTGGTACTGGCCTATTGGCCTGTCGCTGCTGGGCATGTTTATCGTAGCCGTCGCCATCACCAAGTATGTGTCAGTGGGTTCGCTTGCCGCAGCCATCGGACTTCCTATCGCTGCTTGCGCGGTCTTTCCGTACAGCAGCCTAGGCCTCAAGTTCTGCATGGCGATGATCGGTATCACCGTGGTGTGGGCCCATCGCTCGAATATCCAAAAGCTCATGGCCGGTAAGGAGTCCAAGCTCTCGTTTACCAAGCGCGTCACCGAGCCCGACGATAAGTAGGAGAGAGTCATGAATGTTGCGCTGATTGGCTCCGGCTCCTGGGGAACCGCCGTCGCCGGCCTCGCCGCCGAGCGAGCCGAGCGCGTGACCATGTGGGCCCACAGCGAGCAAACGGCCACCGGCATCAATGCCGAGCACCGCAATCCCCGGTATCTGGTGGACTACGAGCTGCCCGGCAACGTTGTCGCCGCCACGGACCTGTCGCAGGCGCTCGACGGCGCCGAGGCCATCATCTTTGCCGTGCCCTCCACGCACCTGCGCAGCGTATGCCATCAGGCAGCACCCTTCATCGCCGCCGACACCCCGGCACTCTGCCTCACCAAGGGTATTGAGCCCGAATCCGGCCTGCTTATGAGTGAGGTCATCGCCAGCGAGATCGGCAACGAGCGGCGTGTGGCGGCCCTCTCGGGCCCCAACCATGCCGAGGAGATCTGCCGTGGCGGGCTTTCTGCCGCCGTCATCGCCAGCAAAGATGCGCAGGTAGGGGAGACCTTTAAGGAGCTGCTGCTGTCCACGGCCTTCCGCATCTACCTGTCGCAGGATATGACCGGTGTCGAGGTTTGCGGCGCTATGAAAAACGTCATCGCCATCGTGTGCGGCATCTCCGCCGGCTTCGGCGCGGGCGACAACACGCTCGCCCTCATCATGACGCGCGGCCTGGCCGAGATCAGCCGTCTGGTTCACGCCCGCGGCGGTCAAGCCATGACCTGCATGGGTCTTGCCGGCATGGGTGACCTCATTGCCACCTGCACCTCCGAGCATTCGCGCAACCGCACCTTTGGCTACGAGTTTGCCCACGGCGTCTCGCTCGACGAGTACCAGGCACGTACGCATATGGTGGTCGAGGGCGCCGTCGCGGCCCGCAGCGTCAGTGAGCTTGCCCGTTCACTGGGCGTAGACATTCCGCTCACCTTTGCCGTGGAGCAAACGCTCTACAACGGTGTTACTTTGGATAGGGCGCTCGAGATTCTCACCGATCGCGTCCCTTCTCAAGAGTTCTACGGACTCACCGACTAGCGCAGAAAGGCTTCTACCATGGGTTCCATTAAAATCGCTCCGTCTGTCCTTTCGGCCGACATGGCCAACCTCAAGGGCGAACTCGACAAGATCGCCGGTGCCGACTACGTGCACTTCGACGTTATGGACGGTCACTTTACCGGCAACCTCACCTTTGGCGTTGACATCCTTAAGGCCGTCAAGCGCTCCACCGATGTACCGGTCGACGCGCACCTCATGGTGACGAACCCCGACGAGACGGTCGATTGGTACGCCGACGCCGGTGCCGACATGATCACCGTGCACTACGAGGCTTCCACGCACCTGCACCGCACGCTCACGCATCTGCAGCAGCTCGGCGTCAAGGCCGGCGTGGTGCTCAACCCCGCCACCCCCGTGTGCGTGCTCGAGAGCATCATCGACGTCGTCGATATGGTGCTGCTCATGAGCGTGAACCCGGGCTTTGGCGGCCAGAGCTTTATCCCGGGCACCATCGCAAAGCTTCACGAGCTCAAGGCCATGTGCGAGCGCCACGGCGTGTCGCCCCTGATCGAGGTCGACGGCGGTATCTCTTCCAAGAACATCGCCGAGGTCGTCAAGGCCGGCGCCAACGTGCTCGTGGCCGGCTCCGCCGTATTTAAGTCCGAAGATCCCGCTGCCGAGGTTGCGCTGCTGCAGAAGCTGGGCAACGAGGCCGCACAGGAGGCATAAACCCTTATGACCGCAGGTCAAAACCGCATACCCGTGAATCTTGACTATGCCGCCTCGACGCCCATGCGCGCCGAGGCGCTCCTTGCGCAGCGCGAGTACGATGACAGCGAGCTTGCCGGCGTCAACCCCAACTCGCTGCATTCGCTCGGCCGCAAGGCTGCCGCGCGTCTGGAGGTTGCACGTCGCGAGATCGCCCATAGCTTTGGCGCACGCGTCCGCCCGTCCGAGATTGTTCTGACCAACGGCGGCACCGAAGCCAACCAGCTGGCGCTGCTCGGTCTTGCCGAGGGCGCTCGTCAGCGCGATCGCAAGCGTAACCGCGTGATCGCATCTGCCATCGAGCACGATTCGATTCTGGACAACCTGCCGCTGCTGCGTGCCGCCGGCTTTACCGTCGACCTGGTGCAGCCCTGCCGCGCGGGCTACATTGAGCCTGCCACGCTTGTCGAGCTGCTAGGCGACGACGTGGCGCTCGTGAGCATCATGGTTGCCAACAACGAGACCGGCGTGGTGCAGCCCATCCGCGAGCTTGCCGCGGCCGCGCATACCGTGGGCGCCCTGTTCCACACCGATGCCATCCAGGGCTACTTGCATATTCCGCTCGATGTCACCGAACTGGGCGTCGATGCCATGTCCGTTGCCGCGCATAAGATCGGTGGTCCCGTGGCATCCGGCGCGCTCTACCTTAAGAACCGCGCGCCGCTGCGCCCCCGCATCTTTGGCGGCGGACAGGAAGCCGGACGTCGCGCCGGCACGCAGGACCTGCGCACGCAGCTCGCCTTTGCCGCTGCCGCCCGCACGCTGGCGCCCCATGTGGCCCAGGAGCGTGCGACGCTGCAAGCCCTTTCCGATAAGCTCTACGCCACGTTTACGGCCCATCCGCGCATTCACGCCACCATGGGCGACTACGCGCAGGCGGATCGTTTGCCGGGTATGGTGTCGATCTACGTTGATGGCATGGACTCCGAGGAGCTCATCATCAAGCTCGATGCCGCCGGCTTTGAGGTTTCGGCCGGTTCTGCCTGCTCGAGCGGAAGCATGGACCCGAGCCATGTGCTCAGCGCCATGGGCATTGGCCGCGAGCAGGCGTTGGGCGCACTGCGCATCTCCTTCGATGACCGCGTGAATCCGGACGATCTGGACAACTTTGCCCAGACGCTGCTCTCAATCGTAGGTGCCGCATGATCGTCGCCGAACTCGAGCGTGCGCTGCTGGCACGCTATCCCAAGACTGAAGCCGAACCCTGGGACCACGTAGGCTTATCCGTAGGCGACCCCGACGACGAGATCCGCGGCGTGGCCTGCGCGCTCGACGCTACCGAGGCCAACGTGCAGCGCGCCTTGGAAGCCGGCGCCAACGTGCTGCTGACGCATCATCCCATCTATATCAAGGCGCCCGAGGCCTTTTGCCCGCCCAGCGCGACGCGTCCCCAGTGCAGTGCGGCGCTGTACGAGGCAGCTCGTTGCGGCGTGAGCATCATCTCGCTTCACACCAACCTGGACCGCTCGCACGAAGCGCGCGTTCGCCTGAGTGAGCTGCTGGGCGCTGAGCCCATGAGCTCGTTGGAGCATGTGGACGACCCCGAGGCCTGCGGCCTGGGCGCGTTAGCAACGCTCAACGAACCGCGCACGCTGCGCGACCTTGCCACGCGCGCCGCCACGGCGTTTGGCAGCGACCCCCGTGTTTGGGGCGAGGCCGATTACCCGTGCCGGACCGTTGCCATTCTGGGCGGCTCCCTGGGTGACTTTGGAGAGCTTGCCATTGCCGCCGGTGCGGATGTTGTCGTGACGGGCGAGGCGGGCTACCACGTGGCGCAAGACCTTGCCTTGCGCGGGCTGCCAGTGGTTTTGCTCGGCCATGACCGCTCCGAGGAGCCGTTCGTTGATATATTGATGAACTCTGCAGTTGACGCCGGGGTCGACCCCCGTCATGCGATTAAAATACTGAACCCTTGCCAATGGTGGACTGTGACAAAAGGAGAGAACTTATGAGCGCCGGCGCTACGCTACTCAAGCTGCAACAGATCGATTTGGAGCTCGCCCGCAACAAGAGCGAACTTGCCAATATGCCGGAGCTCAAGGAGCTCGCTTCCAAGCGCAAGACCTATGTGAAGCTCAAGTCCGAGATGACCAAGCTCTACGCCCAGCGCAAGGATCTGGATATCGAGCTCGACGACCTCAACACCACCGAGATTCAGACCAATAACGCCATCGAGGTCGCCAAGAAGCGCCACGTTGACGGCTCTGACTACCGCGAGGTTCAGGACCTGGAGAACGAGCTCGCCACCCTGGCCAAGCGTCTGGACAAGATCGAGCACACCCGCAAGGACGTCATAGTCGCCCACAAGGAGGCGCTCGACCGCGAGGCCCGTGCGCAGGCCATCATCGCCAAGTTCGAGGAGGGCGTGAAGGCCGATACCAAGGCCGCCCGCGCCAAGGCCACCGACCTCCAGGCTCAGATTGATGCCGCCACCAAGGAGCGCACCGCGCTTGCCGCCACGCTGCCGACCGACGTACTCACCGATTACGAGCGTCTGCTCAAGCAGTTCCGCGGCCTGGCAGTCGAGACCATCAAGGGTAACATCCCCACGGTCTGCCACACCGCGCTGCAGGCGTCGTCCATGAGCGACCTCAACCACGACGGTAGTGAGATTACGCATTGCCCGTACTGCCACCGCCTGCTGGTGCTTCCCAACAAGGAAGCCTAAATGATGACGGCGGCATCCAACAATACAATGCAACTTGAGGGAAAAACGATCCTGCTGGGCATTACCGGCGGGATCGCCGCCTATAAGTCGTGCAATATCGTGCGCCTGCTGCAAAAGCGCGGCGCGCGCGTCAAGGTCGTTATGAGCGAGCATGCCACGGAGTTTGTGGGCCCGCTCACCTTCCGTGCGCTCACGAATGAGCCGGTCGCGGTGGGCCTTTTCGACGACCCCTCCGACCCCATCCACCATATTTCGCTGGCGCAGGAGCCCGATTTGGTGGCCGTGGCGCCCGCGACGGCCAATATCATCGCCAAGATGGCAAACGGTATCGCCGACGACCTCATCTCCACCACGCTGCTTGCCACACCGCGACCCATCGTGGTCGCACCCGCCATGAACAACGGTATGTGGAAGGCGCCGGCGACGCAGGCCAATATGGCCACGCTGCGCGAGCGCGGTGTCCACGTGGTGGGGCCCGGCAGCGGCTACCTTGCCTGCGGTGACGTGGACACGGGACGCATGAGCGAGCCCGAGGGCATCGTCGAGGCCGTCTGCGAGGTGCTCAACCCCGTCCCGCAAGACCTGGCGGGCAAGCGCGTCGTGATTACCGCCGGCCCCACGCACGAGCCGATTGACCCTGTGCGCTTCATTGGCAACCGGTCGTCGGGCAAGATGGGCATCGCCCTGGCGGGGGAGGCCGCTCGCCGCGGCGCTGCGGTCACGCTTGTGCTGGGGCCGACATCGCTCGACGTGGGCCGCGGCGTGGAGTGTGTGCGCGTGCAGACCGCAGCAGAGATGCTGCAGGCGGCTCTGAGCGCCTTTCAGACGGCCGATGCGGCCATTTGCGCGGCCGCCGTCGCCGACTACACGCCTGCCGCCCCTGCGGACCACAAACTCAAAAAGGCCAACGAGCGCCTGGACCACATCGAACTGGTCGAGACGATCGATATTTTGGCCGAGCTTTCACGCCAAAAGGGAGAGCGGTGCGTGATCGGCTTTGCGGCCGAGACCGATAACGTCGTGGAGTACGCACAGCGCAAACTTGCCCGTAAGGGTTGCGATGCGATCATCGCCAACGATGTCTCGCGCGCTGATTCAGGCTTCGGAACCGATACCAACAAGGCCTGGATCGTGAGCAAAGCGGGTACGCAAGAACTTCCCGTACTAACAAAACCCCAGCTTGCAGATACAATTTTGGACTTGCTTCAAAATATTTAAAAAAGTTCTTGCACAAGGGCAAAGTTTCGGGTTAATATACTCCCTGTTGCGAGCGAGAGCAGAGCAACAAACAAAAGCTTCGGGACGTGGCGCAGCTTGGTAGCGCACTTGACTGGGGGTCAAGGGGTCGCTGGTTCGAATCCAGTCGTCCCGACCAGAAGTTTGCAGGTCAGGCACCTAGTGCCTGACCTTTTTTGTTTTAAGCAATTGCTTAATTTTGATTAAGCAACAGGGTGCTAAAAATCTACCTACGCGATATTCGCCTTTTGCGGCTACTTGCGCGTTTTGCACGCGCTTGAGCCGATTTATTAACGCGATATGAATCTACATACGCGTAGCTGGTATACAGCCGAGTACGGGCTGTATTTATCGCGGCGATTTACACAGATATAGCGACTGTAACGGACAAGCGTGTCGCTGTATTTATTCCAGTAGTTCACTTGACCGGTGGACAAGTGAGCGGTTGCAACGAAACGGCAAGCGGGATGGGCCCTATACGAGGGCGCCGCAGAGGTAATAGAGGTGAAGTGCGGCAGGCGCTCTGAGAGGCGCAGTACGACCCCTTTTTCCTCGAACCGACTACCTTTGTACCATGAACCTCAAATTGTTCAAGTAATCGCCAAAAGAAAGGCCCGCGCAGGATTGCACGGGCCTTTCACTAGACAAACTAGAAGACAAACTAGAAGACAAGCTAGAAGACAGGTTAAAAACACCAGGCGAGGCATATGCAATACGAGTACGTCGCGCCGTAGTCGTTATAGTTACCGTTGCTATAGATACAGCGGAAGTACGCGGAGCCGCTCGGATCCACGGAGCGCGTCCAGTGATAAAAGCTCGACGACACCCCTGAATGGTTCGAGTACGTCACGCCCTTGGATTTGTAGTACTCGTACTGGGTACCGTCGGTCTGGCGGTCTCCGTAGATCTCGGTCATCGAGAGCAGGAAGACTTTATCGGTCGTGGCCGATGGGGCGCTGGCACTGCCACCACCCTTGTTATCGGTCATCTTCGTGACGGCCTTCGCCTTGGACTGGAGATCGATCGGTAGGAGCGACCAGAGGTCACCGGAATTGAGGCGGCCGCGGATCTCCGATTTCTCCCAGCCGCCGGCATTGGTGCTCGTGGCGTTCATTCGCTGCTCGTCCATGGCAGTGTTGGTTACCTCGAACGTGAGCCCAGCCTTACCGGAGCCGTCCGCGAGGTCATCGTGGTTGATACCGATGATGCGATACTCGAGCGTCTTGCCGTTCGTCAACTTCATCGAGAACTTCGTCCCCGCGTCCATCGCGGCCTTCGCCTTTGCGTACGCCGGCGACGCCTCGCCCTTGGCGGCGATGTCCTTGGCCACGGCCTCCTGCTCGTCGAGCGTCCAGTCCTTCGCGTCCTTGGCGACAGCCGCCTGGACGGTCGCGGAATCGGCTCCCGCAGAGCCGCCGCCGGTTGCGCCGCCCTCGACCCCGCCGGTCGTCCCATTGCTCACCGTGTTGCCGACCAGGTTGAACTGGTTGCGGATGGCCCCCGCCACGCCGGGTCCCGCGAACACGATCACCAGGCCGATGATGGCGATGATCAGGACGTACTCGATGATAGATTGACCTCGGGGGCGGGTATTCCTAGGAGATACCCCATTACAGTCTGAAATAGGCCATCGATAAATTTCGATGGCGAGCATTCGGCGCATTGCCTACGATACGGGCAAGCCCCGAGGGGCCGCCGATCGGGCGCCTCCGGATGGCCGTCTGCCCCTGCCCCGTAGAGGGCCCGGGGGGGTGTTGCCACCGGGGGCGCTCGCCGCTCC
>NZ_QRMJ01000003.1:299297-300702 GCF_003473245.1 Collinsella sp. AM09-41
GGGGGGGTGTTGCCACCGGGGGCGCTCGCCGCTCCGGACGACTGATAGGAAACTGCCGGGCGCAAGCGCCACGGCCAGGTAATGTGGGTGTCGCGGGGAGGGGTTCCGATCGGCCTACCGATTGGAGGATACCACCGTGGCACCAATTAGAATGCCGGAAGCCGTCATCGGGCTCGATGTCGGGAAATCGTCCCACTGGGCATGCGTCGCGACTCGAGATGGCGAGGTGCTGTTGAGCACCCCCGTCGCGAACAGGGAGGACGACCTGGACTCGCTGTTCGGCCGCTTCCCCGATGCGCTCGTGGTCGTCGACCAGTCGCGCAACATAGGCGCCCTCGCGCTCGCCCGCGCCAGGGCGGCCGGGATGTCGGCGGCGTACCTGCCGGGACTCGCGGCGCACGGGGCCGCCAGGCTCTTCGCCGGCGACGCCAAGACCGACGAGCGAGACGCGATGGTCATCGCGAAGACGGCGCTTGGCATCCCCGACGCGCTCCTGCCGGTCGGAGACCCGGGTCCGACGATTGCGGCGGCGAGGGCGCTGGCCGCCCAGAGGAACTTCCTGACCTGCGAGAACACTAGGAATAAGAACCGGCTGCGCAGCATCCTGCTGGAATCGTGCCCCGCCTTCGAGGCACTGGTCGACCTGTCCGACGGGCCCCAGCTGAGGCTCATGGCATCCCTCGGCGGGGCCTGGTCGGTAGCCGACGCCGGGCCCCGCAGGGCGGCGGCGCTCACGCGTGGGGCGGCGCGCGGTAAGATCGAGGCCCTCGTCCGCTCGACAACCTCCTCGACAAGGCCGGATGCGTCGGTCGTCGCCGCCGAGGACCGGGCGGTGAAACTGCTCGCGCGCAGGATATCCGAGAACTCGGCGGAGATCGAGGCGATCACGGCGGAGATCTCCGCCCTGCTCGAGGGCGACGATACCTACCGATGCCTCCTGACGGTGCCGGGCATCGGGCCCAAAACCGCTTCCGAGCTTGCGATCTCCATCGACATCGAAGACTTCCCCAGTCACGACAGGCTCGCGTCGTACTGCGGCCTGGCGCCGCGCAACCGCCAGTCGGGAACCTCGATCTCCTCGGTGACGGCATCGCGCCAAGGCAACAAGAGGCTGAAGAACCTGCTCATATTCTCATGTAACTGCCTTACCCGGACAGAGGGGAGATGGGGCGACTACTACACCAGGTGCCGGGAGCGGGGCATGTCGCACGGCAAGGCGCTCAAGGCGCTGGCGCGAAAGAGACTGAAGGTCATCTACGCGGTCATGCGAGACAGGGTGCCTTACGCAGCCTAGCCGAAACGCACCGAGCAGACTGAAGCCCACCGGCCTAATGGCTTGGCGTCAGCATGCCGCGATTCGGTCGCACGGAGAGCATTTCCCAGTTGACAAAACTATAGGAACACC
>NZ_QRMJ01000004.1:0-109301 GCF_003473245.1 Collinsella sp. AM09-41
TGGATCTGCTCGACGGGGTTGTTGCCGAGGGCGTTGCCGCCGAGGGCGACGACAATACGATCGGGCTTGCCAAGAGGCTTAGACATTGCTGGAATCCTTTCTGTAAAAGGCCTACAACCCATTAATAACCCGCGCCCGTGCGATACGCGAGTTTATTAAGGTTTATATTCTCTTTATCGCTCATTTTATTCATTTTGAAAATAGTTGAGCGGTGAACGGTCGTTTTTATCCGCTCAGCGTACAGAAACCCAGATCAGATATGTTTACGCCATTTACGTGCGACTTTATTTAAATGGAGCGAGGATTAAGCTGGATTATGCAAACTATATCTTTGCTAAACACAAAACAGATAGCGCAAAATCTTACTCGCACTATACGAGATTCTATGCAATTATTGGACGAGTATGCAGCCCTGCAATAACATGGCGTTTTTCATCCAACTTAGGGAATAATCAATCGCGTCTCACCCTTCGGCAAACGACTGTGAGTTCGCAGTATGGAACTTTACCGTCGGGTACTGCATGAACGCCGCTGACGCCCTTTCGCTCCTGCGCGCCTAGGCAACCGAGAACGTCAACGGCGACACTGTCGACTTGGCCACCCTCAGCAACAGCGCCGCACGCCTTTTCGTAAAGTACCGTGCCGGTTCGGCGGCTTTGAGACCGAAGCAAGCTTTGCTATCTGCCATTTTTTGTATGATTTGGGGCAAATCTATTCGCAAATTTTTGTATGATTAGGGGCAAATCTATTTGCCAATTTTTGTCATTTAGGGGTTTTAATGCTACGCCGTAAGGTCACTGACAGGCTTTTGAGCTGGAAAATAACTCTAATAAGGCCATGCTTGTTACTGGCGCACGTCAGATAGGCAAGAGCTATGCGATTCGCACGTTTGGAAAAGACAACTACGCATCGTATTATGAGGTCAATTTGCTGCTCGATACCGAGGCAAAGGATGTACTTGCTGGCGCCAAGAACGCCATTGACTTTATCAACCGTGTGGCCCTTCTTGCAGACGCACCGCTTGTTGAGGGAGATACCCTTATCTTTGTCGACGAGATTCAGGAGTATCCGCAGATTGTCACGCTTATGAAGGCATTGGTCGAGGACGGGCGCTTTAGCTATGTCTTCTCGGGGTCTATGCTTGGGACCGAGTTTAGGGGAATCTCTTCTTTTCCGGTAGGGTATGTCGAGCACATTGTTATGCGGCCGATGGATTTTGAAGAGTTTTGTTGGGCAAACAGCGTCAGCGAGAATGTGCTTGCAGGAATTCGCAGCCGCCTTGTCGAAAGGCGACCCGTCGAAAACTATATTCATGAGGCGATGCTCAAGAACTTTAGAGCCTATATCGTTTGCGGCGGCATGCCGGAGGTCGTTCAGAACTATATCGATTCGGGTTATTCGCTCGTGAGAACGCGTGAGCTTCAAATTCAGCTAGTCGATCAGTACAAAAGTGATATCTCTAAATATGCATCGACTCGAGCGTTTAACGTTCGCTCGATTTTCGAGCAAATTCCGGTTCAACTTGAGGCGGAGTCTCATCGCTTTGTTGTTTCGTCTCTGGGAGAGGGGGCTCGTCTTCAAAAATACGAGCGGGATTTCCTATGGCTGGTGAACGCGGGCGTTGGAGTGATGGTCGCCCAGGTGACGGAGGCCCGGAGTCCTCTTAAGAGGACAGAGAAGGCGACCGCCTTTAAACTATACGAGTCTGATACAGGCATGCTCGCATCACGGTATCCCGGCAGCACGGCACGCGCTGTCTATCTTGATATGAAAACCCCCAACCTCGGCGGCCTCTACGAGAACGTGGTCGCGCAGGAGCTTGTTGCTCTCGGGGCGGATGCGTGGTACTACCAGACACGCGAAGTCGGCGAAGTTGACTTTGTGGTCGAGGGCACCAGCGGGCATGTTGTCCCGATCGAGGTCAAATCGGGCAAGAAGGTTCGAGCGCATACGGCGCTCGACCGTCTGATGAGTGTGAGCGAGTACAAAATTCCCGAGGCCGTTGTGTTAAGCCGCGAGAACCTTAGCAAAGAGGGCAAGGTCCTGTACGTCCCAATTTATATGACATTCTGTCTCGATGAGTTTATGGAAAAGGACGACCCCAACAACGATTTCTCGTTTGCGCCCATATCTCTCTAGATCATCCAAATCCACAATCCAGTCCCTTCCACGCCCAAAGTAACGCGCCTTTCGCGGCAAAGTCGCGAAACAGCGACCGGGACGAAAGAACCCCCGCCGCACGTAGTGCGCAGCGGGGGTTCCTTCATGTCCAAGGACGTCCGCGAAGGCCAGCCCTCAGATCCTGCGGTGGGAGACCTAGGCCTCGTTGTACACCGTCTTGAGCTTCAGCAGGTGAGCGTAGCGGTCCATAGCGGCCTGCTCGTTCTCCTTGAAGAGCTCCTCGGCGCGCTCGGGGAAGGAACGCGTCAGCGAAGCGTAACGGGCCTCGTTCATCAGGAACTCCTGATAACCGCCCGCGGGCTCCTTGGAATCGAGCGAGAACTTCTTGCCGGCAGCAGCCTCGGGGTTGAAGCGGAAGAGGTTCCAGTAACCGCACTCGACAGCCTTCTTCATCTCGGCCTGGCAGTTCTGCATGCCACCCTTCTTGATGGAGTGCATCTCGCAGGGGCTGTAGCCGATGATGAGGGACGGGCCGTCGTAGGCCTCGGCCTCGTGAATGGCCTTGAGGGTCTGAGCCGGGTTGGCGCCCATGGCGACCTGCGCCACGTAGACGTAGCCGTAGCTCATGGCGATCTCGGCCAGGGACTTCTTCTTGGTCACCTTACCGGCAGCGGCGAACTGAGCAACCTGGCCCAGGTTCGAGGCCTTGGAGGCCTGACCGCCGGTGTTGGAGTAGACCTCGGTGTCGAAGACGAAGACGTTGACGTTGTGGCCGGAAGCCAGGACGTGGTCCAGGCCACCGAAGCCGATGTCGTAGGCCCAGCCGTCGCCGCCGAAGATCCAGAAGGACTTCTTGGTGAGGTAAGCCTTGTCGGCGAGAATTGCCTTGGAAGCCTCACAGCCGCACTTCTCGAGCTCGGCAACGTAGGCAGCGGCAGCGGCCTTGGAGGCCTCGACATCGTTGATGGAGTCGAGCCAAGCCTGGCCGGCAGCCTTGATCTCATCAGACGGACCATCGGCAGCGATGATGTCCTGGGTAGCGGCAATCAGCTTGTGCTGAACGGCCTCATAGCCGACGGCCATGCCCAGACCGTGCTCGGCATTGTCCTCGAACAAGGAGTTGTTCCACGCCGGGCCGTGACCGTCCTTGTCCTTGCAGTAAGGAGCGGTGGCAGCGGGGTTACCCCAAATGGAGGAGCAGCCGGTGGCGTTGGAAATGAACATGCGGTCGCCGGCGACCTGGGTCACCAGACGTGCATAGGCGGTCTCGGCACAGCCGGCGCAGGAGCCAGAGAACTCCAGGTAGGGCTGCTTAAACTGGCTGCCCTTGACGTTGGCCGCGATGAGCTCCTTCTTCTCGGAGACGTTCTCGACCATGTAGTCCCAAACGGGCTGCTGGTCCATCTCCTGCTCGGTGGGAACCATCTCGAGGGCACCCTTGGGGCAGACCTTGGCGCAGTTGGTGCAGCCCATGCAGTCGAGCGGGGACACGACGATAGCGAACTTCATGCCCTTGGCCTTGGGGCCCATAGCGTCGAGCATGCGGGTAGCCTCGGGCGCGGCGGCAGCCTCGTCCTCGGTCATCGCGAACGGACGGATGGTAGCATGCGGGCACACATAGGCGCACTGGTTGCACTGGATGCACTTGGTCTCGTCCCAGTGGGGAACGACGACGGCGACGCCGCGCTTCTCGTATGCGGAGGCGCCCAGCTCAAACTGGCCGTCGGCGCAACCGACAAAGGCGGAAACAGGCAGGCTGTCGCCATCCATGCGATCGATGGGCTCGAGCAGGTTCTTGACCTGCTGGGCGATGGCGGACTTGGTCTCGTCGGAGAGCTCGACGGGGGCAGCATCCTCGGCGGTTGCCCAGTCGGCCGGAACCTCGAACTTACGGAAGGCGGTAGCGCCGGCATCGATGGCCTTGTGGTTGGCGTCGACGATGGCCTGGCCCTTCTTCATGTAGGACTTGGTGGCCGCGTCCTTCATGTACTGCAGGGCGTCCTCGGCGGGCAGGACCTTGGCCAGTGCGAAGAAGGCGGACTGGAGCACCGTGTTGGTGCGCTTGCCCATGCCGACCTTGGCAGCCAAGTCGATAGCATCGATCAGGTAGACGTTGACGTTGTTGTTCGCGATGTAGCGCTTGGCCACGGCGGGCATGTGCTCGGCGAACTCCTCGTCGCTCCACTGGCAGTTGACCAGGAAGGTGCCGCCCGGCTTGACGTCGCGGACCATCTTGAAGCCCTTGACGATGTAGCTGGGATTGTGGCAGGCGACAAAGTCGGCCTTGGTCACGTAGTACGGCGAACGGATCGGGGAATCACCAAAGCGCAGGTGCGAAACGGTGACGCCGCCGGTCTTCTTGGAGTCGTACTGGAAGTAGGCCTGGACGTACTTGTCGGTGTGATCGCCGATGATCTTGATCGAGTTCTTGTTGGCGCCGACGGTACCATCGCCACCCAGACCCCAGAACTTGCACTCGATGGTGCCGGGGGCGGCGGTGTTGGGCGCATCCTCGGCCTCGGGCAGGCTCAGGTTGGTCACGTCATCGACAATGCCGATGGTGAACTCGCGCTTGGGCTCGTCCTTCTTGAGCTCCTCGAAGACAGCGAACGCGGACGCGGGAGGCGTGTCCTTGCTGCCCAGGCCGTAACGGCCGCCGACGACCTTGATGCCCGTCTTGCCGGCCTCGTAGAGAGCGGAGACGACGTCCTGGTAGAGCGGCTCGCCGATGGAACCTGGCTCCTTGGTGCGGTCCATGACGGCGATCTTCTGGACGGTCTCGGGGAGAACGTCGACAAAGTGCTTGATGGAGAACGGACGGAACAGGCGAACCTTGACCAGGCCGACCTTCTCGCCGTGAGCGTTGAGGTAGTCGATGACTTCCTCGAGCACGTCGCAGAAGGAGCCCATGCACACGACGACGCGGTCGGCATCGGGAGCGCCGTAGTAGTTGAACAGGCCGTAATCGGTGCCGAGCTTCTCGTTGATCTTCTTCATGTAGCCCTCGACGACGGCGGGAAGCTCGTCGTAGACCTTGTTGCAGGCCTCACGGTTCTGGAAGAAGATATCGCCGTTCTCATGGCTGCCGCGGGTGTGCGGGTGCTCAGGGTTGAGCGCGTGGTCGCGGAAAGCCTGGACGGCGTCCATGTCGCACATCTCGGCCAGATCCTTGTAGTCCCACATGGCGACCTTCTGGATCTCGTGGCTGGTGCGGAAGCCGTCGAAGAAGTTAAGGAACGGGGTCTTACCCTCGATGGCGGCAAGGTGAGCCACCGGCGAGAGGTCCATGACCTCCTGGACGTTGCCCTCGGCGAGCATGGCGAAACCGGTCTGGCGGCAGGCCATGACGTCGGAGTGATCGCCAAAGATGTTCAGGGCGTGGGAAGCGACGCAACGCGCGGAGACGTGGAAGACGCCCGGGAGCTGCTCGCCCGCGATCTTGTACATGTTCGGGATCATCAGGAGCAGACCCTGAGAAGCCGTGTAGGTGGTGGTCAGAGCACCGGCGCCCAGCGAACCGTGAACGGTACCGGCTGCACCTGCCTCGGACTCCATCTCGACGACCTTGACCGGGGTGCCGAAGATATTCTTGCGACCCTGGGCCGCCCACTGGTCGACATGGTCGGCCATCGGGCTGGACGGCGTAATGGGATAGATTCCCGCTACCTCGGTGTACGCATACGAAACATATGCGGCCGCCTCGTTGCCGTCCATAGACTTAAACTTACGCGCCATATACCCCTCTCCTCTCATATAGGTATACAGGCCCCGGCGATCGCCGGGATGTTGGCGTGATGGGATTTTCGCTGTTGCTTCCAATCATCTGGCAGGCAGGCTCAGCAGCAGGTACATGGCGTGGAGAGAAGGCATGCCGAGGCGAGGAGGGCTGCACGCGCTCCACAAGCCCAGCTACCCGTCTTGCACATGACCGAGCGCCGCAAAGGCCGCATGCCGGATGCTCCCGGGCACGCCCCGGCGATGGGAAGCGCCCGCAACGGAAATCCGCATGCGGGTTTATTGTACCCCGCCGTCAAGTGTAATTTCGGCAAATATAGGCGGGCGGTAAAGGTTTACCTTGGGTGACCATCAAGGGCAAAATTGATCCTTCCGTCACCGAGGGACCAAATGGCAGCTGCGGTGAAATAGGAACTGTTTTTGCCGGCCGTAGCCTTAAACAGCCCCTATTTCACCGCAACTTATTTAGGAGATGAGTCAGAGGGCGCCGAGGAGGATGGCGTAGGTTGTGGATTCTCCGAGCTTGAGCTCGTCACCGGGGTTGAGCTGGGCGGAGCGGCCGGGCTCGACCTGGGTGCAGACGTTCGTCGCGTCGTTTACCACCACGGTTCCGTTGGTGGACGACAGGTCCTCAACGTACCAGACATTTTGGTCATCGCACCACACGTGGGCATGGCGAGCCGAAACGTCATCGCCCACATCGGTGATGCCGCCCTCCCCCGTTGCCAGCGCGCCGATCTCGACGCCTTCCTCACTCGGCTGAATCCAGCGCGGGACGCTCACCGCGTAGCCGTTTTGCACGCGCAGCAGTCCCAGCGGATGCGCCGGCGCGACCTCGTGCTCGCCCGACTTGGAACCAAGGCGGGCGTGAGAGCAAACGGCATAGGGAACGAATCTTGCGGATGTACTCCTCGACGTCAGGCAGGTAAGCCCCACGAAGTCACCGGGGAGGCCCAAGCGGCCCGGCACCACTTCCAGATTCTGACCAGGGCGAGTCGTTCGCCGGTGGCTGAAGGCTCGCTCCCACCCAAAAGGGGAGATTCGCGTTGTTCCCCAATCGCTCTCGCATCTTTCATTTTGCTCGAGGTGGGCTATAAAAACTTTCCTGGTGAAAGGCGGCGATTGGTTTCCTTTCTTTCTAGAGGAGCGCGCCTGTAATCTGTTTTCATCCTAAATCAAGTTGAGATCGGACCTTCCAGAGGCAAGTCGACTCAAACTGCGAGGCTCCATGTTGGAATAAAGAGCGCTGTCGAAGTGCCAACAACACAAAGCTTGCCAGTCTCAAATAGAACCTTTTGGGAGTCCGATTGGGCCGCACACCGAATCCCCGCTGGTGGTTTTTTATAGCTGCGTAACAATAAACAAGGTTAGTGCCAGTCCAGCATGAAATTGAGGAACGTATGCATTTTTTCTCAGTAAGTGATCGTCGTTACTGCTTCGATGAGGTCACTCGCAATTGCTTTCAGGTTGACCAAGCATCAGAAGATGCGCTTCGCATATTTGAAGCATCGGGAAGAACGGTCAACTCGAAGTTGCTAACAAAGTCACTTGCTGCGAAAGGCTACGACCAAACGACCATAGCAGAACTTGAAGACGACATTGATGAGTATCAACGATTGTCTGAACGGACTTTCTTAACAAAAGACACGCCTCGAAAACTTAGATCCATCGAACTCCACGTTTCACATGCATGCAACCTTGGTTGTAGTTACTGTTTTGCCGGTAAAGGAGATTATGGAACGTCTCCTCTGCTGATGACAGACGAGATAGCCTTCAAGGCGGTCGACTACCTCGTCGCAAGTTCATCGGAAAACGAAACGCTTGCAATCGTCTTTTTTGGTGGGGAACCCATGATTAACGAGCCGCTGATATGGAAAACGGTCGACTATTCAAAAAGAATATACCCCAATAGAAACTTTACCTATTCTATTACGACCAACGGAACGCTTTTGAATGACACTGCTGTGAATTCTTTCAAGGAGCACGGGTTTTCTGTTCTGATTAGTCTCGATGGTACAGGATGCAAGCACGATGCATCGCGCCCGTACAAGACGGGAGGCGGCTCTTTCTCCGATATCGACAAAAACGTTCGTCGTTTTTCCGAGTCGTTCCCCTTCGGCGCAAGAGCGACCTTAACAAATAATAACTGTAACCTTGTTGAAGACTATCTTCAGTTTAAAGAGATGGGCTTCAGAAGGATTTACTTCTCGCCCGTGAGCTCATTCGATGAGAATATCAAACTCGACGAACACTCATTAAACAAAATCAGGGCGGGCCTAATAGATTTGGCGGATCAATATCTCAAACAGATTGATCAAGGGGAAAAGCCCTTGTTTAGAACATTGAAAACTGCAGTTGATTTGATTATGAGCAACAGGATCGCCTTTGTCGGATGCGGGGCTGGCAGGCGTTTTATTTCCGTGACTCCCGAAGGGGACGTATACCCCTGTCACAGGTTTGTCGGGATGATGCGATTCAAAATGGGCAACATCGTCACCGGAATTGACGAAACTAGGTATATTGAAAACTGGAGTCAGGGTGTCGAAAAAAGAATTGACTGTACGGACTGTTGGGCTCGGTCTTTCTGTGGTGGGGGCTGTAGCTGGGAGGCTGCAGACGAGCACGGCTACTTGCCCAAGAGTCTACACCCTGCATCATGTGAATATAGAAAAATGTGCTACGAGATGGCTTTTGACCTTATTTCCCGCCACTCATCTTCGCAGGAGAAAAATCAACGAGAAGCTACTGTATCGGAATAAGCGGTTCAGCGCATTGCTGTCACCATTGTGGAGGTGTTCGTTCTTCTGATTACCGTCTGCGAAGCTTATTGCTACGTTCGCCGAAACCATTCTAGAAATATGGTGAACTAGACATCTTGGTTTGTTATACACAATATTGAGGTTTTTCTGCACTCAAAGGGAGGTAGTCGTGAAGCATATTCATCCGATTAATCCAGGAAGTGGCGACGAGGCAGGCGTGAAGCCGATGTCTTTTGACTGCCTCTTGGGCATTACTGACATCTGTACTGTTTATGATAAAGCAGATGGCTGTGGTGCATACGATTACTGCGACTATGACATGGATGGCGGCAGCATCTGCGTTGTAGATCACTGTGGCATTGATCAAACGTAGTCTCTAATTGGATTAAGGTGAGGAGCTGTTATGAAGCATATCCATCCTGTTGGTTCAAATGAACATACTCCCGTTGAGCCTTGTTGTCTTGGAGTTGATATATGCAATTTTTACGACATCGCCGAGTGCCCTGTTGCGGATTGGTGCTATGTCGATAAAGAATCAAGCTGTGTTTTGCCAGCAGATTGGTGCGATCCAGTTGACGAGTAGTTTTTGTGTCTAGGAACTATTTGGTCCAATTCAAAATAAGATGGGGACAAATACCAAAATCTCGTGTCTGGGAGGAGTTATGCCATTATTGCAAGGTCTCGTTGGATTAACCTTTGTACTTGCTTTATATCTGGCACCTTTTTTATTGTTATTCTTCATTATCCGATTCTTTCTTCGGAAAAAATAGGAGTATCACGCAAACATTAGCGTAGCTTTCTTCCAATATGAGCCGAGCATTGGCAAGTGGAATAAGAAGCCCGACCGTTCGTCACATGAAAGTGATCGGACGGGCCTCTCAATTTAACCCGGGCCGCCACCCATAGCGGCTTTCCGGGCGTATTTTCGGTGCAAAGCAATCGTCAGTTTAATCCTATGCGTCGATACCGCATTTCATTTGTTCGGCTCGTATTCTACGGCCTTGTAACCCTCGCACTCTCCGGCAAACGGATTGAACACGAAGGCAGAGATGATGTGTGCGTGGACATCGAGGCTGCTGTAGGCAACATACTGGGGCATGGACCCCCGCTGCGCGTGGCATGCGGCCCGGCATATTCATTGCCGTCCAACCCCGTGTAGTTGCAGCAAAGGGTGGAACCTCAATGCTCAGCTCATGTTGTCCGTGGGACACGAGAATTGTAAGTACACTTTGGTGTGATTCTCACGATGATACTGAGCCACCTGGAATAAGATACGTCGCGACAACACTTCGCTTCACCTCTGTCTCGACAAGACAACGTAGACTAAAGTTTCCTTTAGTAAGAGAATGAGAACTATATCTGAAAGCGTTGCGATGGCGTGAAGGCACCGAGTCCGAACCGACTGAATGCTACGTGCATCTGCATCGCTTTTTTGTTATCTCTGTCAGTTGGGTAGCACTACACTTGTCAGCATTTACCCCGGTACATGCTGCCTAAATCCACTACCCCTTCTACCGCGCCGACCATCTCGTCATCGTGAGAGACAATGATGATCAGCTGGCTTTGCTTGTTGCGCTTAACATAGGCCGCAAGCTCGGCGCGGCTTACAGCGTCTAACCCAGTCGTGGGCTCGTCGAGTACCAAAACTGACGACTTGCGTGAAATCGCCGACCATAAGTACACTCGGCGCAGCTCACCGCCCGAAAGCGCGGAGCAACGTTTCCCGAGCAACTCCTTCACGCTGTTTTCCAGCGAAAGTAGGCCATCTACACCCCGGTGATAGGAAGAAAAGGGCGTGTCGAAATACTCTAACAGCTCTTTCACCGTTTCGTCCGGCGCGAAGCACGACTGTGGGCAGCACGATATCTCTCTCGCACGTATGTAATCCAAGTCGCATTCTTCGATTGGCACGCCGTTGTATTTTACTTTGCCTTTCGATGAGTATAGCCCGAGCATCAAGTAAAGAAGTGACGTCTTGCCTCTTCCGTTTTCCCCAACTATGCAATATGTACCAGGACCGGAAAACTTGAAAGAAAACCCGCCGAGGACCTCTCGGACAGATCCGTCTGGAAGGGCAACCGAGAATTCCAAATCAGATACCGAAATGTCATTTATTTCATCGAGTTTAGCTAAATCGGTCCGATTCCACCCCGATCTCTCCTTTTCTCTCGTCGCGATAGCCGTCCTATCCCATGATGCTTTGGCATCTTGATAGGATTTGAACAATGACATCATACTTTTCAAAGTCTTAAAGAGAACCGCGAAGTATGTACCGATGATAGTGTACTCGCCTATTGACATAGTTCCGTTAATGATTCGTACTCCGGAAACAACAAGTATCACCGCTTGAAACAACGCTGCGAAAAGACCATCGAGCGATGTCAGAGAATATGATAGCTTTCCGGAGCGCAAAACTTTGGGAAAATAGCTCTTAAACCCAGCGTCGAGCGCTTGTTCGCTCTTGCCGTACGAAGATGTCAGTTGAATGTTGAGAATCTGATTAAGCTGCGATGCAATTGCGGCGTAAAAGGCGCTGTCCGCCTCTTTCTTCTCATACGTGACCCTATACAAAAGTTTCCTCAACCCAGTAATTACACAGAAATACACGATGAGGAGAATGATGGAAAACACCGCGAGAGTTGAATCAATTGACCATATGATAAGCAATACGATGGGAATGGCTACAATGGACAGCGGCGCACTGATAAAATTCGCCAAAACGAAGGATGAGACCACGCTAGAGTCGGAAATAATCCGTTGCGTTGTATAGGCTGGATCGATGGTCCGACTCACCAAGTAATCGTCTCTTTCAAAACGCAAGACGGCCTCCCTGAGAAGATCAAAGGAAAGTCTCGTGGTTATGCGAATGGAAAGTGTTCCTGCAAAATAAGTAAAGAGGGTGGAGAAAACTCCTATTGACGCAACCAGGAGCGCGAAGAGTACGGCGTCTCTTTCGCTGCGGTTACCGAGAAGAAAATCTAAGAATTTCCCGTTCACGTATGGCATGGCATAGGAGAGAGCGGTTCCAATCACCGTGATAGCAATGAAGACGAAAGCCCCTTTTGCTCTGATGAACCTCGAGAGAACGCATCGAATCAAGGAAGGCCCCAATCTACCCGCCACAAAACATCAATCACTGATACCTTACACCTCAACACAACAGGAGCGAAGATTTGCCAATGAGACTGCTTTAAGATTGCCTTGGGCCAATACGATCTCAAGCTCTTCCTACAAGAGAGTCGGAATCGGACATCTCCTCCGACGAACCTGGCAATCGGGCGGTTGAAATATCTTTTTCAACCGCCCGATTGCCACAATAGATTTGAGCATCCGCCCACAAACGTCCGCGTTTTATACCCATCAAATCCTTTGCCTTTTGTCGTCTAGACTAGAAAAATCGCTCGAAATAACGCAACCGGCCTGCTCGCTTGAAGAAACCTAAGCCCGTAACGTAGATGTGCAAACTTCCGAAACGCCTTGCGCGGCATAGTGCGTATAAACTTCGTCAACCGCCTCAGAAATATCTGAGTATCGCGCCGGGTCAAAAGCATACGATGTCGCAGCTATACCCTGCACCCATTCGGAACGCGGATTAATTGAATAGCCACACAGCATCATCATACATGCATCTAGACCTGATTTCCCAAGTATCCGACGTATTGATGAGAGCATCGCGGGTCGCCCCCGCACCATCGTCGTCACCCCTATTAGCAGTATTTACCGTTTTTCTCTAAATGCGTATCGCCACCCTTAAGAATACGAAGTGTTTTATCCAGACCCGATTGTCCTCCATCTCAAACGAAGGGATAAGGAATCTCATCCGGAATCGGCAGTAACGGAGGATTCACAACGACAAGCGAAAAACATGAGTCATCTCTCAGAGGGGAGTAAAGGCTCCCCTCAAGCACCCTAGTTTCGTCATCCAAAGAGTTGATGGCAGTGTTTTTCTTACAAAGGTCGACAACAAAAGGGTTGATTTCTACAGATGTTACATCCATGCCACAGTTGGTAAGTATCAGGCCCTGTATTCTGGGGCCAGAACACAAATCGAGAGCCTTCCGTGCGCTCTGCGGTGTAAGGCGCCAATCTCAGCAAATCTGTCCCACAATACTGCGCTGAAGAACAACACGGAACCCCTGAGCCAAACTCCCCTATACCTTATTAAGGCTAAGACAGGCAAGTTCACGCACCCGGCATATTCCAGAATAACATCCTATTGTTTTAGATGCTCTACAAGCATGAACAGCCGCGAATCGGAAAGATCTTCTAGTTTCGCCCCGACTGACCGCCAAGGGCCAAAATGGCCTCTCCATCCCCAGGCGACCGGCTCTGGCGCGCCGAGGAGTGTCCCCAAGTGCCGGCAGAAAAGGAACGTCCTTAACTGCCGGCTAGAGGGCACCGAAGAGGATGGCATAGGTAGTGGATTCGCCGAGCTTGAGCTCGTCGCCGGGATTGAGCTGGGCGGAACGGCCGGGCTCGACCTGAATGCAAACGCGCGTGGCCCCGTTTACCACCACGGTTCCGTTGGTGGACGACAAGTCCTCGACGTGCCAGATATTTTGAGCATCGCACCAGATATGGGCATGGCGGGCCGAGACATCGTCGCCGACGTCGGTAATATCGCCCTCACCAGTGGCCAGCGCGCCAATCTCAACACCCTGCTCACTCGGCTGAATCCAGCGCGGGGCGCTCACGACAAAACTGTTTTGCACGCGCAGCAAGCCCAAAGGGTGCGCCGGGGCGGGTTCGCGTTCGCCCGCAGTCAGCGACATGCCAAGCGAACGCGGCGTGGATGTGCCTCCGCCGCAGGTCGCGTTCGCGTAGTCGATGGCATAGTTCACCGAGGACCGCACATCCGCCGAACAACCGACGGCGACAAACAGCACCAGCACGACCTCGGCGCGCTCGGCGGGCATGAGTTCCGCCGCCTGGGACAGGCGATCGAGCGCGTTGCGATAGAGATTCGTGTCCTGGTGGCACTCTTCGAGCGCGCGTACCATCGGTTCACCTGCAGGACCGCACACCATATTGATTACAGCCGTGGAGTCCATGGGATTGCGCTGGCGCAGGGCCAGTTGCGACATAATACGCGCAGCCGAGGTACCGTATTCGGCAAAGTAGCGCTGCTGAAGCGTGCCGACCGGCGCGCGAACGATAAAGCGGGAAACCCAAGAGCGATCGGCGGCTCGGCTCTGCGGGCTGCGGCCGTCGGCGAGCGGACGGGACGAAAGCACCAAGCCGCACAGCTCGATATGGCTCAGATGCGCTGCGCGCTTAAAGATGTCAAACATGGCCCCGCATGGGGTGAGCTCAACTTGAGATGCCATGACCTAGGCCTCCTTGGTCGTAGAAATAGAATCGGACGATACTTCGACAGGTCCGCCAAAAGTACGGACAGCTGCGGCTCCACCGGCAAGCGGAGTCGCCATCTGGGCTTTTGTGCGTCGCGGTGCCGAAACGGGAAGTTCAAAGGCAAAGCCCATCGCAAGCAAAAACCACGTAAGCGTATAGGTTGCAACCAGAGCGGCAACAAGGCCGCCCATCACGGCGCGTTGGGAAAATACGCTACATGCAGCCACAACCAGCACCGGAACCTCGCAGGCAGAAAGCGCAAGCACACCCTGCAGGAAGCCCGAGCGCCGATCGCGCGCAAGTGCCCCCGCGGCAACGCCGGCTATGCCTGGCAGCGCCAACGCCAGTGCGGCAATAATACCCGGTAGCGACCCAGACCACACGAGCGATCCCAAAGTCGCCGTCACGCGAGCGCCCGACGCCAGCAGCGCGGCCGAAACCACGACCACAGCCCAAACCACGCCACAGACGACCGTCGCGCCGACCATCAGCGCGCGACGAACCGCGCGGCCAGACGCATCCATGGGGCACGGCGTGAGCGGCTCGCCGCGGAGCGAACGACCGACATTTTGCGCATAGTGGTCACAAAACGCCGAGAGCGCCGCCTCGACCGCCGCCGGCTCGGGACGATCTTTTTGATGGCTGGACAGACAGGCCATCACCACGTCGAACAGCTGGGCATCGACAAACGCCAGCGCATCGCGTAGCTCCTCGGAATCCGGCTCAAGCCCCAGCTGCTGGGCCTGCTCGGCCGCAGCGAGCGCCACATCGGGCTCACGACGAAGCAGCTGAGTCAAATCGCAACCGGGCGCATGGGCACCAATGGGATAGTCGGGCAGCGTGTCCATCTTGAGACGGTAGGGGCTGGCGATGTCGCGCGTCTTTTTGCGCGAACCCGAGGTGCCCGAAGTGCTCGGCGCGGCTTCGTATGGCGCGGCGCCGGCAATGAGCTCGTAAACCGTGCTTGCTGCGGCATAGACGTCGATCGCCGGCGACATACGCAAAGCGCGCAGGTCGGGAATATCGTCGGTGAGCATCTCGGGCGGGGCATAGGCAACCGTCGCGCGACGCAGCGTGGCATAGCGCTCCGTAAACGACGCCTTGCCGCCGGTACCGGCCACGGCCGACGCAGGCTCAAGCGCCAGCGACGAGCCAAAGTCGATCAGGCACAGGTCAAAGGTGCCCTCGGCAAGCTGCCGGTCAAGCGGTAGACGCGCCGTACGCACCATAATATTAGCGGGCGAGATATCGCGATGGACAAAGCCCTCGCCCACCAGGCTCATACGGCAGAGCAGATCGAACAGGTCGCGACCCAGACGCGCCGCCACAAGCGGCGATAGGCGGCCGGCATCGTCCACGGCAAAGCGCGAGCGCAAGCGGGCGAGCGTCTCGCCCTCGACCCATTCCATGACAATTGCAGGCACACCGTCGACCTCGCCCCAGCCATAGAGACGGGGAAAGCCCTTAAGGCCCGAAAGGGCGCGATGGCATTCATATTCCTCGCGAAATGCCGCTTTGAACTTGGCGACCAGCGCCTCATGGGCGGCATCGTCAAACTCATCGCACGTTGGCAAGATGAGCTGTTTGAGTGCTACGGCCTCGCCTTGGGCGTTGACGGCACGCGTCACGCGGCCGATACCGCCACGGCGCATGGTGGCATCGTCGGCAAACAGCATCGTAAAACGACGCAGATAGGCAGGCAGTTCGTCCTGACCGAGCGCAATGGCCGGCTCAAACCCGTCGACACGCGCCAGGCGCAAGCCGACCATGGGATCGCGACCGAGCGATTGTGGTGTGGTGGATGCAAGATCGGTCATCATAGGGCAAGCGCCGCCACGTTATTGTTGAAGTTACCGAGCGCGACGTCATCATCGCCGTAATGGCCGACCCATTGACATAGGTTGGTGTAACAGCCCCACAGATTGGCATACTGCTGATACCACTTTGACCGGGGCGAGAATGTCTGACGACCAAACTCGGCTCGAATGACAAACATCTCCCCGACCAGGCTGTCGCACGGTCTGGGATCTCCCGTAGAGTTATAGGTCGAGACCACGTCATTGGCACGAGAAACATAGCCGTCGAGCATGTTGTACTTGGTCACAAGCCAACTGTGAATGCTCTCTTCCTCAGCAGCGGAAAGGCCACCGGAGTTTGCATCGTTGTCAGTGTTGCCGCCCGTCGAGCCGCCGTTTCCAGACCCTCCGGCAGAGGAACCCGACCCAGAGCCACCGCCCGAACTCGACGAATCCGAGCCGGAGCCAGAAGTATCCGAGCTACCGGGCTTTCCGGACTGCTGGGCGTCCTGCTCCTTCTGCTGCTCGACCTTATTCACCGTTGCCGCCACGCTATTGTTGGACAACCGATCGATGATCTTGGTGTTGGTGAGCACGATGGTTTTGCCATTGGCAAGCGTGACTTCGTTGTCCGGGGCCTCGGCGCCGTCCGCGTCGCCGGTGCCAAACACAATATGCGCGACCACACTTGCCCAAGCATATCCAGTCGTGGTCCCCAGGTCACTTTTGACCTCATGCCCCACGCGCGGTTCGCGTGCGGCATGTGCCTGCATCATGGACGGCACGGTCATGCCATAGGCAGAAACGCCAGCTATGACCAGCACCAGCGAGCAAGACAGCAGTGCGTACGCCCGCGGCGCCAAGCCCAGTCGGCGTCGCATGCGCACCGCGGCGCCGCGCTTTGTCTGAGTGCCACCGGGCCGCATGCGTTCTCCTCCAACAAAAACACGCCGCTCGGGAGCGGCGCATTCATTCGAATCCATATTTGAGTGTATCAGCGAACCCAAAAGGTTGCGCAACGAATGGGCAAATTAAGGATGCGAGTGGAAGCATCCATGCGATAAGCGGATACAAAGCATCTTTGTTGCACAACAAACTTACAGTCGCACGGGGAAATTATGGCTACCCCGTGCGTCGCGATGAAGACATACGGCAGGAGCAGGCTCGCCACCTAAATCGTGCGACGGGCCTCGATGGCGCGCCCAAGCGTAAGCTCGTCGGCATACTCCAGGTCGCCGCCCACGGGAAGGCCGCTCGCCAGACGCGATACCTCAACGCCCAGCGGCTTGATAGTGCGGGCCAGGTAGCTCGCCGTGGTCTCGCCCTCGATATTGGGGTTGGTGGCGATGATGACCTCGTGGATGTCCTCGTGGCCCAAGCGTGCCAGCAGCTCACGAATGTGCAACTGCTCGGGACCAATCTTGTCCATGGGACTGATCACGCCGCCCAATACGTGGTAGAGACCGTGGTAGCTGCCCGTGCGCTCAATCGCCTGGACATCGCGCGGCTCGCCCACCACGCAAATGCGAGTGGTATCGCGCATCGAATCCTGGCAGATGGAGCACTCGTCGGCCGTGGCGTAGTTAAAGCAGCGGCTGCAAAAGTGAACCTCCTGCTTAACCTCCAGGATAGCCTCGGCCAGGCGGCGCGCCTCCTCGGCATCGGCCTCGAGCAGGTAATAGGCGATGCGCTGGGCCGACTTGGGACCAATGCCCGGCAGACGGCCCAGCTCATCGAGCAATTTTTGCAGACTATGGTTGGCACTCATATATATGCGTGTCTTAGAACGGCATGCCCGGGATGTTGAGGCCGCCGGTGATGGCGCCCATCTGCTTGTTGGCGAGCTCGTTGACACCGCGGACGGCCTCGTTGACGGCAGCCATGATCATGTCCTGCAGCATATCGACGTCCTCGGGATCGAGGGCATCGGGGTCGATGGTGAGGTTGACGAGCTCCATCTCGCCGTTAACGGTCACCTTGACCATGCCGCCGCCGGCAGAGGCGTCGACGGTCTGGGACTTAAGGTTTTCCTGCGCGGCGGCAAGCTGCTCCTGCATCTTGCGAGCCTGCTTCATCATTTGCTGCATGTTCATACCGGCCATGATGGCTCCTTTACGTGCGGCCGCGCGACAAGCTGCAAGGGCAGCCGGAGCGCGACGGGACTTTCAAACTCAAAAATCGTACCACGGCGCGGGGCAAGCAAGCGGGGCGGACACGCTACCTCAGTCGATATACATGTCCTTGAGCGTGACGCACGCCCAAGATTATGCAAGGTCGAATTATGCAAGGTTGCATAATTATCTCAAGCTACATCTAGCAGAGCTGGAACCAGGCAGTTTATGCGTAGGGCTACAAGGCTACATGGCAAAATGCCGAGCCGCTGCTCGAGGCGGCACGCATGGCGGCTGGGTATAATTTGATTGTCATAGATGACGATTTGGAGGTGCCCTCGTGAATGTCCCAGCCGTACTCCAAAACATCCGCTCAAAACACCCCGTTGCATATGTGGTTCTCTATCTCTTTGTCGTCTGGGTATTACTGGTTATCATCACCCATGCCATAGCTTTTGGAGCAGAACTGCTGATAGCCAGCTCGGACCAGCCCGTCGTCAAATGGGAGACGACCGATGAATGCACCGACGGAACCCGAACCATTTACTACAACAGCCCGTCCCTCTACCAAGAGTTCAAGGTCAAGATAAAGGACTCCAAGATTGTCGATGCCGAACTGGGCTCTTTATTTACAATCGGAGCAACCGTCAACGCCGAGCAAGTCGAGTACACGGACAGCCATGCGACGTATCGTATCGACCTCAGCATCCTAGGCCGACCGTCACGCGCCTGTCTGCTCGAATGCGATATACGCGGCACCACGTTGCACATGTCCGAAATACAGATGCGCCCGGGCAAGGGGTTCTCTTCTTGAGCAGTATACCCGCCTGCGCAGCTACTCCACCGGCTTGAAGATGGTGGACTGGCCGAAGACGCTGCGGATGAGGGCTTTGGCCTCGTCCTCGGTCTGCGGGATGCTCGGGGCTGCACCCTGATGGCCGAAGGGGCCGCCCGCACCGGAGTTGGACTCCCAGGGAGCTGCAGGAGCGTCCTCCTCTTTGGGGGCAGTTGCAGCGGACTTGGGCGCGGACGCCGCACCCGGCACGTCGAACGGAGGCAGATCGTCCCCACCAGCATCGGCAACAAAACCGCCAACCATGGCATCGTCGTAGGGAACCTGCTCGGATTCCCATGGCGCAGACGGCGCGGCGGGCTGAGCCTTGGGAGCGGACGCGCGCTCGGGCGCTCGGGGCGCGGGCTCGGTCGGGAGCTTGCCCGTGGCAGGAGCGCCGGCGGGGTTGTCGGAGCGCAGCCAGGGGGCTTTGCCCAGGTCAGACGACTTGGGCGCGGGCGAGGCAGGCTTGGGCGCGGGTGTCGGAGCAGCCGGTTTGGCCATGACGGGCTTAGGCGCCGACGGGGTCGGCGCCGCTATCGGTGCTGCTTTTGGCTGCGTCGCGCTGGCGCTCGAGGATGCAGGGGCCGCCGAGGACACGGGTTGCGGGTCCGCAGATACCGCAGCCCGTGCAGATGGAGAATGCTCCTCATGTTGAGGAGCCGGCGTGCCACCCCCATCCAGGACATAGTCGACGGTACGACGACCGAAGACCGCACTGACTGTCGGCAGGACCACCGACTGCGTGTCGGCGCGTCCAAGCATCTTGATGGCAAAGGTCGAGCCCGCGGGGAACGAGACCGTGAGCCTGGAGCCGTCGTCAGCCGTGGCGCGGGCATTGAGCAAAAGCCCCGCGTAGGAAGCCTGACGCGCCTTGACACGCTCGACAACCTCGGCCCATTTGCGCTGCAGCTCTCCGGCATCCTCGACCGCGGGCGTCTCGGCAGTACCGGCGGCGGCAACCTGGGCGGCATTGTTGGACTGGGGCTTAGGTGCCGGAGCGGTGGCAGGCGCGGGAGCCGCAACGGGCTGAGGCGTCGGAGTCGGCGCAGGCTGAGGTGCAGGCGCTGCAGGCTTGGAAGCTGACACGGACGCAGAACGGGACGCAGGCTGGGCAGCCGGAACAGCAGCACCACGGTCCCAAGGCATACCGCCCTGGCGCGCGGACGTAGCAGCGGGGGCAGCGGATGCCGCCGGAGCGGCAGCACGAGCGCCCGAAATTAGCGTCGGCTGTTGGGCAGCAGCGGGTACGGATGCTGCAGGCGCGGCGGCCTGAGCAGCAGCCACGCTCGCCGGCACGGCGCCGTTGGCAACCATGGCCTCCAAGCGGGCCACGCGCTCGGCCAATGCCTCAATCGTTAAATCGGCCTCGGGACGTGCCAGGCGCGTGCAGGCGATCTCGAGCACCAGGCGCACGTCGCTCGCGCCCCTCATCTCCAGTGCGGCATCGTCGAGCACCGTCAGCACACGGGCCAGGCGGTCGGCAGGATGCTCGCCAAAGGCAGCGGCCTCGGCAGCAAGCGCCTCGGCCTGCTCGGAGCCGCCCTCAAACAGCTCGGCACGGGCACCGGCAACGCAGGCAACGTACACGTCACGCACATGCGCCACCAGGTCGCGCGTCAGCTCCAGCAGGTCGTTTCCTTCCTCGACCTGCGCACGGATCAGTCCATAGAGCTCGGCAACATCGCGATCGGCAATGGCGCGGGAAAACTCGCCCAGAATCTGGTCCGAAACCTCGCCTAAAAGCGAGCGGGCGTCGTCCGCATGCACAGAACCGTTGCCAAAGACGCTCAGCTGCTCCAGCGTGGACAGCGCGTCGCGCATACCGCCCTTGGCATGGCGCGCCACGATAGCCAGCGCCTCATCGTCGTAATCGAAGCCCTCCTGCTCGCACACGTATGCCAGGCGACGCTCGATATCCTCGTTGCCGATGCGATGGAAATCGAAACGCTGGCAGCGCGAGAGGATGGTCTCCAGAATCTTTTGCGGGTCGGTGGTGCACAGCACAAAGATCACGTGTGCCGGCGGCTCCTCGAGCGTCTTGAGCAGCGCGTTGAACGCCGCCGTCGTGAGCATGTGGACCTCGTCGATGATATAGATCTTGTACTTGCCGCGCACCGGGGCAAAGTTGACGGAGTTGATGATTTCCTCGCGCACATTGTCCACGCCCGTGCGGGAGGCGGCATCGAGCTCGTAGACATCGGGGTGGTTACCCTCGGCAATGAGCTCGCACTCCTCGCAAGTACCGTCGGGCATGCAGCCGCTTGCACCCTCGGCGCGCGCCGCCTCGGCATTGCGGCACAGCAGCGCCTTGGCCAGAATGCGCGCCATGGTGGTCTTGCCCGTGCCGCGCGGTCCGCAGAACAGGTAGGCGTGGGACAGGCGCCCCTCGGTGATGGCGTGCTCGAGCGTCGAGACGATATGCTGCTGGCCCACCACGGAGTCAAAGGTGAGCGGGCGATACTTTCGGTACAACGATTCCATGGGTGCTCCCCCGGGTATACTGAGTCTTGTTGCCGCGGCGGCCATGCGGTCGCACGGCATACTGCATTCCATAATAACCCGTACGGCGAGCCCGCCGCGATAGGAGTCCAAAGAGCATGGCAGACGCAGAGAGCAACCTCGTTCCCTCCGAAGCAGCCGACCAGGTCGAGGTCGCGCTCGAGGAGCAGGCCGCAGCCGACGACGGCATCCTGTACCTCAACGAGTACCAATACGAAAACGACCTCGTCACCGACTTCGCCCGCCTGGTCGCCTCGCCCAGGCGTCGCGGCTCGCTGTATGTCGCCGCGGCAATTGCCGCGCTCATCGGCATCGGCATGCTGGTGGCCGGCGGCAACTGGATCAAGTTTGGCGTCGTCTTGATCGTATTCGGCGCCTTTTTGGCCTGGTGGAGCAAAAACCTGCACCACACCCTCGCCCGCGACTTTATCGACGCCGTTGAGGCCGACGAGTCCATGGGTGGCCGCTATCGCCGCGTCGCCGCCAACGAGGACGGCCTGATGGTTTGGGGCACGAGCGGCAAGTCGCAGTTCTTCCCGTTTGAAAAGCTCGACCACGTGCTCGACGGCGAGCGCATCTTTGTGGCCATGTTCGCCGACCAGGGCGTGACGATCCCTAAGGACACCTTTGTCCGCGGCGATGCCGAGCAGTTCGGTCCCTTCCTTAAGGCGCGCATCAACAAAAAACTCCGCATCGAGACCAAACGCAAGAAGATGAAGGCAGAAAAGGCCGCTGCCGAAGCAAAACAGGGCGACAAGCCCCAGGAGACCAAGGGCAAGCAGCGCAAGCAGAAGAAGAGCAAGAAGAAGCGGTAGGCCGGCCGACACCGAAGGCGCCTCGTCCCGCGCCCGATTCCGGGCCGGGGCGCCTGGAATCGGGCGCGCGTACCGCCAATGGACCCGTTTTGCCTTGCTCTCGAGCTATTTCACTTCAAACCTTAAGAGCCTCCGCTCCGGCAGATCGGTCATCTTCATCGTGTAAGTCCCGGGAAATGCTTTCTCAAAACGGACGGTCTCGTAACCTTCGAAATAGTCGTTGGTGTTCTGCATCATAAATGGGACGAGCAACTCGTTTTCTGCCCCAACCTCCACGGCAAACGCAGCAGAGCCGCCAAGGACCGGCATGGCTTGCGTTATCAGATCGGTATTGACTACAAAATCATAGTTTGGCGCAGACTCCGGAACCAGATGCCAAACATACGCTTTGATTCCACCGTCGATATTATCCCTATTTCTGACACGCATCTTTACGGCGATAACGCACGTGATGTCGGCATCCTTCAGTCTCGTTTTCGTATCCACGGTGCCATATTTTGAATAATCGTCATGTGCTCGTTTGAGATACTCGCGCGGCGTGAGCAGCTCCGCCCCGTCTATGCAAAACGAATACCCGTCAGTCGCCACATCCTTCGACCCCAGAAACGCCCCATCCATCGAGAGCCATTCGCCCTCCGCATAGTATTTCTCAGGAATGACCGTCCGGTTCCCGTTAACGGCGCTCACCCTCATGCCCGCAAGGCCGGCAGCAGCACAGCCGAAAAGCGCGAGCGCCGACCTTCTTGTCCACAGGGTCTTCTTCATCGCGCTCACGACCTTTCCCGAACTTTCACAACGGCACCGTCGCGCATGCAGTAAACCCGATCGGCCAGCTCCTCGAGCACCTCTCCGTCATGGCTGGACAGAAGGACCTCGCGACCCGTTGATGCCGCCATCGCCACAACGCGCTTGAGCATTTCCACGCCCGCTTCGTCGAGGGCATTTGTTGGCTCATCGAGAACGAGTAGCTTCGGCTTTTCCATAATTGCCGCAGCTATCCCCAGACGTTGCTTCATCCCAAGCGAGTATGCTCGGAACTTCTTTTTTTCGTCTGCATCGAGCCCCACGAGCCGCAGGGCAGAGCGAATGTCCTCGGGGGTGGCAACGCCCTTGATCTGGGCGATGAGCTCCAGATTGTCGTAGCCAGACAGATATCCCAAAAAGGAAGGCGCCTCGATCAACATCCCCAGACTCGGCGGGAACGAGATGTCCGCCCCAAGCCTTTGGCCATCGATAGAGATTTCGCCTTCGGTAGGCTTGATCAATCCGCAGACCGCTCGCATGAGCATGGTCTTGCCCGAACCGTTTATCCCCTGAAGTCCGACCACGGTCCCAGGGTCAACCTCGATGGACACGTTGCGCAGGACATCGTTTTTGCCCATGCGCTTCGATACGTCCCTAACGATCACGCTCATATCTTGTCCCCCTTTTCTAAAAGGTCTGCCCTTCGAAACCACAGTCCGCCCAACGATAGGCATAACGACATAAGCCCAATTGATGACAAGACACTCGAGCCCGCCGCGATTCCCTCTTTGACAATTCCACCCCAGCGCAACAGCATCAAGGCGTTACCCAATAGCGCCCAATGTCGTGCATATGCCGAGCAGATCAGGTAGCTCATTAAAACCACAAACGAGACTGACGACCCAAGCACAAACCCAACCGCTGCCTGCGCAAACGCAAGCGCCTCAAAAGCAAATAAGAGACCTATGAAAAACGGCAGCGCATCTGCCTCGGCAGCTTTGAGAAACCACGGCGCCAAATTAGCCAGTTGAAGCGACTCACCATGAATGACCGCGCTGAACGAGGAGCTCACCACCAAGCTCCAAATCACAACAGAGCAAACCACCACGAGCAGTGAAAATGCCGTTACTGCCGCCACCAAGATAAAACGCGAGACCCACCAAAGGGTTCTTGCCCGGCATCGAACAAGCGCTTGCAAACCAAACCCGTGCAACGATTCGGTCGGATAGTCGAGTGTTGTATAGAGAATAAGCAGAATGAGAAATAGCCATCCTAGCGGAGGCACAAACATGACCCCGGGCCTAGGCTCAAACGGAGCAGATCCGGCAAACACGAGCGCAAGATTATCCGCAAACCCCAAGGTATCCGTTCTAACCCCATACACAGAAGACAATCCGTAGGCGTACACCAAGTTCGCAACGGTCACTGCCGCAATTGCAATAAAAGTGATGATGTTCTTCTTCAAAACGGTCCTCAGGTCCGCGGCGACCAGCCTAAACAGCATCAGACCACCTCGCGTCTTTTCCACGCCCCAGAAAAAGCCAACGAAGCAAGGGTCAATAATATGATTTCCGCAAAACCGGCTCGAATGTCTGGCCAGTTATTCAGCGATTCCGACCTGATGCTGTTGAGGATATTGCAGTTAAACCCCACACAAGCCATTACGCCGAAGATCCAGCCATTTGCAAAATGCCACGCAACCATTAGCAGATACGGGACAATTATCGCTTTGATTCTGCTACGAAACAAAATTGAGAAGCCAGTTACAGCCATGGATAAAGTCCCGAGCGTGACAGCATCGAACAGCGTGTATGCGAGCACATATGACAAAGGATGCGAATAAAATAGACCGGAGAAGTAGCTATGCAGGTAAAGTCCTACGTAAGTCGACTCATCGACCCGAGGAAGATACGCAGGAAAAAGCATCGAGACGATCAGGAAATTGACGAGCAGAGGAATGGCAGTCACTGTAAACGCGGAGAGGAAAGCAGACAGCATCTTTACGTTCACGTACGCCTTTCTGGAAACGCGCGTGCATATCTGCATGTCATAACCACTCAAACGCTCAAAGAGACACGACCAAGATCCAGCCAACATTGCAAGCAGGGGCAGTGCATAGAAAAACACCGACGCAGACAGTGGCGCGTTCGCGCTCACAACAATCCAGTTACCGAAGCTGCTTTCACGTGTTTGACCGAGATAATTTTCGGCTTGCACGCCAACGCCGTAACCAAAAGAAAGAAGGTTGTGGCGCTCTTTTTCCAAATTTGCCCACGGCTCCAGCGCGGCAGCTATTGCAACTGCGACCGCAATCAAGAGAGCAAGGATAAAAGCTGGACGTCTAATCGTTTTCGACAGTTCGTATCTTGCGAGCTTTTGGTTCATACGTCCTCCTCCCCCTTCCGACCCAGAAAGCCGGAAGGGAGCCATTTCAAACAACTATGCGGGAAGCTTGTGGAAATGCCCGACGCAGTCGGGGCTCCATACGCCAATAACAGTGCCGTAGCCAGACTCCGCCCATGCAGTCAGTCGCGCCGCAGATCGCCCGTTCTCACGGACGAGGTTATACATTTCCCACTGTCCCTTGTGATTCGAACGATACGTTCCCTGAGTACAATTCATGCTGCCGCTACCGCTTGTGTTATACGCACCGTCTGTATATAACCGAAGCGGATTTCCCGTATGGCCCTGGATATCCAGATAGAGCGATGAGGAATCATCCTTTTGACGGTAGCCAGTTGCACTCGTCCCGGCACATTGAAAACTAAATGCCTTATCGGCATTGTTCGTACAGGTCGTAATTCCCGTATCGGCGTTTTGAGTAATGCTGGAAACCTGAGAGGTGTCAAACTCCTCTTGTGCAAACGATGCAGCGGGAACCCCTAGGGACAGACCAGCTGCAATCACCAAGCCGACTCCGATTCGAGCAATAGCGCTCCTTGGCTTAATCATGGCCTTCTCCAATCAAAAGCGGTTAACAATGCGTCGACGCACGGCAACCTTCGCATGAATAGAGAAAGATGTCTGTAAACACCCGCTATTGAGTTGATTGCTCAGGCGTTTACACGTTATTTACCTGCGATAACAATAAAATTAGCTCCGCCTTATTCTTGATCTTCAACTGGCGGTAAGATGCAGACCGCAGCGCTTGCACCGTAGATGCAGCGTAACCGACATCCTCCGCAATGGCCTTTGTCGTTGCCCCCTCTGCCGTCATCAGCAAAATTTGCGACTGAACATCAGAAAGGGAGCGCGACGTAAGCAGGGCCAGCTGGCGCACGCGGGCCGTTTCGGTGGACCCGTTCGCCCGGTACTCCAAGACGGCCTTCTCGTCCTCAACCGAGCGGGCGAGCGCGATGTGCGTAACGAACATGGGCACAGACCAGCAAACAATCACCGTTGCCACGACGACATTGACAGCCGAACTTTGCCCCAACAACGACGCGAGGAACAACGGCTCGAAAACCGTCAGATCCTGCACCATATTGAGCAAGACAGCCCAAACAGGAGCCGTCGCCCCGAAGCAAAGCATCCATATCCCAAGCATTTTGCGCTGCGGACAGCTTCGCATCACTATATATGTGAGCAGCACCCCCGTCAGCACCGCAAGTCCATGGATTCGCCCCCTAGCGACCGCATAGATTAAGGCAACCATGCCCATTGACACCAACGGCACGATAGCCCGAGCATGGGCATGCACCTTAAACGGACGCAGCCCAACAGCGAGCGAAGCCGTAGACGCCACGCCGCAAAACAGGACCGGCACAGCCATCAACGGAACGCGTATGCACATCAATGCCGCGATATAGATAAAAGACCATTCCACAGCAGATAGCACCGCCCATACGTACGGGCTTCCGAGCCAAATCGCTTCACCCGCTCTATCCAGCGCAGCGCCACGATTCGCTTTTCCACCCGCGTAGCGTAGCGACAGAAGCAGTCCGAGACCCAATGCGTAGCTTAAGAGGGAAAAGGCGACAGCCCGCGAAACACCGGACCCCCAATCGCTATCCGCCATTACCAAGGGCCCCGCCGCAAGGAGGATAAAGAATAATGTGAGCAGGTATCGAAACAGCCGGCGCGTTCGAGCTGATGCCACTATATCGTCAGCATGCCGCTGCGGTAGCTCATGCCCTACAGTATCGCCCTCACCCGCAAACAGCGCCACGAGCTCGCGTGAGCCCGCAACCGACGCCTTCCCGTATGCTCGGTGAAGCGTTGTTCTCACCGTCGATGGCTTCGTATCCGTCTCCTTGGCAATTTCCGCCGGCGTTTTCCCTTTGAGCAGCAGTCGAACAAACTGCTCTTCTCTAGGCGACAGGGCAGGGGAAAACACCCCCGCATCGAATGTGTCGGACGCACAGGCGATATCCGAATTGTTGTCCCGTTTCCCCCTTAGCAACATGCATACGAAGGCAGCAGCGATAACGGACCCCATCGCCAGCAATGCAATGACCACGGCATCGCTTGCGAAGTATGCCGCCTCAACAGCCGGAATAAGACCAATAGGAACTGCTACGAGCACAGAACAGGCAAACACGTCGCGCCGCCCATGGCCAAAGGCACGAGGGCGGCAAAACGGCGGGGCCACAGTCAATGCGAGATAGACCAACGGAATTAAAAGCGCAAGGCCAATTGACGCGGCCGTTACAGGGGGCATCCCCCATGGCTCGGGAACGACTCTCCATGAAACTCGACAGCAAAACAGCAGGCAAGACATGACGGCTATTGTTTCTGTAAAAATCGCGTCCTGCGGGTGACGAGTTTCCCTTTCGTCAGTCCGTGTCGACCTCTGCGTCAAAGGAGAGTCCGCCGTGCCCCAAATAACATATGAGAGAAGCAGCGACCCAACAAAGCACGAGACACACGAAACGCCATGTAACAACCAAATCGGTGCAAACACGATTGGAATAGAGTCTCCGCGAGCATAGAAAGCCAGGTCGGCCCATTCGGGAACCGTTGCAATAACACCAAGGAAAACACCGATGGCACCGAGATGCCTCGGCCTTCTCATTCCCCCCTTGCATAGCGCAGCACCATGAACAAACGCCGCGAGGCATGCGCCCAGGATAACGAGCCAGGTCATTGCACCTGACGCTAGGCCGATTGAAGATGAAAACCGGTGATAAGGGGTGACCGCCATTACGACAAGCGCAATGGCGCAGGCAAATGTAGCAGAACGGCGGGAAAAGAGCATACGGCCTCCATAGCGTGTCATTATATCGCTCGAGCCGCTCGTTTATCTCTGTTCTCACACCAGCCAGCATCAATGATTCAGGCGAACTCCAATCCGCGCCAGATCACGGTCCGGCTTTTGTTCGCAGTCCCCACATCAAAGCGGGATGCGGTTTCCTTTTGGACGCCGGTTCGGAAAGCGCATCCCGTTCCAGGGCAATATTCTGGGATGCAGTTTCCGCAGCCCACCCCATTTGGAAAGCGCATCCCATAATTTGGCTGAAAACTGAGATGCGCTTTCCAAACGAGCCGAAACGGGCCGAATCGATCGGGCCACCTCGCATCCCGCTATCCTTGCCATCTGCCCGAGCGTGCTACACTAGCAGCATCTATGCCACCGCGAACGGCTCGGCCCCGCGCCCGCCGCTCGCAAACGAACTTTAAACGCACGAGGGTTGGCCATGCCGCTTTTCTCGCAACATACCGCCCGGTTCTCGCCGGACGTTCCTTTGGAGGGCACCAGCTCTCGCGAGCTGCTCAAGCGGTACCAGCCGCTCGAGACACTTGCGACCGGCGGTTTTGGCTCCATCGAGATCTGCCGCGACACGCACCTGCGCCGCCGCGTCGCCATTAAGCGCATCCCCCTTATCAACGGTGCCGGCATGCCCGCCAGCGACATCATGGATGTCCTGCGCGAGGCGCACACTGCCGCCATGCTTCAACATCCCAATATCGTGCAGGTCATCGACTTTACGCATGACACAGCCTATGCCTACCTGGTTATGGAATATGTCGATGGCATGTCGCTGGCCGAGTTTTTGCATCGCGTGGACGGCCACTCACTTACCTTTGACGAGGCCGCGGCCATTGCCGATGCCCTGGGCCAGGCGCTCACCTTCGCCCACAGTAATGGCGTACTCCACCTGGACATTAAGCCCGCCAACGTGCTCATCGACCACTCGGGCAATGTAAAGCTCACCGACTTTGGCATGGCGCGGCTGTCGTCCGCCGGTGGCTTTGGCGGCTCACGCGGCGGCACCATCGGCTACATGCCGCCCGAGCAGCTCGATATCGAGACCGGCACGGTCAACGAGCGCGCCGATGTCTTTGCCCTCGCCTGTGTGATCTACGAGGGCCTGTGCGGCAGCGCTCCTTTTATGGCGGCCACGCCCGCCGACTCGCTCGGCCGCATCATCGGCGGCGCCACCTATCCCAGCGAGCTGATACCACACTTTCCCCCGGGAGCCGAGGCCGCGCTCATGAGCGCGCTCTCCCCCATGCCGCAGGACCGCCCCAACAGCATCGAGGCATTTTGCGACCAACTCCTTGCCGGTCTGGGCAGCGTGCGCGAGGGCCGTCGCAGTCTGGAGCAAATGGTTGGCGAGCTTTCGGATGACGAGCAAGAGCTCGACGATATCGAGCCGTCGTACTACGAGGACGACGCCATCGAGGTCGACCCCGCGCTCGGCTGGGCGGGCACGCGCTGGAGCCATGCGCGCGACTACACCATGCACGCTATCTCGGCGCTAACGTGCGGCACCTTTAGCTTTTTGCTGATGCAAACGGCCGGGGTCGCGGCGCTTCCCGGCCTGGTCATTGCGGCAATCGCGATCGGAGCGGCGGCTGGCCTGGCCCCCCAGATTGGCTCGGCCATCTCGGCTGTTGGCTTTTTGGTGCTCATGGCCAACGCCACCATGCAGGCGCAGGGCATCCTGTCGATGTTGCCCGTCGCGGTGATCTTTGCCGCCGCCATGTCCGGTTGGTGGATCGCCTGGGGTCGCACCGAGGCTGCCGCGAGCGCCGCACTCACCTGCGCGCTTGCGCTTGGCTGTCTGACCGGCAATACCTTCCTGGCAGCTGGGGTCGCCGCCGGCGTCGCGTCATTTTGGCTCGGCCCGGCAAGCGCTGCCGCGGCAACGGGCATGGGCGCGCTTTTTGCCCGTCTGGCCACGGTCGCGCTTTCAGCCGGAGGCGTGCTGGGGCTCGGCAACGTTGCCGCAGCGCTGGAAGACCCGCTCCTTTGGGCTGCCTTTGCGCTGGTCGCGACAACTGCCGCGGCGTCATCTGCGCTGCTCAATGCCCATGCCAAGCGTGCCGATCAGGGCTCAAACCTTGCCGCAATCGCCGCCATCGCTGTCACCGGCATCGGCTGCGCAGCGGCATCCTGTCTTGCACACCATATGGAAATTGCCAGCCTTGCAGCCGCGGTCGCCGCCAAGGCGGCAGTTGCGGGAACCCTATCCTCTATAATCGTTGGGATATGCCTATATTTGCTCGGATACCAAAGAACCTATACGGAGAGTGATCTTTCGTGAACTTCCTGAACATCTTCGAGGACCACGTGGCCGGCATCTTCGGTGCCACCCGTGCCCCGTTCTCCTTTAAGAAGCTTGCCAAGCAGGCCGCTCGCGACATGGAGGATCAGACTCTGGTGATCAATGGCGTCAACACGGCGCCGGCACTCTATACCATCCTGATCGCCGCCGACGACGATCCCATGCTCGCCCCGTTCTACCCCGAGCTTTCGCGCGAGGTCCGCGAGTTTGTGAAGGCGCAGGCCGAAAAGCGCCGCTATGTCTTTGTCGGCGAGCCCCTCGTGCGCTTTATGATCGATCCGCAGCTGCGCGCCGGCAAGTTCTCGGTCTTTGCCGAGAACGTCGATGCCCCCACGCTCGGTCGCCTGTACGAGGAAGAGCGCGCCTATCAAAACGGCCTGGGCCAGAACAACTCCGCGGCAAGCCGTGCCGCCAGCGCCCCGCGCGCCGGCCAGCAGCAGTTTGCTGCCCCGCAGCAGCAGCGCCCCGCCGCCATGCCCCAGCAGCAGCCGACGCCTCGCGCCGCCGCTCCCGACCCGCTTGCCGTGGCAGATCCCTTCGCGCCTAGCGTCCCCGACCCCGCCGCTCCTATCCCGGTGCCGCAGACCGTCTCGCGCGACGCGCTTGCCGGCATGGGCGGAGCCGCCGCGACCGGTGCCGCCGTGGGCCTAGGCGCCGCAGCCGGTATCGCCTCCAACATGGCGAGCACTCGCGCCCCGCAGCGCCCGCTCGCCCAGCTCGTCGACGTCGTGAGCGGCGAGAGCCATAGCATCACCTCCGCACAGGTGACCATCGGTCGCGAGCGCTCAGTTTCCGACATTGCCCTGCGCGACCCCAACGTGTCGCGCCGCCACGCCCAGCTCACCTTTACGGGCTCGGATTGGTCGATCGAGGACCTCAATTCCACCAACGGCACGCTCGTCAACAACCGCCGCATTACGCGCTGCCCGCTGCGCAACGGCGATCTACTGACGTTTGGCCTGAGCACCTTTGAATTTAGGGGATAGTCGCTTATGAACATCGATATCGTCCTTTTTGCAGGCCGCATCGTCCTGGTCGCCCTGCTTTATATCTTCCTGTTCGCCGTCATGAAGACCGGCGTGGGACTTGTGCGCGGACAACGCCGCGACTCGGCTATCTGGACGATCGATGTGGACAAGGGCCCGCGCGGTATCCGCGGCATCCACGTAGACATGCTCGGCCCCGTCATCGTCGGTCGCTCGCCATCTTCGGACATCTGCATCAACGAACCGTTCGTCTCGGCCTCGCATGCGCGCTTTTCGCTGCAGGGCCCGGCGCTCATCATCGAGGACCTCAACTCGCTTAACGGCACGCTCGTCAACGGCCGCCAGCTCGTGGAGCCCGCGACGCTGCGTGAGGGCGACGAAGTCCAGATTGGCGACGTGGTCATGAAGGTGAACCGTCGATGATCGACGAGGAGAACAAGTCCGCAACCATGACCGAGGCACCGGCTGCCGCCACAGCTGCGCCGGCCCACGCCGCTCCGGCGGGCTCCGCACCCGTGGAACCCGAGGACACCGTGTTCTCCCTGCCTCTTTCGCATGTAACGCATGATATTTCGGATCTCGCCGATAACGAGGACGAAGAGAATGCCGTAGCGGCGCCCATCGGCGCACATGCTGCGGAACAGCCCACAGCGTCCGAAGCAACCCCGGCGCCGGCTCACTTTGCAGAGCCCGTCGCCGCGGCAATCAACGAGAGCGCTGCGGTGTTTGCGGCACCCGAGCCCGCCGCGCCGGCGTTTCCCATAGCCCCGGCATCCGAGGTTGCGCCCGTGTCTACGCCGGCGCCCGAGTCTATAGACGTCAGCCCGCAAGACGACGAGTCGACCGCCCGCGTGTCCGAGGAGCCCGACTCCCCGGACACCGGCGATTCCGAATCAAACGCCGAGACCGACACCGTCTCTCCCGGTGACACAGCCGAAATCGACGTTGCCGCCGTTGAGGCCAAGCTCAAAGACCCCGGGTCGACCATGAGCTTTGAGCCCCTGACCGAGGAGCGCATCGAGACCGACTCGACCTATGATGCCGGCACCACCACGCAACTCATGTGGGGCGCCCGCTCCGACGTTGGCTGCGTGCGCCCGCACAATGAGGATTCCTACCTGGTGCAGTCGCCGCTCTTTTGCGTATGCGACGGCATGGGCGGTCACGCTGCCGGCGAGGTAGCCTCTTCCATCGCCGTTGAGACTATTGCCAAGACGGCCCCGCAGTCCGCCGACGCCGCACGCCTGGCGGCAGCCGTCGAGGCCGCTAACGCCGCCGTAATCGAGGCCGCCTTGAATGGCCTGGGCAAGCCCGGCATGGGCTGCACAGCCACTTGCGCCTATATCGAAAACGACACGCTCGCCATCGCCCACGTGGGCGACTCGCGCGCCTACCTGCTCCACGAGGGCACGCTCATCCGCGTGACCCGCGACCACTCCTATGTGGAAGAACTCGTGGACGCCGGCGAGATCACGGCAGACGAGGCTCGCGTCCACCCCAACCGTTCGGTCATCACCCGTGCGCTGGGCTCGGACCCCGCCATGTATGCCGACCACTTCACTCTGCATATCGAGGAAGGCGACCGCCTGATCCTGTGCTCTGACGGCCTTTCGAGCATGATTCCCGATAGCGATATCGAGAACATCGCCACGCAGTCCTCAACCGCGCAAATCTGCGTCGACAACCTAGTGGACGCTGCGCTTGCCGCCGGCGGCCACGACAACGTGACCGTAGTAGTCGTTGACCTGGTTGACGATGGCGTTATGCGCGAGGCGCAGCGCGTGCGTCGCCGCAACATTACTATCGCCGCCATTCTGGCCCTCGTCTTTGTGCTGGCAGCTGGCATCTGGGCCTACACGGGTGTCACCGGCTCGTACTACCTGGGTACCTACCAGGGCAATGTCGCCGTCTGGCGCGGCCTGCCCGGCAAGCCGCTCGGACTCAAGCTCCACTGGCTCGAAAGCGAAACCAGCATCAAGCTATCCGACCTGCCCGAAGACACGCAAAACCGCCTCAAGGCGGGCATTCCGCAAACAAGTGTTGACGATGCGCAGGACACGATATCCAAGTACCGCCACCAGATCGACGAGGAGCAGACCCGCCAGGTGATCGACGCGCAAACGATTCGCGACAACACCGACCAGGGATCGACCTCCGAATCAGATTCCGAGAAAACCGCCGAACAGTCCGCCGAGGCCGAAGCCTCCGAAAAGAACTAGAAAGGGAGTGCCGCTTATGAGTCGCCGCAACACCGAGCTGCTCTTGCTCATCGCCTCGGCGTTCCCCGTCATCCTGCTGTATGCGATGTACGTCCTCACCGCGGGCGCTGCCATCTCCTTTGAGACGCTCGCCGTACCGATCGGCCTCTTTGCCGCCTTTGCCGCGGCCCACATTGCCGTGCGCATCTTGGCGCCCGGTGCCGACCCCGCCATCCTGCCCATTGTCTTTGTGCTTTCGGGCATCGGCATCACGTTCGTGACGCGTCTCGCCCCCGCTCTCGCCATCTCACAGCTCATCATCCTGTTTGTCTCGGTGGCCCTGATGGTGGGAACGCTCGCGTTGGTTAAGAACCTCGACGTAGTCATGCGCTACAAGTACACCTTTGGCATTATCGGCATCATTCTGTTGATGCTGCCCATCTTTATCGGCACCACGATCTCGGGCTCCAAGCTGTGGATTCGCATCGCGGGCTTTACCATCCAGCCCGGCGAGTTCGCCAAGGTCTTTATCGTGCTGTTCCTGGCCGGGTACCTGGCCGAGAACCGCGAGCTGCTCTCCATCTCCAACCGCAAGATCCTGGGCTTTAAGATCCCTCGCCTGCGACTGCTGCTGCCGCTGTTTGCCGTGTGGGGTGTGTGCCTGCTCGTCGTCGTCTTCGAACGCGATCTGGGTTCGGCCGTGCTGTTCTACACCATCTTCTTGCTGATGCTCTACGTTGCCACGGGACGATTCTCGTATGTCGTTATCGGCCTTGCGCTCTTAGCCGTTGGAGCTGTGGGCGCCTACAAGTTCCTGTCTCACGTTCAGGTGCGTTTCCAGGTTTGGGTCGATCCGTTTAAGGACGCCCAGGGCCAGGGCTACCAGATCGTCCAGTCGCTCTTCTCGCTTGCCGATGGCGGTCTGGTCGGTGTTGGCATCGGCAACGGCATGGCCAACAACATCCCTGTCGTCGAGTCCGACTTTATCTTCTCGGCCATCGGCGAGGAGATGGGCCTTTTGGGCGGCGGCGCCGTGCTCATCCTGTTTATGCTCTTTGCCGTGCGTGGCCTCACCACGGCTGCCCGCGCTAAATCCGACCTCGCCGCCTTTAGCGCCACGGGCCTTACGGCCGCCATCAGCTTCCAGGCCTTTTTAATCGTGGGCGGCGTTACCCGCCTGATCCCGCTGACCGGCGTCACCCTACCCTTTATGAGCCAGGGCGGTTCCTCGCTGCTGGCAAGCTTTATCATCGTCGCGCTCCTGCTGCGCGCCGGTGACGAAGCGACCGGACGCGAGGCCGAGCTTACCGGCACCGGCACTATGGCCGCCATCACCGATGATCAGGTCGCATCTGCCGCCGCCCCGACGGGCACGCGCTTTGCCACCTCGTCTTCCTACGGCAGCGGCAGCCATTCCGTCGGCTCGCGCATGCGCCGTCGCCTGCTCGACACGCCTGAATCCGGTGTGCTCGGCCGCGTTGCGCTCGCCAACCGTCTAACCCGTGCGGTGCTCGCCTTTACGGCGCTATTCGCCATCCTTATCGGCAACCTCACCTATGTCCAGGTCATCAAGGCCAAGGACTATCAGGACATGCCGACCAACAACCACACCATCGCCCGCTCCAAGTACATCCAGCGCGGTTCCATCATCACGTCCGACGGCGTGACGCTGGCCGAGTCGCTGCAGCAGGAGGACGGCACCTACGTACGCTCCTACCCCAACGGTAACCTGGCAGCGCACGTGGTTGGCTACGTGAGCCAGCAGTATGGCACCACCGCCATCGAGAGCGTCATGAACGACACGCTCACCGGTTCTAAGGACTACTCCAGCTGGAACAACGCCATCGCGTCGCTCGCGGGCCAGACCCAGCCGGGCAACACCGCCAAGCTCACCATCGACTCGCGCATCCAGACGGCGGCCGAGCAGGCACTCAAGGGCTTTAAGGGCGCTGTAGTGGTCATCGACCCGCGTACCGGCGCGGTGCTCGCATGTGCCAGCTCGCCCACCTACGACAACACCAACATCGACGCCCTACTGCAGGCTGGCGGCGGCGAGGACGGCTCTATGTACAATCGCGCCATGGACGCGCTGTACACGCCGGGCTCCACGTTTAAGGTCGTTACGCTTTCCGCGGCACTCGAGACCGGCACCGCCAGCCTTACCAGCACCTACCAGGCGCCCGGCTCCATGGACATCGGCAACGCACCGGTCACCAACTATGCCAACGAGAGCTACGGCACCATCAGCCTGCAGCAGGCCTTTGCCGTGTCCTCCAACGTCGTCTTTGGCCAGGTGGCAAACGAAGTTGGCGCAAACACGCTCGTGCAGTTTGCCAACGCCTTTGGCTACGGCCAAAAGCTCGGCCAGGACCTGACCTCCGCGGCCTCCATCATGGCAGACCCGTCGCTCATGACCGAGTGGGAGACCGCTTGGGCCGGCGCCGGCCAGCCTGTCGGCATGGACCACACGCCCGGCCCGCAGACCACCGTCATGCAAAACGCCGTGATTGCCGCCGCCATCGCTAACAGTGGCGTGGTCATGGACCCGTACTTTGTAGCCCAGGTACTCGCCCCGGACGGAACCGTGGTTAAGACCACGCAGTCCCGCTCGCTGGGTCAGGCCGTCAGCTCCGCCACGGCCGACCAGGTCAAGCAAGCCATGCTCGCCGTCGTCCAGTCCGGTACCGGCACCGATGCCCAGGTCCCCGGCGTCAAGGTCGCCGGCAAGACCGGCTCGGCCGAGACCGGCGGCACCAACGTCAACTCGATGTTCGTTGGCTTTGCACCTTACGATTCACCCACGGTCGCCATCTCGGTGGCCTTGGAGGATTACGACAAACACGACGTCAAGGCGGCCAAGATTGCCGGCATCGTCCTGACCGCGGCGCTCGCCGCACAGGGAGCGTGATGCCCATGATTGAATCGGACACCCGAGGCGCGCCGCGGCCGAAGAGTTAGCGGCAACGCGCCACACGGCCCCAGCGGCCACATCGTAGGTACTACACACATCGTTGAGCGAATAGTTATGTTAGGAGCAGGAATGGAACAGAGGGTCCTCGGGGGAAGATACCTCCTCAAGGATAAGGTGGGGACAGGCGGCATGGCGACCGTCTTCCGTGCGCAGGACCAGGTCCTCGACCGCACGGTAGCCGTCAAGATCATGCTGCCGCAGTATGCTGGCGACGCAACCTTCGCCGCACGCTTTAAGCAGGAGGCCCAGGCAGCAGCCGGTCTCTCCTCCCCCTATATCGTGGGCGTCTACGATTGGGGCAAGGACGGCGACACCTATTACATCGTCATGGAGTACCTGCGCGGCACCGACCTTAAGAGCGGCATCAAGAGCCACGGCGCCCTCGACCCCAAGAAGGTCGCCCAGATCGGCTCGCAGATCAGCTCCGCGCTTTCGGTCGCCCACAAGCACGAGATCATCCACCGCGACATCAAGCCGCAGAACATCATGGTGCTGCCCGACGGCAACATCAAGGTGATGGACTTTGGCATCGCGCGCGCCAAGAACAGCCACCTCACGCAAGACAACAACGTGCTGGGAACCGCCCACTACGTCAGTCCCGAGCAGACCCGTGGTCAGGACCTCGGCCCCACCTCGGATATCTACTCGCTGGGCGTCGTGATGTACGAGTGCGCCACCGGCCGCGTGCCCTTTGACGGTGATGACGCCATCTCAGTCGCACTCAAGCAGGTCAACGAGCTGCCTATTCCGCCGAGCCAGATCAACTCCGGTGTCGACGCCGACCTTGAGCGTATCATCCTCAAGTGCATGGAGAAGGACCCGGCAAACCGCTTCCAGACCGCCGACGAGCTGCGTCAGGTGCTCAACAGCTACCTGTCGGGCCGTGCCGTCAACATCTCGGAGCCCACGCGCATCATCGGTGCACCCGGTGAACTGGGCGCCACCAAGACTCGCGAGCTTTCCGATCAGACGCGCGCCATGGTACGTCCCGTCTCGGGCGTGAGCGGCCAGAATACCGCCCGTAGCTCGGTTTCGGGCTCCACCGGCTCCTACGAGGTCGAAAAGCCCAAATCCAACAAGAACAAGATCATCGCCGCCGTGGTGGCAGCCGTTGCCGTCATCGGTATCGTGGTGGCCTTTGCCACAGGACTCTTTGGCGGCGAGCAGGTCACCGTGCCCGATGTGCTGGGCAAGGACCAGCAGACTGCCGTCGAGCAGATCAAGGAAGCCGGCCTCGAGGTCGGCACCATCGACCAAAGCTACAACGACGATATCGACGAGGGCAAGGTCGCCGAGCAGACGCCCAACGGCAAAACCAAGAAGGCCAAGGGCACCAAGGTGAACCTGGTAATCTCCAAGGGCCCCAAGCCCTCCGAGAAGGTTGAGGTTCCCCGGCTTGTCGGCCTGACCAAGGACCAGGCAGAAGCCGCGCTGGCAAGCGTTGGCCTGAAGGGCAACGCCTCCGAGGAGGCCAACGAGGCCGATGAGGGCCAGGTCTTTGAGCAGGGCACCGAACCCGGTAAGGAAGTCGAGAAGGGCACGACCATCTCGTACAAGGTCTCCAGCGGTCCTGACACCACCTCCGTCCCCGATCTGACCGACATGACCGAGGCCCAGGCGCGCAACGCCCTCGATATGGCAGGCTTTGGCGTCGACGTGAGCTACCAGGAGAACGATTCGGTTACCGAGGGCACCGTGATTAGCTGGAACCCCAGCGGCAAGCAGAAGCCTGGCGCCACGATTACCGTCGTCATTGCCAAGAAGTCCGGCAAGGCCAGCGTTCCGGGCAACCTGTACGGCAAGAGCATCTCCGCGGCCGTCACCGCGCTCAACAACGCCGGGTTCTACAACATCGCATTCTGCGATCAGAACGGCAACCCCGTGAGCGGCAATGAAAACGCCACCGTTACGGGCGTCTCCCCCACCGGCAAACAGTCCACCGACAGCACGATTACGCTGACGGTTGCACTTTCTGGCTCGGGTTCGGGTTCAGGCACGAGCACGGGCGACGATTCCGGTACGACCAACTAGTCGCAACCCAACCGCTCATTACGGCTCTCGCCGCAAACATATTCGCTCACAGGCGCCCGCTTGCTCCCCCAGCAAGCGGGCGCTTCGTTTTTGACATGGCATGAACCAGAAGAGCCCGGTACCGTGACGGTGTACCGGGCTCGATCAATCTCTGGTGTCCCCGGGCTGATTCGAAAACTCCCCCCCCCGCGGGGAAATTGGTGACGCGGGTGTCGACGGTCCTAATCCGTCGGCAGCTCCCACAAACCAGAAACGGCGCCGCTCTCGCGACGCCGTTATAATCTTCTGGTGCCCCCGGGCGGATTCGAACCGTCGACACCCGCTTTAGGAGAGCGGTGCTCTATCCCCTGAGCTACGGAGGCATGTTGTACTAGTGTAGCAGATTTACACGTTGTGATGCAGCGTGTAGCCACTCTTCGAAGTTGCGGTGGAACAGCCCTCCGGAAAGTGCGTCCCACTATCCAGGCAAATTCTGGGTCAGACTTTCCCCATGGGACCTCGCTGGGAAACTGTGTCCCAGAATTTCGACTCGAAACGGGACACGGTTTCCCAAACGGGCCCGTTCCGGAAACTACATCCCGCAATCGGCACTCGAACCGGGATGCACTTTCCCGATCGAGCCTCATGGGAAACCGCGTCCCACTTTAGGGGGGCGCTCTTTAATGGCTAGTTGCCTTTGTGGAAAAGGTTCTTGATGACGGAGGGGATGCTCTTGGCGCCCTTGGCCGTCACATCGATAAAGTCGGGCGAACGAACGAGCTTGTCCTCGTCAATGTACTTACGCACCGCGCGAAGCGTTTCCTTGTCATTGCGCGTCGAAAACGTAAAGTGGCCATTCTCTTTGGTAAAGATGGCAAAACGCGTAATCTTCTTGGTGCCGCGCAAAACCTCGGCGGCAATATAGTCGACCTCGTCCCACGGGATTTGGATATAATCCTCGGGATTGCGCTCGTTATAGTACTCAAACGCCTTATTGCCCACCATCACGTTACCGTGACTGGTAAGCCCCATCAGGCAGGTTGCCGGCGTTGCCAGATCGACCGTGCTGTTCTGAGATTGCGCCATACGCGCCTCGCCCTCCAAATAAAACAATCGGACCGCATCCAGTGTACCCACCGGGTGCGGTCCGTTTCAATGGCTCAAAAGCCCTTGCCTAGCAACTCTCGGTCTTAAGCCGAAGCGTGCTTACATGAAGCCGCAGACGCGACCGATGATGCCGACGGCGAAGAGAGCCAGGATGATGACGATCGGGCTGACCTTCTTCTTGAGGAGCTTGCAGACCAGAAGGGTCAGGCACACGGCGGCAAGGCCGGGGATGAGCTGATCGAGGTTGGCCTGAAGCGTGGTGACCTTCACCGGGTCGAGTGCGTTGGCACCGACAGAGCTGTACATCGTCAATGCCTGCTTGATGCCCTCAGAACCGGCGGGCAGGTTGGCCCAGTCGATATAGGCGCCAGCGGACTGCGTGACCTTGGAGACGACCGGGGTGAAGGAGATGGACACCCAGCGCTCGACCAGGGCGCCGATGATGAACATACCCAGGATGGAAGCACCCTCGGTGACCTTGCCCATCAGACCGCCGGAGAGGTCCTTGGCGATGGAGGAGCCGACCTTATAGCCAAACTCCTGCGTGTACCACAGGAAGGCGTAACGGATGATGTTCCACGCGAAGAAGAACAGCAGCGGACCGGCGATGCTGCCGGACAGGGCCAGGGAAGCGCCCAGTGCACCCAGAATCGGGCGAAGGGTGAACCAGAAGGCGGGGTCGCCGACGCCGGCGAGCGGGCCCATCATACCGACCTTGACGCCCTGAATGGCGACGTCGTCAATCGGAGCACCGTTGGCGCGCTCCTCCTCGAGGGCGAGGGTAACGCCAATGACGGGGGCGGAAACATAGGGGTGGGTGTTATAGAACTCCAGGTGGCGCTTAAGAGCGGCAATCTGGTCATCCTTGCTGGTGTAGAGCTTCTTGATCGCAGGGATCATTGCGAAGCACCAGCCGCCGTTCTGCATACGCTCGTAGTTCCACGAGCCCTGAAGGAACTGATGACGGAAGCAAACCTTCTTACGGTCAGCCTTGGTGAGCTGAATCTTGTTCTCTGCCATATGTATCACTCCCCTCCTACTCGTAATCGTTCAGAATGTCGCCGAGCGGGTCACCGGAGCCACCGCCCATGCCGCCACCCTGCTTGGCCAGATCCTTAAGGCCAAGGTAGATGAGGGCAAGGGAGATGCCGATGAGGCCAAGGGCGATCAGCGTGAGCTGAGGGATGGCAGCAAGGACAAAGCCGAGGATGAAGAACGGCCAGGTCTCCTTGGTGGCCATCATGTTGATGACCATGGCGTAACCGACGGAAGCGACCATGCCGCCGCCGACAGCCATGCCGCCGGACAGCCAATCGGGCATAGCGTTAAGCGCGTTGGTAACGGCCTCGGCCGGGATGATGCACAGAAGTACTGCCGGGATGGCGATACGAACACCCTGCATGAGGATGCCGGCGTACTGCCAACGCTCGATGCCGGCGAAGTCGCCCTTCTCGGCGCAGGCGTCCATGGCGTGAACCATAGCGGTAGCCAGGGTACGGCAGATCATGGTCAGGAACAGACCAGCGACCGACAGCGGGACGGCGACGGCGATGGCGGCGGTAACGGCCTTGGCCGAATCGGTGGCGCCACCGTTGAGGGCGAGCACCATGATGATCGAAGAAGCGACCGAGGCCAGAGCGGCGTCAGGCGCGACGGCGGCGCCGACGTTAGCCCAGCCAAGGGCCATCATCTGGAGCGAACCGCCCAGGAGGATGCCCTCCTGAAGGTGACCGGTTACGAGACCGATAAGCGTGCATGCCACGAGCGGCTGATGGAACTGGAACTCATCCAGAATGCCTTCCATACCGGCAAGCAACGCGACAATCGCAACAAGCAGAATAGTGATTGCAGACATGTATCGGACCCTCCTTTACTATGCTTGAGCGGCCAGTTCGGCCTTAGCTTTCTTCAACATGGCGTCGAGATCCTCGGAGGAATCCGAAGGAACCTTGCGGACCTCGAACTTGACGCCCTTGGCCTTGAGAGCCTCGATGGTCTTGACATCGTCATCGCCCATAGCGACAGCGTTAGTGACGACGACCTTGCCCTTGGAGTGGGCCATGGAACCGATGTTGGCTTCCTTGATGTCGACGCCGGCCTCGATGGCCCTGAGCAGATCCTGCGGGTTCTCGAACAGCAGCATCGCCTTGGTGTCGCCAAAGCGCGTGTCCTTGACGACCTCGGCCATCTTCTTGATAGGCACGACGTTGGCGTGGACTCCCGGAGGGGCAGCCTGCTCGATCATGGTCTTGCGGAGCTCGTCGTGAGCAACGCCGTCGGAGACCACGATGATGCGGTTGGGGTTGATCTGCTTGGTCCACGTGGTGGCCACCTGACCATGCAGCAGGCGCGTGTCGATACGGACGTGGGCGATCTTGATGTGCCCGTCGCCGATCACCGTTCCCGGAGGAATGGCACCCGCAGGAGCAGCGGCGGCCGCAGCCGGCTTCTTCTCCTCGGGCTCCAGAGACTCGGGCTTGACGCGCACGCCAGCCTTAGCCTCAGTCACGAGATGTTTTGCGATCGCATGTGCAGTGTTCTTTGCGTCAAAGCGCTGCGAATATGCCTCGATGAGCATAGGCAGGTTGACACCGGTGACGATAGCCCAGGAATCGTGGCCCTCGATGAGCCCGCTGATCTGGTTGAACGGCGTGCCGCCCCACAGATCAACGAGGAAGAGCACCTGCTCCTGGTCCTCGAAGGAAGCGATTGCTTCCTCGACCTTGGCACGGAAGTCGTCGGGGCCCATGCTCGGCTCGAGCGAGACCACGGCAACAGACGGCTGATCGCCAAAGACCATCGAGCCCGTCTGCTTGATTCCAGCCGCCAAGTCACCATGGCTAGCAAGAACAATACTTACCATCACATAACCTCCTTTTTGTCTACGTATTTCCTACACGACAGTTATGGAGTATAGCTGCAAATACAGCAGAATTGTTTGAAAAACTGCAAAAGGTAGCATTATTTGTTTAAACGTCTTGTTTTGTTACAAGCTGATTACATTCCAGTATTTTGGCTGATTTGCTGCTGAGGATTGATAGCTGATCTATTTACATGACCGAATTGAGCACGCTGTTCATTATTGCCGGTTTTAAACAGACACAAATGTGCTCGCGTTGAGGCTATTTCGTTTAAACAGATGGTGCTTGACTAATGGTAAGAAATATGATCTAGCAAAGTAGTCGTTAGGGACGTTCTTTAATGACTAGTCGTTTAAGAACGTCCCCAACGACTAAGTTAGGCGATGTGGAGGGGGTTGGCGGCGTCGACGGCATCGGGGGCATCGGATAGGCCGTCGGGGGCAGCGTCTGTCGGGTCCTCGTCGGGGGTCTCGATCTGCTTGATCATGACCTCTTGGCCCTGGAGCAGATAGGTATCGCCGCTACCGCAATGGGGGCAGGTCTTGCCGTGCTCGACTGTCGCATAGTCGCGGCCGCACGCCTCGCAATGCGTCACGGCCTCGACGGGCTCCACGATAAGCTCCGCGCCCTGCGCGATAGGCTTTTTATCTGCCGCCCAGTGCCAAGCGTCGAGTAGTAGATCGGGAACGACGCCCGAGACCTCGCCCAGCAGCAACGTCACGCTCGAAACGTGGCGCACGCCATTGGCGCGCGCCACGTTCTCGACATCGCGAATGATGTGATACACGATTCCTAATTCATGCACTTTTTCCTCCGCCGTTCTACCGAACGGCGGTCGGCTTGACGCTGCGCGAGCCCCAGACGGGCGATCTGCCTTTCAATCGTCGGGCATGGGCAAAAGCCCTATGCCCTCCTCTTTCAAGGCACCTCGCCACGCCTGGGACCCGCTCGCTGTCCAACCGCCCTCTGCGCCGTTCACTTACTTGTTAGGTCTCTTACTTCTTGCCGAACTTGATCTTGATCGCGCGCTTGAGTGCGTACTTGCCCAGGCTCGGCAGCTTTTGCTCGTACTTGACCATCGTGGAGCACTCGGGGCGGTCGCGATCCAGGTGGATAGCGTCAAACGCGCACTTGGTGGTGCACAGGCCGCAGCCGATGCACTTGTTGGGGTCGACGATTGAGGCACCGCAGCCAAGGCAACGGGCGGTCTCGGCGCGCACCTGCTCTTCGGTAAAGGTCTCGACGTACTCGCTGAAGGGCGCGGCCTTCTCGCGCTCGCGGTCCATGTGGGCAACCTCGCGGCTCGCGTTGTCATAGCTCTCGATCACGACATCGTCGCGGTCGAGCGCGGTGTAGCGGCGCTGGTTGCGGCCGATGGTGAGCGTGGAGCCCGGCTGCACAAAGCGGTGGATGGACACCGCAGCCTCGTGACCGGCGGCGATGGCATCGATGGCAAAGCTCGGACCGGTATAGACGTCGCCGCCCACAAAGATGTCGGGCTCGGCGGTCTGGTAGGTCTGGGGATCGGCAAGGGCACCCTGACCACGGCCAAGCTCCACCTTGGAGCCAGCCAGCAGGTCGCCCCACACGATGGACTGGCCGATGGACATGACGACACGGTAAGCATCGACACGGCGTAGATCGTTCTCGTCGTACTCGGGCGCAAAACGGCCTTCGTCGTCAAAGACACGCGTGCAGCGCTTGAAGGTGATACCGCACACACGACCGGCCTCGTCCAGGTGGACCTCCTTGGGGCCCCAACCGCAGCTGATGTGCGCGCCGTCCTCGATGGCCTCGCGACGCTCTTCCTCGCTGGCGGGCATCTGTGCCTCGCTCTCCAGGCAAAACATCTCAACGTGCTCGGAACCCAGACGGCAGGCGTTGCGGGCAACGTCGATGGCCACGTTGCCGCCGCCCACCACGATGGTGCGGCCGGGCAGCGCGTCAATCTTGCCGCTGTTGACCTCGCGCAAAAAGTCGACGGCCACGGTCACACCCTCGGCGTCCTCGCCCGGAATACCGGCAAGGCGGCCACCCTGGCAGCCGATGGCAACATAAAAGGCCTTAAAGCCCTGCTCGCGCAGCTCGTCGAGCGTCACATCACGACCGACTTCCACGCCATAGCGGAACTCGGCACCCATCAGGCGAATGATCTCGACCTCGGCCTCGATAACGTCCTTCTGCAGCTTAAAGCTAGGAATGCCATAGGTGAGCATGCCACCCGGGCGCTCGTTTTTCTCGAACACGACGGGCTTGTAGCCCTTCTCGGCAAGATAAAAAGCGCAGGACAGACCGGCCGGGCCGGCACCGATGATGGCAATCTTCTGGTCGAAGCCGCCAGCGCGCGTCGGCGTCACCACGGGCGGGACGTAGCGGGTCGCAGCGTCCAGATCGCGCTGGGCGATAAACTTCTTGACCTCGTCGATGGCCACGGCCTCGTCCACGCGACCACGGGTACAGGCATCCTCGCAGCGGCGGTTGCACACACGGCCGCAGATAGCGGGCAGCGGGTTCTCGCGCTTAATGAGCGCCAGTGCCTCGTCATAGCGGCCCTGCGCCGCGAGCTTCAGATAGCCCTGAACGGCAACGTGCGCGGGGCAGGCCGTCTTGCAGGGAGCGGTGCCGGACTCATGCGTCTCGATGCGGTTGTCGTTGCGGTAGTTAGGCGACCACTTGGTGTGGTCCCACTTGGTGGCATCGGGCAGCTCCTGGCGCGGATACTCAGGCACCTGTCCGCCGGCCTTTTTGCTGCAGAGCTTCTGGCCCAGCTTGACGGCGCCGGCCGGACACACCTCAACGCAGCGACCGCAGGCCACGCACTTGTCCTTCTCGACCTTGGCGACATAGGCCGAGCGCGACAGGTTGGGCGTGTTGAACAGCTGCGAGGTGCGCAGGGCGTAGCACACGTTGACGTTGCAGTTGCAGATGGCGAAGATCTTGTTCTCGCCGTCAATGTTGGTGATCTGGTGTACAAAGCCGTTGTCCTCGGCCTGGTGCAAGATGTCGTAAACCTCGTCGCGGGTCACGTAATGACCGCGGTCGGTCTCGACCACGTAGTCGGCCATATCGCCCACGGCGATGCACCAATCGGCCGGGTCGTCGGCGCAGCCCTCACCCATCACGCGACGGCTCACGCGGCAGCTGCAGGTGCTGGCGGCATACTTACCCTCGTATTTGTCGAGCCAGTGCTCGATATGCTCAATAGGCACCGAGGTGCTCGCGGCGTCAATGGCCTTCTCGACCGGAATGACGTGCATGCCGATACCGGCGCCTCCGGGCGGCACCATCGGCGTGGCGCGGGACAGCGGGCCCTTGGATGCCTGTTCAAAGAACTTGGCATAGACCGGGTGCTCCTCGAGCTGGCTCACGCGCATGTTGAGGAACTCGGCGGAACCCGGCACCAGCATGGGCAGCACCCACTGCTTGGCGCGCTCGGGGTTTTCCCAGTTGTACTCGAGCAGACCCGTGTAGCTCATGTCGTCGAGCATCTTCTCGATATCGGCCTCGAGCATGCCGGTGAGCTTGACCATCTCGGGCAGCGTATAGGGACGGCGCATCTTCATCTTGCAGAGCACTTCGGCCTGCTCGTCGGTTGCGGCCTCGGCAAACGACCAGTACTCGTAGCCCAGCAGCTCGTCGCGATGCAGCAGACGGTTGGTGCAGTGCTCGCACAGCTTGACGATTGCCTCGCGCGGATGCTCCGGCAGCGGCGGCACGAACTCCGAACCGATGTCAGGCTCGGTGTAGCTAATTCCCGGTCCGTTGAGAATCATGGTTGTCCCTTCTCTTGCCGCAGCCCGACGAGGCCGCAGCGCCCCTCTTTTTTTGCAGGCCGGACATGCCCCCATGCCGTTCACCCGCCATTAGTTGACATTGTGTCAAAAATAGTATTGACGAACCGTCAACAATATTCAAGACTGTTAGGCGAACGGTCAGGCAAAAGAGGATGGAAGGCGGCAAAACATGGGCGGCAAAACAGCAGATACCTCTGTGGTCGATGCCGTCCCCGCATCCGATAGTGCGGCAAAGCGCCTGACGGGCGACGAACGCCGTCGCGAGATCCTCGATGCCGTGCGCACCGTAAGCTCCGAGCTGGGCGTGTCCCACCTATCGGTATCGGCCGTGACCAAGCGAGCCGGCTGCACGCGTTCATTGTTCTACCACTACTTTGCCGATATGGACGCCGCCGTCACCGCTGTTATGGACGAGGCGATCGACGGCTTCATCTCCGAGCTCGAGCAGTGGAACGCCGGCCGCACCGTCGGCGATATCGAGGGCGCGCTCGACACCGTCGCCCCGCTCTTTAAGCGTCTGGTCGCCAGCGGCCACGAACTGCCGAGTACGCTCACCTCAAGCAGTGGCGCGCTCTACGGCGGCTTTTTGCACAACGTGGTTCAGCGCGTGGCTCAGTACATCTGCGACACCACCGTGGTGGATTTTGTCGCCCATCATGAGCTGCGCATCGACCATGTCTACGAGACGTTCTACACCCTCATCATGGGACTGTTGATGTATATCCGCACGCACCCCGATGTGCCCGACGAGACGGTCAAGGAAATCATCGCCTCGACACTCCACATCGAGGGCTATACCGCCAAGTATCCGGAGCGCAAGCCCCAGAACTGACGACATTTGGCCAAACTGCCCGCGATCGGAAGAGGGGCCGCGGGCGTGTGAAAGGAGAGCAGCATGCTGCTCGATGTTTGGGGTAGCGATACCCTTATCCACTGGGCCGGCTGGGCCATGGTCTTTATTGGCCTGATCGTGCTCAACGAGGTCGGCCGCCGCACCAAGCTGGGCGCGGCCATCATCTTTGGCGTGGCTCCGCTGGCCATGACCATCTACTGCGTCGCCATCGCCATCGGCGTCTCGCAAGGTGCCGAGTGGGCGCTCACCAACCCCACCCATGTGTACCAGAACAGCTGGTTCCACTACGCCAAGGTGTACGCGGCGCTGGCCGGTTGCTGGGGCTTCATTGCCATTAAGTACCAGTGGGGCAAGATCGGCAAGGCGCATTGGTTCCGCGCGTGGCCGTTTGTGATCGTCGCCATCAACATCATGATCGCCGTCGTGTCCGACTTTGAGAGCGCCTATCACTTCTTTGTCCTGGGCGAGTCCACCTGGGTCACCTCCGAAGGTGCTACGCAGCTGGCCGGCTGGAACAACGTGTTCAACGGCATCGCCGGTATCATCAACATCTTCTGCATGACCGGTTGGTGGAGCGTCTACGCCTCCGAGGACAAGACCGACATGCTGTGGCCCGACATGACCTGGGTCTACATCATCGCCTACGATATCTGGAACTTCTGCTACACCTACAACTGCCTGCCCACCCACTCCTGGTTCTGCGGCTTTGCGCTGCTGCTGGCGCCCACCGTCGCCGCCTTTATCTGGAACAAGGGCGGCTGGATCCAGAACCGCGCCTTTACGCTTGCTATTTGGTGCATGTTTGCCCAGGTGTTCCCGTACTTCCAGGAGGAGTCCATCTTTGTGACCCACTCCACGCTCGACCCCGGCGCCGCTACCGCGGTCTCGATCGCCGCACTGGTCGCCAACGTCGCCGCGATCATCTACATCGCCTACCGCGCCAAGAAGCTCGGCCGCAATCCCTACAAGCAGGACGTCTTTGAGGGCACCAGCGATTGGGAGAAGGCTACCGCTCGCCGCGCCAAGGTTGATTACGCGCACGCCGAGTAACATGCCCGGCGCAAACGCCGCTTGAATGTGAAGCAGCATAGCCGGCTCCGCGCAACTCAACGCATTGCAGAGCCCCCGGAATGTGATTCGTCCGCGTTCCGGGGGCCTTTTGCTGCCGCGAGGATGCGGCCGAACGATGCGCTCAGGTTAAATCGGATCTTATATTTCGTATGCGCTTTATATGGCTCCATTTTTGGGTACAGTGTTGAGCCGATATTGCATTGGGGGATATATGAGCGATGAGACGTATGGCCGCGAGGATGCGGCCCAGGATGCGGAAGCATGTGCCGAAGCCCTGGAGAGCCTTGACCGGATCGCGCTAGACGAGCTCTCGTTTAGCGATTCGGTCGTCGACGCGCAAGACGAGGTGCACGAAGACACTGAGGACGAAGGCGGCGACGCCAAAGACGCTCCTGACGAAGCCGAAGAGGACGATAGCGAGGCCGACGACCAGCCCGAATCCGACACGGGCGAGGAAACCGTCTTGCTCGACAGCTTACCGGCCGAAGATTCGCTGACTCGCGAGCTTCCTGGCCTGGGTTCCGCACCAGCCGTGGATGAGACCATCGCCATGGGCGATATTCCCCTGCCGTCCGTTCCCTCGGCACACGAAGCCGAGGTCCGCCATCGCAAGATGTCGCCCAAGCGCCGCAATCTGATGGTCGCCGGTGTCGTGGCCGTCGCGCTCGTCGCCGGCGGTGCAGGCTATGCTGCCTGGAACGGATATCAGCAAGAGCAGGCTGCCGCTGTCGCCGCCAATGCCCACACGATGATGTCGGTGCAGATTGGCGTGCATGCCGCGGGCCTCGACTGTTCCGCCGGCTCCAAGATTCCCGTACAAGTGAGTGGCCAGGATTCTGACGGATCCTCCGTGAGCGAAACACTCTATGTTGACGAGCACGGCCGTGGCATCAAACTGCTACCCGGTGACTACACGCTCTCCATCGCTGCCTCCCCCATCGCGTCCGACGGCACCGTCTATACCGTGCCGACCACCAAGGCGCAGGTCACGATCAAGAGCGACGGACAGGACCTAAGCAGCCAGGCCGCCTTTAAGCTCAAGGTGCCTTCGGCCGACACGGTAACCGACGACCAGATCGATGCCGCCGCCAAATATGCCGAGGAGGGAGGCGCGAGCTCCGCCGCCACCGCCAAGGTGCTCCAGCAGGCGGCAACCGCGCGGCGCGACGCCGCCGTCAATGCCGTGAGCGCGCAAAAGGCACAGGCAGCCCGCGATGCTGACGCTCGCCACAAGGCAACCGACCTCTACCAGCTCGATATCCCCGTCGAGTGGTACGGCAAGGTCGAGACTTGGCAAAATGGCAGCACGCTATGCATCTATCTTGCCGGCGACAGCGATACGCCGATTGTGACGCTCGTCGCGGTGCGCGAGGGCGAGAGCTTTACGCCCGATGAGGGCGATACGGTTTTGGGTGCGGCCAATCTAGGCAACGGTTATACCGTCTACGCCAGCGGCCCCGTCTATCCGTACGTGGTGTCCCAGACCATCAACGGACGGACGCAGAATCCCGTGTCAACCTACCCCATGGACACGGCCATTGAGCTTGTCGAGCTCACGACCGGTAACCGCTACACCTATAGCCAGATCAAGAACGTACTGGTCAGCAAAGACGGCAAGGCAGACGCCGCGACCAAACTCGAGACCGACTACCTCGCCCAGATTCTCCTGCCGAGCATCAAGGCCCAGGACTAGCGGACCATGACACCTGAGTCCTGGCCTCGCAAATCCATAGACGATTAGGAAAGGAGCCACTTCCATGCGGGCACAGCATGTACCACGCCGTGTTTGCATGGAATATCGGCCTGCTCATCCATGGTAACGATTACCGACTCGCCAAGATCAAACTGGGCCATCGCGGCATCGAGCGCGGCAATTTCGCGCTCGCGCGTTTTCTCGCTTGTCATATCCACACTTACCTGAATCAGGCCGTAAGCCTGCATGAGCAGTGCATCCCCAGCCACAAAGTCCACCTCATGGCTTTTATTCTTATCTTTAATCAGCAGGCGGCAAACCGAACCGGGCCGCACGGCGGGGGTCCTTCTTCTGAGCGCATTGAACACCGCGGTCTCGAGCCTCTGACCATGATCCAATGCCGATGCGGGGGAGAACGCTCCGAACATCGCAGGATCGACGGCGTAGACCTTAGACGCAGACCGCGTATTATTTGCAAGCGAACGCGTGAACTCCGGCACCGAAAACAGCAGGTAGGCGTCCTCGTAATACTCAAGTAAGTCGCTGAGCGTATTTCGACTGACGGATATCTGTCTGCTCTTGAACTCGTTGTACACTTTGTTCACTGACAGCTCTCGTCCCGAAGATGCCATGCACCGCGCCAGAAACAGCGAGGCCAAACGGGGGTTCTTGACGTCGTAACGTTCAACGACGTCCATGGCGACCGTTCGCGACGCATATTCCTGTAGCAGCTGAATCGCGTCTGCGGGCGTCTGCTCAAGTGTCGCGATGAATCCCCCTCGCTCGAGATATCCGACCAGATGGTGTCGGAGCAACGCTGCAGCGCTTGAGGAGAAGGGCGCGTTCGACTCAGGAACGCCCCCCGTCTTATATCGGACGTATTCCGAAAAACTCAACGGAAAAAGCTCTCGCACAAGAGAACGGCCCCTGAACTCGCTCTTAAGTTCTGAGGACAGCATCTTAGAAGAAGATCCCGTCACGTAAACGGTCGCCTTCTCCGTATCGACCACGCGTCGCAGAAACGCACCCCATTCGGGTATTTCCTGGATCTCGTCAAAGAAAAGGTAGGCGCCCTCGCCTCGAGCAGCAGGATATAGTGCATAGAATGTATCGAGCACGTCCGCTAGTAGCGATGGCTCATACGGACGCAAGCGCTCATCCTCAAAATTGAAATATAGCATCCGGTCAAGCTCGACGCCTTGGCCCTGAAGCCGCCGTATCTCCTGATACAGGCGATACGTCTTTCCACAACGACGGGCGCCCACAATCACATATACGATGTTGTCGCGCTTTGGCTCCTGCGGGTTGCCCAGATCAAGGTCGCGCTCAAAGACCTGCGGAATCCCCTGTTGCTCAAAGTCCTTTATTTTTTGAGCCACCAAGTCGTTGAATGCCATAATTCTCCAATCTTGCTCTCCTGCTAATCAAGATTATAACGATTCTTGATTAGCAGGAGAGCAAGATTATGCGTATCTTGATTAATGGATAAGCAAGTTTTCTATTAGTGGCCCCTCCCGGAGGATATCGAGCGGCCGAGGGGGCAGGCATGAACGCCTCTAGCCGAAAACAAAGTAGCTAAAAAAGCCCCGTCCCAAATGAGCTACTTAACGCCAGGGGTCGGCTTCGAAGAGGGGCTCGCGCTCGGGGCGACGATCGCTATAAGGATCGTAGCCGTCGTCATCCTCGTTCTCGGCACGGATATAGGGGTCGCGCGGCTTGGGCGCCGGTTTAGGCGCAGGCTTAGGTGCGGCGGGTGCGGCATCGGTCGCCGGCGTGTTCGTCTTGTTCTTGTCTGTCATCTGCATAGCTCCTTGCCATGTACTCACGTTCAACACCATCGATTGTCGCACGAAAAAGGGCGGCGGACCCGATTGGATCCGCCGCCCTTGGCGTTTTGCGATGAGGGGCGGTTTAAAAGCCGGCCCAAAATCTACTCGGCGTCGGGGACTTCGTAGGTGGCCGCCGGCGTGTTGTCGCACACGACGGTAAAGCCGCCGTCCTTGTCGACATCGACCGTCACCTGATCGCCCTCGCGCACCGTACCGTCGATGATAGCGGCGGCAATGGCATCCACGACCTCGCGCTGCACGAGACGCTTGAGCGGACGGGCACCAAAGACCGGGTCCAGGCCGCCCACGGCGAGCATCTGCTTGGCCGCCGGGGTGATGGCCAGCGTCATGCGCTCCTTGGCCAGACGCGCGCGGACGTCGGCGAGCTGGATGTCGACGATCTTCTCGATCTGCGCCATGCCGAGCGGATGGAACACCACGATATCGTCGATACGGTTGAGGAACTCGGGGCGGAAGGTTTGAGCCATGGCCCCGTCAACCTGATGGCGCATCTCCTCCTCGTCCTTGCCGGACAGATCGGCGATAGCCTTGGAGCCCACGTTGGACGTCATGATGATAATCGTGTTCTTGAAGGACACCTGGCGACCCTGGCCATCGGTCAGGCGGCCGTCGTCGAGCACCTGCAGCAGCACGTTAAAGACATCCGGATGGGCCTTCTCCATCTCGTCGAGCAAGATTACGGAGTACGGACGACGGCGCACGGCCTCGGTGAGCTGGCCGCCCTCGTCGTAGCCCACGTATCCCGGGGGCGCACCGATCAGACGCTGGACGCTGAACTTCTCCATGTACTCGGACATGTCGATACGCACGAGCGCGCGCTCGTCATCGAACAGGCACTCGGCAAGCGCCTTGGCGAGCTCGGTCTTGCCTACGCCGGTGGGGCCCAGGAAGAAGAAGCTGCCGATGGGCTTGTCCGGATCGGAGAGGCCCGCACGGCTGCGGCGCACAGCTGCGGCGACAGCAGAGACGGCCTCGTCCTGGCCGATGACGCGCTTATGCAGCTCGCCCTCCAAGCCCTTCAGCTTGTCGAGCTCGCCCTGCATCATCTTGGACACGGGCACGCCGGTCCAGGCGCTCACGACCTCGGCGATCTCATCGGAGGTCACCTGTTCGTTGAGGCCCTCGCCATCCTGCTGCTTTTGCGCCTCGAGTGCAGCCTCGGACTCCTGAATCTGCTGCTGCAGACCCGGGATCACGGAATAGCGCAGCTCGGACGCGCGGCCCAGATCGCCGTTGCGCGTCGCGCGCTCCTCTTCGCTCTTGGCCTCGTCGAGCTGCCCCTTGAGCTCCTGCACGTGGTCGATGGCGTTCTTTTGGTTGAGCCAGCCAGCCTTTTGCACGTTGAGCTTTTCCTGCACCTCGGCAATCTCTTGGCGCAGGGCCTCCAGACGCTCCTTGGAGGCGTCGTCGGTCTCCTTCATAAGCGCCTGCTCCTCGATCTGCAGCTGGGTGAGCTGACGCGTGGTGGCGTCGATTTCGACCGGCATGCTGTCGAGTTCCATGCGCAGGCGGCTTGCCGCCTCATCGACCAGGTCGATGGCCTTGTCGGGCAGGAAGCGGTCGGCGATGTAGCGATCGGAGAGGTCGGCAGCTGCCACGAGCGCGCTATCGGTGATGTGCACGCCGTGGAAGATCTCGTACTTCTCCTTGAGGCCACGCAGAATCGAGATGGTGTCCTCGACGGTGGGCTCGCTGACCATTACGGTCTGGAAACGACGGGCGAGCGCCGCGTCCTTCTCGATGTACTTGCGGTATTCGTCAAGCGTAGTCGCGCCGATCGCATGCAAGTCGCCACGGGCAAGCGCCGGCTTCAGGATGTTGCCGGCGTCCATGGAGCCCTCGGTGGCACCCGCGCCCACGATGGTATGGAGCTCATCGATGAACAGGATGACCTTGCCCTCGGACTTCTGTACCTCCTTGAGCACGGCCTTCAAGCGGTCCTCGAACTCGCCGCGGTACTTGGCGCCGGCGACCAGCGCGCTCATGTCGAGCTCGATGAGATCACGGTCGCGCAGCGTGCTCGGCACGTCGCCGGCCACGATACGCTGGGCGATGCCCTCGACGATGGCCGTCTTGCCGACGCCCGGCTCACCGATGAGCACGGGGTTGTTCTTGGTGCGGCGGGACAGGACCTGAATGGTGCGGCGGATCTCGTCAGTACGGCCGATGACCGGGTCGAGCTTGCCGGCGCGAGCCAGATCGCAGATGTTGCGACCGTACTGCTCCAGCGCCTCAAACTGCGTCTTGTCCTCGGCAGACGTCACGCGGTCATCGCCGCGCAGCTCCTCATAGACCTGCTCGATGCGCTCCTTGGTCACGCCGGCGTCGCGCAGAACGCGGCCGGCCTCGCCCTTGTCCTCGGCGAGCGCCATCAGCAAATGCTCGGTCACCACAAAGCTGTCGCCCATCTTGGTGGCCTTCTTCTCGGCCTTCTCGATGACGCGGACGAGCTCATTGGACAGGCCCATCTGCTGGCCCTCGCCCGAAACCTTGGGCGCGCGGTCGATGGCATCTTGTGTGGAGCGTGCAAGCTGGGCCGGATCGGCGCCGATGCGCTCGATGATCACGGAGATATTGCGCTCGCCGGCACCAAGCAGGGCGGACAGCAGGTGAATCGGCTCCACCGCGCCGGCCTGCGCGTCGGCAGCCGTGCTCATGGCGGTCTGCAGCGCCTCGCGCGACGTCATTGCTAGCTTATCGATTCTCATGGAATCACCTCTCTTGGGGCGGCCGCCCTACGGGGCGGCTTCACGTTGTTCGAGAAGTATTGTTGCCAGCTTTGTGCGATCTTATACACAAATCTAAGTCTCTATATATAAGATTTTCTGAGTGAATTACGGATAGGGTACTGAGATGTCAGCCCGCCGCTGCCCAGGCGCGCTACCGTCTCGATCTGTAACATCTAGCAGCCATTTTTGATCCTAGATGTTACAGATCGAGACAGACCGAAAACCACCACAAAGAGGACAGGCACCTTTGTGGTGGTCGCGGTCTCTACTCCTTCGCCGAACCCGTACTTCCCGATTCGACGGTCCAGGGCATCTCATCCTCGAACAGCCATGTACGGGCAGACCCACTATCGCGTGCAGTCTGCGGGTCAGGCAAGCAGGTCTGTTTATAGGCATCTTGGATACACTGACCCATAAAATCGTTGAGCTCGCTCTGGTCGCCCTCCATGACATAGGCGACATCGCCGTCCATGATGTAGATGCCCGGACCCTCATTGCCCTCGTAGCCCGGATCGTACGAGACATCACATAACTTTGCGCCGTTTGCAGTGTCCAGCTCGATGGACGAGTGGCATCCGCCAACCATGTCGTTCGCTTTTGCCCGATAGGACGCATATCCGTACCAACGCTTAAATGTTTTGCCCTTGAGTAGCTCGGACGCCCTATCGATCAGGCTTGTATCCGTGGTATAGCGCATGGCCCCAAGCTGAATACGCGGATAATTACTAATACCCAGCACAGCCGGCTGCTCATCAAAATCAACGGTAATGGTCTCGGGCTTGTCGTCGCCGGTCAGAAGTTCGACAGATTGAGTCACAGGCTTGACCACCGGCTCCGTCACCGCAGCAGGTAGAAATGCCATACCGACAGCGCCCGCGCCAACCACAGCGATCGCAAGCGCCAAGACAATCAATCCAATACGGGCAGAACGGCTCACGGCAAAACACCCCACAATGCAAACCTTCGCCACCTGCACTAATGATACCGCCAGCTAACACTATTACCAAAAGAAGCCGCGCGCTCCTCACCACCACAAAGGGGACAGGCACCTTTGTGGTGGTTTTCGACGCTAACGGTCGACCATCTCGCGCAATGAGATTAAACTTGAATTGCTCTCTGAACATATCCATTTCTGCCTATCCTCAACAGATCTTTGTCTCGAGGAGCGCATATGAAGCCGCCTCATTCCACCGGTCGCAACGTCATCGCCATTCTCGCCATACCCATCGTGATGCTCTTCCTTATCGTCATCACGCCCTTTTCCCTTGGTATCACCTCGCCCTTCGATTTATGCGGAATGGTCGACGCCAGCTCGCGTGCCACCTCGCCCTCCTTTATCTGTCGCGGCGTGTTTTACGAAGATGGAATTCCCACCGGAAGTTGGCAGTCAAAGTTGCCACTGCTCGGTCAGATCGACGGATGCTCCCCCTATTTCTGCCTTGGACCTCAGACGCTAAACTATCTAATCGACGACCAGCCACTCGACTTCATCACCCTCGCCTACGACTACGCACCAAACACCGATGAGCGCCACATGAACCAAGTCCTCGACAAGATGCTTGGACAGTGCGGGCTCACCGAGGAGGCCGGTCGAACCATCTATAGCAACCAGAAATTAAAGCGAACAGAACTCCGCCGTGTCGGAAAAATCAAAGGGCGAAACGGGGCCGCCTACTGGGATGCCTGGGCAACACGCGACAAGGGCGAATTCGGACACAGCACCTATATGGTCACTGTCTACACCAAAGACGGAATTAAGGACAATGTTGACGATTTCGCGTCATCCAAACTCGGCATCCCCAAAACAACCAAACCCGCCAGCCCAGATGAAATTCTGTAGAGCCGCCCATTAACATGCCGCTCAACGATCACAACAGCATCGAGCTCGTCCCCACCACCACAAAGGTGCCTGTCCCCTTTGTGGTGGTTTTCAACAAAAAGAAGCCGCCCCGATAACAGGGACGGCATCAAGCAAGTCTATTTTTGGCGCCCCTCAAGACCCAACGAGAACGCAGAAATGTAGCCCGGGGCTTACCCTTTCCCGAACGCGACCCTCGCGAAGCGCGTGAGCGAGCGGGAAAGGGTAAGCCCCGGGCGGACAATTAAGTGCGTTACTCGGCAGCGGCCTTGAACTTGTTGTAGTTGATCAGGCAGCCGGCCTTGACGATGGCACGCTCCTCGGCCGTCATATCGGCAATGTAGAGCTCAATCTGCTCGACCGCACCATCGGCGCGCACCACGTAGGCGGCGATGTCCTTTAGGTCGCCATCGAGCGCGGCACGGATACCCGGCACAAAGACGTAGTCGCCCACCTCAAAGCTGGGCTCGGCCTCCATCTGGAAGGGAACCATGCCCCAGTTCATGACGTTGGAGCGATAGCGCTTGGTGGCGTACTCGTGGACGATGTTGGCCAGGCCGCCGATCACGCGCTGGCAGCTCGCAGCCTGCTCGCGGGCAGAACCGTCGCCCGGCTTCTTGGCGTAGAGCATGGAGCCGTACTCGGTCGCCTTGGCATCGGCCGCGACGCCCACGCCGGCCAGTGCCTCAAACACGCCGGCAAGCTCGGCATCGAGCGCCGCTAGGTCGCCCGCGGCCTCGCCGGCCACACGACGCTTCTCCACGGCGTCGACCTCCTTGGAACGACCCACGTAGGCCGGGTCGCGGCGGCTGAGCGTAAACTCAGCCAGGCCCAGCGGATTGGAGCGGAAGGAGCTCGTCTCGCCCGAGGGAATGAGCTCGTCGGTCGTGGTGACCGGGTCCATGATCTTGGAGCACACCTTGAGCAGGATGTCGTCGCCGAGGGGCTCCATCGCGGGCCACGGCTTGATGTTGGGGCCCTCGACCAGCTCATCTGCGGGCTCGGCCTTGCCAAAGCCCCAGTACACGCGCTTTTTGTACGGCGCGTCGTCAAAGGTGTACTCGCAGGCCTCGTCCCAAGTGTCCTCGGGCAGATCGGTCGCCGGGGTGAGCACGCCGCCGTTGGCCGCGGTCGCCGCAATGGAGCGGGCGTCCATCAGGGCCACGGCGCTCAGCTGGCCGTTGCCCGGCTTGGAACCCTCGCGGTTGGGGAAGTTGCGCGTGGTGTGGCGGATCGAAAGGCCGTTGTTGGCGGGCGTGTCGCCGGCACCGAAGCACGGGCCGCAGAACGCCGTGCGCACGATCGCGCCGGCCTCCATAAGGTCGTAGATATAGCCGCGGCGTGTAAGCTCGAGTGCCACGGGCTGGCTCGTGGGATAGACCGACAGCGAGAACTCGCCGCAGCCGGTGTTGGCGCCCTTGAGCACGCGGGCAGCCTGGACCACGGAGTCGTAGTTGCCGCCCGAGCAGCCGGCGATAACGCCCTGCTGCACGTGCAGCTTGCCGTCGACGATTTTGTCGAGCAGGCTAAAGTGCGTCTTGCCCTCGCCGATCTTGGCGGCCTCGAGCTCGACCTCGTGCAGGATGTCCTCGAGGTTCTCGTTGAGCTCGTCAATCTCAAAGCCGTTGGAAGGATGGAACGGCAGCGCGATCATGGGCTTGACGCTCGACAGGTCGACCTCGACGCAGCCGTCATAGTAGGCGACATCGGCGGGCTTGAGCTCGCGGTAGTCGTCACCGCGGCCGTGCATGGTCAAAAACGCGTGTGTGTCCTCGTCGGTAGCCCAGATGCTCGACAGACAGGTGGTCTCGGTGGTCATGACGTCGACGCCGTTGCGGTAGTCGGTCGTCATGCTCGCGATGCCGGGGCCCACAAACTCCATGACCTTATTCTTGACGTAGCCCTTGGCAAAGACGGCACGGATGATGGCGAGTGCCACATCGTGCGGGCCAACGCCGGGGCGCGGGGCGCCCGTGAGGTAGATGGCGACGACGCCGGGATAGGCGACATCGTAGGTGTCGCGCAGCAGCTGCTTTGCCAGCTCGCCGCCGCCCTCGCCCACGGCCATGGTGCCCAGAGCGCCGTAGCGGGTGTGCGAGTCGGAGCCCAGGATCATCTTGCCGCAGCCCGCGAAGTTCTCACGCATAAAGGAGTGGATAACGGCGATATGCGGTGGAACGAAGATGCCACCGTACTTCTTGGCAGCCGAGAGGCCAAAGACGTGGTCGTCCTCGTTGATGGTGCCGCCCACGGCGCACAGCGAATTATGGCAGTTGGTGAGCACGTAAGGCAGCGGGAACTGCTCCATGCCCGAGGCGCGCGCCGTCTGGATGATGCCGACAAAGGTGATGTCGTGGCTCGCCATGGCATCGAAGCGAATCTTGAGCGCCTCGGGGTCGCCGGACGTATTGTGTGCCTGAAGGATCGAATACGCGATGGTGCCGCGCTTGGCATCCTCGGGCGTCTGCGTAATACCACGCTCGGCAGCCTCAGCCGCAGGCACAACCTCGCTGCCACCGCGCAGGTAGATGCCGTCCTCGTACAGCTTGACCATACTGTCTCCCACTCTGCCCAAAAGATTTGGGCGCATAGCATACATTCGTTCAATATCGTGCCATAGAACGGTTGCGAGTGGGTTACGAATCTGCACGTTCACTTTATCTCAGTAAAGCATAGGACGAGTCCGGTGTGGGCCGGCAGATTTGGTGCAAGAGTGTCCCTTTCGACTAGTCATTTAAGAACGTCCCCAATGACTACCGCATCCGGAGCAAGGCAACGCCGCAGGTAGAGGACGGACAGCGAGCGACGTCCAGAGCGAACAAGTTGGCATGAAAAAGGCAAGGCATAGACCTTCTGGTCATGCCTTGCCTTTTGAATGACAAATTGTCGCTCTGGGCGGCGCGCAGCGTCGAGCCGTTACGCCGTTCGGTAGAACGGCGTAACCTACAAGTCCCCGCCGGCGCCCAGTAGTTTGCGCATGACTTGCTCGGGGTTGACCGAGCCGTCGCGCGGGGCCAGGGCGGTGATCTTCTTTTGCATCTTGTACTCGTGCAGCTCGTCCTCGAGCTGGCGTACGCGGGCGCGGAGCTTCTCGTTCTCGCGCTCGCGCTCCTCGGCACGCTCCTTCATATCGAGGATGCGCACCACGCCGGCAAGGTTGATGCCCTCGTCGGTCAGTTGGTTGATGAGCTCCAGGCGCTCGATATCGGCACGCGAATACAGACGCGTGTTGCCGCCCGAGCGCTGGGGGTTCACCAGGCCCTTGGACTCGTAGACGCGCAGAGTCTGCGGATGCATGCCGGTCAGCTCGGCCGCCACGCTGATCATGTACAGCGGTTTGTTCCTATTGTCCTCGGCCATGCTACCTGACCCCTTTCCGTCTCACTATCGTCCATCATAAGCCTGCGGCCAGCCCGTGGGCCACGCAACCGCCCTAGTACGTCGCCTTATAACGGTTGACCTTCTCGCGGTAGTCGCGCGTGTCGGCCTCGCGCAGCTTGGTCATGGCATCGCGCTCGTCGTCGGACAGGTTCGTGGGGACCTGCACCTTGATCTCGACGAGCAGCGCGCCTGTGCGGCCACGGTGCTTGACGTCGGGCGCACCCATCTCCTTAAAGCGGAACTTCTTGCCCGTCTGGGTGCCCGCAGGCACTTTCAAACGAACCGTCGCACCGCCGGGCGTGGGCACGTCCACCGTGCAGCCGAGCGCCGCCTCGTAGACCGAGACCGGTACCTCCATGGTCACGTCGGCGCCTTTGCGCTTAAACAGCGGGTGCTCCTCCACATGCGTAGTCACGACCAAGTCGCCGCGCTCGCCACCGGCAACGCCGTACTCGCCACGGCGCTTGTAGCGCAGCTTGCCGCCGTCGACCGCGCCCGCAGGCACCGAGACCGTAATGGTCTGCTGCTCGCCTGTCGAGGGAATGCGGTAGGTGACCTTGTGCGTCACGCCGCGAAACGCGTCCTCGGCCGTTACGTCGACAGTCAGCGACAGGTCGCCGCCCTTGCGCGCGCGGCTGCGACCCGCGCCGGCACCGGCAGCACCCGCAGCCCCGGCAAAGCCCGAGCCCCAATCGCTACCCCAAGCGCCGTTGCCGCTAAAGATGCTGTCGAAGATGTCGCCCCAGCCGCTGGCGCCCGCGCCGGCACCGTAGCCGCCACCATACGCGCCGCCTGCGCCCGGCATGCCGCCGAACATGAGCATCTGGTCGTACTCTTTGCGCTTCTTCTCGTCCGAAAGCGTCTCGTAGGCCTCGCTAATCTCCTTAAACTTGGCCTCGTCGCCGCCGGCATCGGGGTGATATTTTTGCGCGAGCTTGCGAAACGCGCTCTTGATCTCTTTGTCGGAGGCGCTCTTGGATACGCCCAGGATGTCATAGAAGGTTTTGCCTGCAGCCATCGTAGCTCCTCTCCTGTTTCATCCGCCGTCCAGCGGACGGCGGCTCATGCTTTCATATGGCACTAGGCCAGAAAGGGCCCCGGGTGTTGCCCCGGGGCCCTTCTCAATTACTCCTCGGTGCTCTCGGCCGTATCGGCCGCGGCATCCTCGGGCGCCGCTTCGGGCTCCGGTGCGGGGCGCTTCTCGCCACCGTAGGTCACCGTCACCATCGCGGAACGCAGGATGCGGTCCGCCATGCGGTAGCCCTTCTGGTACACGTCGTTGACAGTCTCGTCGTACTGCGATGCGTCCTCGACACGCCCCACGGCCTGGTGCTCGAGCGGATCGAACGCCTCGCCCTTGGGGTCGATGGGCTCAACGCCCTCGTGCGCAAACACATCGAGCAGCTTGGCATGCACCGCATCGACGCCATCGACGAACTGCTTAAAGTCGTCGGAAAGCTCCTGGCTGCGGGCATGGTCGATTGCACGCTCGATATCGTCAACCACCGGCAACAGCGCGGTGACAAGCTTCTCGGTCGCGCGCTCGCGCTCGGCGATACGCTCGCTGGCGGTGCGGCGACGGAAGTTCTCCCAGTCGGCCTGCAGACGGGCGGTACGCTCGGTGGCGTCCTTTGCCTTGTCCTCGGCGGCCTTCTGGGCCTCTGCCGCAGCATCGAGCTCGCTGCGCACGTCGGCAAGCTCCTTTTGGGCCTGCTCGAACTTGAGCTTAAAGTCGTTGTCGGCGGCTTCCTCACCGGCGCGGATAGCGGCTTCCACCATCTCGTCCTCGGTCATCGTCGCCTCCTTGTTGGAATCCTCTACCTGGTTCTCGGCAGCCTCGGCGGCCTCGGCCTCGTTGGCCTCGGTATCGTCGACGGCCTCTACGGGAATCTTCACGTCCTTCTCCTCAGAGTCAACGGGGGCGGCGCCAGCGGCGGCCGCCTCCGTGCGAGCTTTACGGGCGGACATGATTACTTGCCCTCGTCGTCCACAACCTCGTAGTCGGCGTCGACAACGTCATCGTCGGCAGGCTGGGCACCGGCGGCGCCGTCGGTCTGTTGCTGAGCGTCGGCGTAGACAACCTGAGCCAGCTCGTAGGCTACGGACTGCAGGGATTCGCCAGCGGCCTTGATGGCCTCGACGTCAGAGCCCTCGAGCGCCTTCTTGGCGTCGGCGATAGCGGACTCGGCCTTGGACTTCACGTCGGCGGAAACCTTGTCGCCCAGCTCGTTGAGGGTCTGCTCGGTGGAGTAGCACAGGCTGTCGGTCTGGTTGCGGACCTCGACCTCTTCCTTCTGCTTCTTGTCCTCCTCGGCATGAGCCTCGGCGTCCTTGACCATACGATCGACTTCGTCGTCGGACAGAGCGGTGGAGCCGGAAATGGTAATCTGCTGCTCCTTGCCGGTGCCCTTGTCCTTAGCGGAGACCTTGACGATGCCGTTGGCGTCGATGTCGAAGGTGACCTCGATCTGCGGCACACCGCGGCGGGCAGCCGGGATACCGGTCAGCTGGAACTTACCGAGCGACTTGTTATCGCGGGCAAGCTCGCGCTCGCCCTGGAGCACGTTGATCTCGACGCTGGTCTGGTTGTCGGCAGCGGTGGAGTAGACCTCGGTCTTGGAGGTCGGGATCGTGGTGTTGCGGTCGATCATCTTGGTCATGATGCCGCCCATGGTCTCGACGCCCAGCGACAGCGGGGTAACGTCGAGCAGCAGGATGCCCTCGACGTCGCCGGTGAGCACGCCGCCCTGGACGGCAGCGCCGTCGGCAACGACCTCGTCGGGGTTCACGGACATGTTGGGCTGCTTGCCGGTCATGGTCTTGACCAGATCCTGGACAGCGGGCATACGGGTGGAGCCGCCGACGAGGATGACCTCGGTCAGATCGGAGAGCTTAAGCTTGGCGTCGCGCAGGGCGTTGGTGACAGGCTGCTTGCAGCGCTCGAGCAGGTCGCGGGTGATCTTCTCGAACTCGGCGCGGGTCAGCGTGTAGTTGAGGTGCAGCGGGCCGGACTGGTTCATGGTGATGAACGGCAGGTTGATGGTGGACTGCTGGGCTGCGGAGAGCTCCTTCTTGGCGTTCTCGGCGGCCTCCTTCAGACGCTGCAGGGCCATGGGGTCCTGACGCAGGTCGACACCGTTCTCCTGCTGGAACTTGTCAGCCATCCAGTCGATGACGCGCTGATCCCAGTCGTCGCCGCCCAGGTGGTTGTCGCCCGAGGTGGACAGAACCTCAAACACGCCGTCGGCGAGGTCGAGGATGGAGACGTCGAAGGTGCCGCCGCCCAGGTCGAAGACCAGAATGCGCTGGTCGGTGCCCTGCTTGTCCAGGCCATAGGCCAGAGCAGCAGCGGTCGGCTCGTTGACGATACGCTTGACGTTGAGGCCGGCGATCTTACCGGCGTCCTTGGTGGCCTGACGCTGGGCGTCGTTGAAGTAGGCCGGGACGGTGATGACGGCGTCGGTGACGGTCTCGCCCAGATACTTCTCGGCGTCGGCCTTCATCTTTGCGAGCGTCATGGCGCTCACCTGCTCGGCGGTATAATCCTTGCCCTCGATATCGACGACGGCACGGCCACCCTGGCCCTCCTTGACCTCATACGGCACGGTCTTGATCTCGGAGGTGCACTCGGAGTACTTGCGGCCCATGAAGCGCTTGATGGAGAACACGGTGTTCTTGGGGTTGGTGACAGCCTGGTTCTTAGCGGCCTTACCCACGACGCGGTCGCCGTCGGCACGGAAGCCAACAACGGACGGGGTGGTGCGGTCGCCCTCGGCGTTCACGATAATGGTCGGAGAACCGCCCTCGAGGACGGCCATAGCGGAGTTAGTAGTACCAAGGTCGATACCAAGAATCTTACTCATTAGAAATTCCCTCTCTCTTTTGCGTTCGCGCCGCCTCGACGGTCTGTCGTGTGGCGCTTCGGCTTGTCTTTCAGGATGTAGTGTATCCCCTTATGGGCCGGAATATACAAAATCTAAGTCAATTCATATAAGATTTCTTATCTCTGAGAGTTTAGGTTCTCAAATGCGCAGGTAGATGCACTGTTTGAGTTCTCGGCAGATCTATTGAGATCTATGTAGAGATGGCTGAGGTTTGGGCTTGGGAGCGCACATGGCGGCCCCGAGCTTCCCTGGGGAAAGTTCGACCCGTTTTTCGGCCAAATAATGGGATGCGGTTTCCGCAAGCACGCTCAATCGCCCTTTATTTCAAGTCACCTGTAGCTAACATTTGCGCAGCTCAACGGCCTCACCTGCATGTTTTTTAGTAAGCCGTGGCATACTCGGCGAACGGTATGAAGATGCCGGCCAGAGGGTATTGCAAACGGTCGCTCCCGTGGTATGTTTTTGCCCGAATCAAACCGGCGCGCATCGCCTGTAGCGTCGGTCAACAGAGAGGAAACTACCATGGCTCATCCCGTAATTGATGCCGACGAGTGCATCGCTTGTGGCGTTTGCGTCGACTCCTGCCCCGCTGGTGTTCTGGAGCTCCAGGACGTCGCTACCGTCGCTGACGAGGATTCCTGCGTCGCCTGTGGCGCTTGCCAGGACGCTTGCCCCGCCGGCGCGATCACCGAGATCGTCGAGGAGTAACAACTCCCCCCACTTGCACACTCACAAGTACACCGTGCACAAAAAGGAGGCCTCCACATCGCCGCGGAGGCCTCCTTTTGTTTGTATAGGCAGCTAATTGGGGACAGGGCTACCTTGGCAGTTGCGGTGGAATAGTTCCCGATTCATTGCTTAGGTGCCGATTTTAGGAACTATTTCACCGCAACTTATAAAGACAGTATCGGGCTAGGACAAATCATCCTCGTAGGGCATCAGGTCTGCCAGATAGCCTTTCTCCTTGAGTATGGCCTCGATCTCGTCGAGGGTTTGCTCGTCATCTGCCGCAATGCGATGGAAGTGATAGCCACTCGTCACCGTTAATAGCGGAAAGCTCTTGCCACTCTCGATATCGTGTAGGTAGCGCTCGACGTCGCGACGATTGCGGATGTCCAGGTCGGCTGTGATCTTACCGTACACGCGGTGGTTGACGATCACGTTGAGCACGGCGCCGCCCGCGTCGACGATGCTCGTGAGCTCATCGCCCGCCTGCTCCACGCCGTGGCGTACCTTGACCAGACGCGTGGGCACAGCCGGGCTGCTCGCTGCCTCCTGTAGCACATAGCCGCGATTGGTGGCGACAATATCGTGCCCGTCGGCGCGCAGCAGGGCGATGTCCTGCACCACAACCTGACGGCTCACGCCCACCTCGCGGGCAAGCGCACTGCCCGAGACAGGATCTTTGACTTCCTCGAGCACGGCCATGATGGAACGGCGACGCTCGCGGGCGTCCATTATTTACCGTCCAGTAGACGCAGGTGCTTAAGCGAGAGGTCGAGGATCGGCGCAGAGTGCGTCAGAGCGCCCGAGCTAATATAGTCGACACCCAGATCGGCCAGGGCGCGAATGTTGTCGGCGTCTACGTTGCCCGAGCACTCGGTCTTGGCACGACCGGCGATAAGCTCAATCGCAGTAGCCATGTCATCGTGGGTCATGTTGTCGAACATGATGATGTCGGCACCGGCCTCCACGGCCTCGCGTACCATGTCCAGGTTCTCGCACTCAATCTCGACCGTCGTGGTAAACGACGCATGGGCGCGCGCCATCTCAATCGCGCGCGCCACGCCACCGGCGGCGTCGATGTGGTTGTCCTTGAGCATGACAGCCGTCGACAGGTTATAGCGGTGGTTGCTGCCACCGCCGATCTCGACTGCGGCCTTCTCAAAGACGCGCATGCCCGGCGTGGTCTTGCGCGTGTCGACAAGCACGGTCTTGGTGCCCTCGAGCGCAGCCGCCATCCGATGCGTGTAAGTAGCGATGCCGCTCATGCGCTGCAGGTAGTTGAGCGCCACGCGCTCGCCCGAAAGCAGTACGCGCGCATCGCCGCGCACCTGGCCCACGTGGTCGCCGGCGTGCACCTCGTCGCCGTCCGCGACATCTAACAACACAGAGCTCTGCGGATCCAGCAGCTCAAAGGTGCGAGCGAACACATCCAAGCCCGCGATGATGCCATCGGCCTTGGCGATAAGCTCCACCGTGGCGGGACGCGCCGTGGGACACACGCTCGCCGTGCTCACGTCCTCAAAGGTAATGTCCTCGCGCAGAGCCTGCAGAATCAGATCATCGACGACGAGCTTCATGGTAATGGGATTCATGGTCTACTCCTCCACGGCCTGCGTGCCGGCGGCACGGGCCAAATCATCGATTGCAAGGGTATCGGCACTCAGGGCGCGATGGCGTCCATCGAGCACGGGCTCGCCCGCCTGCTCCACGGCTAGCGACTCGCCGGTGCGCATACGCCACGCAGCGCGGCGACCCCAGACTAGGGACTCGAGCAGGCTGTTGGAAGCTAGACGATTCTTGCCGTGAACACCGTTGCAGGCCGTCTCGCCGGCGGCGTAGAGCTCGGGCATCGAGGTGCGGCCGTCCTTGTCGACCCACACGCCGCCCATAAAGTAGTGCTGCGTGGGTGTGACGGGAATGGGCTCGTCCAAGATGTCGCGGCCGTCCTCCAGACAGCGCGCACGAATATTGGCAAAGTGCCCGGTCACCACGTCGCGCTCGACGGGGGCAAAGCTCAGCCACTCGTGCTCGACGCCGTCCCGCTTCATCTGCTCGCGGATGGCGGCAGCGACCACATCGCGCGGCTGGAGCTCATCGGTAAAGCGCTCGCCGGCGGCGTTGAGCAAAATCGCGCCCTCGCCGCGGCAGCTCTCGCTGATCAGGAAGGTGCGGCCCGGTTGCGGCGAGAACAGTCCCGTGGGATGAATCTGCACGTAGTCCAGGTGCTCCATCGTGATGCCGTGCTCCTGCGCGATGTAGCAGGCGTCACCGGTGAGCTGCGGGTAGTTGGTCGAATGGTCGTACACGCCACCGATACCACCCGTTGCCCACAGCGTATGGCGGGCATGGATCTTAAACGGCTTGCCGGCATGTACGCCCTCAGCGGCATTTGCCAGCTCGTCGGCGGGACGAACCGAGTTATCCTCGTCCACGGGAACGGCGACGACGCCGGCGCACACCGTAGCGCCATCGCGCTCGGCGGTCAGGATGTCGGTCATGGCAACGTGTTCGAGAATCTGCACGTTGTCCAGCTTGCGGACAGCCTGGAGCAGCTTGGTCGTAATCTCCTTGCCCGTAATATCGGCATGGAAGGCGATGCGCGGGCGGCTGTGTGCGCCCTCGCGGGTAAAGTCGAGGCTGCCGTCGGCCTTGCGCTCAAAGTCCACGCCCATGGCCAGCAGGTCGTTGATGACCGAACGGCTCGAGCGAATCATGATGTCAACACTCTCGCGGCGGTTCTCGTAATGGCCGGCGTGCATGGTGTCCTCAAAGAAGGCATCGTAGTCAGAACCCTCGGGCAGTACGCAGATGCCGCCCTGCGCGAGCATCGAGTCGCACTCGTCGACAGCGCCCTTGGAGAGCATGATCACGCGCGTGCTCGTCGGCAGATTGAGAGCCGCATACAGGCCTGCCACGCCGCAACCGGCAATGACGACATCGCACTCCATATCGGGGTATTGTTTGGTTTCCACAGGAATCCTCTCCCTTGAATGTGACATAAGGGACCATCCCTCATGCCACATTGTTCTAGCGTGCTGCGTACTCGAGCATGCGGTCGAGCGTGAGCTTGGCCTGATCGGCGGCCTCGTCCGACACGCCAATCTGCACCTCGCCCTCGCCCGTCTCCAGGCAGTGCACGAGCTTTTCGAGCGTGATGAGATCCATGTTGACGCAGGTGGGCTGCACCGCAGGGAAGTAGAACTTCTTGCCGGTGCCCTGGCAGCGGCGCTCGAGTTCGTAGAGCACGCCACGGACCGTCACGATGATGAACTCGCTGGCGTCCGACTCCTCGGCATATTTGATGATGCCGGCAGTAGAGCCGATGTAGTCGGCCTCGGCCAGGACGTCGGCCTTGCACTCGGGGTGCGCCAGCACGAGCGCGTCGGGGTGCGCCTCCTGCGCGTCAACGATCTGCTCGACGGTAATAATGTGATGACGCGGGCAGTAGCCGTTGTTGAGAATGACGTGCTTTTGGGGTACCTGCTCGGCTACGAAGCGGCCCAGGTTTTGATCGGGGATAAACAGGATGTGCTGCTGTGGCAGCTCGGATACGATCTTGACGGCGTTGGAGCTGGTGACGCACACGTCGCTCCAGCTCTTGATCTCGACCGTCGAGTTGACGTAGCAGACCACGGCAAGGTCGTCGCCGTACTCGGCGCGCGCCGCGTCGACCGTCTCGCGCTTGACCATGTGAGCCATGGGGCAGTCCGCGCCCGGCTCGGGCAGCAGCACGGTCTTGGTGGGGTTGAGCAGCTTGGCGCTCTCGCCCATAAACTCCACGCCGCACAGCACGATAGTCTGCTGCGGCAGGCTCTTGGCGAGCTTTGCCAGGTAGAAGCTGTCGCCGACGTAATCGGCAACGGCTTGGACCTCGGGCGCCACATAGTAGTGCGCCAGGATCACCGCGTCACGTTGGGTTTTTAGTTGCTGAATGGCCTCGACGAGCTCTGCGGGCACCAGTGCCGCGCGCTCCGTTGCCGTCGTTGCCGATGCCAGGCCGGCCGCAATGTCGCGTGCAAGCTCCGATGCATCCATGTTCGCGCTCTGTGCCATCAAGGCCCCTCTCTTTTGGCGAATCTTGGGGCTTTAGTATGACACCTGACTTTACAGCTGACAAGACAGCTGTAAAGTCAGGTGTAAAGTTGGAATAAAGATTCAATCATGGGGCGGGTCCATTTTCGAACTGGCAAGCTGAGGATAGTTGAAAATGGACCCGCCCCAAGATTCGAGCAGCCCGTTTTGTCCTGGCCCGAGAGGCAGTGGTCAAAAAAGGCCAAATATGAGTACTGTCACCAAATTAGTAGCAGCGATTTTCCGGTCCAGATCAGCAAAATCGCCTTGTTTGGAGCCCGATCGTGACTCTGACGGACGAAAATCGATGCGCTTTTGGCCGCTGGCACCGATTTTGGAGGCCATTTTGCTGCCACTAAACTGGTAACAGTACTCATATTTGGCCTTTTTTGACCACCGGGCTTCCGGCAGACCCCAAAAGCGGGCCCGAATCGCTCGATCCGGACCCGCTGGGGACTGGCATGCGGTTAAGCGCTGCGCTTCATGGCCCACGCCAGCAACAGAGCTGCTACACCGGCTGCGAGTACGGCACCAGCCATGACATACGTGCTGTCGCCGGACTCAGGCAACGTCTCCTTGCCAGCCTTCTTCTTAGGCTTGGAAGTCGTAGCCGTGGTCGTAGTAGTCGTAGTGGTCTGGCCAGGAGCGGGCTTGGCAGCCTCGGCAACCGTAAAGGTCGTCTCGGCCGTGCCCGTGGTCGAGACCACGCTCAGCTTGTGTTCGCCCACGCCGAGTGTCTTTAGGAAGCTCGCCTTGAGCGTCACGATCGTAGAGCCCTCGGTGAGCACGTAGTTCTCGGCGGCGACCTCCTTGTCGTCGACCAGCACCTTCTGGAAGTACCTGATCGGCGCGCTCGAGCGGAAGGTCAGGTCCTTGGCGGCCTCGACCACCATCGTCTGGCCCTTACCATCGGTGATCTCGGGCGCCAAAATCGCGATCTCCTCGGTCTTGCCCTTCTCGCGGCAGACGGCGCACTCCTGATGCTTCTTGCCCTTGGCCTCGACCGTCGCCGGCTTGTCGACGACCCACTCAAAGGTGTGCTCCGCCTTGTCGATGACCTCACCGCAGCGGCAGACACGCCAGTGATTCTTAGCGTCGTGCGCCCAGCCCGTGCCGTCGGGCTCGTGCTTGAGGACACCCTCGACCGTCACATTCACGTCGCCCTCGACATCCTTGAGCTCATAGGTGCCCTTGTCGGAGAGCTCGATGGCCTTACCGTCGACCTTGACGGCGTAGCCCTTGCCCGCAAAGTACGCGCTGTCGATGCTCATGGTGAGCGTTGCTGTCCCATGCCAATCAAGCTCGGTTGCCGTCGCGGTAAGCGTGTAGCCCTGCTGGTTAGTCGGCAACGCCACGACCAGCTTGCGGCCGGCAGCCACGGTGATCTCGGTAGCAGAGGAGGCATCGTAGTTGGCCTTAGCCTGGTAGCGCACCTCGTACACGCCGGCGGCGAGATCCGTCAGCTCGGTCACGCCCTCGCCCACGGCCTGATACTTGGCGGCATCCTTGGCGCGCCACTCCATCGTCGCGTCGACGCCCACGATCTTACCGTCATGTTTGCCACTCACGGCCTCGGCCTCGGCCTGAACCTTCGGCGCGTCCTGATCGGCGTTCTTGATGGAGAACCCACACGTCAGACCCTCAGTCGGAAGCGCGTAGTTGCCCGCGGCCTTACCCGTCAGCGCTGTGAGGGTCGCCTGATACGAATCGCCAGCCTCGACCTGGGAGCCCACGACGGTCGCGCCAAGGTCATCCTTGCCGTTGACGTTGCCGAGCGTCGCCTCGGGGCAGTGCTCCTCGCCGTCGTAGACAAACTCACTGGTGCCCCACGTCACGGTGAGCAGCCGCTGGTTGATAGTGAACACGCCATCGACGAACGTGATGCTGTAGTTGGGGTTTGCACCCTCGGGCTGCGTCAGCTGCAGAGCATAGCCGCCGTCGCGCACGTTGTCGTTATTTTCGCGCTCGATCTCGAGGCCCTGAAGCGTTTCGCCCGCGACGAGTTTGCCAGAAGTGACATCCCACGTAAACACGGGATCAGCCTCGCCGTAGGTCTTGGAGGCGTCCTGGGCGGTGACCGTAATCGCGCACGGCTTGACCTCGAGCTCAACCTTGCCCTCGGCGGTCGCACCGTCAATCGTCACCTTGTAGGCGACGGTCAGTTTGCCGACGTCCTTAATCTTGGGGGCCTCGGGGGACCAATTCTTGCCGTCGGTGCTGTACTGAGCCGTTGCGCCCTCGGGTAGTCTCGTCGCATCGACCGTGTGATACGCACCGTCGTACTCGTCGGAGTAGCCAACGATGGCGGCAGCCGGGATCTTGACTGCAGGCAACGTATGCCCACAAACCGTACACCACTGATGCTTGGAGCCTTCCTCGGTTGCCGTGGGCACCCTGTCGACAACCCACTCAAAGGCGTGCGCAGTCTCATCGATCTTCTCGCCACAGGTGCACTGATGCCAGTGCGCGTTATTGTCGGAGAGCCACTCGTCGCTCACAGCCTCGTGCTTGCGCACGCCCTCGACGGTGATGGTAGTCTTCTCCTCGACATTGCTGAGAACGTACTTTCCGTCCTCACCCTTCTCGAGAACAACGCCGTTCGCCTTAACGGCAAAGTCGTCGCCCGCAAAGTAGCCATCGGAGATCTTTACCGAGAACTCCACGCTTTCATGCCACTGCAGTCTGTTCGGGCTATGCCAGTCTATCGAGTAAGCATCATTCTCACCAGAAAGGGTGACCCATAAGTACTTACCCTGACCGACATGCACTTCCACGGGCGTGGACGGCATGTAGTTATCGGTCTCGGCATACCAGACCTGGTAGTCGCCGGCGGCAAGGTTCTCAATCTTGCCGTCCTCGGAAACCATAGTCTTGCCATCGACGTCCCCGGCTTGGGTACGGAGCAGGCGATAGGCAACGTGGCCGCGTGCGCCCTCAATCTTGCCGTCGCACTTGCCACGGATAGTCTCGGCGGTGGCCTTCAACCCCTGGGGCTTCTCCTGCTCTGCCTTGTAGATCGTATAGCCCGTCTCCAGGAATTTGTCAGGAAGGACATAGTTCTTGATGACCTCAGGGTCGCCGGCGAGGCCCGTCACCTTCGCCTTATAGCTGCCCGCATCGACAGCCGTTGCGCCCTCGGTCGCATAGGAAACCTTGCCTTCGTCACCCTTGACAACATGGCTGATTACAATCTCGGGGCCCTGAGGCTTGCCGTTATAGGTATAGCTTCCAATCTTCCAGCCAATACCGAGTTGGCGCGGGGTGATCTCGAACGTACCAGTCTGGAGCGTCGGAGCATAGTTTGCCCGCTGGATCTTGTCCCACTTGTCGCCGACCTTGCTCTCCTCAATCGCCAGCGTATAGGTGTCCACGTTCTCGCCGGCCTCGCGGTGAATCTTAAGCCAAGAGAGCGGGTGGCCCTTGAGGATCGTGCCCTCAACAGCCTCGAGCTCAAAGTCCGGATCGTCATAACCGTACACCTTCGAAGTATCCTTGGGCCTCACCGTCACCGGACGGGGATCGACCTTAAGTACGACTTCGCCCTCGCAGATGTCACCAGACGTGAGGGTCGCCTTAAACTCAACGGTCTTGGAGCCGGCATCGCAGATGAACGGAGACTCGTCGCTCCACTTCTTCTCGCCCTTCTCGCGATACTGGATAGATGCGACCGTCTCGGCGTTAACCGTCACGCCATGCTTTTCGCCGTCGTAGATGTCCGAGTAACCGGTGATACCGAAAGCCGGAATCTCGATAGACTCGCGCTCGTAGCCGCACGTCTTGCAGCGCTCGTGCTTGGAACCGGGCTTATCGGCCGTGGCGTCCTGGTCGACGACCCACTCAAAGTCGTGCCGGGCGCGGTCAACGTCCTCTTTGCCACAGGTGCAGGTGTTCCAGTGTTCGGCGTCGTCGTGCTTCCAACCACTACCGTCGGCCTTCTTAGGGCCGTCCTTGACCTCAACCGTCAGGGCCTCGGAGGCGTTATGGTTACGGTCGGCCTTAAGGCGAACGCTGTATTTGCCAGCGGCGAGGCCCTTAACCGACGTCTCGCCTTCGGCAATCCGCTGATAGTCGCTGGCAACCTCGGCTTTCCACTCGTAGGCGTTATCAATCCCGTCGATGCTGCCATCCGCCAAGGCATGCCCGGTCGCGGCCGTCGTCTTGACGTCCTTGGGAGCGGCCTGTTCGGCGGGAGCGATCTTAATCTTAAGCTCGCCCTCCACCGGCACGTAGTCGGGTGCGGTAATACGGTACTTAATTGTCTCGGCACACACGTTGTCATAGACATCGCGCGTGACATTGGTATAGGAGGGGATTCGGTCTTCGTACAGCAAGCCACCATCGACGCTATATTCGATCTGCATGCCCTCGGGGGCGTTGTCGACCGTCACCGACGGCGAGTGAGCCTTACCATCATAGGTGCCGTCAAAGCCCTTGGCCTGAACATTCTCGAACTGCGTGCCGAAGATGCTCCAGTAGAAAAACTTGCCGTATGCAAAGTTTCCCAGGCCCCAAGCCTGGCTCCTATACGCACCGGGATCTTTCTCCGAAACCGATTCGTTCCAAGCGAAACGCTCGAAATCGACGCCCTCTTTAAGCTCGATCCATTCGTCGCCAAGCTTATACGTCACCTTAATTCGAGGCGTTATCTCCTCACCCGTCCACTTATAAGACGGTACGTCGTTGAGCACGTCACCGTTGCTGAACCTGACGTTATCCTTCAGCTTGTCGTAGCCAATGATTTCGACCTTGCAAAGATTCTTGCGGTTGGAGTCCTTCTCTGCAAGCGAGGCGGGGTTGATCTTGAACACGCGCTCGAGCGTAACATCGCTTTGCCCCTCGATGGCAACCGTCGCTACCACGCGATAGGTGCCCGCATCGCACGGCTGCGACCCTTCCATCTCGATGCCCTGGGGATTATTGTCATCCACGCCCCAATAGAACCGCGCGCTCACAATCTTTACCTTGCCCTGGGCTACAGCGTTGTCCTTTTGAGACGGCTTAGTCGTAGCAAGCACGGCGTCGCGCTGTTTGCCGTTGTAGGTAAAGCTCAGGTCGCCGCTCTTGGACGACATCAGCGAAATCGTCTCGCCGTCCCTGGAGTAGACACAGTGTGAGGCCTCATACTGTCCGTTGCACGTAGCCGCGATGCTGTACCCATCCTTGTTGGCGGAATAGGTCCACTCGTGCTCGTGCTTGCGATGGATAACCTTGACCTTGCCATCGGTAACGTCGTATGCAAGGTCGGCATTAGCAAACTTGAGCCTGCTCGCAAGATCCTCCTGCGAAAGATCGCTCGTGCCAAGGTTCACATACTCATAGTAGTAGTACTGCTTATTGGACTCGGGATCGAACTTGGTATCGTCGACAGACAGGACGGCTTCGCCCGTAAAAGACTTATCGACGTGAACCTTGCCGTAGCTACCGACATCGGATGCGTCGATGCCCTTCGCCTTAGTCGTGGTGACCTTCGTGTTGCCGGCGAGTGTCACAGAACCAAGAGCGTAAATCGCGCAGCGCTTCTCGTCCTGACCGCTTATGTCGCGACCGTTGAAATAATCAGAGGGGAACACGTACGAATCATTGATAACCGTATCGTTTATGGTGCACGACGCATCCTTTGCCACCGCAATGGCGCTCGTCATGTGCATCTGATATTGAATATCCCACACCTTGAACATATAAGAGCAGGGTCCATTCCATGACGTATCGCTCGTCGAACGAATGCTGCAGTTATTCAGGGTAACTTTGGCATTTTTGACGCCAATATTGCCCGCATGCACATGGCCGCTCTCGAACTTCATCTCGTCGCATGCAATCATTCCCTGACTGTTGTTTTCGAACGTGCAGCCGCTCAACGTGACCTTGGGGGACTTCGCTCGCCCGACCACGCTCAAGGCGCCGACGCAGTCATCACTATTATTCTTAAACGTGCAGTTGACAAACGTTGCATCCACCGCGACCTGGCTGCCTCTGATAGTCACAGGTGCCGGCGAGGCTTCGTAGATTTCATTATCCTGGTCAACCTTGAATGCGTTGTTCTTGCAGCATTTCCAACCGCTGACATTCACGTTCGTGAAGCTGGCCGTCTCCCCCGCACCCATGGTTCCATAGAGCGTGATTGCCCGAACGGTATCATCGTTATCGGTCCTTGAAACAAGCTTGAGGTTTTTCACGACAAGGTTGAGGCTCTTGCCTGTATTCGGCTTATCGACACCTCCACGCGCTTCGTAATCGTTGCTATCGCTCAAAAACGTTTTTCCATCACAGCGGACCTCGGTCGGGGTGCCCGAATCACCGATGAACTCGACATAACCGCCCTTAAGCACAAAGAGGGGATGCTGCGAATACGTGAGGTCACGTTTGACGGTCAGCGGACCGCCCAGAGACGAGCTGTTGGTGAAATACAGGCGAGTCGGATTCTCCTTGGTACCGCCCTCGACCTCATAGTGATCGATATCGACCGTACCGGCAAACCAGTAGTCTTTGCCGCCAGAAAGCTGGATTACGTCGCTTTCGCCATACGAAAGCTCACTTTTCAAGTGTTTAGGTTTGGTCGCGGTGTACGGATACGCCTCCGCTACCGTAGGCGTGGCAAGCGCCATCGCCGCACCTCCGAGCGCTAACGCTGCGGCCAACGCACAAGCAGCAAGTCTGCACATCCCCATCTTCTTCTCCATCATCGCCCAACTCCCCTTACCCCTATGCTTTCGCGATGATCGCCATCGCTTGGCGCCGGCGGTCGGTTTGATTCCCCGTCCGATCGCCGGCATCGATTGATATGTGTATCCATAGAGTATTGTGAGGTCACCAAAACTGACACCCCGTTGCTCGGCGCGAGTTGCGTACCGTGGGGCGCAAACGGAACGCACCCCCGCGGGTGGCGCGTGCACGATGTGGCAAAATCGAGGTACTAAGGGGGCCCAATATGCTCAAAATCATCGCCTGCGACGACGACGTCGCCTTTCTAGATAACCTGCACCGCATGGTCAACCGCTGGTCTGCCGAGACGGGTACGGCGGTCGATGTTGCGCTCGTTACGCGCGGCGAGGACCTGCTGGCACGCCATGCCGCATCGCGCGCCGACATTATCATGCTCGACATGATCATGCCGCTCGTCAACGGCATGGACACCGCCCGCGAGCTGCGCCAATCCGATACCGCCGTACGCTTGGTGTTTCTGACCTCATCGCCCGAATTCGCGCTTGAGTCCTACGAGGTCCGCGCCTTCGACTACCTGCTCAAACCCGTGACCTACGAGCGCTTGGCGCAACTGCTCGACGAGCTTTCGAGCCTGCGTCCGGCCGCGACCGAAGAGCTCGTCATCAAAACGTCCTTTGGCTACCATGCCCTGCGCCTATCCGATATCGAATATGCCGAGGCTCGCAACAAGCACGTGATCTTCCACCTGCGCGATGGCCGCGATATCGAGGCGCTCGAGCCGTTCCGCAGCATCGAGGACCGACTGGCCCAAAACGCGACCTTCTTTAAGTGCCACCGCAGCTACCAGGTCAATCTGCGCAACATCGACCACTTCAATCGCACGGAAATCGTCATGCGCTCGGGTGCGTGCATACCGCTCGCGCGCAGCTGCAAGCAGGGATTCCAAGACGCCTACTTTGCGGTGCGGTTCGAGGGCGGGAGACGCTGATGCTTTCCTCGGCAGAACTGGTACTTTGGGCAATCCACCATGCGACGACGTTGCTCTTTGGCGTCTTTGCCTCGGCGGCGCTGTGCGGCGTCGAGATCAACGGCCGCCATTCGCTCGAACTGGTGGGGGTCGGCGCCGTAACCGGATGCGCATTCGGCCTCGCCAATGCCGTCGGCGGCGAGCTTTTCGCCCGACAGGCCTATCCACTCGTCGTGCATCTGCCGCTTGTCGTCTACCTGTGCGTACGCTATCGCCTGAGTCCGCTGCTCGCCATCCTGGGCGTTACCAGTGCCTACCTGAGCTGCCAGTTTAGCAACTGGATGGGCATCGCCGCATTCGCCGCCACCGATTCGCAGGTCGCGTACTACGCGGCGCGCATCATCACCACGCTCGGCGTCTTTGCCGTCTTGTTGCATTGGGCAAGCGACATTGGCCCCCGCCTGGCGATCAAAAGCCCCACCGAGCTGGAAATTCTGCTCATCCTGCCGCTCGTCTACTACATCTTCGACTACGCCACCAACGTCTATACCACGCTCTTCCACTCGGGCTCGGTAGTAACCGTTGAGTTTTTGGCGTTCGCCCTCTGCGCGTTCTACCTTATGTTTCTTGCCGTCTACCTTCGCGAATACGAGGCAAAGGAAATCGCCGAGCGCGAGCGCTGGATGCTCGCGACCCGCGACAGCGCGGCCATCAAAGAGCTCGAAGCCTGGCGCCAGTCCGGACGCGAGCTCTCGGTTCTCCGTCACGACATGCGTCACTACCTGCGCGGTCTAGCGGCCCTGATCGAAGAGGGTCACGCCGATGAAGCGCTCGAGCGCATCGACGCGCTCTGCGAGACCAACGACCGCACCGCCGTGCGCCGCTACTGCGCCAACGAAACGGTCAACATTGCGCTCTCGTCGCTTTCCGCGGACATCAACGCGCACGGCATCACCGCCGACCTGCGAGCCGCCGTGCCCGAAACCGTCCACGTGGGCGATGCCGATCTGTTCAGTGTGGTATCGAACGCCCTGGACAATGCCATCGCCGCGGCGAGCGCCGCCCCCGAAGGCAAGCGGTTTGTCGACCTGGACCTTCGCTACGAAGACGGTCAGCTTCTATTGCTGGTTTCCAACACGTTTGGCCGTGCGCCGCACATGGTCGACGGCATGCCCGTGGCTCAGCACACTGGGCACGGCTTTGGCACCAAGAGCATTAAACTTGCCGTCGAGCGCATGAACGGCAACTGCCAGTTCCGCATTAACGGCGACCGGTTTGAGCTGCGCGCCGTGATGTAGAGCTGCCGCCAGCCTCGCTACAGCGGTGCAGCCGCCGGGGTCAGCTGCTTAATGTAGGCCCACATGCGCTGCTTGGCGGCCTTGTCGGTGAGCGCCGCCTCAAAACCGTCGAGTGCCAGCACGCGGCGCCCCTGCACATGGGCGACCAGGCCGGGCTTGAGCATGGCGGTGTCAAAGTCATCGATTGCCACAAGCATATCGGCATAGGTCTCGCGCATGACATCGGCCGCGCTGTTGTCCAGCAGCAGCACCGCCTCGGGGTCTAAGGTCTCCAGCGCCTCGCGGAACAGGTCGCACGTCAGGGCCTCGCCCACCGCGACCGCTCCGTCGCCCGCGCCGGCGACGCTTGCCAGCACGCAAAAATCCTCGGGGGCATATCCGATGGCGCCGAGCGCCTTGCGCAACGCGGCGCCATCCGCGCCGGCAGCCAGCTCGCCGCCCGAGCACTCGGCTTCATCCAAATCGCCTTTGACCAGCACAATCGGCGAGCACGCGTTGCCCGCGATGCGCACACCGCGATCTGCAAGCGACGCGAGCTCCTGCTCGGTCGCCTGAGCGATGGCTTCTTTTTTCTGGCTTTGTGACGTGGGCATGCGCTCTCCAATCGTTTGCGTGCCCACCATTATATAAAAGAGCCGCCCGCGAGTGGTTGCTTTGCGGGCCGCTGGGTATAAGCACGGTCGTACTGAGTTTTACGCGGCCGAGCCGCGTCGTATTATGGAGGTCACCATGGCTGACATTAAGCAGATTACCCCCGAGAACTTTGACGCTGTCGTCAACGATAGCCTGCCCGTACTGGTTGATTTTTGGGCCCCGTGGTGCGGCCCCTGCCGCTCGCTCTCGCCCATCGTAGACGAGGTTGCCGACGAGCTGGCCGGCAAGTTGGCTGTGGCCAAGTGCAACGTCGACGACAACCAGGACCTGGCCATGAAGTTTGGCGTCATGAGCATCCCCACGCTGATCGTCTTTAAGAACGGCGAGGAGGTCGACCGCTCGGTCGGCGCCTTACCCAAGGCAAGACTTCAGGCACTGCTGGAGAAACATCTGTAATACGCTTGTTACCTGTCTGCCGTCCATGAGCGGTTTCGCACCGCTCGCCGGAGTGCCAAACGCAAGGTATGCGACCACGGATAGTATGGTAGATACAAACAGCCCCCAGTGAACGGGTGCGGGTCAGACGGACTCGCACCCGTTTTCTTATGCGGCGGCGCTCAAGGCGGGCGTAGTAGAATCTGAACCACCATATCGCCCCGTACAAAAGGAGATTCCCATGCATGACGTCGGAATGAATATGAGCCAGCTTGCCATGAGCGTCAAGCAGGTCGACGACACCATTGAGCTCGCTCACGAGTGGAGCCATCAGCTGCTGCATGCGACCGAGAACTTTGATATGGAGCGCATTGGCGCCAAGCTCGAGGCCGCCATGTCTGCGCTGCACGAGGCGCACGATGCGCTCGAGGGCTACGAGGAGGCCATCGAGGCCGACCACAACTCCGTCGGCTCTGTGAAACTGGTGTAACGTGGCCGAGCACGAGCACGCGCACAATCACGGTGCGGACGACGATGCGAGCTGCCGCTGCAGCGGCGCCAACTCCGAGCTGGTCCGCTTTTCGGTCACCGCGCCCGACGACCTGCTGCGCCGCTTTGACGAGCAGATCGCGCGCCGCGGTGACGTGGCTAACCGATCCGAGGCCGTACGCGATCTGATTCGCGCCTCGATCGCCAAGGAGCAGATGCGCACGCCCGACGAGCAGGTCATCGGTTCGCTCACCATGATCTATGACCACCATACCGGCGATCTGACGCGCCGTCTGGACGAGGTGCAGCACGACTACACCGACGAGATCGTCTCGACCATGCACGTGCATCTGGACCACCACAACTGCTTGGAGATTCTGGCGCTCAAGGGTCGCGGCGAGCGTGTCTACGAGCTGGCCGACCGGTTGCTGGGACTGCGCGGCGTTAAGCACGGCGAGCTCACCTGCGCCGCCACCAAGCAAAGCCTGGGGCTGTAACGGGATTTCCCGCAGCGCACCTGCCAAAAAGGGACAGGTTTCAACGAAGGAGGGTCGCATGCGACATGTGCATATCCATGTAACGGGCATTGTGCAGGGCGTCGGCATGCGGCCATTTGTGTATCGCGAGGCTATGGCGCATGGCATCTGCGGCTGGGTGCTCAACGCGGGCGATGGCGTACACATCGAGGCGCATGCTTTGAGCGAGGCGCTCGACGAATTTGTCACCGCGCTGTCGGAGCACGCGCCGGCCGCAGCCCGCGTTGAGCATGTCGCTGTTGCAGACCTGGAGCCCGACGCTTGGGATGCCGACGATGAGCAGGTCTTTCGTATTGTAGCGTCGCAGGATCAGACCGTGCACACGACGCTCATCTCCCCCGATATCGCCACCTGTGACGACTGCCTGCGCGAACTGTTCGACCCCGCCGACCGTCGCTATCACTACCCCTTTATCAACTGCACCAACTGCGGGCCGCGCTTTACCATCATCCGGTCGCTGCCTTATGACCGAGCGGCCACGTCGATGGATTGCTTTCCTATGTGCCCCGAGTGCGCTGCAGAGTATGGCGACCCGCTTGACCGGCGCTTTCATGCGCAGCCCGATGCCTGCTTTGACTGCGGGCCACATATTACCTGGCGCGAGGCGGCGGGCGACATGGAGCTCGAGGGTCTGGGGGCGATGCCGGCCGTCGGCAGCACGCGCGAAACCAGCGATGCCATTATTGACCGCTGTGTCGAGCTGCTGGCCAGCGGCGGTATTGTCGCCATCAAGGGGCTGGGCGGATTCCATCTGGCCTGCAACGCCGCCAATGAGCAGGCGGTGGTCGAGCTGCGCCGTCGCAAGCGCCGCAGCAACAAGCCGCTTGCCGTTATGGTGCGCAGCCTTGCCGATACTGAACGCCTGTGCCATGTCGATGATGCCGAGCGCGACCTGCTAACCGGTAGCATCCGCCCCATTGTGCTGCTGCGCCGCCGTGTTGTTGGCGAGGGAGATTCCCCCGACGGCCTTACACTCGCGCCATCCGTCGCGCACGATCTACCCGAGCTCGGCATCATGCTCCCCTATACACCGCTTCAGCATCTGCTGCTTGCAGCTGCCTCGTCGCATGGCATGCACGCGCTGGTCATGACCAGCGGAAACCTGAGCGAGGAACCTATCGAGACCGACGATGCCCTTGCATGGGAACATCTTGTTGCCGCCGGCATCGCCGACGCGCTACTTGGCAACGACCGTGCGATTCTCTCACGCTACGACGACTCCGTGGTACGTGTGGTCGACGGCACCGTCATGCCTGTGCGTCGTGCACGCGGATATGCGCCGCAACCGTTGTCGCTGCCGGCGCTCGACGGCACTGCACCCTGCGTGCTCGCCTGCGGGCCGCAGCAAAAAGCCACGATCGCGCTCACGCGCGAGGACGCCGACGGCCATGTGGCCTGTTTTGTGTCGCAGCATATCGGCGATGTCGAAAACGGCGCGACCTTCGATGCCTGGAGCGCCGCCCGCGCACGTCTAGAAAACCTCTTTGACCTGACGCCTGCCGCCCTGGCATGCGACATGCACCCCAGCTATCTGCCGAGCCAGTGGGCACGCGAGCGGGCACGGGAGCGCAGTCTGCCGCTTATCGAAATCCAGCATCATCATGCTCACATCGCGAGCGTAATGGCAGAGGCGATTGCCGCTGGCCGGCTTGCGCCCGATGCGCGCGTCCTCGGTATTGCCTTCGATGGTACGGGTGCCGGCACCGACGGCACCATATGGGGCGGTGAGTTTCTTATCGCCGGCCTTGCCGATTTTGAACGCGCCGCGCACCTGCGCACCTGGGCGCTGCCAGGCGGAGCCGCATCCGTGCGCGATGCCCGGCGCAATGCCTTTGCCCTGCTGAGCGAGCTCGGCCTGCTCGAGCATCCGGGTGCCGCGGGGCTATTGGGCACCCTCGACGAGCAAACACGCAGCGTGACAGCCACCATGATCGAGCGCGGCATCAACAGCCCGCGTACCAGCAGCATGGGGCGTCTCTTTGATGCCGCGGCAGCGATTCTGGGCATCTGCGGCAAGGCAACCTACGAGGGCGAACCCGCCATAGAACTCGAAGCCGCCGCCTGGCGCGCGCTCGGCAGTAAGACCGTTCGTCTCGACGACAATCACACAGGCGTATTCACGTCTGCCGACGACTCCCCCATCTTGGACCCCCAACCGCTCATCGAAGCTCTTCTGAATGGAATCGAGGCAGGCGCGCCGGCCGACCGGCTCGCCCTCGGGTTTCACATCGCCATTACGCACGCTACGACCCACATCGCACGCGAAATCTGCGCGCGCGAAGGCATCGATACCGTCGCGCTCTCGGGCGGTGTGTTCATGAACCAGCTTTTGCTTCAGCCCCTTACCCACGAACTCAAAGACGCCGGTCTTGCCGTCTTGGTCCCCCACGCTGTACCCGCCAACGACGGCTGCATCGCCTACGGTCAGGCCGCCATCGCTCGCGCTCGCCTCGCGCAGACGGCGTTGCGATAGGCTGTTTTGCCAGCCTGCGCGCCGCCGTCTCACAGGTGTAACGCGTTTGCTCGTGACTCCCGCGAGCGCTACCATCAACTGATGGGTAATTAGGCGCCTATCCAGCGCAAAACGTATAAAAGGGGAACATTATGTGCCTTGCCGTTCCCGGTAAAGTGGTCAAACGCGACGACGACCTTAAGGCGACCGTCGACATGATGGGCATCGAGCGCCCCGTTTCGCTGCGCCTCGTGCCGACGGCACAGGTAGGCGACTATATTCTCGTGCACGCCGGCTTTGGCATTCAGATTGTCGACGAGCAGGAAGCCCAAGAGACACTCGAGCTCGTCAATACCATGACCGAGCTGGCCGAAGAGGACCAGCTCGCCACCAACCCGGCCGAGGCATACTAGTGGCGGCGGCGCAGCCGGTTCGCTCCGGTATCGACTTTTCGGCATTTCGCGACCCCAAGCTGGCTCGCGAGCTCATCGATCGTATTCATGAGCTTGTCGGCAACCGCAGCATCAACCTTATGGAAGTCTGCGGTACGCATACCGTGAGCATTGGCCGCTATGGCTTTCGCTCCATTATGCCGACGGGGCTCAAACTGCTAAGCGGCCCGGGGTGCCCCGTTTGCGTCACCGCCAACCGCGACATCGATCACGCAATCGCGCTTTCCAACATGGACGGCGCCATCATCACCACCTTTGGCGACATGATGCGCGTGCCCGGATCGTCCACCTCGCTTGCCGCGCAAAAGGCGGCGGGGCGCGACATCCGCATCGTCTATTCTCCGCTCGACGCACTCGACATTGCTGAGCAAAATCCCGAACGCCCGGTTATCTTTATGGGCGTCGGCTTTGAGACCACAACGCCCACCATTGCCGCTGCTGTTCTGGAGGCCGACGCGCGCGGACTCCAGAACTTCTCGGTCTACTGCGCCCATAAGACCACGCCGCCGGCTCTGCGTGCGATCTCCAACGACCCCGAGACCGCCATCGACGGCTTTATCCTGCCGGGTCACGTCGCTACCATCACAGGCCTGGCACCCTTTGGGTTTTTGGTCGACGAGTTCGAGACCCCCGGCGTGGTCACGGGATTTGAACCGGTCGATATCTTGCAGGGCATCTGTATGCTGGTCCAGATGGTTGTCGAGAACAGGCCCGCGATCGACAACGCCTACCGCCGTGGCGTCAATGCAGACGGCAACCCCGTGGCGCGCCAGCTGGTCGAGCAGGTGTTTGAGCCATGCGACACCACGTGGCGCGGGCTGGGGCCGATTGCCAACTCGGGCCTTTCCATCCGCCCCGAGTTCTCGCGCTTTGATGCCCGCACTCGCTTTGACGTGCCCGTTGAGGCGACGGTCGAGCCGCGTGGGTGCCGCTGCGGCGACGTGCTGCGCGGTGCCATCACGCCGAGCGACTGTCCGCTGTTCGGCCACGCATGTACGCCCGAACACCCCGTCGGCCCCTGCATGGTGAGCTCGGAGGGCAGCTGCGCGGCGTACTTTAGATACCGTAACTAGCCCGGACGCACCCGCACACTGGCACCACCCACGATTGGAGTTTTCGATATGTCCCATAGCGTTACCGATAGCACCGTCCTGCTGGGTCACGGCTCCGGCGGCCAGATGATGAAACGCATCATCGACGAGGTCTTTTTGGATGCCTTTGGGTCGCCCGAGCTGCTCGAGGGCAACGATGCCGGCGTCGCCGCGCTGCCCGCAAGCGGGCGTATTGCCATGTCGACTGACAGCTTTGTGGTGACACCGCAGTTCTTCCCCGGCGGCAACATCGGCCGACTCGCCGTGTGCGGAACCGTCAACGATGTCGCGACCTCGGGTGCCAATGTGCGCTACCTGTCGTGCGGCTTTATCCTCGAAGAGGGCTATCCCATGGACAAGCTGCGTCAGATCGCGCAGACCATGGCCGAGACGGCGCGCGAGGCGGGCGTGGCGATCATCACCGGCGACACCAAAGTGGTTGAGCGCGGCGGGGCCGACGGCGTCTACATCAATACCGCCGGCGTGGGCGAAGTGCCCGCGGGTGTGGCGCTCAGTGGCGCAAACTGCCAGCCTGGCGATGTCATCCTGGTGTCGGGCACACTCGGCGACCACGGCATCGCCATCATGAGTCAACGCGAGGGCTTGGCGTTTTCGAGCAACATCGAAAGCGATGCCGCACCGCTCAACCACCTGATAGCCGACGTTCTGGCCGCAGCCCCCGACACGCGCTGTTTCCGCGACCCCACGCGCGGCGGCCTTGCATCCACACTCAATGAGTTTGCGCAGGCCAGCGGCGTTACGATGGAGGTCGACGAGGACGCCGTGCCCGTGCGTCCCGATGTGCAGGCAGCTTGCGAGATGCTCGGCTATGACGTGCTGCAGGTGGCAAACGAGGGCAAGATGGTCGCCGTGGTGCCGGCCGAGCAGGCCGATGCGGCTCTAGCTGCCATGCGTTCCGCACGCTACGGCGAAAACGCCGCGATTATCGGTCGCGTGCTGCCGCTTGGATTGGACGCTCGACCCGCCGTGCGCGTACGCACCGGCTGGGGCTCGACCCGCATCCTCGACATGCTCGTGGGAGAGCAGCTGCCGAGAATTTGCTAGCGGGCGAGCGCTGGCCGGCGCGGCTTCGCTCCGCCACCAGGCCGTCGTCCCGCCCTGCCCGATCCGCTGCCACCCCAAGATTGAGCGAGCCAAATGTTCACCCTGGAAATGAGCGGGGCACACGTGCGGCAGAGAGCATGTAAATCGACGAATGCATTTCCCCCAAATATCAAATAGCCCCGCGACCGGGCTGAAATCGGTCGCGGGGCTTTGCATTTTCAAGCTTTGCTGTTGTCTACGCTCTGAACTTTGGATACGTCAGCAGCATGAGCGCGACGCTCACGCCCAGCTGCATGAGAATCTGGCGCACGTCGCCGGCACCTCCTAACGCCGCGGCGCGAACCAGATTGGCGACGCCGAGTGGCATGCCGCCGCCAAACCAGAGCGAAAGACCTAGCAGCACCTTGTCACCCATATCAGGCTCAAAGGGCACCGAGGCCACCACCGCCCGATACGCTCGCACCTCAAGGAAGATCAACGCCACGATGAGCAGCAAGGTAACGAGCATCGACGCGATCGATGCAGAGGACGCCGCAGAGCCCGTAAGCTCGCCCACAGTCGCATCCATAAGTAGAACGCCCACCGCATAAATCAGTGACATGACCCCCAGGGTCGTAAGCGCCGAACGCGCCCCAACGCGCCCCGCGCCCCTAGCGCCAACGTTTCTTGCCGTCATCGTTAACCTCCCTAAGCAAAGGGCCCGCCGGCGCGCACCGGCGGGCCAATCTTTCTGGAGCCAGCCCACCTTGGGTGGCCCAAAGCGCATCGGCGCGGCTTTTGCCCGCCTACTCCCCGCAGCCACTCTCGACAAGCGCCACGAGGGCATCGACGGCGGCCGCCTCGTCGGCGCCGTCGGCCGCAATCACAATCTCGCAACCGCAGATCATCCCCAGGCTCATGACCATCAAGATAGACTTGGCGTCCTTGGCGTCTCCGCCCACCTTGCCAACGGTGATCGAGCTCTCGTACTTGCTTGCCTCCTGCACAAACAGCGACGCAGGACGCGCGTGGATACCGCTCGGATTCTTGACGACCGTCGTCTTGGAAACCATCTCTGCTCCTTACTCCACCACGATGTTGTCGGTTGCGGTATCGGCACCATTGCTAGCGATAAGTTTCTTATAGTAGAAGAAGCTCTTCTTCTTACCGCGTTTGCCGGTGCCGTTGCCGTGGTCGTCCTGGTCGACCGAGATCTGGCCGTAGCGCTTGGTCATCTCGGAGGTGCCGGAGCTGATCAGGTCGATAGGGCCCCACCAGGCGTAACCAAAGACGTCGACACCGTCGAGAATCGCCTGGTGCATCTGCTCGACGTGCTCCTTCATATACTCGATGTGCGCGTCGTCGTCGCAGAAGCCGTTCTCATCGCGGTTCTCGGTCATGCCGTTACCATTCTCGGCGATGAAGATCGGTAGGTGGTAGCGATCGTAGATGTGGTTGAGCGTGATGCGGAATCCCACGGGATCGATCGGCCAGCCCCACTCGGTCATCTCGAGGTATTGGTTCTTGATCTCGGTAACCAGCTTGCCGCTCGGCTCGGGGGAAATTTTGCCCTTGTAGCGCATGATGTAGGTCATGTAGTAGCTGATGGAGATGTAGTCAACCACGCCGGCCTTGAGGGTTTCGAGGTCGCCGTCCTCCATCTTGATATCGACGCCGTAGTCGCGTAAGAAACGCTTCACGTAGTAGGGGTACTCGCCCTTGGCCTGGATATCGGTGAAGAACCAGTTGAAGTGGTCCTCAAAAAGCACCTGGAGCTGATCCTCGGGCTTGGAGGTCTCAGCGTAGTTCTCAAGACGGCAGAGCATGTTGCCGATGTGAGCCTCGGGGTCAATCTCGCGCAGTTTGATAACCGCCTTGGCGGAAGCCACGAGCTGGTTGTGAGCGACCTGGAACTTCTCGGGCCAACGGCCGGCATAGGGGTTGGAGCCGTCTTCTTTCTCGTCCCAAATCACGCCGCAGCAGGTGCAGGGGTTGGCGTAGACGTGGTTGATTTCGTTGAAGGTCATCCAATACTTGACCTTGCCCTTGTAGCGGCGGAAAAGCGTCTCAGCATAGTGCTCAAAGGCGTCGACCACGTGACGGCTCGCAAAGCCGTTGTACTCCTCGGCCAGGTGAAGCGGCATATCAAAGTGGTTGAGGGTGACCATGGGCTCGATCCCGTGCTTATGGCACTCGTCAAAGACTTTATCGTAGAAGGCCAGACCCTCCTCGTTGGGCAGGGCGTCGTCGCCGTTGGGGAAGATACGGCTCCAGGAAATGCTCATGCGAAAGACGCCGAAGCCCATCTCGCCCAAAAGCGCAATGTCCTCCTTGTAGGTGTGGTAGAAGTCGATGCCGCGTCGTTTGGGAAAATCATAGGCCATCTCGTCTGCCTTGCGAGCTGCGAGTGACTGTCGCGTAACGGAGTTGAGCGGGCCGCCCTCGACGATGCCCTCGCGGGCGCAGGTCTCGCGGTCGAGCAGAATCACATAGTCGGAGACCGCAGGGCCGCGACCGCCCTCGTCCCATGCGCCCTCGATCTGGTTGGCAGCGGTAGCGCCGCCCCACAGAAAACCCTCGGGAAAAGTCTCACCAAAGTCATAGGTAGAAAGGTCGATCATGGTATGTCCTCATCTCTCTTGGTTGGGTTGGGGATGCGAGCCGCAGGGCGCGACCCGCAATCGGGAGACGCGTTAGCGGGCGGTCAGCGCGCGCACTACGGGCATCATCTTCTTGGCCATGTGCAGCTCGGCGCTGATGGTCATAAGCGTATCCTGGGCGTGCACGAACAGCAGGGAGTACTCGACCTCCTCGCCGCCCGCCTGGCGCTGGATCATCTCGGTCTGCGCTTTGTGCGCCTCAAGGATCTTGGCATCAGCCTCGGCAAGATGCGCGTCTGCCGCATCGAAATCGAACTCCGCCAGGGCATCCATCGCCTTGTCGATGCAGGCGCGGCCGTCGCCAGCGTTGATGATGACGTTCATCGCGACCGCAGGAACGTTGATTGTCTCATCAGCCATCATGGCCTCCTATTCTTGGGTACCGGCCGCCTCCACGGCCGGTACTGAAACATCTGGTAGCAACTAGGCGACGAACTCTGAGTCGCCCGTAGAGGTTTACTCGACAGCAGCTGCGGCAGCGGCCTTGGCGGCTTCCTTGGCAGCCTTCTTGGCCGCTTTCTTTGCAGCCTTCTCGGCAGCCTGCTCTTCCTCGATCTTGCACTGGTAGTTATCGGCAGCCTTAAAGAACGGGAACCACAGAATCGCGGCGATCAGCAGGTTGACGCAGACAAGTGCGATATTGCGCACGTCTCCGCCCGACATAAAGAACGCCGAGACCGCATTGGGCAGGAAGTTCATATCGAAATTCTCGACGTGCAGGCTCGCCCAGCCCATGCTCATCCAGAGGTAGGCGTTGGCAGACAGCAGGATAGACTGCAGCACCATGGGGATGAACATAAAGGGGTTGGCGACGATCGTGGAGAAGACCAGCGGCTCGTTAATGTTGAACAGCGACGGGATAATCGTTGCACGGCCGAGCGTCTTGTTCTTCTTGGACTTGGCAAAGAGCATGTAGAAGGCCAACGGAAGCGTTGCGCCCTCGCCGCCGATCATGATGTAGCGAGTAATGCCGTACGCGTTAATGTTAGTGGGAGCGAGGCCTGCGGCATAGGCGGCCATGTTCTCGGCAAGAGCAGACTTTTGGATGGACTGCTGGATCGGCGAGAACACCCAGCCGGAGATGCCAAAGAAGTAGAAGGTGTCCATGACAAGCGGGATGGCGATGGTGCCGGGCAGCGTCTGGGCAAAGCCGGTAACGGGCGAAAGGATGATCGCGACCGCGCTAAAAACGTCGACCTGGAGCATGTTGGTAAAGAGCCAAGCCACAAAAAGCGACAGCAGCACCGCAATGATGTTATCGAACCAGTTCTTGACGAAGTCGGGCACGAGGCTGTCCTCGGAAAAGAACGTCATGCGCGCCATGCGCTTGTAGATAAAGCCAACGACAAATCCCACGACCATCGCGGTGAACATGCCACCCGCGCCAAACTTGGCCATCTGGAAGACATAGCCCTGATCGGTGATGGTGGGGTTCATGCACAGCATAAAAGCGCCTATACCGGTAAAACCGGCAATCATGCTGCGGTCTTTGCGATCTTCCTTGACCGCAACGTTATGCGGGATGATAAACGCCATGAACATGCCCACGAGGCCAAACGAGAACGTAGTGAGCGGCGACAGGTCGGGCAGGACCGGGACAAAGCGACGGATAATGTTCCACAGGCTCGGGATGGCCGAGACCATGGAGAAGGGGACGATGTAGAGAACTGCGTCGGAGATAACGCCAAACCAGTAGGTTGAGGTAAGCTTGTTCATCACGGGGACGACATGCTCGGTGATCCACGCCTGGATCGCTTCCATGAACTTTTGCAGCATGTTGTCCCCTCCTAGTCTTCGTCAAGCAGGTCGTAGGCATCCTCGAGGATGCTCTCGCCGTCGAGCGCCGCGTAATAGTCGGGGTCGATGGCCATGACCTTCACGCCGTGAGATGCCACTTGAGACTGGATCTCGGGCACCTCGGAGGCGAAGTGCGGACCGAGCAGGAGGACGTCGATCTTGTCGGCGTAGTCCATAATCTCAGACTTACTGACTGCCTTGATGGTGCAGTCAAGACCCTTGGACTTTGCGACCTTGCGCATGCCTGCCGCCATAAAGCCGGTCGAGGCACCGATGCCGCAAGCGAGGAGAATGCGAACGGTGCCGTTCTCATCTGCCATGGGGTACTCCTTTCCCAATAAGCGGGCTCGAGGCAGCTCCGATGCCGCTGCGATCCCCGCTGTGTTCTTGGGCGCCCGTGTCGACCCGGCCGCCCTTGACCGTGACTGCACTATACGCGGCGGAGGGCTCTTGCCGCCAACCGACTTTTTGCCGCATAGCGGCAAGGCAGCAGATTTTCCGCCCGCACGGCAAGCCGGGCGATTTTCCGCTTGGGCGGCAAATTAGAAAAGACACCCTTTCTTAACCTGAGATACCATGGGGCGGTACACCCTGTCTGCCGTTCATCTCTTGGAGGAAAGCCATGGCGAGCGCCAAGCAGAACCGCATCAACCGCATGATCGACGTGCTCGAAAACAGCAGCTCATGGGTGTCTTCCTCGATGCTTGCCGGCCTTTTGGGCGCGAGTGAGCGAAGCATCCGCAACTATGTTGCAGAGGTCAACGAGACCGGTACGCGACATATCGAATCGTCTAAAGAGGGCTATCGCCTTGCCACGGCGGCGCCGGCTGCCGCCAGCGCTTCCGCTAGTCCTTGCGAAGGTGTCAATACCCTCCCCGCGAACGCGGACTCCAGGCGCGACTTTACTATCTCCCGCCTTGTCAACGCATGCGATGGACTCTCCGTCTTTGATATCGCCGATGAGCTCTTTATCAGCGAGAGCACGTTTCAGAGCTCCGTGATGCCGCAGGTGCGCGCGCTCGTTCGGCAGTTCGACCTCAATGTCGAGACACACGACTACCGCATGAAACTCACGGGGCGAGAGGCCGACAAGCGCAAGCTTCTCGGCCACATAGCCACCCACAACTCCTATGGCTATTTCACCTCAACCAAAACGCTCGAAAACATGTTTCCCGACTTTGACGTGCAGGCAACCCTCTCGAGCTTGGTCGCGATCTGCCAGCGCTCGGATCTATTTATCAACGGCTACGCGCTCTCCAACCTGCTCGTGCACCTGTTAGTGATCATCATCAGGCTCACCTCGAACAACGAGCTCAGCGAGGTGGACGGCCCCATCGACGCAGACGGCCTAGTGACACAACTCGGGCAGCGCGAACAGATCGTACGCTGCGCCCAGCGCATTGCCGCCTACTTTGAGAAGGAGTTTGGTTGTGCCATCCCACGCGACGATTTTCAGCAGATTCTGCTGCTTTTGGCGCTTTCCGTCGAGCGTTGCGATTTTGACGAGCTCAGCCGCGAGAAGCTCTCAAGCATCATTGACCGCGAATTTGTAGACATGGTTCTGGGGATCCTCGACGAGTGCGGAAAGCGCTACGACCTGCCACGCTTTATCGACGAGCCCATGCGCCTACAACTCGTCCTGCATATGTTTAACGCCTACCAGCGCGCCGTCTACCGCGTAAGCTACCCCAACCCGCTCGCCGCGCAGATCAAAAGCGAGTACGCACCGGTCTACGACATGGCGGTCTATATCGCCCACCGCTTCTCCACCGCCATGGATATTGAGGTGGGCGAAAACGAAATCGCGTTTATCGCCTTTCATATCGGCGCTTACTTTGAGAAGTTCTCCGCACCCGACGGCGCCGTCACCTGCACAGTGATTATCGAGGAGTACCACGACTTTGCACGAAGGCTCGTCGACGACCTCAAGACCGAGTTTGGCGATGACATAAGCGTTGTCGCCGTGATGAGCTGCGATAGTTACCTGGCCAATCCGCCCGAAAGCGATGCGGTAATCACCACAATCGACGTGCCGGTTTGTGGAGGCACCACCAAAGTCTTGATCGGACCCATCCTCACTAAGCAAAACGTGCGAAAGATCCGCGACCGGCTTTGCGCCATCCAGGAGCGGCGGCGGCGCCTCTATGCCCAGGGCCTTTTGGGGCGTCTGCTGCAGCCGGGGCTGTTTATACGCAACATAGACGTAGTCGGCGCCACAAGCTGCATCGACCAAATGGGGAAGCTTTTGGCTGTTCAGGGGCTCGCAACGCCTGAGTTTATCGCTGACGTGCATCTGCGTGAGAGCGTCTCATCGACGGCGTTTACTGACAGCCTCGCCATACCCCACGCGATCTCGGTATATCCCAAGCGCTCGTTTATCGCTGTGGCCCACAATGACACCCCGATTCCCTGGGGACGCCACGACGTGCGGTTTGTGCTGCTCATAGGCATCGCACAGGAAGATATGGGGCTCTTTAGAGATGTGCTCGACCTGATTATCGAAGTGTTCTCCTCGGTAGAGACCACGATGAGGCTCATGCAGACCGACACGTTCGAAGAGTTTCTGGCTGCGTTTACGCACGATATCGGATAAAGGGCTCAACCCGCATCCTCGACATGATCGTGGGAGAGCAGCTGCCGAGGATCTGCTAGCGGGCGAGCGCTGGCTGGTGCGACGTGGCTCACTATCCCTGAAGATGTTTTGATTCCAAACGTGCCCGACGCGCAAGCCCAGTATTATGGGGTGCGTTTTGGAACCCAATGACGGGAGCTTTCATGGCAGCAGCTTTTTCCCATGTGATCTTTGACCTGGACGGCACCATTCTCAACACGCTCGAGGACCTGGCGGCCGCCGGCAACCACACCTGCGAGATGCACGGCTGGCCCCCGTTTGCCGTGGACGAGTACCGCTACAAAGTGGGAAACGGCATGCTTAAGCTGGTCGAGCGCTTTATGCCCGCCGAGTACGCAGGCGACAGCCGTATGTTTGAGCAGACGCTTGCCGAGTTTAGGGCTTACTACGGCGAGCACAAGGAGGACCACACCGCTCCCTACGCCGGCACGATTGAGATGCTCGACCGTCTGCGCGCAGCGGGCGTTCAGCTTGCCGTGCTCACCAACAAGGATCATATTTCGGCAGCCCCGCTTATCGAGAAATACTTTGGCCGCGATCGCTTTGCGTTGGTACAGGGCCGCGTGGACGCATTTCCGCCCAAGCCCGAGGCACCCGTCACGTTGCATGTGATGAAAGAGCTGGGCGCCGATCCGGCAACCACGCTCTATGTGGGCGATTCCAATGTCGATGTTCTGACCGGCCACAACGCCGGCCTTAAGAGCGCGGGCGTCAGCTGGGGCTTCCGCGGCCGCGCAGAGCTGGAAGCCGCCGGCGCCGACTACGTGGTAGATACGCAGGACGAACTCGCCGAGCTAATCTTGGGCGAGTAGCGAGCGACACCGCTTAACGCAGCTGCGACAATTCTTCCGCGCGGAAAGCGCATCCCGTTTTGGAGCTCCGGAATGGGACGCGCTTTCCGCTTGAGCCCCATCGGGGAAACGGCATCCCGTTGTGGAGCAATATTCCGGGTCGCACTTTCCGCAACCCACCCCATCCGGAAACCGCGACCCACTATTCGCCCAAATACCGGGTCGCATTTTCCCGAGCGCTCGATGCGGCATCGGCGCAAGGAGTGTCCCCAACTGCCGACAGAAAAGGAACGTCCCCAACTGCCACCTCAATGACTACCATGGCAACGCCGCAGGTAGAGGACGGGCAGCGAGCGGGCACCAGTGCGAACAAATTGGCATGAAAAGAGGACGGTATAGACCTTCTGGTCATGCCGTCCTCTTTGAATGACAAGTTGTCGCTCTGGTGCCCGCGCAGCGTCGGGCAGTTACGGCGTTTGGTAAAACGCCGTAACGAACTACCGCGTAACTCCCCTAGCTCATCATCGCATTCATCATCTCGGTGGTTGCGGAATCGTCAGCAGACCACTCGCCATCGTCATTGGCGGTGTACTTGAAGGTAACCTTGGTGTCCTTGGTCTTAGCGGCCTTGGTCACGTCGACCATGACCTGGCCGGCCATCTTGTACAGGTCGTCCTCGGAAGGCATCGTATCGAGCGCCGCGATCTTCTCCTGATACTGGGTGGCGAAATCTTCAACGATCTTGTTCATGGACTTGCAGGTAATGGTGACATCGGCAGTCGCGGTGCCCTTGTCCTCGTCGACCGTCACATCGCCGATCTTGTAGTCAAAACCCTCGAGATAGCTCTTGGCGTACTCCTTGGGATCGATGCCCAGCTGCTCGAACTCGTCGCCCGAGGCCTCTTCCAGGCCGGCGAGGAAGTCGTCGCCGCCGTTCTTGACCTCGTCAAACTGCGTCGTAAGATCCTCGGTGATGAGCTCCTCAACCGAAGGACCTCCGCAGCCGGAAAGCACAACCACGCACGCGACCAGAACAGCCATCAGGGGCGCAAGCAGCAGCTTCTTCTTCATGACATTCCTCCCAACAAGCGGCACCGCGCTTCCCGACGCGGTGCGCGTCGTAACAATAAGGCCATACTAGCCGATAACGAACACCCCCGGCAAAGCAAAGGCGCAGTCGGCTCGATTTAACGTCCGAACGGTTTACCGGTCCGCCCAACGCGCAATAAAACGTTCCGCCGCATTGCAATAAAAAAGGGCGGCCGGATAACCCGACCACCCCAAAACACCCTTATGTTGCCGCAGACTACTTGCGGACGACCTTGACGATGGCATCGCCAGCGGCGACAGCGGAGTCAGCCTCGACGGCGAGCTCGACGTCGGCGAACTCGGCGGTGTTGGACACAGCCACGACGACGCAGTCCTTGTAACCGGCGGCAGCGATCTTGGCGCGGTCAATCTTGAGCATGGGCTGGCCAGCCTTCACGACGTCGTCGGCCTTGACGAAGCCCTCGAAGCCATCGCCGTTCATGTTGACGGTATCGACGCCAACGTGCACCAGAACCTCGATGCCGCTATCGGACTGCAGGCCCACGGCGTGACCCATGGTGACGGTCACCTTGCCGTCGCAGGGAGCGTAGACCAGATCGTCCTCGGGCCACACGGCGCAGCCCTTGCCCAGAACCTCGCCGCCAAAGACGGGATCGGGCACGTCGGCCATCTTGATGACCTTGCCCTTGACGGGCGAGCACAGCACGTCGGCGCCGGCAGAAGCAGAGATGGAGGACGGAGCAGCGGCAGCCGCGGGCTCAGCCTTCTTCTTGAACATGTCAAACAGACCCATACGTTTTCTCCTCTTGATTAAGCGCAACGTTATGCGCATGCCTATGGTGATTATAGTGCCAAATGGTTCAAATGCTAAGGTGGGGACTCGAATCGCGAGCCCATCCCAACGCTTTTCCCCGGTGGCACTCATATTGTCGATTAATCCAGGCCCTCGGCACCGTTGGACTTGATGATCTTCTGGTAGGCGTAGAAGCTGTCCTTGCGGCGGCGCTCGTAGGTACCGGTGCCGTCGTCGTACTTATCGACGTGAATGAAACCGTAGCGCTTGCGCATCTCGCCGGTGCCGGCAGAAACCAGGTCGATGGGGCCCCACCAGGTATAGGCGATCAGGTCGACGCCGTCGGCAATGGCCTCGCCCATGGCCTTGATGTGGCTGCGCAAGTAGGCGATACGATACGGATCGTGGATGGAGCCGTCCTCCTCGACCTCATCGTAGGCGCCCATGCCGTTCTCGACCACCATCAGCGGAATCTCGTAGCGGGCGTAAATCTCGTTGAGGGCGATGCGCAGGCCCAGCGGATCGATCTGCCAGCCCCAGTCGGTGGACTCCAGATAGGGGTTCTTGCCGCCAAAGGTCATGTTGCCCTCGGTCATCTCGTGGTCCTTGTGGGTGCCCACGGTTCCGGACATGTAGTAGCTAAAGGTGTAGAAATCGACCTTGCCGTCGGCGATATCCTGCAGATCGCCGTCCTCCATCACGAGCTCGACGTCATTCTCGGCCCAGAAACGCTTGGCATAGAACGGATACTTGCCGCGCACCTGCACGTCGGAGCAGTACCAGTTCATGGTATTCATCTCCTGCTGCGTGGCGAACACGTCGGCCGGATCGCACGTGGCGGCATAGGAGAGGACGAAGCAGTCCATGTTGCCCATCTTAAACTGCGGATAGTGCTCGTGGGCATAGCGCACGACGCGGCCGCTGGCGACAAACTGGTGATGCAGGGCCTGCATACGGGCCTGCGGCGTGGTGTGGACCGCCGAAGCCGGGCCCTCAAAGCCCTGGATCATGCTGGTCCCAAAGAGATTGCCCATGTCCTGGGTGCCGCAGTTGATCTCGTTGAAGGTGAGCCAGAACTTGACCTTGTCCTGATAGCGGTCGAAGACGGTCTGGCAGTACTTCTCAAAGAAGCCGATGAGCTCGCGGCTCGCCCAGCCATTGTATTTCTCGACCAGGTGATAGGGCATCTCGTAGTGCGACAGGGTCACGAGCGGCTCGATATTGTGAGCGCGCAGGCAGTCGAAGACGCGATCGTAGAAGGCGAGGCCGGCCTCGTTGGGCTCGGCGTCGTCGCCGTTGGGGAAGATGCGGCTCCAAGAGATGGACATGCGGAACATGTTGAAGCCCATCTCGGCGAACAGTGCGATGTCCTCCTCGTAGTGATGGTAGAAGTCGATACCGTCATGATTGGGGTAGAAGCGGTCGGGGTCGATGTCGATCGTAATCTGACGCGGCTCCTTGTAGCTGCCGCCCAAAAAATGGTCATCGACGGAAGGACCGCGGCCGTCCACGTTCCAAGCGCCCTCAAACTGATTGGCGGCGGTAGCGCCACCCCAATAGAAACCCTCGGGGAATCCCATAAGTGCCTCCTCGCTCATGCGTGTTGCTGATGAAACGAGTATGCCGCCGAGTCGCTCCAGGCCAGGGCGAAGGCGCCGATTTGGACACTTCTTTTCGCAGACGCGCGCTGCAACAGCGCTGCAGCTGAAACTTTTTGACACCGAAGGAGCGAAGACGATCCGCCCCGCGCTTACCGGCGGTATGCCGCGGGGGTGCAGCCATACTTGTCGTGAAACTTACGGTAGAAGAAGCTCATGTTTTCATAGCCCACCGCATGCGCAGCCGCCCCGGCCGTGGCGCCACCGCGCAGAAGCTCGGCCGCACGCACCAGGCGTCGCTCCTGCACAAGCTGCCTAAAGGTCTTGCCCACATGCCGCTTGAGGAGCGCCGTCGCATAATTAGGGCTCAAGCCAAACTCCGCCGCCATCCCCTCGAGGGAGCATGCAGCGAATTCGCGATCGATATAGCCGAGCATTCCCGTCACCAGGGCAGTGGGCCCCGCCGCGCCGTCCGCCGCGCCGCGCACCAGCTTGCGCTCGTAGCAATCCATGAGCTCGGCCAAAAACAGCTGAAACAGACGCAGGACGATCTCGGGACCATTAGGGCTCGGGTCATACAGCTCACAGAGCATCTCCTGCATGTAGCGCCGAATCCGACGGCTCTCGCCGCAATGAAAACGGACATGGCCCCGATGGTCCGTCTCGCTGTTGAGCGCGTTGAACAAAAACCGCGAGACCGCGCTCTCGCGCGAGAGGCTCGACTCGAGGCTCCGGCGCAAAAAAGAGCGTGAAACGGTCATGCTTAGCATGATGTCGTCCTCACCAAGCGCCGCCACGGCATGCGGGCAGAGGGCGTCGAGCAAAAGCACCTCGTTGCGGCCCAGTTCGAGCCTCTCCCCCGCCACCGTCTGCGGGCAGCGTCCGCGATACACATAGCTCAGCTCCACGTAATCATGCACGTGCTCGGGAACTGCATTAAAGCGCGAGTTTTTCCTTATCGTCAGGCCACGCGGCATGCCGGGCTGGGCGTAGGCAAACCCTGGCTGCCCAATCTTGCGCACTGGGCATCCGTCGATTTCGACATGCTCGGTCATAATCGACCAATCAAATGCCATGCCGTCTTTATAAGCGATCTCACTGGCGCTCAGTTCGCTGAGCCTACGCTCGAGCTCGTCGATCTCCATGGCTTGCCAATCGTTGATTTGGTCATAGTTCGTCGTGATTCAGATATTAGCAGAACGCGCCGACGCGTCCATAATCTGTGCTATACAGCAGATCGATCGAGCCAAGGAGGATCCATGACCGCGTACTACCAGCAGGTGCTCGAGGGCACATACGACAACCACGTGCTTCCGTTTTTGTGGATGAAGGGCGAGAGCCATAAGACCATTGCCGAGTATCTGGAAAAGATCGCCGGCGCCGACATCCACGAGGTCTGTCTCGAAAGCCGCCCACACCCCGATTTTTGCGGCGAGGGCTGGTGGCGCGACTTGCGCTTTGTCATTGACGAGTGCAAGCAGCTGGGCCTTAAGCTCTGGATCTTGGACGACGCGCACTTCCCCACGGGCTTTGCCAACGGCGCCGTCAAGGAGGCCGTGCCCGAGCTCCGCAAGATCGTTCTCACGCACCGCACACTCAACATCGTGGGTCCCACGTCCGCCGCAAGCATCGCGCTCGCCAACATGTTCGACAAAACCGAGCACTTCTACGGCGTGACATTTATGCAGGACGGCAGCCCCGTCGACGTCGCTTACCGAGTAATCGACGATGCAGACGGCAACCCCAGCCGCCTGGTCTTCGATGCACCTGCGGGCCTCACGCAGGCATGCGTGATGTTCACGAGCGGCAAGACCTCCTACAACGAGGACTACATCAATATGGTCGACCGCGCCTCGGTGGCGCAGCTCATCGATGCTGTCTACGAGCCGCATTTTGAGCATCTGGGCGATGAGTTTGGCAAGACGATCCTGGGCTTTTTCTCCGATGAGCCCGGATTTGCCAACGAGAAGGGCACCACGGGCCCCGACGGCATCTCGGATACGCTCATCGGCAAGGCCACCGCGCCCCTGCCCTGGTCGGCCGAGCTTGAGCGTCGCCTGCGCACGGCGCTGGGCGAGCGCTACCTGGACGAGCTCCCGCACCTGTGGGACCGCGAGCCGGCCGGCGCGCATGTACGCCACGTCTATATGGACATCGCGAGTACCCTCTATAAGGAGTGCTTCTGCGACCAGCTCGGCGACTGGTGCCGCGCGCACGGCGTGCAATACATCGGTCACGTAATCGAAGACAAGGACTGCCACGCGCGCCTGGGCGTGGGCGCCGGGCACTACTTCCGCGCCGTGGGCGGTCAGGACATGGCGGGCGTCGACATCGTGATCAACCAGCTTGTGCCCGGCATGGACCGCGGCCTTCACAGCTACGGACGCGGCGTATGGGACCTCGAGTTCTATAACTACGTGCTGCCCAAGCTGGGCTCCTCGGCAGCACACCTCGACCCCAAAAAGCAGGGGCGCTGCATGGCCGAGGTCTTTGGCGCATTTGGATGGCACGAAGGCCTGCGCGAGATGAAGTGGATCGCCGATCATTTTTTGGTGCGCGGCGTCAATTGGTTTGTGCCGCATGCCTTTAGCATGGCCGCCTTCCCCGACTGGGACTGCCCGCCGCATTTCTATGCGCATGGCCAAAACCCCCAGTTTGCACACTTTGGGCAGCTCATGAGCTACATGAACCGTACGGCGAGTCTGCTGAGCGGCGGGCGTGCAACGACCCCGGCGGCGCTTCTCTACCATGCGGACGCCGAGTGGGCAGGCGAGGCGAACTTTATGCAGCATGCCGCCTCCGAGCTTATGCGCGCGCAGGTCGACTTTGACATCGTGCCAGCAGAGGCATTTGAGGACGCAGGGCGCTATGCCGTTGAAATTGCCGCAGACGGTAGCGGCTTTAGCGTGAACGGCCAGGCATACCGCTGCCTGGTGATGCCCGGAGCCGAGTTTGTCGGCGGAGCCGTGCTCGACTTTGCCGCGCGCGCCGCAGCCGCGGGCGTTGCCGTGTACGCGCTGGATAAGTTGCCGAACAAGCGCTACGACGGCGACACTGCAGGCCGCGAGGGCTTTGCCTCCCTGGATGCAACCGCGCTCGCCGGCATCAAACTCCTGGCGACCACCGGGCTCGCAGGCACACTTGCCAATACCGGCATGCAGACCGTGGTTTGCGCCGAGCCCCAGCCCTGGCTGCGCGCACTGCGCTACGAGCGGGCGGGCGAGAGCTATCTGATGCTCGTCAACGAGCATCCCAAGCAGGGTATCTCCACTCAGGTTGCGCTTGCCGACGGCACACCCGTTGCAGGCGCGCGCCTCGACCTGCTCAACGGCACCGAGCCCGCCGCCTTTGACGGCACGCTCGAGTTGGCTCCCTACGAGAGCTGCATCGTGGTCCTTGGGGCTACAGGTTCCGCCGGCGCGGCAACCGTTGGAGACGAAGCCGCATGCATCGACGGGCCCTGGGCGGTTGCCTTCTCTGCCCCTGGCACCGATGCCTTTGGCGAGCCTGTTGAGCTTGCAGACCTGCACGACCTTTCCTCGGCCGAGTTCCCCGGCAAGGCCGGCACATTCCGCTACCAGGCCTCCTTTGTCCTGGGCGAAGCGGTCACCAGCACCGTCATCGACCTTGGCGAGGTCTTTGAGACCGCAACCGTCGCCCTCGACGGCAAATCCCTCGGCACCCGTATCTGTCCGCCTTACCGCTTTGAGGTCGGCGCGCTTTTGGCCGGTGAGCACGCGCTTACGATCGACATCATCAACACCCTCGATCACGCCGTCCCCGACATATTCGGCATGACCGAGCCCTCCGAGCCCAGCGGCCTCTTGGGGCCCGTACGTGTGCTCGGGTAACGCCCCGGGCGCAAACGGCCCAACAAGGACAGTGCCCCCATGTTGAGCCCGCACGGCGTCGAGCGGTCCGTCGTTCATAGACCGGCGGACCAAAACTCCCAGCCAAGCCGAACGTTTTATTTATCGTTATGATTGGTTTATCGCGACGCAAACGCATAGGAGCCATATGGATATCAGGCGAAAGATCACGCAGGGCAAAAGCCTCACCCCCACCGAGCAACAACTTGGGCAAACGGCCCTCGCCATGGGCGAGGATGTGCGCGGGCTTTCCATTAAGGAATTTGCCGCGTGCGCCAACGTTTCGGTCGCGAGCGTGCACCGCTTTTGCAAAAAGCTCGGCCTCGAGGGATTCAAAGACCTCAAGGTCGAGCTCATCCGCCAGGCGACCGAGGCGGGCAATCGGCGCGACGTGGACATCAACTTTCCCTTCGATGCCACCTCCACCCCCGCACAGGTAATGGAGCGCATGGAGGGGCTCTACCAGACCACCTTGGCCGAAACGCAGGAACTGCTCGACCCCGCACAGCTCGACTACGCCGCCAAGCTCGTCATGCGCGCCGACACCGTGGACATCTACACGGGCTCGCATAACCTGTATCCAGCGGGAATGTTCCGCGATCGCTTGCTTTCCGCCGGTAAAAGCGCGACGTGCTACGGCAGCGTCGAGGCGCAGGTGCGTACGGCGCTCGCCTCGGGCCCCGACCATGTGGCGATTGTCATCTCCTACAGCGGCCTTGCCCCCAACCTCAGGGAGATCTTGCCGATCCTCAGCAGTCGACGCGTCCCGGTCATCGTCATCGGCACACCGTACTGCGCCCGCATTCACCCCGGCTTTGCCGCCTATCTCATGGTGAGCGACCACGAGAGTATGACGCACCGCATCACGCAGTTCGCCAGCCACATCGCCGTGCAATACGTGCTCGATTCGCTCTACAGCAGCTACTTTGCCAAAGATTACGCCCGCTGTTCCGAGTTCCTCGAGCGGTCGTTTCCCTACACCCGCCTGCCCGGGCTCAAGTAACGACGAGCGTGGATTTTTGGACACTCAGATAACGAGCGTGGATAATCTCCCACTTTGAGCCCGCACACAGGCCAAAACCGGGAGATTATCCACGCTCATTTTGGGTCCCCTGGGAAACGCATGAGGAGGGCGGATAGACAGCCGTTATTTGCGAGGCGTCAGCGACGTAAAGAGCCCGTGTTGGTTGCAGTAAAGATATATCCTGCCGCGCCCGGTAATATGGAAGCGCGGCTGCACCGATTGCTCTGGATAGAGCTTCTTAAAGCAGACGCCGTCCATAGTCGCATATGCCACAAAGCTAATGTAGTGATCCTTGGTCATGGGATGATCGAGCGTGACGTACCAATCGTCCTCGATGCGCTCGATGGAAAAGGCGTGGTCCGCGTCCGGCTCTTCGGCCTCCTGGGGAAACATCGTGGAGCCACAGCAGCTAAAGCTGCCTTCTCCGAGCGCGTGCACAACGTTTCCGCAGATAGGGCAAACGTAAAAGACGCCTTTGAGCATATTGCCTGCACGGTTGGCGTTGGCCCGAATGTCACCAGCCAAAAGCTCAGCCACGCTTATGCCGAGTCTCTGGGCCAAAGGCTCAACGAGGGAAATGTCGGGAAGGCCGCGGCCGGATTCCCACTTGCTGACGGCTTTATCGGTCACACCAAGGCTTTCCGCCAGGGCGCGCTGGGTGAGGCCGCGCTCTTCGCGCAGCTGCTTAATGGCATGCGCTGCCAAAAAAGTATGGGAGGCATTGGTTTGCCGTGTCTGGTTCATGGGCTGTCCAATCAAATTGAAGAAATGGAGTGAACCGGTTCGACAGTCAGTATCCATTTGAAGGCCAGGCTCGACAACCTACGCTGCGTAGACATGCGCCAATCGAACGAGCGCGGATTTTGGACGCTCATCCTAAGTAGTCATTTAAGAACGTCCCCAATGACTACATCAGGAGTGTCCCCAGATGCCGCATCGCCAGCAACGGGAGTGCCGATGTCTTGGCAACGACAGCGAGCGGGCCGCATTTGAGACAAGGTGACGTGAAACGAAAGGGCGCTGACCTTCTGGTCGCGCCCTTGAAGTTGAACGTCAGATTGTCCAAATGCGGCCCGCGCAGCGTCGGCCGGTTACGGCGTTTGGTAAAACGCCGTAACCTACTTAACTCCGTACTGCTCGTAGTAGGCGTCGATAGCGGCCTTGAGCTCGTCATCGATGACGACCTTGCCGTCGATCTCGTGGTTGTAGAGGGTCTCGACGACCTCGGCCATGGAGACGATGCTCGCGACGGGGAAACCGTACTTGGCCTCGATCTCCTTCTGCGCGGTGGTCACGCCACCCTTGCCGACCTCCATGCGGTTGAGGGAAACGATAAGGCCCTTGATCTCGACATCGGCAGCAGCCTTGACCTTGGGGTAGGTCTCGTCGATGGACTTGCCGGAGGTGGTGACATCCTCGACCATAATCACGCGGTCGCCGTCCTGGGGCTCATAGCCCAAAAGGTTGCCCTTGTCGGCACCGTGGTCCTTGGCCTCCTTGCGGTCACAGCAGTACTTGACCTCCTTGCCGTACAGCTCGTGGTAGGCAATGGCGGTCACGACGGCCAGCGGAATGCCCTTGTAGGCCGGTCCAAACAGCACGTCGAAGTCGTCGCCAAAGTTATCGTGAATGGCCTGGGCGTAATACTCGCCCAGCTTCTTGAGCTGATAGCCCGTCACGTAAGCGCCGGCGTTCATAAAGAACGGGGACTGACGGCCGCTCTTGAGCGTAAAGCTGCCGAACTTAAGAACATCGGACTCGACCATAAACTTGATGAACTCTTGCTTGTAAGCCTCCATGCGGGCTCCTCTCGTAATCGCGTACGTGTCTTCCAGTTTAGCGCAGGCAAGGCGCGTTGCGGGCGCGCTTTGGGGCCTCAGCATTCTGTAAAGGCTTTGTCAGGGGCAATGGTTTTCCAAACAAAGGGGTTGACACGGCAAACCCCCTCATCAAAAATACGGGCGGATTAAAACGGGTACGAGATACCCAAAGCGCGCCGCGCCCGGCCTTAAGGGGGTGTGCCATGGAAGGCAGCCATAGTCGAAAAACCTGCATGTCGCCCTCGGCACGCCGCGAGGATTCCGCGCACGCATAAGCGCCACTAACCGATCGTCAAAACCACCACAAAGGTGCCTGTCCCTTTGTGGTGGTTTGAAAGCATGACGTGAGCGACATCTAGGTTTTTTGAAGCAAATACGACACGTACGCTAACTCCCTTCAACAAGGAGGACCCTATGCTGATGCTCAAAACCGCCACGGTACTCGAAGCCATCTCCAAGCGCCGCCGCACGGCGCGCCCCGCCGCTCGCGCCGGCATGTCCAAGAACATCATATTCGCCGCCACCCATAGCGCCGAGGACGCCCTCGTGCTGCTCGACGCCACGGCCGACGGACTCACTGCCGAGCATGCCGCCGAGCGCCTGAACGCCGTCGGCCCCAACACCATCGAGGCGCCGACCAAGACGCTTGTGCGCCGCATCGCCGACGCATTCGTTGACCCCTTCGCCGGCATCCTCGCCGCGCTCGCGCTGGTCTCGCTCTACATCGACGTGCTCGCCGTGCCCGAGCCGCAGCGCGACCCCTCCACGGTCATCGTCATCGGCATCATGTTGCTGGTATCGGGCGGCATGAAGTTTATCCAGGAAGCCCGCAGCGGCAATGCGGCCGAGGCCCTCAAGGACCTGGTCTCTAACACCTGCTGCGCCCTGCGCGACGACGAGCGCCTCGAAATCCCCTTCGACGAGCTCGTCCCCGGCGATGTGATCCGTCTCTCTGCCGGCGATATGGTGCCGGCCGATGCCCGCATCATCACCGCGCGCGACCTGTTTGTGATCGAGTCCGCGCTCACGGGCGAGAGCGAGGCCGTCGAGAAGACCTCTGCCGCAGCTGTCATTGAGGGCGCCGACAGCTCCGCGTTGCCGCTGTCTGCCTGCAAGAACATCGTCTTTACCGGCACCTCCGTGCAAAACGGCACCGCCATGGCACTCGTCGTTGCCACCGGCTCGGACACATACCTGGGCGGCATCGCCAAGATGCTCAACGGGCGCGGCGAGAAGAGCGCGTTTGACCGCGGCGTCTCGAGCGTCTCCATGCTGCTCGTGCGCCTCATGCTCGTTATGGCGCCGGCGGTCTTTGCCATCAACGCCGCCACCAAGGGCAACGTCATCGATGCGCTGTTGTTCGCCACGAGCGTGGCCGTGGGCATCACGCCGCAGATGCTTCCCGTCATCGTGACCACGAGCCTGTCGCAGGGCGCCAAGGACCTCGCCCGTCGCCAGGTTATCGTCAAGGAACTGCCGGCGATCCAAAACCTCGGCGCGATGGACGTCCTGTGCTGCGACAAGACCGGCACCCTCACCGAGGACCGCATCGTGCTCGAGCGCTACCTCAACACCGACGGCAACGAGGATGCACGCGTGCTGCGCCATGCGTTTTTGAACAGCTTCTTCCAGACCGGCCTCAAAAACCTTATCGACCTGGCCGTCATCGACCGTGCCGATGTGACGCCCTCGACCGTCGTGCCCGATTCCATGCTGGGCCAGAGCCTGCGCGACCGCTATACCAAGGTCGACGAGGTGCCCTTCGATTTCTCGCGCCGTCGCCTGAGCGTAGTTGTCGCCGACGCCCAAGGCAAAACCCAGATGGTTACCAAGGGCGCTGCCGAGGAAATGCTCGAGATCTGCTCCTTTGTCGAGGTCGATGGCATCGCTCAGCCGCTCACCGACGAGAGGCTCGCCCAGATTCGAAAGCAGGTCGCCGGACTTAACGCCGAGGGCCTGCGCGTGATTGCCGTGGCGCAGAAGACCAATCCGCGCTGCGTGGGCGAGTTTGGCATCGCCGACGAGTGCGACATGGTGCTGATGGGCTTTTTGGCCTTCCTCGATCCGCCCAAGGCGAGTGCCGCGGGCGCCGTCGCCACCCTCGAGGCCAAGGGCGTGGCGGTCAAGGTCCTGACCGGCGACAACGATCGCGTCGCCGCCACCGTCTGCGAGCAGATCGGTATCGACGCGAGCAATGTCTTGCTGGGCTCCGAGATCGATGCGCTCGATGACGCCGAGCTTGCCGAGCGCGCCGAGCACACCCACCTCTTCGCCAAGCTCTCGCCGCTGCAGAAGGCGCGTCTGGTGCGCGTCATGCGCGAGCTGCTCGGCCACACCGTGGGCTTTATGGGCGACGGCATCAACGACGCCGCCGCCATGCGCGCGAGCGACTGCGGCATCTCGGTCGATTCGGCCGTCGACATCGCCAAGGAATCCGCCGATATCATCTTGCTTCAGAAGGACCTGGGCGTGCTCGAGCGCGGCATCATCGAAGGCCGCCGCACCTACGGCAACCTGCTCAAGTACCTCAAGACCACGGTGAGCTCCAACTTTGGCAACGTACTGTCCGTGACCGTCGCGAGCCTGTTCCTGCCGTTTTTGCCCATGAGCGCCCTGCAGCTGGTGTTGCTGTCGCTGGTCTACGAGATCGTGTGTATCGCGCTGCCGTGGGACACCGTCGATGACGCCTGGACCGCCCGTCCGCGCGCCTGGGACGCCGCGTCCATTAAGGGCTTTATGCTCGAGTTGGGTCCCGTGAGCTCGCTGTTTGACATCGTAACCTTCGCCGCGCTCTTCTTTGTGGTGTGCCCTGCCACCGTAGGCGCAAGCTGGTCCGAGCTCGCCGGGACGGGCAACGCCGCAGGCATGGCGGCCTTTGTGGCGCTCTTCCAGAGCGGCTGGTTTGTCGAGTCCATGTGGTCGCAGACGCTCGTGATCCACATGCTGCGCTCCCCGCGCCTGCCGAGCCCGCGCGACCACGCCGCGCCCGCGCTGTGCGTTCTCACCGTGCTGGGCCTGGCGCTCGTCACCTGGCTGCCGGCAAGCCCCATCGCCGATGCGCTCGGCCTCTTGCCGCTGCCGGCGAGCTTCTTCGCGCTGCTCATCGGCATCGTCACCGCCTACATCGCGCTCACTCAGCTGGCAAAGCGCCGCTACATTGCCCGCCACGGCGAGCTGCTGTAACTCCACAGGCGCTCCCGTCAAAACCACCACAAAGGTGCCTGTCCCCTTTGTGGTGGTTCGCGCTGGCAGTGGCTGCCCAAAACAGCTAAAAAAGCCCCGTCCCAAATGGGCTAGTCCTTGGGCGCCCAGGACCAGAAAAAGTTGATGAGGGCCACACGTGAGGAGGCGCCGGTCTTTTTGTTGATCGAGGCGATATGACGGTAAAGCGTGGAGCGCGAAAGGAAGAGCGTTGCGGCGATGTCTTGAACACTCTCGCGCGATGCGACCAAGGCCTCCAAAATATCGCGCTCGCGCTGCGTAAGCTCAAAGGCGACGGCGAAGGTATCGAGACGCTCGTCGAGTGTGGACTCCGGCACCTCTGCGGGGGCGGGCTCGCTCTGGGCGGATACGGGATCCGTGCCAAGGTCGCTAGCAGCAAACGCCAGGTCGCCGCGCACTTCAACGTCATAGACCTGATGCCCAGACTGTCCCAGCAGCGAGATCGCAATGCCCACAAGCAGTACAAGCCCCACGCCCACTGCCAACAGCACGTTCTGGCTCGAGACAATCGCCACCGCCGGTGCCGTCACGAGCATCGCGCAAACGTTATTGATGACGCGGCCCATACACGGCCACAGATACGACCAATGCGCATACACCGAAATGGCGGCAAACTTCGCCGTGAAAAACACCACGAAGAAGCCCGCACCCAGATAGAAGATGACGGTGGCGGCAAGTATGTTGGCGCCGTTGGCATCGGTGATAAGCACAGCGAATGAGAGCGTGGACAACATGGCGGCGCAGGTCATGATGATGTTCATACACGAGCGCCCGCGCAGGTCAAATAGGGCGCCGGCGAGCAGAGCGCTCACGCCCATCAGCAAGCGCGACCAATCGCCCAAGTCAACGGACCCGGCGGCGTGCGAGATCGTGAGCCCCGCATTGAGGGCGGCAAACACCCCGGTAAGGCAGGCGGTTGCAATCGTCAGACGCACCACGGCGCGCCGAAAAGCCGCCGTTGACTCGGGATCGTTTCGCCATTTGGCGCCAAACTCCGATGCATCCACCGAAAGCTCGGAGATATCGGGTTCAGGCCCAAACTCAGATTCGCCGCGCAGCTTGGCACGGCGGACGCCGTGGAGGAGCGCCACCTGCGCGACCGCACAGGCAACAAAAACAAACTGCTGCGGAATCCCCGCGGGTATCACCATGTGGCTGAACACCTGAAGCAGGACGCCCAGAGCATATGAAAGCGCCGCCGCGCGCGCCAAGTACGGCGTCCGCGCAAAGCGCCGCGCAAAGTTGGCGTGAGCGGTCGATCCGCAGTAGCCCAGCGTGCAACACGCCATCAAACCGCCGGCAATTACCACCTCAAACCGAACCGCCATAATCATCAGCAGCAATGCCGACACCAGCAGCACGCCCGTGATGTCGCTCGTCGTATCGATCGCGCGGGGGCGGCGATAGTACAGAATAGGACGCACAAAAAAGCCGATTACGCTCGCACCGACGATGAGGGTCTCGTAGGTAGCAACCTCGCTCGGCGGCACAAACTCGGCCACGCGCATGTCGAAGAGGTACTCGCCAGCCAAAAACGTAAAATAGAACAGCGCCAGGCATATAATCTCCCGAATGCCCCAACGCAAATACGCTGTTGTGTCTCCCATACCTTTCATGAATACCCCCCCCCGCAGTCGCTTAATGGCCTGCAAACTCATTCTATTAGAGAACCAGTCCTAATATCGAACCTATCCTCAAAATGTCGCTAATTTGACCCCAACAGCCCACGGCGTAAACCGATTTTGAGCCGCAAGACCCAGAAGGGGCGCGCACGGCTTGCAGCTCGGCAAGGAGTGTCCCCAACTGCCACTCATTTAAGTACGTCCCCAATGAGTGCAAGTGACGCAAGTGCCAATCAAATGACGAGAGCGGATAATCTCCCACTTTGAGCCTGTATGCAGGCCAAAAACGGGAGATTATCCACTCTCATTCTGTGGGTAGCCATTGGGGACGTTCTTAAACGACTAGTCAAACAAGAACGTCCCCAATGATTATGTCCAATGCGCTACACCAGGCGCATGGCCTCCTGGACAGCACCGTAAAGGTTGGCGTCGTTGCCGAGCTCGGCCGCCTTTATCTGCGGCACAGGAATGCCGGCAAGGGTCCCTTCGTAACTCGAGAGGGCCAGCGGCATCTGCGCACGCAGGGCATCGACGAGCTCGGGATGGCACGAGATGCCGCCTGCGATCACAAAGACCTCGGGGTCGAGCACGGCCTGCAGGTTGATGAGCTGTCCGTCAAATGCGCGAGCGTAGCGGTCGAGCGCGCGCTGCCCCGCCATGTCGCCATCCGCGATCCACTCAAAGACGCGGCGGCCGTCCACCGGAGAATCCGCAGGCAGGCCCTTCTCGGCAACGGCGGCATCGCGGAGCGCACGCCAACCGCCCGAACCCGCAAAGGAGTTTTCCATGCTCGCAGCAGTCGTGACATCGTTGCGCAAGAAGCTAAACTCGCCTGCAAAGCAGTGCGCGCCGCGCAGGACCTTGCCGTCGATGACGATACCGCCGCCGATGCCCGTGCCGATAGCGAGCACCACGCCAAAACGCGTCCCGCGCAGAGCGCCAGCCGCATACTCACCGAGTGCACAGCACCTACCGTCGTTATTGACGGCAATCGGCACCCCCAGAGCCTCGCGCATGAGCTTTCCGAGCGGACAGCCATCCATAAACGTGAGCGCACCACCGCGATGGATCGTTCCTGTGACATCTCCCTCGTAGATGCCGCCGGGCGCACTCACGCCCACGGCGCTCACGCGCTCGCGATACGGCTCGACGAGCGAGATCAGCGCCGCGACCGTCTCATCAGCCGTGGTAAAGCCCGTCGGCAGGCTTCCGCGCTCGCGGATGGAAAAATCCTCGCCCAGCACAGCCCATTTAACGGCCGTACCGCCCACATCGATTCCAAAAAACTCCTGCATGTTCACTCCTTACAAGCGTAGCCCCGGACGCGCATCGCCGCGACCATCACAGGGGCCACCCCCCTGCGATGGTCGTGCAGCAAGTCACACCCGGAGCCGATTATCTCTGTTTTACGCCTCTAATTTGGTCAGGCGAAGCATCATATACTGCTTACTTGGGAGATCGATGCGGAACTTGCCCTCAAAGGTTCCGGGAAGCTCCTCCTCCGTCATGCCTCATGTGTCCACGACACGCACCTTGTATCGAGCGCCCGCCTCGCCCACAGACTCACGAGACCACTCATTTAAGAACGTCCATTACAGTCGAAATTGTCAGCCCGGGCCCGTCTCGGGCTACGATTGAGGCGCGCCCAGAACGGGCCGCCGACCGGGCGCCCGCGCACGGCCGAACGTCCCTGCCCCCGAGAGGGCCCGTTGGGTGCTGCCGGCGCGGGACGCGCCGCCCCCGACGGCTGATAGGAAAGTGCCGGGCAGGCGCCGCGGCTGGTAATGTGAGTGCCGAGGGGGAGGCCATCCGGTCGAACGACTACCGGAAGGATACCACCGTGAAAGCGCCATCCACCAGGCCCGCGGCCGTGCTCGGCCTGGACGTCGGCAAGTCCTCCCACTGGGCCTGCCTTATCGACCGCGGCGGGGAGGTGCTGGCCAGCGCCCCCGTCCGCAACAGGGAGGCCGAGCTCGACGCGCTGTTCGCCTCCGCGCCCGCCGGCACGCTCGTCGTGGTCGACCAGTTCCGCAACATAGGGTCCCTCGCCGTGCGGCGCGCCCGCGCCGCGGGGCTGGCGGTCG
>NZ_QRMJ01000004.1:109311-240763 GCF_003473245.1 Collinsella sp. AM09-41
CCCGCGCCGCGGGGCTGGCGGTCGCCTACCTGCCCGGCCTCGCCGCCAGCCGCGCCGCCGGGCTGTTCGCCGGCGAGGCCAAGACCGACGAGCGCGACGCCGAGGTGATCGCGCGGACCGCCCTGGGCGTGCCGGACTCCCTGTCGGGGGTCCCGGGCCGCGGCGAGGCCCTCGAGGCCGCCCGCGCCCTCTCCTCCCAGCGCGACCACGTCGTGGCCTGCGCGACCAGGGACAAGAACCGCCTGCGCGCGGTTCTGCTCGAGTCCTGCCCGGCCCTCGAGGCCGCGGTCGACCTGTCGGACCGGCGGTGGCTGGAGCTGCTCGCCGGGTTCGGCGGGGCGTGGGGGATCGCCCGCTCGGGGGCCGAGGGGCCGCAGGCCGAGGCCGCCGGGGAGGCCGCGGCCACCTCGACCGCGCCGCCGCCGGCGCTCGTCGAGGCCGAGAACAGGCAGGTCAGGTTCCTTGCCGCCCGGATATCGGAGGCCCTCGACGAGGCCGGGGCCCTCGAGGCCGAGACGGCGGGGCTGCTCGAGGGCGACGAGACCTACGCGTGCCTGCTCACCGTGCCCGGCATCGGGCCGAGGACGGCGGCGCAGCTCGCGGTATCGGTCGACATCGCGAGGTTCCCGGACCACGACCACCTGGCCTCGTACCGCGGCATAGCCCCGAGGGTGAGGAGCTCCGGCACGTCGGTGAGGTCGGTCAGGGCGTCCAGGCGGGGCGACGCGAGGCTCAAGTCCCTGCTGATCTTCTCGTGCAACAGCCTGGTGAGGTCGTCGGGGCGCTACGGCGAGTACTACCGGGCCTGCAGGGCGCGGGGCATGGGGCACGGGCGGGCGCTCAAGGCCGTCGCGAGGAAGCGGCTCAGGGCGATATACGCCGTGATGCGCGACCGGGTGCCCTACCGGGAGTAGCCCCGACGGTTGACAAAACTATAGGAACACCCAATGAGTACCCAATGAGTAAACAAAGAGTGCGACGGAATGGCTCCCCTTGGCAGCTTAAAGCCGTCATGCAGGAACCATTCCGTCGCAGCCTAATGAAAGGGACTGGGCTGTAAATATTGGAGAAGAGCCGTTAGCGCCCGGGGGCCAGGATCACCAGAGCGTCGTGCTCAAAGGGATGCTGAGCCACGCGCACGGTGCCGTCACCGTTATCGCGGACGGGCAGCTTGGCGATGCGCTTGTCCTCCATGTCGAGGACCGTCGCCGTCCAGCCGCGCGCGCCGTCGAGCTTAAACTTGAGCGCCGTGGTGCGCGGCAGGTACGTGACGACGCGATCGCCAACGCGCGCCACACGAATGGCCTCGCGCGCGTCATCGAGCAGCTCCTGCGCCGGAACCACGGCAAGCGCGTCGTCGGCAGCCGTGGCACCCAGGCCGGCAAGCACATGCTCAATCGCGCCAAAGTCCCACACGCCCGCAAACTGCAGGCACTCTTGCCAGCGGAACGGCATGTCGAAGCCCTCGCCCAGCACCGAGCCTTGGCTGCGCGATGTCTGCCAGTTCCAAACGCCGTGTGCGCCGTAAGTTACGCCGGCACTGGCGCCGGCAAGAATCGACGACCATACGCTCGCGCGGCAATCCTGCGCGGTGAAGCGCCAGTACACATTGCGCGACGCACCCATCTGCTCGTAACAAGGCTCAGAGTTGACCATCGGCTTTTTAGGGTAGTTGGCGATAAAGTCCTGCGGCAGACGCCATGCCTCGGGCTGGCCCTCGTAGTTGTGGCCGGGCTGGAACATATAAAAGTCCAGACGGTCCAGATACTGCGCCGGAATGGTGCGATTGGCGCGGTTGATATGCATGGTGCGCAGCGCCTCGGGCGCGCGCTTGACGACCTCGTCGAGCGCGTCCTCGTAATAGGCGATCGCCTCGTCGCCGGCAAAGTCGGTATCGCCCGTCACCACGTAGACGGGGTTGAACTCGCCCAGGTTCTCGACGACGCGGGCAACGTGGGCACGGACCTCCTCACGCGGCATAACCTCGGCGCCGCAACGCTCGGCGATCTTGGCACCCCAGGTACCGGGCACGTAGTTGCACCACATAAGCACGAGCGCCGGACGGATGCCGTGCTCGACGGCAGCACGGCACATGGCGGCGGCGCGGTCCCAATATGCCTGGTTGGGACGGGACCAATCAAAGTGCACGCCGTCCTCGCTGGCATAGGGCCAAATGCCCAGGTCGGGGCAGCAGCGGTCCCACTGCGGCAGCGTGTTGATCTGCAGCACATTCATGCCCTGCTCGGCACGGCGGGTCAGGTAGTAGTCCCAGTCATCCTCGGCAATGCTCGTAAATGCGCTCCAGCACGTATCGGCAAACCAGAAGAACGGTTTGCCCTCGCACAAAAAGCCGTCCTGGCGACCGTTGACGGTCAGCTTTCCCAAACTCATCTGCATGTCCTTTCGTTTGATAAAGGATTTGCGAACCGCCGGGGGCTTTCGCGGTAACCCCGTGCGAAAGCCCCTGCCGCTTGGCAAACCCTCGCGGGCGAATCCCGTCCGCCCCATCAGTCTACCTTGCAAGAAGGGCCCCGCCGGGCTTACGCCTGACGGGGCCCTGTCGTGTAGGTGAGGTCATATGTGACCGAACGGTTTGGCCTTAGGCCTCCATCTCGGCGAGTTCCTCCTTGGAGAAGCCGCAGGCAAAGACGACGGCAGCGGCGATGACAAAGGAGATTGCCATACCAACGATAGCCCAGACGGTGTTCATCTGGCCACCCTGCAGGTAGTTGGTGAAGACCAGGAAGTTGGACGCACCGCCTGCGAGGTAGTAGGTAACACCCATGAGGCCGGAGAACACAGCGCCGATGGCACCGCCGATGAACATGCCGAGCATGGTGCGGCGGAAGCGCATGAGGATACCGAAGAGCGCAGGCTCGGTAACGCCGCCGGCGATGGCGGAGATGACGTAACCGATGGCAAGGGACTTCTCGTCGGGGTTCTTCATCTTGAGGAAGGCACCGAAGGCGCAGCCCCAGACAGCGGCCATAGCGCAGTTGGTGGAAACGAAGACGAAGGGATCGTAACCGGCAGCGATGATCTGAACCTGGGCGAGCAGGATGACGGGCATGTGCATGCCGCAGACCACGAAGAGCTGCCAGAAGGCGCCGAGGATGGCCATGACGATCAGGATGCCGATGCCGCCAAGGTCAGCAAGGCCGAAGAGGGCGTTGGCGATCAGCGTACCGATCTCGTTGCCGATCGGAGCGAGGACGATGAAGGCAATGGGGATCGTGACGATCATGGTGCAGAACGGCGTGAAGACCGTGGACAGCACGTCGGGCATAACCTTCTTAAAGAACTTCTCGATGAAGTACAGGACGGGCACCGAAAGGATGATCGGCAGGACGGACTGCTGATAGTTGGCAGCAGCGATCTGGATGCCGTAGACGGAGATGATGCCGCCGCCCTCCTGGGTGGCGACGCTCACCACGGAAGGAGCCATGAGGGCGCCACCGAGCAGCATGCCGAGCACCGGGCTGGCGCCGAGCTTCTTAGCCGCGGCATAACCCAGGTAGATGGGGATAAAGGTGAACGTGGCCTCGTACAGCGTGGTGTAGAGGAACGTATAGGTCGGGTCGTCGGCCGAGAGCACACCGAGCATGGTGGGGCCGAGGACGGCCGCGATGGTACGGAACAGACCGCCGGCCATGAGCAGCGGGATGAGCTGGGTCATGGAGCCCGACAGATAGTCGAGGATGATATTGGGCAGGTTCTTGAGCTCGAACTTCTCCTTGGGAGCATCGAGGTTCTCGTTGACGGCCTCACCCTGCTTGACACCGGAGATGGCGACGAACTCGGCGAGCACCTTGGGCACGTTCTGGCCGATGATGACCTGGAGCTGGCTGCCGGCAAACTGGCAACCCAGAACACCCTTGACCTTCTTGATCTTCTCCACGTCGGCCTTGCTGTTATCCTTGAGCGTCAGACGCAGGCGCGTCATGCAGTTGGTGGCAACGGAAACATTCTCCGCACCGCCCACGAGCTCGAGGACATCGGTGGCAATCTGCTTGTTATCTACTGCCATGGGACCCCTCCCCATATCTTCGTGTGCCAGCCCCCTTGGGCTTAGGCACGCCTTTGGCCCGGCGACTATAACCCCTTACGGTTGCCGGACCCTTGGATACGCTTTTGTAAACAAGGTGTTTACTGAACGTTTACGTGCTTTAGTTTACACGGAGCGCCGAATTTATGGCAATTTTGCCGTCTACAGTCCGGTGAACGGTAGGAAATCGGGGGTGAACGTATTTGAATGGCGGGAGATGGTCTCTTTGACCCTCTATTGATATATAGCCATTTACGTGGGATTTTATTTTGATGAACACCTCACTGATCTGTTAACTCATCAACAGAATCCCTGCTAGAAGCTAGTAAACATACGTTTAGTAGTTCACGACGTGTTCAATTTTGCCGTTTACCGAGTTCATCTGGTTATTCTTCAATTCTAGATTACACTAAACATGTTTAGTTTGTATTGCCGCAGATGCCAGGCATTCGCGGCGCAAGGGAGGCAGCTCATGGAACTCAAATTGTGTACCTACGCAACCGTCACCACCTTGGGCGACTTTGGCCCCTGGATCAGCAAGGTCGTACTCGACCTGCCCTGCACCGTGCGCGCCAACGACATCGACGCGAACACCTTCCATATATATGTAGAGCGTCACGAGCGCTCGGGCGATGTTCTGATGCGCAAGGAACGCGGCGCCGACCATGCCGCGCCCTCCGTGGGTTACATCGACATTCTCGCCGCATATCCGTGCGACGAGAACGGACGTAAGCTCGCCGTGGGCACCCATGTGGCGCTCGAGGTCGCCGAGCAGCGCCTGACCAAGACCATCGAAGGCGGCGTCATGGGCTCGCGCATGCTCGATGACCAGCTGCGCATCACGCAGCTCACAGCTCTTCCCGGCAACGACGGCGACGATCCCACCTGCGGCCTGGTCTTCGACACCTGCCGTGGCGATATCTGCCCCGCGCTCAAAGGCTGGAGCAACGCCACGCAAAAGACCGCCGTCGACGGCATCGCGCTCGAATACGGCTTCTTTGAGCCCAGCTTTAAGGCAGAGGACTCGGCCTGCTTCAATCCCTTCGCGCCCGAGGCGACGGTCGTACCCCAAAAGGCACCGCTCGTGGTGTATCTGCACGGCGCCGGCGAGGGCAAGGGCGCCACGCAAGGCGAAGGCGCTACGCGCGCCTATATCGGCAACCGCGTGACGGCCATTAGTCAGGCGCAGATCCAGCGCTACTTTGGCGGCTTTGCCTGGGTGCTCGTGCCGCAGTCGCCCACGTTTTGGATGGACAACGGCGTCGAGCAACTCGGTCGCTCCAACCAGAGCATCTACTCCTCCGTGCTCAAGGCGCTTATCGACGAGTTTGTCGCCGAGCATGTCGACCGCATCGACACCGACCGCATCGTGGTCGCCGGTCTTTCCAACGGCGGCTTTATGACCCTGCGCCTGTGCGCCGACTACCCCGATTTCTTCGCCGCGGGCCTTCCCTGCTGCGCCCCGTGGTACAACGCCACGGACAAGGACGTGGCCGCGCTCGCCAAGACGCCGCTGTGGTTTACGCACTCCAAGGGCGACGAGCTCGTGCACCCGCAACAGACCGTGCTGCCGCTGTTCGCGCGCCTGCGCGGTGCCGGCGCCAACGTGCATCTCACCTACTTTAGCCATGTCGAGGACCTGACCGGCGTGTATCGCGAGGCCGACGGCTCGGCCAAGAAGACGTTCAACCACGGCGTGTGGATCCACCAATTCAACGACCTGTGTTATCAAGACTTCGACGGGGGCAACGTACTCATCGACGGCGAGCCGGTGGGCTGCTGGGAGTGGTCGGCCAGGGTTTCGAGGTAACCATCCCATCGGGGGCTCTGACCTTTAGTTTTGTAAACGTCCTCGCGCATGAGCCCCGCTTATCCTGCTCCTTCGGAGCATCGGATAAGCGGGGCTCGCGCTGCGGAATGTTTACAAAACTAAAGGTCAGAGCCCCCCTAAGTTAACGTTGTTCGAAACGCTGGTCGGCCGCTTCCGGCGGGCCGCCGGGTCGCGGGCGATGGGGGCGTGGGTCCCGTCTTGCCTTGCGCGTAACTGGCTGAAATTATTTTGGTTGGAGCTTTGCTTATGTCTCAAAATTTGACTCGGGTGATTGTTACTACCGATATGGAAGTCGATGATATGAACTCACTTGTTCATTTGGCTCTGTATCTTAATTTGCTTGATGTGCAGGCTGTGGTGTATACGGCTTCGCAGTATCACTTTCTTGGGGATGGAGTTCATACGCTCGGCGAGGTGAATTCGCATTGGCGGACCAAGGGTGTGCGCTCCTATACCTGGGATGTTGTGCCTCATGAGCCCGATCCGCTGGCCGGCGAACTTCGCGAGTATCGGCCTTTTCCCGAGCATTGGATCGAAAGTCTTTGGAGCAACGAATACGCCCGGGCTTGGCCGCAGCTGCAGGCCAATGCCGTTGCCGCCGGCGAGCCGTCCTTCCCCACGCCCGCACAGATGATTGAGCGTACGTTTGTGGGAAATGTTGCTTTTGAGGGTGATGTGACTGAGGAGACGCCCGGTTCGCGCGTCATCGCCGATGCCATCATGAACGACGACCCCCGCACGCTGTGGCTGCTCAGCTGGGGTGGTATGAATACTATCGTTCGTGCCCTCATGAGTATTGCCGAGCGTTATCGCGCCACACCCGAGTGGCCCACTGTGCAGCAGCGGGTCTATCAGAAGGTGCGCGTGATGGGCGTTGCCGATGGTGTGGGGCAGGATAACTCGTGGCTCGACCATGGGCGCGAGCTCTTTCCCGAGCTCATCTTTTGGCGTACGCCCTATATGTATGGCAACTATTTCGACGCCAAAACAGCTCAGCCCGATACGCTGCCGCTGTTTAAGGCTCCTTGGCCCGAGCAGAATCTCACGCAGGGCAACGGCCCCCTCATGGCGCGCTATATGTTCTATGGCGATGGTAAGGTCTACGAAAACGAGCCCGAGCGCTTTCAGTTTGGCAAGCATGCCCGTCTGGATTGGGGCCTGGAAGGCATGCCCGCGGTGCAGTTTGAGCGCGGCGATTTTATGGCCGAAGGCGACAGCATGACCTATATTCCGCTGCTGCCGTTTGGCCTGCGCGGTATTGACGACCGCGACTTCGATACGCTACTCGGCCGCATGTTTCTTGATGGACACCCCGATGCGAAGGCGCCCGCCGATTTTGCCTCCATCAGCACGCCCGCAGACGACAATCTCAATCCCTACCTGCGTGCCTATCAGGAAGACTTTGCCGCCCGCGCGCAATGGTGTGCCCATGATCCGGCAGCCTGCTCGCATCCGGCGCATGTTGTCGAGGTCACGGCCGACCGCAGCGCCGCAGCCGGCGAGCGCATCGACCTTGCGGCGACCATCGTCGACCCCGACGGCAGGGGCTTCGATGCGCATTGGGATGTCGCCGTAGACCCGTCGAGCTATGCAGGCGTCCAGGATCTGTCGCTATGGCAAGAATGCACGGAGGATGCCACTTTCATCGTGCCCGCCGACGCACGACCCGGCGACCGCTTTGTGCTCACCCTCACCGTGCAGACGCGCGCCGAGTGCTCCTGCACCCGCTACACCCAGGTCGCCGTGACTGTGGCATAGCAAGGGCGACGCCCACATTCGACAAAGAGTGTCCCCAGGCGCCAAACGAGCGGGGATTTTTGGACACCCAAATGACGAGAGTGGATAATCTCCCACTTTGAGCCTGCACACAGGCCAAAAACGGGAGATTATCCACTCTCATTCTGCGGGTACTCATTGGGGACGTACTTAAATGAGTAGTTTCACTCATTTAAGTACGTCCCCAATGACTAGTCAAAAATGGGCCATGTGTCCCAGTTGTGGAGACTCGTTGAGCCGTCTGGGTATCGTGAAAGGCTGCGCACTCCCCCATCATCAAAAGTGACACACGCTACCAGTTGATGGGAGGCAGCCATGGGCTTCTTTGACAAGATGTTCGAGAAGAAAGAGTGCGCGATCTGCGGTACCGAGCTGGGACTTCTCGGCAAGACCAAGATCAACGAGGGCTACCTGTGCAAAGAGTGCGTCGGCAAGCTCTCCCCCTACTTCCACGGCTATCGCTCCAGCACCGCGGACGATATCCGCGAGCAACTCGCCTACCGCGAGGCCAACGCCGAGCGCCTGGCGTCGTTCAATCCCACGCGCACGCTTTCTGCCGGACGCACCAACATCATGCTCGACGAAGACGCGGGCCTGCTGATCATCACCTCGCAGAGCCGCTGGCGCGACGCCAATCCCGACATCATCGAGTTCTCGCAGGTACTCGGCTGCGATATGGATATCGACGAGCATCGCACCGAGATCTATCGCGAGACCAAGGACGGCGAGCGCGAGAGCTACAACCCGCCGCGCTACGACCTGGATTACGACTTTAATCTGACCATTCACGTCAACACGCCGTACTTTACCGAGATCAACCTGCGCGTAAACGACTTCACCATCGATCAGCGCGGCTCCATCGAGTACCGCGAGGCCAAGCGCCAGGCAACCGAGGTCCGCGACGCGCTGGTGCAGCTGCGCCAGGAGACGCGCGACAGCGTTGTTGCCGCCAAGGCCCCCAAGGCGGCGGTGACCTGCCCCTTCTGCGGTGCGACCACCATTCCCGATGCCAGCGGGCGCTGCGAATACTGCGGCGGCGCCATCGGCGCATAGCCTCCGGCACGGAAAGGACCGATCATGGCCTTCGAGAGCGTTAACTATCAGTGCCCTGCCTGCGGTGGTCCCCTGCATTTTGCCAGCGCCGAGCAAAAGCTTGTCTGCGACTACTGTGACTCACGCTTTGAAGTCGAAGAAGTCGAGGCCCTCTATCGCGAGCGCCAGGACAAGGCAGATGCCAAAGCCGATGCCGCAGCCGCAGCTCCCAAACCTGCTGCCGACGATGCCGTGCAGGAGCTCGCCCAAAACGCCGGCTACATCTGCTCGTCGTGCGGCGCCGAGCTCGTGTCCGACGGCACCGTCGCCGTCACCACCTGCCCGTACTGCGGCAACTCCGCCGTGGCGCCCGGCCAGCTCTCTGGCGACTTCTCGCCCGACCTGGTGATTCCGTTTAAGCTCGGGCGCGACGACGTCACGGCCGCACTCAAGGAACACTACAAGGGCAAGATCTTGCTGCCCAAGAGCTTTGTCACCGGCAACCACATCGACGAGGTCCAAGGTGTCTACGTGCCGTTTTGGCTCTACGGCGCCCGCGTGGACGGCGAAGTGTACTTTGACGCGACCAACGAGACCGTGACCGAGGAATCCGACCGCACCGTCACGACCACCGACCACTACGATGCCTATCGCAAGGGCAATATCTCGTTTAAGCGCGTGCCCGTCGACGGATCGTCCAAGATGCCCGACGGCCACATGGACGCCATCGAGCCGTTTGACTACGACGCGCTGCGTCCGTTCTCGGTCGCATATATGCCCGGCTACATCGCCAACCGTTACGACGAGGACTGCGAGACCTGCAAGGCGCGCGCCGAGCGCCGTATGGAAGAAAGCACGATCTCGGCCCTGCGCGAGACTGTCGTCGACGAATACGACGATGCCACGGTCGAAAGCAAGCAGCTCGACTACACCTGGGAAGACAGCGACTACGCCCTGTTCCCCGTCTGGATGCTCTCCACCTCGTGGAACGGCAAGAGCTACCTGTTTGCCATGAACGGCCAGACCGGCCGCTTGGTCGGCGAGCTCCCCTGCTCCAAGCCCAAGCTCGCTATTGCCTCGGTGCTGTTCTTTGTGATCGGATTTATCCTCTCCCAGATTCTCTTTATGGGTGAGAACGCCTTCGATCCGGATTACCTCGCCTTTGATATCGAGGGCATCCTCATCAACATCGTCGCGCCGCTGATCATCGTGATTATCGGAGACGTGCTACTGGTAGGCCAGCTCAAGACGGCCAACGAGGCCACCCACGCCGACGAGTACTGCGGCGAGCTCGACCTGACCGAGAAGCACGACACCTTCAACCACACCGAGACCACCGTTGTCATGAAAGACGACAAGGACGACTAAGCAATCCGACCAATACCACCCGGCCTTTGACGAGAAAGGAAGATCACCATGGGACTCTTGAAAGCTGGATTGGGAGCTGCCGGCGGCGTCATGGCCGACCAGTGGAAGGAATTTATCTACTGCGAATCGATGCCTGCTGACGTCTTGGCCTGCAAGGGCAGCAAACGCACCGGTGGCCGCAGCTCCAACACGCGCGGCGAGGACAACGTCATCTCCAACGGCTCGGTCATCGCCGTCAACGACGGCCAGGGCATGCTCGTGGTGCAAAACGGCAAGATCATCGAAGTCGCGCTGGAGCCTGGTGAGTTCGTCTTCGATACCGGCAGCGAGCCGAGCGTCTTTAGCGGCAACCTGGGCGATTCCATCAAGGAGACCTTCGCCAATATCGGCAGCCGCTTTACCTTTGGCGGCGACGCGGGCAAGGACCAGCGCGTCTACTTCATCAACACCAAGGAGATCATCGGCAACAAGTACGGCACCGCCTCGCCCGTGCCCTTCCGCGTGGTCGATAACAACATTGGTCTGGACGTCGACATCTCCGTGCGTTGCAACGGCGAGTATTCGTACCGCATCACCAACCCGCTGCTGTTCTACACCAACGTATGCGGCAACGTGACCGATAGCTACACGCGCGACAAGATCGACAGCCAGCTTAAGTCCGAGCTTCTCACCGCCCTGCAGCCCGCCTTCGCCAAGATCTCGGAGATGGGCATCCGCTACAGCGCCATCCCCGGCCACACCACCGAGCTCGCTCGTGCGCTCAACGAGGTCCTCTCTGCCGACTGGCGCGACCTGCGTGGTGTCGAGATCGTGAGCTTTGGCGTCAACTCCATCGCAGCCTCGCAAGAAGACGAGCAGATGATCAAGGACCTGCAGAAGGCCGCAGTCATGCGCGATCCCACCATGGCGGCAGCCAACATTGCCAGCGCCCAGAGCGACGCAATGCGCGCGGCAGCGGCCAACCCCAACGGCGCGATGGCAGGCTTTATGGGCATGGGCATGGCAGGTGGCATGGGCGGCATGAACGCTAGCCAGCTGTTCGCCGCCGGTCAGGCACAGCAGCAGGCTGCCCCGCAGCCGGCTCCGGCACCCGCCCCGGCTCCTGTCGCCGCACCTGCGGCCGGCACGTGGACCTGCAGCTGCGGCGCCACCAACACCGGCAAGTTCTGCTCCGAGTGTGGCAGTCCCGCACCCGCCCCGGCACCGGCCAAGTGGTTCTGCCCCAACTGCGGCAGCGAAAACGGCGGCAAGTTCTGCAGCAACTGCGGAACGCCCAGGCCCTAGCCCCTCTATCTGGTAATTGGCGGGGGTTCCGCACCCCCGCATTTGTTTCTATGGGTTTCGTTCGATAAAGGAGGACACCATGAAGACAACGTTCAAAAAGTCCGTACTCGCATTTCTGGCATGCGTCCTGGCGCTCGCCTTTGCCCTGACGGGCTGCAGCGGCGGCAAAGACCCCAAGGCCAACTTTGTCGGCAGCTGGAAGCTCTCGGGTGGAACCACGGAGGGCGAAGAGCTGACCGATGAGTATATGGATATGTTCGAGGAATGGGGCATCAGCTGCATCTTGGTCCTGGACGAAGACGGCACGGGCAGCCTCGATTTGTTCTCCGAAGTTTCCGACCTAAAGTGGGAGGCCAAGGACGCTACCACCGCGAGTATCACCGTCGACAAGGAGACGACCGACGTGAAGCTCGAGGACGGCAAGCTTGTCCTTGAGGACGGCGAGGACAAGCTCATCTTTAGCAAGTCCGATAAGGATCTGTCCGGTACCGTGAAGAAGGATCGCGAGGCCGCCGAGAAGGAAGAGGAAGTCGAGGAGGCCGTCGAAGACGGCGATGTCCAGAGCGTCGAAATCTCCCCCGCCGTCACTGTCGCCGATGACGACCTGTGCACCATCACCATCACCGAGAAGTTCCAGGACGACTGGGGCGACATCGGCTTTGTCGTCAACATCACCAACAAGAGCGACAAGGACCTGACCTTCTACGCCCCCACCGGCAAGACAAACGTCAACGGCACCATGAAGGAAGCCTGGTTCTCGGCCCACCTGATGCCCGGCACCAACGCCACCGAAGAGTTCACCTTCTCGAAGGGCACGCTTGACAGCTTCGACAGCCTAGTCAACACGACCATCGGCATCGACGCCTACCTGACCGATTCCTACGAGGACGTCGCCTCCTACAGCGCAACCATCGCGTAGCGGCACGTAACATCAGCCGCGGATTGGCGGACACATCCGCGCACACCAGACGGGGCCGCAGGAGATGATCCTGCGGCCCCGTCGCTTTATGCCGACAGCACTGCCCATACAAGCAGGCCGCCCGCCGTTTTTAGATGCGAAACGGTGGGCGGCCTATCCTTGCGGTGCCGGAACACGGGTGAGCGCGTCGATTACGGGCGCTCCATGTTGGGAACGATGCTACCCTCGGTCACCGCATGCACGGCCAGGCGCATGATGTTGTCGTAGCCGGTCTTGCTCAGGATCTCCGAGATGCGGCGCTTGATGGTGCCCTCACTCATAAACAGCTCGGCCGCGATCTCGCGACGACTTTTGCCCTCGCAGGCAAGGCGCAAAATCGATAGCTCGACATCGTCGAGGGCTGCTGTACCCGAAAAAATGCTCTCGGGCGGCTTGGGAAACGTGCAGTAGCCAGCCAACGTGGAGCGCATCACGGCGAACAGCTCGTCGATACCGACGTTCTTGTACACAAAGCTATCGACGCCCGCCTCGCGGGCCTGATCGACAAAGGTGATCTCGGGCATGCCTGTCATGATAATGATGCGACACTCGGGCAGCTGCTCCTTGATGCGTGCCGCCGCCACGATGCCGTTTGAATCGTGTTCGGTGCACACGTCCATCAGTATCATGTCCGGGCGCTCCTTGAGCGCGACACCCAAGGCCTCGGAGGCATCGGCGATCGCGGCAACGACGGTCATATCGGGCTGGTCGCCAACGGAGCGCGCAAGGCTCTCGCGCAAGATGGCCTGGTCTTCGACGATTAACACGCGAATCATGAGCTTCTCCTTTGGGCCGTGGCGTTAGAGTTTAGCGGGATGGATACCGCAAGCGTAAAGGGCGGGGCGGGGCGGACTTCCAGGCTGCCGCCCAGATCTTGCGCGACATGCCTCATACCTGGGATACCCGTTCCCTCGCGATACGATACGGGCGCAGGCGCGCCGTCGTTAGAAACGGTCATCCGCGCAACAGCGCCGTCTTCCGACGTCTCCTGCCACAAGCGCACATGGACCCGATGCGCCTGCGCATGCTTGGTGGCATTGGTCGAGGCTTCGCGGATAATCTGCAAAAAGGCTGCCGCGACACGCGCGTCGCTTGGCAGCTCGCCCTCCACATCGATCTGCACGCTCACCAGACCAAAGGCATGGACGATATCGCCCAGTTGCTCTGCCGGTTCGGCGTCGCCCCCGCTGCGCAGATCGGCAGCGATTGAGCGCAGCAGCGGGTCGATCTGCTCGAGTGACTCGTCATCCAGGCGTCCCTCCTCCAGATAACGATGGAGGATGGACAGGCGCTGCCCGATCACGTCGTGCACGCGAGCGCGCATACGCAGATAGGCCGCATTGTCAGCAACCTTTTTGACTTCTTCGATCTGGGCCTGGAGCTCTTGGCCCGCAAGCTCAAGCAGGTGGTTGGCCTGCGCCAGGCGGTCATGCGCATGCGCATACTCTGTCACGTCCAGACCGATTATGCGCTCGAACGAACGGCCCAAGACCATAACGTCATCGCACACAAACAGGCGAATCTCGGCGGGAGAAACCTCGACCACCGCACGCGCCTCACCAAAGCGGTCCAGGTTGATCCGCACGCGGTTCTTACCGCCTTCGGGCATTTGCATGCTGAGCTTGCGCAGGTCGTTCCATGTACCGCTCATATCGCCTAGGTCGGTGGGCATATGAAGCTCCACCAGGTTTTTGCGCATGCAGCGGTTCATAAGCAGTGGACGGCCCCTCGAGTCCAGATACAGGATGCCCACGGGAATCACGTTGATGGTTTCGATCGTCGAGAACGCGGTGATATCCTCCTGGCGGTTACGGACGTCCATCAAGAGCGCCGCGACGGAACGGAACAGGAAGAACGCTCCCTCTGCGATAAGGACAACGGCCCACACCGAGCCCATGGCAAAAACCACCGGCGGTGTCACGGCGCCAACAAGCAGCAGCTCGGCCAGCATGACAGGGCGACGATAGTGCACCATGAGGACCACGCCATAGGCAAAGATCGCGGCATTGAGCCACAGCACTCCGCCCATTGCCCTGGCGCAAACGTCAAGCGGCGCCACCAGATACGAGCCAGACGACGCGAATAAGATGAGCGCCGAAATCATCAGGTGAAGCACGAGGCTCGTCTCATAGGCGCAAATCACCTTACGGTTATAGGACGAGCGGCGCGATGCGATGAGCGGGACGTGGATCATCTGCAGACACGCAGCCAGGGCAAAGACAACATCGAGCGCAACGATTTGGGGAAGGATGAACGAAATCTGCATCGTCACTCACCCGCCCTCGGCATCAAGACGATCATGCGCAGCTGGCCGGGCTCGCCCTCAAGGCGGTATGCCACGTTGCGCCCTTGCAGAGCGCTTTCGAGCTCTTGCGCAGCGGGCGTCTGCGAAAGATCTTCATCATCGTTGGAAAAAAGCGTGGCGCGCAGCTCGACACTGCACCGGTCATGGTCGCCCAAGTGATACATAAGCGCCGGATGGTCGGTGGTGTAGGCAAAAAACGCAAAGTCATACACGCAGTCGTACAGGGCGCTTACCGTACTGGCGTGCATCGGGCGCCGTATGGCGATAATCGAGGCGCAATCGACATCGATGATGCGCAGGTCACTTGCAAGCTCGTTGGCGATGAGCTGAATGCGGTCGCGGTCAAAACCGCTCTCCCCGTGCTGTGCCAACGTGAGCGACCCCTTGCGTTTGCAATAGGCGACGAGCATCTTGGCGCGCTGCAGCATGCGGTAACGCTCGTGCGAAGATGCCTCATCGGTCAACGGCGGCAGCGAGCTCAACAGGTCGTACATCCCTTCGAGCGCACGGGCAAGCGCTTGGTCCACGTCTTGGACCAGTAAGGTCTCGGCCTCTTGGTCTGCCAAATGTGTCTTAAGGTCGTAGTCGGCGGCAAGCAGCTCATTTTGGCGTTGCAGCTCCATGCGACGATGCGCCAGTTCGCGATTGAGTTCGTTGAGCTCCGAGACGTCCTGGGCAAGGAGAGCCGATCCACCCAGCAGCGGAAAGGCGCGATACATTACATCGGGATCGGACGCCACGGCAAAGGCGTGAGCGTGCCCGTGCTCTTGGATCCGCAACTCCTCACGCACGCCTACCGGCATTGGCTTTGACACCGGCGTGACATAGACTTCCTGCAGGTCACGCGTTAGAACTTTGAGGTCAAGCGGCAAGGTGCCGAAAATACCGGCGATATCGTGGTACGACGGGATGACACCGCAATCGAGACAGATTTCCATCGCCACCACGCACAGGACGCAGTAGACAAGTGAAAAATTAAGCCTCCATGCCCAGGGCACACGCAGCGCATATGAAATGGCAAAGAACGCGCCGCCCAATAGGACAAGCGCGGCCGTGCCCGAGAAACGCTGAATACGAAAAGACGAGGACCGTCCTACCAAGATAAAAAAGGCAACGAAGTTAAAGGCTGTCCATACCAGAACGGTACCGTAGCCCCAACCATATGTGTAATCGTTGTCCAGGTTCCACTCGATCGATCGAAATGGAAGACCTGCTGATGAACATCGTTAGTAAGCACAAAGCTGATAAGCAGGACAGCCATGACCCACAAAACGGTGCGGTACCGACGCCCCATACGATGCTGTTCCAAACCCGCGAGGCGCAGACCGCACAGCTGGTAGATCAGCGGAATGAGCGTCATGGGCACGTAGTACAGGTACCACAGCACGGTGGCATAGAACGGCGTGAACGACTTATATTTGAGGATGACCTCGATCATCCACAGGGCACAAATGGCGGCGATGGCAACAAGGCGGCGGCGCAAGACGTAGTCCAAGCAGCGTAGGTACGCCAACACACCCCAGATTGAAAATGCAATTGCGGCGACAAGCAGCGGGAGAGAGCTCGAGTGGACGAGCGCATCCACGACCTCTTCGGACACCTCGCTATAGGCGGGCACGGTGTTGGAAAGCTTGGGGTCGGAGGCGAACAGTGCCGGCAAGACTGCCAAAAGCATAAGGAACAGCGCGGTAATGGCGCCGGCGATAACAAAGACGCGGTGGCGATACACGCCATGCGATATGCCAACAAGGAATCGCGGCATGGCGAAGAGCCTGCCGCCCCTGGGATCCGCCACGGGTGCGGATCGGGCGGCCGCGTGGCCGATATGTCGCTCGCAGGTACCCATAGTGCTTTTAGTGTACCGACAGGCGGGCCCAAAAAGCGGGCCACATGTCCCAAAATCCGCCGACGGCGAGGGACGTCGCCAGCGACTAGCCGTTTAAGAACGTCCCCAATGACTAAGACAAAACGAGCGAGGATTTTTGGACGCCCAAATGGCGAGAGTGGATAATCTCCCACTTTGAGCCCACAAACAGGCTAAAAACGGGAGATTATCCACTCTCATTCTGCGGGCGCTCATTTAAGTACGTCCCCAATGAGTGCTTTCACTTCTTTTAACAAAACGCCCGGCGGGCATTAACTGCTCGCCGGGCGTTTTGGTTAGGAGGCTATGGTTGTTGGGAAGCCTTAGGCCAGGTCCTCGCCGTTCGTCTCGATGACGTGTTTGTACCAGTCGAAGCTCTTCTTTTTGGAACGCTTGAGGGTGCCGTTGCCCGCATCATCGCGGTCGACATAGATAAAGCCGTAGCGCTTGGACATCTCGCCCGTGCCGGCAGACACCAGGTCGATTGGGCCCCAGGTGGTGTAGCCCAGCAGGTCAACGCCGTCCTCGGTCACCGCATCGCGCATCGCGGCGATATGCTGGCGCAGGTAGTCGATACGGTAGTCGTCGTTGATGGAGCCATCCTCCTCGACAACATCCTTGGCGCCCAGGCCGTTCTCGACCACAAACAGCGGCTTCTGATAACGGTCGTACAGGTCGTTGAGGGTGATGCGGAAGCCCAGCGGATCGATGGCCCAGCCCCACTGGCTCTCCTGCAGGTAGGGGTTCTTGGCGCCGGCGAAGGCGTTGCCCTGGGTGCGCTCGACATCGGGGTTATCGGCACCGGCGGAGCAACGGGTGCTGTAATAGCTAAAGCTGATGAAGTCGACGGTGTTGGCGGCCAGGATCTCGCGGTCCTCATCCGTCATGCCCACATCGATGCCCAAACGCTCGAGCTTCTTGACGGCATAGGCCGGGTAGTAGCCGCGGCTCTGAACGTCGACGAAGAAATAGTTGCTCTGGTTGTCAATCTGCGCTTGGCGCACATCGCCCGGACGGCAGCTGTAGGGGTAGTAGCTACCTGCGGCAAGCATGCAACCGATCTTGACCTCAGGGTCGATCTCGTGAGCGATCTTGGTTGCCCAAGCGCTGGCGACGAGCTCGTTGTGGGCGGCCAGGTACTCGACGGCCTCCTTGTTCTCGCCCTCCTCAAAGACCAGACCGGCACCCATAAACGGCAGGTGCAAGATCATATTGATCTCGTTGAAGGTAAGCCAGTACTTCACCAGACCCTTGTAGCGGGTGAAGATCGTGGTCGCGAGGTTCTTGTAGAAGTCGATGAGCTTGCGGTTGCGCCAGCCGCCGTACTCCTTGATGAGGTGAATCGGGCAGTCGAAGTGCGTGATGGTCACGAGCGGCTCAATGCCGTGCGCCTGACACTCGCGGAACACGTCCTCGTAGAAGGCCAAGCCGGCCTCGTTGGGCTCAGTCTCGTCACCGTTGGGGAAGATGCGGGTCCACGCCAGGCTCATGCGGAAGGTCTTAAAGCCCATCTCGGCAAAGAGGGCGATGTCCTCCTTGTAATGGTGATAGAAATCGATGCCAGTCTGCGCGGGGTAGTAATAGCCGTCCTCGAAGTCGAGCATCTTGCGCTGGCCGGAGACCACCGCATAGCGCTCGGGGCCGTGCGGTGCCACATCCACGTTGGCTAGGCCGCGGCCATCCACGTCGTAAGCGCCCTCGCACTGGTTGGCAGCCGTCGCGCCGCCCCACAGGAAGTCTTTACGGAAAGCCATGCATCAATCCTTTCACACGATAATTGTCATAGGTTCAGTATCTCTACAAACAGCGCGTCGCTCAACGGCAACGGCACAGCTCGAAACTTCTTTTCGCCCCAACGGCCTCATCCGCCCGCAGCGACTGACACTTCCTGATACCTCGCTTCGTCCCCTAGCAACAGGTTCGCCTCTCGAGGTTTTTCCTCCACAGGAACCCGTCCCCGGGGAGGAAAGGAAGTGAGGGGCCGGGCGGCAATGACTGCGGCTAAGCGTACGTGATGGCCTCCAAACGAAGAAGCACGGGAGAGCTATAGCGCATAATGGCGACCTCGTCGCCGTTGAGACGGCAGTCGCGCACCCACGCGCCGTTCTCAACGGTCCCCGTCTCGAGCGACGCCACATCCACATGCGGCTCACCCGCCGCGTGCGACTCGAGCGCCAAGCCGCAACGAAGCGCAAGCAGGTACACGGCGCCGTCGGCGGCGCGAAGGGCCGCACACGCACCGGGCAGGGCACCCTCATCAAAGCTCACCTTAATTGCTATGGAACCCATATCGAGCAGGCCCTCGGCTGCCACCTCACTCGTCACGGCATCGAGCGTCGCGTACGCGGCATCGTCCTCGGCAAGTTCAAATAACTGAGCCAGCCCACGCGTGACCTCCGCATATTCCTCCCGGTCCTGAGGCGTGAGCAAAGCGGGGTCGCTCGTATCCATGCCAAAGAGAATACCCGCCGAATCGCCAAAGGGCTCGCCCATCTCCTCGTAACCAAAAGGAGCGAAGCACAGGGCATGGTGATGGGCCACCGCCCAGACCTGGCGCGCGGCGGCGTAGGCGTGCGTCGCGGTCTCGGGGATAAAGAGCGGGTTGTCCTCGCGCGCATATCCGTCGCAGACCTTGCAAAACGCCGGGATGTAGATATCGGGGCCCAGCATGTCGATGCTCGGGGCGGCATGCTTCCACACGCCCATCACGCGCAGGTTGGGACCGCCCGTGGGAAAGCGCCCAGGCTTGTGACCCTTGTCGAGCCAGCAATTGCAGGCCGTGGACAGCGGATGCTCGGCGCGGCCCGCTGCGGCGACCGCCTCCACGTAGCGAGCCATGTGGTAGGTGGTAAACATCTCCTCGGCATGCTCGCCAAAAACCTGTTCCCACGAACCAGAGCCGGCGCCCGCTTCAAGGGCTTCCGCAAGCTCAGACGCCAGGGAGGTAGGATCGACCGCAAGCGCCTCGATCAGCTCCGTAGGCACGCTCTCCGCAAAGGCAGCATCCGCCCAAGGCGAGTGCTCACGTGCCGCGACCATCTGGCCGCACTCATTTTCTACCTGCACGAGTATCACCGTATGATCTTGCGCATCCACCTCGCGCAGGTGCGCCATCAAAGCCGCGTAGGCGCCGGCATCCGCCGCGCGCGTCTCCTCGCAATAGAGCGAAAGCGCCGTGATCTCAAAGTTATGGAACTCGGCATAGCGAACCTTGTTCTGCCCGGGCACCATCTGCGCACGGCGAAAACGCTCGATATCGCGTTTGACCCACGCGGGCGCATAGTAGCACTGCGCATTTTTGTACGCGCCAAACCACAGCACGCCCAGGCGCAGCCCGCGCTCGCGGGCAAGCTCGAGCATCATGTCCACTTGGCCAAAGTCAAACTCGCCCTCTGCGGGCTCCAAAAGCTCCCAGGTAACCGGGGCGAGCACGGTATTCATACCGAGCGCCCGCGCGCGATCGAGAGCATCCGCAAAAGCGCGGCGCCCACCCGAGGCGGAGTTATGGCACTCGCCCGCAAACAGCGTATAAGGCCGGCCGTCCACCATCAGGCGTTGCCCGCCGCCAGCACAGGTGTACAACTGCGGAATTTCCGCCATGGCAACTCCATTCTTCCGTTTTGTTTCAACCCCCTGAGGGCCGAGCCGTGTTGAGAGCACCGGACGCGCGACCAGGGCCTACCTGTCGTCCATGCGAGCCGCCCCTCCGATGGGAGATGGGTTAAAGGACGGCAAACGAGGCGAGATCGACCGAACCGACGCCCTCGATAGCCAGGTAGAGTGCATGGTCACCGGCAACGGTCTTCGTCAGGGATGCGACCACCGTGCACCAGCCCTCGCCTGGCACGAGCTCGACGCGCGTCAACTCAGCGCCATCCGGCGCGTCCAAGCGCACACTCACCACACCGGCAAGATCCCCGCGCACCTCGAGCTCCACCGTGCGCTCCGCACCGGAAAACGCCAGGTATTTGTAGCCCACGCCCGCTCCATCGCAGAGGTTGGCCACATAGGTACGTGCCGAAGTCATACAGCCCGCATCGACTTCCTGGGTAATCACCGGATGGTTATCGGCGATTTCCAGATTGCCGGAATAGTGAACCGCGCCGGCCGGCCCCACCAAGTAGCAGCAAATACTCGCCGGGTACGCGCGCCCGCAAGGAAGCGCTCCGCCATTGAGCCCACAGCTCGTTATCTCTACTTGTTCGATATGTCCATCGGAAGCAATCTCGATGGGCTCAGCGCACCCCTGGCGCGCGTGCTGCGCACCGTGCGTATGACGGTGATAGAAGATGTAGTCGCGCCCGGCAATGCGCGCCATGCCGCCATGGTTGTTGCCCAGGTCCATCACAGCGGCGTCCTCGGCCTCGTGCCCGGGCAGGCCCACATCGCCGTTGGAAACGAGCACGCCGCCGTAGGTTACCGGACCTTCCGGCGTTGGCATCGTGGCCCAGCAGAGCTCATGTCCGTTTTCGCTCGAGTAGACAAAGTAGTAGCGCCCGTCGAGCACGCGGATGCTCGAGGCCTCAAAGAAGGCATGCCCTTCAAAACCCGTGTCCGCCGCCTGCGTCACTGCCGGAGCCAGATGCTTGGGTGTCGCGGCCATCGTGCGCATATCGGCGCCGAGCCGCACCACGTAGCCGCCCTCCATGGAACATGCGGGCATGCGCGAGCTCGGCTTCTTGGCGCCAAACCCATAGTAGAGCCAGCAGCCCCCGTCCCCGCAGGGAAGGACTGCCGGGTCAAAGGGCATGCCCCAGCCCTCCTCGCCCGCAAACGGCGAGCCGTCGGGCTTGGCAATAGGGCCCAGATAGCGGTAGCGTCCCGCCGGCTCATCGCACACGGCGACCGACATGACGCAACCGCTCGTCATGCTTAGCGTGAAGTAATACAGATAGAACCGCCCGTCGGCACCCTGGCACACATCGGGCGCGCCGTACCCGGTTCGATCGACATTGGCCGGGTCATCCTCTTTGCGCCAGATGGTCCCCTCAAACGTCCAGGAGCCCAGATCGTCCACCGGGGCTGACCAGCACACGTAGTCACCCGGGCAGTATGCGGTGCCCTCGGGTGCGTCATGGCTTCCATACACGTAGACTCGGTCACCAAAGACATGCGGTTCGCCATCGGGGATATACTCCCATCCCGGCAGATACGGATTGGTTGCGATATGAGCCATGTCAGACCCCTCCTATCGATATCGGGCACGGTACCGGACGGGCGCCGGCGACAAGACCGAACGCCTGCCGCGCACCGCGTGCACCATTCGTTAAGCAAATGCAGCTAGACGAGCTCGAACTCCCCCACCAACAGGTCGCGGCTGTTAGGCCCCGCCATGACCTCAAACGCGCCGGGCTCGCTTGCCCAGCCGTGCTCGGGCGTCCAAAAACGCAGAGCCTCCTCGCGCAGGATAAACGTCACCGTGCGGCGCTCACGCGGCGCAAGCTCAACACGCGCAAAGTCACGCAGTTCGAGCATGGGGCGCACGCGCGTTGCCACCTTGTCGTGGATATAGAGCTGCACGACCTCAGTACCAGCAATATCGCCCTCATTGGTCACGTCGATTGAGACCTCGATGACACCGTCCGCCGTAAGCTCGTCCGCACTCAGGCGCAGGTTATCGTAGCGCGCCGTATGATACGAGAGGCCGTAGCCAAAGGGGAACATCGCATCGTTAGGGCAGTCCATATAGCGGCTCACAAAGCGACCGCTATGCGTTGATGTCTTAGCGGGACGTCCGGTGGAGAGCTGCGCATAGTAGAGCGGCTCCTGGCCCACGTTATGTGGGAAGCTCACCGTGAGCCTGCCGCTCGGATTGACCGTTCCAAAGAGCACGTCGGCTACCGAACGCCCACCAGCCGTACCGGGGAACCACGCCTCTACGATTGCATCGCAATCATCGATCACGTCAGTGAGGGCAAGAGGACGCCCGTTAAAGAGCACGAGCACCACAGGCTTGCCGAGCGCGCGCACGCGCTTGAGCAGGCGCTTCTGCGGAGCCGGTATGGTAATGTCCGTACGCGCTCCGCCCTCACCGCTCTGCAGCATGTGTTCTCCGAGCGCCATGACCACCACGTCGCTCGATGCGGCCAGCTCGAGCGCCTCGGCCTCCATGGCCGCCGGATCCGTGCTCTCTCCCGTCGGCGCGCCAAACGCCGGAATCTTGCCAAACTCGCCCAGCTCGCTGTAGTCGTCGAGCATGGGGCAGCCCTGTGCCCAACCAAAGCCGTCCTCGCCCAGCACCTCGGCAAAGGCCTCGGCAAGTGTCACGGAATGCGACTTGTCGGCGTGGATCGCCCACATACCTATGATGTCGTGGCTGTTGGCATAGGGGCCTATGAGCGCCACGCGCGGCGCCTCGGCACCCGTCGCAAGCGGCAGCAGCCCGCCCTCGTTCTTGAGGAGCACGAGCGCTTCGTCGCAGGTATCCCGTGCACTCTGGAGGCGCTCCGGGGTGCAAGTGACCTCCGCACGGCGCTCGGGCGAGCAGGTGCGGTACGGGTCCTCAAAAAGGCCCAGCTTGTTCTTGAGCTCAAGCACGCGCAGGCACGCGGCGTCGATTGCTTCTATCGAGACCTCGCCTGCCTTAACCAGGCCCTCGAGCTCATGCGCATAGCAGGGCGTTTTCATGTCGATATCGACCGTGGCGTTTATGGCGAGCTTGGCCGCCTCGCGACGGTTTGCCGCCACACCGTGTGCCCTGAGCTCGTCGATCGCCGCGTAATCGGTGATGATGGGACCGTCAAAGCCCCACTCGTCGCGCAACACGTCGTGCATGAGCCAGCGGTTTGCCGTGGCGGGGATGCCATCAATGGTGTTGAAGCTCGTCATCACCAAATCGCAACCAGCCTCGACCGCCGCACGGTACGGAGGCAGGTACTCGTTGCGCAGGCGCCACTCGCTCATATCCACCGTGTTGTACTCGCGACCCGCCTCGGGCGCACCATAGCCCGCAAAGTGTTTGACGCAGCTGGCCAGGCTCTTCTGCGGCGCACCGTCACCCTTAAAGCCCTCGACCATCGCGCGGGCGAAGCGGCTGCTTAGGTACGGATCCTCGCCCGGCATCTCCAGGCAGCGACCCCAACGGGCATCGCGTACCACGTCCACCGGCGGGCTAAAGGTCACCATGCAGCCATCGGCCACGGCCTCTTCGGCAATAAGCTTGTAATCCTCGCGGATAAGCTCTGGGTCCCACGTGGCTCCCAGGCCCAGGGGGATTGGATAGCAGGTTTGATAGCCATAGATCACATCGGCCATAAAGACGAGCGGGATCTTAAGACGGCTGCGCTCAAGATATGCATCTTGGATACGATGCACTTCCTCGGCGCCCAACACGTTGAGCACGCTGCCGCATACGTCAACATCTTCTTGCGTCACGCCCAGCTTGGCACGCGGACCAACCGCTACGGCATCGGTGCCAAAGCACCCACCGTCAAGCTGCACCAACTGCCCGATCTTCTCGCGCAGGGTCATACGCCCCAAAAGGTCAACGAGCTCGGATTGCTTCATGGCTACCTCGTTTCTGTTGTGTGCCCTTATGGGAGGACGCCGGATTCGTGTAGGGGTCAGCGCCCTCCCATAAGAGCACACGGGGCGCATCTGGCGCCGCGCCCCGTGTGCTGGCGTCCAAAGACGCCGGTTTCCCAGAACTAATTGTTCTCGAGGATCATGTCGTCGTTGAAGCCGAAGGTCAGCGTGCCCACAAAGGTGAGGACGGAGGCGACGGCGAGCGCGATGACGTCCTCCATACCCACCGAGCCGATGATGGCCGGGATGGTGATGAGCGAGGTGGTCATGAGCGCGGGCTGGTGCAGGCCAAAAGTGGCAGCGATGGCACCGCAGATGCCGCAAGAGACGATTGCGATCACAAACGGGCGCTTGTACTTGAGGACGGCGCCGTAGATGGCGGGCTCGGTGATGCCGGCGAGGAGCGCAGAGATGGCGGCAGCGCCGGCGAGCTCCTTGAGCTCGGTGTTCTTGGTCTTGAGGAAGATGGCAAGGACCGCGAAACCCATGGCAAAGTTGGTGCCGACGGTAATGGGCAGGATGACGTCATAGCCGAGCATACCGATGTTCATCTGGATGATGGGGATAAAGGCCCAGTGCATACCAAAGATGATGAGGCAGGGCCAAAGCAGACCGATGAGGAAGCCTGCGGGCAGCGGGGCAACCTCAAGCAGGGAAACCAGGCCGTTAGCGATGAGACCACCGATGAAGTCGGTGACGGGGCCGATGATGTAGAGGGTGAGCGCGGTGGCCACGACGAGGGTCACGACGGGAACGATCAAGCCCTTGAGGATATCGGGGACGACCTTATTGAGGCCCTTCTCGATCCAGGACTGCGCGTACACGGCAAAGATGATGGGGATAACCGAGCTCGTGTAGCTGATGAGCGTTACCGGGATGCCAAAGAGGTCAACCGGGTCGCCGGCGCTAAAGAGCGTGGAGAGCGTGGGGTAGCACAGCGCAACGGCGATGGCCATGGCCGTCCAGTCGTTGCACTTGAACTTCTTGGCCGCAGTGCGGGCAAGGAAGACCGGCATGAAGTAGAACACGCCGTCGCCGATGGCGTAAAGCAGCTGGTAGGTGGTGGACTCGGCCGCGAGCCAACCAAAGGAGTTGGCCATGATCACAAAGGCCTTGAGAAGGCCGGCGGCGGACATGGCGGGAAGCATCGGCATAAAGATGCCGCTGATGAGCTGGATGGCGCGGTTGACGATGCTGCCACCGGCCTCGTCCTCGACCTCGCCGCCAAGCTGGATGTTGGAAACCTTGGGCAGGGCGTCATACACGTCGGTAACGTGATTGCCGATAACAATCTGGTACTGACCGGCGGCCACTAGAACGGAGATAACGCCCTCGGTCTGGTTGAGCTTCTCGGTCTGGGCCTTCTTCTCATCGTTGAGGGTAAAGCGCAAACGGGTAATGCAGTGGGTGACGGACTTGACGTTGTCCTCGCCACCGACGAGTTCAACGATGGTACGGGCGAGAGCCTCGTAATCGCGTGCCATGTGAAACCTCCTTGTTTCACTCGTTACAAAGATATCTGCAGCCCCGGCGCCTTGGAGCTTAACAGCAGGTTGCGCGGCGATGCCGCGATGTCTGCCGACGCAAAGCCGGCCAGTTGGGCAGTTAGACGGGTGCCCGGCCGCCGTATCAATGTCCCGGGCAGAGCCGGTTGATATGCATCATCAGATAGAGCAGCTCTTCGTCCGTGCAGTGCCAGCCGCAGGTTGCTCTCATGTATTCGTCGATTGCGCGTGCACAGGCGTACGCGTCTGAAAACTCGCTGGTCGCTCGTTTGAAAAGATCGCTATTGCGCGTCTCCTCGTCCTCACCCTTGATAAGGCGGCTGATAAGAAAGCGCATATGGGTCACAAAGCGCGCATAGCTATATGAGTAGCGGTCGATGGTCTCGCCAAGCGTACGCTCGATAATCCCGGTGACCGCATCGATGACCTCGGTACTCTTTACGACCAAGTCCATGTTGCCCTTTGCGCCCGCGTTCTCGTCATCGACCATCTCGGCGTTGACGATATGCAGCGCAATCGAAGCGGCCTCGGTCTCAGGAAAATCAACGTCCTCGGCCACAGCCATAACGAGCTTGACGCCGCGGCGACCGACCTCGGCCTCGCGCGGATAGACGAGGCGGACTTCCTCGTAGAGCGGGTTCTTGATCGAAGCACCCTTGCGGGCGCGGTCGATGGCAAACTGAAGGTGGTCGGCGAGCGTAAAGACTAGATTGGGATTGAGCGTGCAGTTGAGCTCGTTGCGTGCGATATCCACGATACCCGACGCGATAATGATGACATCGTCCGAAAGCGATGCGACAGCATCGTACATCTCAGGGCTGATATCGCGGAAGCTCCGCTGGATGGCGCTTTCGTCCTCAATATAGGAAGGGGCGCCGCGAAAGCCAAGGCCCTTGCCAAACAACACGAGCTCGCGCCCGGCATCGTCCTCCGCAAGGACAACGTTGTTGTTTATTGCCTTGGTTATCAGCATGAAAAAACTCCCCTGGGCTCCACTTAGACATCTCGCCACACCGGCTCTCGAGTCGGTGGTTGCTATGACATGTGCTCGTGGCGCCTCCCGAGGAGTAACGCGGTGCAGCTGCCAGTATAGAGGTTTTGCTGGGTTATTAAAGTGATTTTATAGAAGTTACCGTTCGCCCCTGTTTTTCTACCGTTCATCCCTTGACCCCCCCCCAGGCAAAGGCAACCAAAGGCGCACCACAAAGGGGACAGGCACCTTTGTGGTGGTTTGAGACAAGGACCCTAGTCCACGGTGATGTCGAGGTTCTTGCCCGTGAGGCCTACGTAGCCGCCCTCGGCAGCAGGTCATTTGACCGAATAGGAAAAAAAGGAAAAAATAGGAAAAAAAGGAAAGGAGACTTATGACAGAAACCATCTTCTCCCCCTCATTTGGAAATCGCCCGTCCTATCTGGTGGGGCGTGGGAGCGTGATTTCGACATTCATCTCCGGCCTTGAGCAGGAGCCGGGCAATCGAGACCGTGCCATGCTCATGCTTGGCCAGCGAGGCAGCGGCAAAACGGTTCTCCTGTGGGAACTTGCCGATCGCGCCCGCAAGCTCGGCTTCGTTGTTGCCACACCCACCGTAGCCTCCGAGGACATGCTCGAGCGTATTGTTGAAAAAATCCAAGAGGCAGGCGAGCCCTATGCTAACAAACGCCATCTTCCTAAACTCACGAGTGGCAGCCTGAGCGTCTTCGGCTTCTCAGCCGGCCTTGAGTTCACGCGCGATGTGCAGGAAACCAAAAGCTTCCAGTTCAAGCTCACGCAGCTGGCGCGCAAACTGACCGAGCAAGGACATGGCATCCTCATCCTCATCGATGAGCTCCAGGCCAATTCAGCCGAAATCAGACAACTCGTCACCGCCTATCAAGAGCTCGTCGGCGAGGGGCTCAACGTCGCGCTTGTTATGGCAGGGCTCCCGGGAGCAGTCTCCGCGACACTCAACGACCGCGTACTGACATTTCTCAACCGCGCACGCAAGGTCACGCTCGAACCGCTTTCAGTCGGAGATGTGGATGCCTGCTATCAGCGAGCTTTCGAAGAACTCGGCCTTGATATCCCAAGCGATCTTCGGCTGGACGCCGCTCGCGCAACTCAGGGCTCGCCCTACATGCTGCAGCTCATCGGCTACAACATCGCCAATCGTTGCCAGGCAGGAGAACGCGCGGCGCAAGAGCAAATCGATGGAGCCATCGAGGCGTCGAAAGTCGATTTCGAAAATGACGTTTGCGAGACGACACTTGCCGCGCTATCAGACCAAGACGTCGCGTTTCTCGCCGCAATGACTGACGACGAAGACGCTGTGTCGCGCATTTCCGATATAGCGGAGCGCATGTCAGTCACGCCCGACTATGCGCAAAAGTATCGCCGGCGCCTCATCGACGCCGGCGTTATCGAGCAGGCGCGTCGCGGTTACGTGCGCTTCGCCGTTCCATATATGGTCGACTACCTGCGCAGCCAGCTCTAGGCAGCCGCCACAATGGGGGCAGGTACCTTTGAGGTGGATTGGGCCCGGTTTATCTCAATCTGTAACAGGTAGAGACGATTTAGCCCGCTAGATGTTACAGATCGAGACGGAAGATTCTAGTCCACGGCGATGTCGAGGTTCTTGCCGACGAGGCCCACGTAGCCGCCTTCGGCTGCCTTGGGGCTGTCGGCGTGGCAGAGGACCCACTTGTCGGCCTTCCAGTAGCAGTAGCTGTCACCGGCGGCAGGCATGTCGGCTGCAGCCTCGGGGCGCGGACCATTGGTGCCGGCGGGCAGCGCAACCATCACCTGGAAGCCGCCATCGTCGACCATGCACGGCGTGTAGTGGAGCGTGGTGTTGAAGACTTCGACGACCGTACCCGCCGGCACGCGGAACGCCTTGACGCACGCGGTGTCGAGCTTGCCGTCCTCGATCTCCCAGCGATGCGCCACGAGCAGGATAAAGTCGCGGGCGCCCAGGTTAAACTCGCTGACGCGGTGATACTCCAGGCAGTTGAGGCGTGTGTTGTGGCCGTTGCACCAGCCGAGCTGGAAGGGACGACCGCCAAACATGAGAAAGCCCAGCTTATCGGCATCCTTGACGCCCTCGAGCTCCGGCGCACTTGCTACGTACTTGCTGCCCTCGGGAATGGGCGTGGCAGAGAGCGCCTCGAGCACGGGCGACGTGAGCTCGGACGGAACGTTATCCCAAACGTTGCCATAGGATTTGAACTCGGGATCGTTGACAGAGTAGATATGCATGTTCACTCCTGTTCGTTTATGTGACAGTACGAACATTCTAGAACAAACATGAGCGATTTTAAACGCTCATCCCGACCACTTAACAAAAAGGCGCCCCCGCGCAAGCGAAGGCGCTCAATGCGCGCGTTTTGGGCGATAAAGCCCTTATGCCTGCTGATAGTGCAGGTGCTTCTCGTCGATATCGGCCAGGTCACGGTCGAGATAGCGGCGCGCGAGCCAGTTTGCCATGGGGAGGTTCTGGTCCAGGTAGTTGCCGCACTCCTCGGGAGCGGCGCCGGGGACATCACCCTCAAAGTCAGCGACGAACTCGAACAGCTCGCGTACGAGCGGCAAGATCTCCTCGCTCGTCAGCTCGCCAAAGACAACCAGGTAAAAGCCCGTGCGGCAGCCCATGGGGCCAAAGTAAACGATACGACTCGACCACTCGGCATGATTGCGAAGGAACGTCGCGCCCAGGTGCTCGATGGTGTGGCACTCGGCCGTGTTCATGACCGGCTCCTTGTTGGGCGTGGTCAGGCGCAGGTCAAAGGTGGTGACGGCGGCGCCGGTCGCCGGATCGCGGTCGATGCGGCTCACATACACGCCGGGCTCGAGCAGCAGATGGTCAACGGAAAAACTCGCGATGCGCTCCATGGCAGATCCTCTCGGTAGTCAATTTGGGACGGGGCACTTTTAGCTGGTTCGAATGGTCGCACCAATCATACCAGTCAAAAAAGCCCCGTCCCAAATGAGCTGCCCGGGACGGGGATCAATGAGTGTTTAATCCCCAGAAAAATCCTTGGGTGCCGCGCAGCCGCCTAGGCAGTGTATGCAATTGTTGATTTGACGGCATGGCGCCAGCCGGCGATCTTTTTGGCTCGTTCGTCGGCAGACATGGCAGGCTCCACGATGCCGCGGGCGCCGTAGACGTCAACGACGTCGCGCGTGTACATACCCAGCGCAATGCCGCAGGCCCAGGCCGCGCCCAGACCGCTCATCTCGTCGTTGCTCGCAATGCGGATGGGCGAGCCAACCAAGTCGCTCTCAAACTGCATCAGGTACGCGTCGCGCGTGGGGCCGCCGTCAACACGAAGCTCGGCCAGTGCCGCGCCCGAATCCTCGACCATCGCATCAATCACGTCAAAGATTTGATAGGCGATCGACTCGTCGGCGGCCTTTACGAACTCCGCACGGCCCGTGGTGCGCGTCATGCCAAAGACGCAGGCCTCGGCGTCACTCGCCCAGTGCGGCGCGCCCAAACCGGTAAACGCCGGCACAAAGTAGACGCGACTCGCCGGATTGGCGGCGTAGCACAGGTCGGTAACTTCCTCGGGGTTATTGATGAGCTCAAGATCGTCGCGCAGCCACGTCTTGACGGCGCCGGCGTAGCTCACGTTGCCCTCGAGAACATACTCGGTCACACCGTCCATACGCCATGCGAGCGAGCTCGAAAGCCCATGCGAGCTGGCGACGAACTCGTCGCCGACGTTCATCATGACCGAGCTTCCGGTGCCATAGGTCGCCTTGGCCATGCCGCGGCTGTGGCAACCCTGCGCAAACAGGGCCGCATGGCTGTCGCCCAGCACGCCGTGCACCGGCACGGGCGCCGGCAAAAAGCCGCCCAGGTCCGTCATGCCGAACAGGCCATCGGAATCGGTCACCTGCGGCAGGCAGGCCGGATCGACGCCAAAGGCCTCGCACACCGGCTCGCTCCAGCAGCCACGGCGCAGGTCGAAGAGCTGCGTGCGGCCGGCATTGGACCAGTCGCAGCGAAACTCCGCGCCGCCCGTGAGCGTCCAGACCACCCAGGCATCGATGGTGCCCAGACACAGTTCGCCTGCCGCCGCGGCCTCGGCAGCCGTGGGAACGTTCGCGAGAATCCAAGCCATCTTGCCCGCCGGATAGTAGGGCGAGAGTACCAGACCCGTCGTGTCGCGCACCAGCTCGGCCACACCCTCGCGCGCGGCCAGCTCGTCGCACAGCTCACGGGCGCGGGCGCACTGCCACACCACGGCGTCGCACAGCGGCTCGCCCGTCGTGCGCCTCCAGGCAACGGTGGTCTCGCGCTGGTTGGAGATGCCGATGCCGGCGACGTCGGCCGGATCGACCCCGGTCTCCTCCACCACGGCGCGCGCCACGGCCAGCACGTTGGCGGCGATCTCGGCTGGATCATGGCTCACCCAGCCGACCTCGTTGACAATCTGGCGATGCGGGCGATCGGCACGATGAATCAAATGGCCGCCCTCGTCCACCAGCAGCGCCTTGGTGCCCTGCGTGGATTGATCGATTCCGATGATGTATTTGCTCATGTACTCTCCTGTCTCCCCCGTCGATTCAACAACTAAAACCCGACGGACAAGGAGCGAGTGGCCGACCGACTCATGAGAGCGCAGCCGGCCTGCTCTGAATTCAACCTAAAAGGATTGGTGCAAACCTGTCCCCGATGCACCAACTACTCTGCGGGCAAGAACTCGGCGACGGTCTGCGCGATTCCGGCACCCGTCAGGCCGTAGTGCGCAAAGACCTCGGGGCTCGTGCCGGTGATGACCGGCGCATCGGGCAGGGAGAGGCACTTGACCGGACGCGGGCAATGCTCGCCCACGACCTGCGCGACCATGGAACCCAGGCCGCCGAAGGGGCTGTGCTCCTCGACGGTCACGACGGCGCGCGTGGCACCGGCGGCCTCGATCACAGCCTCAGCATCGAGCGGCTTGACGCAATACATGTCGAGTACCGTTGCCGAGATGCCCTGCTCGGCCAGCAGATCGGCGGCGTCCACGGCATGGCGGACCATCTCGCCGGTGGCGACAATCGTCACATCGGCGCCGCGACGCACCCAGGTGGCGCGATCCATCTGGAACGGGCACTCGTCCTCGGTGTACACGTCCTCCACCGGGTTGCGGCCCACGCGGATGTAGGCCGGCTTGTTGTCGGCGACCAGGGCACGCACGAGCTCGGCGGTCTGGAATCGATCGCTCGGCAGATACACGCGCATGTTGGGAATCGCGCTCATGGCGGCGATATCCTGCGCGGAGTGATGGCTCATGCCTAAGGCGCCGTAGGACACGCCGCCCGAGATGCCGATGAGCTTGACGTTGGTGTTGGAGTACGAAACGTCGACCTTGCACTGCTCATACGAGCGCGTGGTCACAAAGGACGCCGGCGAGGCGGCCCAGGCCTTCTTGCCGCACGAGGCCATACCGGCGGCGATACTCACCAGGTCCTGCTCGGCGATGCCGACCTCAATGGACTGCTGGGGATACTGATCGAAGAACGGCGTGAGCGATGCGGAGCCGCGGGAGTCGGAGCACAAGACGACGATGTCTTTATCGGTTGCGGCGGCCTCGAGCAGCGTGTCGCAGATAGCCTTGCGGTTGGCGATCTTGTTAGCCATTGATAGCCTCCTTATGGGCAGCGAAATCGGCGATGATCTGGGCATATTCCTCATCGTTGGGCAGGTGATGATGCCAGGCGGCCTTGTCCTCCATAACCGGCGAGCCGTAGCCCTTCACCGTGTTGAGGATGATGACCGTGGGCTTACCCTTGGTCTCGGCGGCCAGCGTCAGCGCGGCGTCGATGGCCTGGACGTCGTTGCCCGGAATGGACAGCACGTTCCAACCGAAGGCGGCCCAGCGCTCCTCCTGCGAATCCTGCTTCATGACGTCCTCGGTGCTGCCGCTGATCTGCAGGCGGTTGCGGTCCACGAGCGCGCACAGGTTATCGAGCTGGTAGTTGCCGCCGCTCATGGCGCCCTCCCAGACCGAGCCCTCGGCAAGCTCGCCATCGCCCATGATGGTGTAGACGCGGTAGTCGCGGCCGTCCATCTTGCCGGCAAGCGCCATGCCGACGGCCACGGGCAGACCATGGCCCAGCGAGCCCGAGTTCATCTCGATGCCCTTGAGCTTGTTGTTGGGGTGGCCGATGTAGGGGCTGCCGAACTTGGAGAAACGGGCCTTAACGTCATCGAGGTCAAGATAGCCCTCGTGGCAGAGCACCGCGTAGTAGGCCTCCATGGCATGGCCCTTGGAGAGCACGAAGCGATCGCGGTTGGGATCGTCGACGGTCTCGGGCGAAATGTTGAGGTGGTTGGCGTAGAGGGTCATCAGCGCATCGATGACCGACATGTCGCCGCCGATGTGCCCGCCGGCGCCAGCCATGATGATATCGACGCAATCGCGGCGAAGGTCCCAACGCAGGGACTCAAGCTCTTCGATAGTTGCCATTTCTACTCTCCTCGCAGGTAAGCTTTGACGTCTTCTTCGATGGGGTCGTACAGGTCGGGGACAATGCCGAGGTATTTGCATGCCTCGTAGAGCACCGGCACCACGTTGGCGTGAATGGCGACGCAGTGGTGGATGTAGGGACCCTCGACGATCTTGGTCTCGAGGCGCTTGAGGTTGTCGACCTCGACCCACAGGTAGGTGCCCATGCCGGCCGGGCCGTCGATGCCGCGAGCGTTGCCCAGCAGCAGCGAGTACTCGCCGTTGTCGCCGTCAAAGCGAGCAAGGGTGAGGTCGCCGTGCTTGGCCTCGGCCGTCAGCGCGCCGGGGTGATCGAACGCCAGCGGGTAGGTGAGCTTGGGCTTGACGGCCGCACAGCTGCAGGGCCAGGGACCACAGTGCTGCAGCAGCTCGCCGTTCTCGTTATCGGGATGGCGCACGGTCCAGTCGGCGAACATGCCGCGGTGACGGCCCAGGTCGGCGGCCTCGACCATCAGCGCGGTGATGGCGCCATGGATATCGGTCTCGCATACGATGGGGATGCCCATCTCGTTGAGGATTGCGTTGGCGGCGCAGGGCATAATGCCCAGCTCGTCCTGCAGGGCGTTCCAGCATTGGATGGCACCGGCGTTGCAGCCGTACTTCTCGACCAGGCGCTTCATGGCGATGGCAAGTCCTGCGACCGCGGGGACCTTGTCCTCGGGAATGCAGATCTCAAAGCTGTCGTTGATGTGGGCAAGCATGGCGGCCATGGCCTGCTCGTCGGCCTGGGCGTCGCGCACAGCCTGGACAAGCTCGGTCATGGGGATGGGCGAAAGCTGGATGTTGAACTTCTCGAGCAGCTCGCCCTCGTTGCACATGGTCGACCAGAAATCGAACGGACGGGTGGCCATCTGCAGGATGCGGGTGTGCTTGAAAGTCTTGACCACGTTGCACACGGCCAAAAAGTCCCAGACACCGCGCTCGAACTCGGGATCGGTCAGACGGCAGTTGGTCATGTAGGTGAAGGGAACCTGGAAGCGACGCAGGACCTTGCCGGTGGCGAACAGGCCGCACTGGCTATCGCGCAGACGGGTGCCGTCGGGCTCGGGGCGCTCGTCGCGCGGACCCCACAGCAGCACGGGCAAGCCGAGCTCGCGGGCAAGGCGGGCGCAGACATACTCGGTACCAAAGTTGGCGTGGCAGAGCATGATGCCGTCGACGCCCTCGGCGCGGAACTTTTTGACGATAGGCGCGATATGGCTGTCGTCGAACAGCAGGCCCTCGTCGTTGATGTCGTCGATATCCACAATCTCGACGCCGATCTCGCGCAGGCGATCAGCCGTAAGGCCGCGATACTTGATCGCGTCCGGCGCGCTAAAGATGCTACGGCGCGTGGGCACAAAACCGAGCTTGATCTTATCCATGTACGTCCTCCCCTAGTCACATGTTCAGTAAACAGACGCATGTTTCGTTTTGTTCTGTTTACTAAATGTTTTACTCTTTTGTTTAAAAGTTTAGCGCGAAAGTCTCGTAAACGGTAGAGAAATCAGCCTAAACGGTATGTAAACAAACTGAACATACAAGGGAAACAAAAAGAGGACCCCGAAGGATCCTCTTCTGAATGGCACTATGTTAACTGCCCTAGCGAGCTTTGGCACGCTGCAGGCAATGCCGTCTCCGCCTAGATTTCGCGCACGCTCTGGCGCTCGACAAAATAGGTCGACACGGCCGTTTTGCAGGTATAGCTCTTGGGATTGCGGATGTTACCCACCAGACGGCGCACCGCGATCTCGCCCACCTCGTGTTTGGGAACATGCACCGTGGTGAGTGGCGGGTTGGAGAAGGCGCCCAGAGATAGGTCGTCAAAGCCGATGATCGAGACATCCTCGGGCACGCGAATGCCGTGCTCGTTGAACGCGCGCATGGCACCCACGGCGAGCACGTCGTTCTCGGCAAAGAAAGCCGTCGGCAGGTCGTCGCGTGAGACGCTGTCGAGCCATGCACCCATATCGCGATAGGCACCTTCGAGCGTGGTGCCCAGCGTGACGTGCCATGCCGGATTGGCCTCGAGGTCCGCATCCTCAAGCGCTTGGCGATAGCCGCGCTCGCGATCCTTAAAGTTGCGGATACGAAGATCGCCTGCCAGATAGCCGATTTGCCTGTGACCCTTCTCGATAAGGTAGTCCACGGCGCGCAGCACCGAATCGGTATTGGCAATGACTACGGCATCAAAGTACTGGCGGTCGCTCCAGCCGTCGAGCACGATCAGGTGGGCGGCAGCGTTGGCGAACAGGGCGTAATCTTCCTCACCCAGCTCGGTACCCATCAGCACGATGGCGGCAGACGGGTCGGCGATCAGGCCCTCGACCTGCGGACGCACGGCGTCCAGGTCGCTAAAGTCGAGCGAGACAAAGCTCGTGCTCATGCCGTGGCGACGCGCCTGGCGCTCCACGCCCTCAATAACCGCGGGATGGAAGGTGCTCTCGTCCAGGATGGCGCCCGTCTTGCGCGCGAGCACAAACTGGATGCTCTCGAGCTGCGTCGACTGCTGATAGCCGAGCGACTGCGCGCACTCCAGGATGACTTTGGCGGTCTCCTCGCTCACGCTGCGCTTGCGGTTGAGCGCGTTGGACACGGTCGCAGGCGAAAAACCGGTGATGCGGCTGATTTCGCGAACACTTGCTTTGGCCATTGTTCCCCCTAGCAACGGTCGTGGCGGAGCATCGTGGCCTGACCGCCCCGTGACTCGACAACTAAACGACCGCAAATTCAATCTAAACAGAATAGTAAATGTTTAATAGCTAGTTTAGCCTGTTGTCAAGCGAAGCGACGCGACTATTCCCCCAACGGGCGTATTTACTCGGTAGCTAAAAAAGCCCCGTCCCAAATTGACTACATGGGGCGGGGTGCAGGAATCGTTTAACCTAGGACGCGGGCCATGCGCGCCTTAAACTCGGACAGGAAGCGCGGGGCGTCAACGGTCAGCGCCACAAGCGCGCTCTTGTCGGGATCGGACAGGCGGTGCTCGTCGCAGATGGTGCGGCCACGGTACTCGCCCAGCAGGTCGACACGCAGATTGCAGCCGAGCGCACCCACGAGCGTGGGGTCGATCGCCACGGCAACGGCCAGGGGATCGTGCAGTGCGCAACCACCCAGGTAGGGTGCGTTCATCTCGTACGAGCCAATGTAGTGCTCGACCATGCTCGCAAATGCGCAGCCCGCCATGGTGCCCGAGCCTGTCCAGCCGGCAACATCGCGGCGCGTGAGCACCACGCGATGCGTCACGTCCAGGCCCACCATGGTGAGCTTGCGGCCCGAGCGCAGCACGGCATCGGCGGCCTCGGGATCGCTTGCCATGTTGGCCTCGGCACCCGCGCTCACGTTACCGGGCACGGTCAGGGCGCCGCCCATCACCACCACGCGGCCGATAGACATCATCGCCGCCGCATCGCGCTCCAAGGCAAGTGCCAGGTTGGAGAGCGGGCCGGTCGCTACGTAGACCAGATCGGGCCCATAGGTGCGCGCGGCATCGATCAGATAATCGACCGCGGCATTGCCATCGGCCGAGGTCGCCCCCACTGGCTCGTAGGGAGACGCGGGCACGCTCGCGCCGCCGATGCCGTTCTTGCCGTGGATGAGCGTGGTGGACGCCGGTGGCGTATAGGGCTCGGTCGCCTGTAGGGGACGGTCGGCACCCAGATACACCGGCACCTCGGGACGACCCAACAGGTCGAGCACCGCCAGGCAGTTATGCGCCGACTGCTCGACGCGCACGTTGCCAAAGCACGTGGTGATGCCCACGAGCTCCACCTCGGGGCTCGCGATGGCATAGGCAAGCGCCATCGCATCGTCCACACCCATATCCAGATCAAGGATCAGCTTCTTGATTGCCATTGTTCTACTCCGCTTCTCCGTCTTGTACGTAATCGTCTAAACCAAACGCGCGCTCGACTTCGCCACGCGTGGGAATCGACTGCTGTGCACCCAAGCGCGACACCGTCACCGCCGAGGCACGGGCACCCGCGGCCATGCACTCAAAGAGCGGCAGGCCCTCCAGACGAGCCGCGGCAAGCGCACCGATAAACGTATCGCCCGCGGCCGTCGTATCGACCACCGTGCTCGAAAGCGCCGGCATGCGCAGCAGCTCGCCGTCGTCGCCGAGCGTAACCGACCCGGCACCGCCCAACGTGATGACCGCAGCTCCGGCACCCTTGGCGAGCAGGGCATTGAGCGCTGCGGCGCAGCTCGTATCATCCGCGGGCAAGATGCCCGTCAGCACCTGGCACTCGGTCTCGTTGGGACAGACCAGGTCGACCGCCGTCCAAGCCCCTGCCGGCACGTCACTTGCCGGCGCCGGGTTAAAGACCGTATAGAACCCCAGCTCGTGAGCGCAAACGAGTGCCTCGGCCGTCGCCGCCAGGTCGCATTCGCCCTGGGCGATAAAGACGCTTCCGGCAGCCGGGGCAATCTTGCTGGCGTCGCCGTCGAGTTCATCGGCCACCAGGCACCTCAGCGCGCAGGCAACGTCCTCGCCCGTAAGCGCATGGTTGGCGCCCGGCGACAGCACAATACGGTTGTCGCCACCAAAGCGAATGATGGTCGCCGTTCCCGTCTCCACGTCGTCGCGACGCGCCACAAAATCGCAGCTCACGCCAGCGTCTTGGAGCCCCGTCACGAGCGACGTGCCAAACGCGTCGCGACCGACCGCACCGATCATGCATGTGTGCGCGCCCATGCGCGCAGCCGCTACGGCCTGGTTGGCGCCTTTTCCGCCGGCGTTGGTGATAAACCCGCTGCCGCCGACGGTCTCGCCCGCACGCGGCATGCGCTCGCACGCCACCGAAAGGTCCATGTTCATGCTGCCGAACACCGCGACGATGCCGCAATCTGCCATGGAAACCTCCTCGTCCGCGGGCTCTGCACCCGCTGCCGGTCGTCGATCGTGCGCTCTCACGCCTCTATAACTTTAGTTCACTTTGATGTGGACGCGCGCTTGAGCTTGCGCCAGCAGCAAGCATTCACAGGAGCAGGCGGCTACAATAAAGGCGTGCTGATTATTCTCGTCATTTGGATGATGTTTTATGGAACAATTCCCGCGATCGAACTCGCGCAGCTCACGCCACTCGAGCGATCAACAGGCGCCGCACGAACGCTCGCGCGCCAGCCGCCAAACCTCCGAGCCGCGCCAAGCCGCAGACCCCCATCGCGCGTCTGCCAACAAGGGCGCCCACGCCAGCAGCGCCACAAAAGAGCAGGTGCCCGCGCGCCCCAAATCTCGGTATATCCCCGCCCTCGACGGTCTGCGCACGCTTGCCGTCGTCGCGGTGGTGCTCTATCACCTCAACCTCACCTGGGCGCAGGGCGGCTTGCTTGGAGTCACGATTTTCTTTGTGCTCTCGGGCTACCTGATCACGCGCCTGCTCATCAACGAAGTATCAAAGACCGGCCGCATCGACCTCAAGAGCTTCTGGATCCGCCGCATCCGTCGCCTGGTCCCCGCCGTGGTGACCGTTGTGGTTGTAACCTGTGCGCTGTGCACCGTCTTCAACCACGTGATGCTCACCAAGATGCGTCCCGACATTCTGCCGTCGCTGCTGTTCTTTAACAACTGGTGGCAGATTATGCAGGACGTTTCGTACTTCAACGCCCTGGGCGACCCCTCGCCGCTTACGCACTTTTGGTCGCTCGCCATCGAGGAACAATTCTACCTGGTTTGGCCACCGCTGCTGTTTGCCATGGTGTCCATGCATGTGAGCAAACCCAACACGCGCCGTGTGGTCCTGGGACTCGCAGCGGTATCCGCCCTTGCCATGATGGTGCTCTACAACCCTGCCGCCGACCCCAGCCGCGTGTACTACGGCACCGACACCCGCGTCTTCTCGCTGCTGCTGGGCGCCTGGATGGCCTTTATCCCCAATCGCGACCTGGCGCCGGTGCGTCTCGCTCATCGTTTGGGGCTCAATCGCCTGGCTGGCGCCGCCAAGCACGGCAAGAACGCCGAGGGCAAGCCTGGCGAGAAGGCCGACAACGCAGCCGAGACCGTCCCGGCACAGCCGAGCGCCCTCGTGCGCTTTTGGTCCTCGCCCGCATCCATCGATGTGTTGGGCGTCGTGGGTCTGGTTGGCCTTGCCGCCATGGTCGCGCTCACCAACGGCTACACCGCGTTCCAGTATCGCGGCGGCACGCTGCTATGCTCCATCCTCACGCTCATGGTCATCGCGGCCTGCGTGCAGCCCCAGGGAATGGTTGCCCGCGCACTGTCCGCCGAGCCGCTCGTGTGGGTTGGCAAGCGCTCGTACAGCATCTACCTGTGGCACTATCCGCTACTGTTGCTCATGAACCCGGTCGCCAACATCAACGATACGCCGTGGTGGCAGTACATTTTGCAGGTGTTGTTGGTGGTCGCCGTAGCCGAATGTTCATATCGCTTTATCGAGACGCCGTTTAGAAAGGGCGCCTTTGGGCGCACCGTATCCGAGTTCCGCGACGGCACCACCGCGCCCGCCAACTGGGTGCGCGCGCACGTCCCTGTCTGCGCAGCCTGCGCTGTCGTGTTGGTCGTTGCACTGGGCGGCCTGATCTTTGTGCCCGAGACGTCTGCGCTGAGCGGTGAGGGCGCCGAAGTCCTCAACAAGGAAGCCAAAAACACCGCGCCCACAGACCAACAGGCGGCCGACGACACCGACAAGGACAACGACGGCTTCCCCGATGGCTCCTACGACCTGTTGATGATCGGTGACTCCGTGTCGCTGCGCGCCGTTGATTCCTTTGACGGCGTGTTCCCGCACAGCCATATCGATGCCGAAAAGGGCCGCCAGTTTGATGCGGGCCGCGCGACATTTGAGGGCTATCTCCAACAGAACCTTGCCGGCAAGATCGTGGTCTTTGCACTGGGAACCAATGGCTTGGTAACCGACGACCAGATCGACGCCATCATGGCCGATGCGGGAGATAAGCGTATTGTGGTGTTTGTGAACACACGCAGCCCGCAGCCGTGGGTTGGCTCTACCAACCAGGCCATCGCCAACGCCGCCACGCGCTACAAAAACGTTCGCGTTATCGACTGGTACGGGTACAGCGCCAACCGCAACGACCTGTTCGACGGCGACGGCACGCACCTGTCGACCACTGGCGTGACTGAGTACCTCAACTTGATCCACGATGCAGTCAAGAAGGACCTGCCCGTGCATCCCGAGGATCACGTCAACGATCCGCAGCCGGCGGCCGTCAAGTCTGCCACCGACGCGCTCGTCAATGCGCTCGCTCTCAAGCCGCACAAGCTGGGCACCGACAAGTAACCTGCAGCGCAAACTTCCCACATCCGGAGGGGTGCCCGCCACGGCAGGCACCCCCTCCGACAGTTAGGGACGTTCCTTATATGCCGGCACCCAGGGACACTCCTGACACAGCCGAGGAACGCCCTCCTTGCGACCAAATTCTGGGCGCCTCGCCACCCCGAACGTTGTTTCCAAGCCCACACCCGCAGCAAACAACCCAAAATCACTCTTTTCGAGCCGACTCCAAGAGGTCATGGACAAAAAGGGGCAAATATGAGTACTGTTACCATTTTAGTAGCAGGCAAAACCACCCAAAATGGCGCCCAAGCGGTAGCGCGCGACCCTTCCAGTTGACCAGAATGGCCGGCTTAAGACTTGGAGCTTCGCTTTTAATGAACAGATTTTTAGATATGTTCATTATCTTCTTGGATGTAAATGCTATTCACTTAGCAACAGTACTCATATTTGGCATTTTTTGTCCACTGCCATATAACTAATGCCCTATAGCGGGCAAAAAACAGGCCGCAGTCCATCGCTGCGGCCTGTTCGGAAGCAAAAGTGGGCGCTAAGCGCTGTAACCCATCGCCTGCAGGACAAACATGACGACCGTGAGCACCGTAATCACACCGATAGTCGCCCAAGTGAGCACGTTCCACACGCGACCGTTGCGGTTAGTGCCCATAATGTGACGGTCGGCGGCGATAACCACCTGGAACACCAGAACCACGGGCAGTAGCACGCCATTGATGACCTGCGAGGTCATCATAATCTGGAACAGATCGACACCGGGCATGAGCACCAACACGGCAGAAATACCGATGATGGCCGTAATGATGCCGCGGTAAACCGGGGCCTCATCCCAGCTGCGATCGGCGCCGCGCTCCCAACCAAATGCCTCGCAGATGGCACTCGACGTAACGCCCGGCAGCACGCAGGCAGCCAAAAAGCTCGCTGCAACCAGGCCCGAGGCAAACAGCACCGTGGACCACTGACCCGCGATGGGCTCCAGCGCGCGGGCGGCATCGGCAGCATCGCTAATCTGAATACCCGCCGGGAACAGCACCGTACCGGTCGTGATGATAATAAAGCCCGCAATGATATCAGCAGCGATCGAGCCGCTCACGGTATCAATGCGCTGCAGCACGATGTCGTCCTCGCCCGCGTTCTTATCGACCACGTTGTTCTGCGCCAAGAAAATCATCCACGGCGCGATGGTGGTACCGATCGTTGCGACCACGAGCGACACGTAGCTGGGGTCATTTTGAATGTTAGGCACGACCAGGTCGACCGCGACCTCACCCCAGTTGGGGCCAGCCATAAACGCGGCGACAATATAGGTCACGAAGACGCAGCTTACCAACAGCAGAATCTTCTCGATGCGCTGGAAACTACCCGACATGGTAAGCATCCACACCAGCAGCGCCACCAACGGCACCGAGATGCTCGCCGGCACGCCAAAGAGAGCAAGGCCGCTGGCGATACCCGCAAACTCCGAAATGGTCACAGCCGTGTTGGCGATCAACAGCGCCGCCATAGCAAGTACACTCTTGCGCACGCCAAAGCGCTCGCGAATGAGCGATGCCAGGCCCTTGCCCGTGACGCAGCCGCAGCGCGCCGCGGTCTCCTGCGTCACGATGAGCAGCACGGTCATGACGGGAAGCATCCACAGCATCTTGTAGCCATAGCTGGCGCCCGCGCTGGAATACGTTGCAATGCCGCCGGCGTCATTGCCCGAAAGCGCCGCCAGCAGACCGGGACCCATAGCGCCAAAGATGGCCGCGATGGTCAACTTTTGCTTGGTGCCCGACTTTTGCTTGGTATTTTGCACGCGACCACCTAGCCCATGACCGACATGGTGAGCAGCACCGCAGCGGCGCAGTACGCTACGCACGAGATCATGACGGCAATAACGTTCATGGCGGTGCCCGACGTGTTGAGGTCATGCTCGTCACGCCAGAACAGCACCATCAGGTAAATCACGGCGCTCATGTTGCCAACCAGGCAAATGATGGCAGCGATATTAAAGCACCCGGTAAAGAGTTGCTCCTCAAACATGGACGCATCGGGGAACGCAGCGGTGCGCACCAGCTGGGCGCACAGGTAGGTCACGAGCGACAGAATCAGGCCCATGCCCGTGCTCTGGAAGAAGAACCCCAGATACGGCTTGGGCTCGTCGTCGTGACCGTCATACTCCAGGAAGTAGTTCTTGACGAACGACACCATGCGCGAGGCCGCCAGCAGCACGAGCGGCATGGCGCACATGGGGAACACCACCAGATGCGCGGAGCCGAGCGCCGTTCCCAGCACGGTCGCCATGATGCACGACGCGATGCCCCATACAACAACCCAGTACTGGCGATGCACGAACCAGCTGAGCACGTTCGTCGAGTCGTCCGACGCGCTGTCGCCCGAGCCGACACCGGCGATCTGCAGGTCCTCCTGATGCTCCTCGGCGATAACGTCCATGGCGTCGTCGAAGGTTACGATACCCAGGATATGACGGTTCTCGTCGCAGACGGGGATAGCGACCAGGTCGTACTTGGTCATCTCGTCCGTCACGTCTTCCTGGTCCTCGTCGGGCGACACGTAGACCAGGTCGCGATAGGCCAGCTGACCCAGCGTGGCGTCGCGGTCGGCTACGATCAGCGTGCGCAGCGAAAGCACACCGGTCAGCATGCCGCTCGGATCCTCGGTATAGACGTAGTAGACGCTCTCGAAGTCCTCGTCGAGCTCGCGAATCGCCTCGATGGCGTCACCGACCGTTGCCGTGGCAGGCAGGGAGACAAACTCCGAGGTCATGATGCGGCCGGCGGTGTTGTCCTCATACCCCAGCAGGTTACGAATCGCCTTCTCCTCCTTGACGCCCATCAGGCGCAGGAGCTTCTCGGCCTTCTCGTAATCAAGCTCGTCGATCAGGTCGGCAGCGTCGTCCGGGTCCATCATGGCCAGCATCGACGATGCGTCCGTGTCGGACAGGCCCTCGAGCATCTCGGTCATAAGCTCGTCGTCATCGAACTCCGAGATAGCTTCGGCTGCCTGGGCGGTATCGAGCTGCGCAAACACCTGCGCACGTAGGCGCGGGTCGAGCTGCTCGATAATGTCGGCGATGTCGGCAGGGTGCAGCTCGCCGAGCGTCTTGTGCGACACCGAGAGTTGGATGTTTTTAGTCGAGCGGTCGAGCAGGTCCATGTAGGACCAAGCGATGATGTCCTCGCTGAGCGGCTTGCCCAGGTGCTTCATAAAGCCCTCGACGACGTGCTCGAGTGCGGGGCTGATCGCGCGCAGCAGACCGCGGGCACCGACCTCGGCACCCAACAGGCGCAGCTGGTTTTCGCCCGACATGGAAAACTTGATGTCGTTGACGCGCACGACCTTCATGCCCTGCGTGTCGACGATCTGCTTATTGAGCACGTCACGCGCCAGCAGGAGCTCGGTCGGCTGCAGGTACGAGAAGCGAATATTGGTGGCAGACGTGTTGAGATACACGCCCGTCTCGTCGATACGGTCGACCCATTTGCGCCAGCTGATCATAAACGGCGTCTTGCCGGGGCCGCGGAACGCGAGCGACGTCACGTGCGGAAAAACTTCGCCGGTTGCAATGCCAAAATCGTTGACCACGCCGAGCTTTTCGCCGTCGACGTCCAAGACTGGCAATTTGAGCATCTCACTCAGATAATTCAATGGTGCTCCCCATCATTATTCCTCCGGACGCGGCCGCGCGTGCGGCGTCCGGGGGCTTCTGGATATGTATACGCATGCGCGGGCGGCACGCCGCTCGACGCTTACACCCCGTGCATGCGCAAAAAGCACCTGCATGGGGTCATCGACTGTATGGTCGAGGTTTGGATTTCACCTGTAACCTTTCTCTTGACCCTCATTAACCGCAGTAACTATAGCATCAGCATCGCCCTGCGGCATCGAATTTATGCGCTGCACATTGCAGGCATACCAAACGCTGACGTATCCGTGACATAGCCATTGGGGACGTTCTTAAACGACTACCCAATGACTACTCTGTGGTGTCATCGTCCTCGGCAAGTTGGGGGAACACGGCGTCCTTGGGCATGGTGACCTTCGTCAGCGAGGTGAGCTTTTTGCTCAGCGACGTGTCCGTCTTGACCAGGTCGCTGAGCGTCACGATCTTGTAGCCGTCGGCGACAAGGCCGTCGATGATCTGCGGCAGCGCCTCGAGCGTCTGCTCGGCGCATTCGTCTCTATCGGTGAGCAGCACGATATTGCCCGGCGTCACCGAATCGAGCACCGTTGAGACCTGCTCGTCGGCACCGTTGAGCAGCCAGTCGCCCGAGTCAATATTCCACGAGACCACGGCGGAGACCAGGTCCATCGCATCAATCCAGTTTTGCTCGTCAAAGGCAGCGTAGGGAGCACGCAGCAGCATCGTCTTCACGCCGGTCGCCGACTTAATCGCATCGGTGCCTTTCGTGATCTGTTCGCGTACCGTCTCACGGTCCTGACCCTTGAGCGAATCGTCGCTGTAGCTGTTGGATCCGATCTCGCACCCGGCATCGACAATCGCCTTGGCCGTGGCAGGCGAGGCCTCGGCCGCATCGCCCGAAAGGAAGAACGTCGCGGTAACGCCCTTTTCCTTGAGCACCTGCAAGATCTGTTTGGTGGCGCCGCTCGGACCCTCGTCAAACGTCAGCGCCACGTACTTTTTGTTGCCCTTGGGCGCCACGCTGGCGCACGCAACGACGCAATCGGTGGCGGGCACAACCTCGCCGCGGTCCTGCGTCTTGCCCGACTGCTCACCAACCCACACCTCGGAGCGGCCCTGGACACCCCATGTCTGCACATACTCGATAGCGCCCGTGCCCTCGACCTTGAGCTTGGGCTCGATAACCGTAGCCTGAACCTCGTGCTTCTCGTAGGTGTTACGGCCATCCTTGACCGTCACCTTCTCGCCGCCCTCAAGTTCGCGGCTATCCCATTTGCCCTGTTTTATGCGCTTGCCGTCCACCTTAACCGACAGCTTTTCGCCGCCATGGCGCTTGAGCACGCTGTCATCGACGGCCAGCAGGTCGCCTGCGTCGTAGGTATCGGTCAACTCCTGGTCGTCGATGAGATTCTGCAGCGTAGAGCCCACGCGCACCGCGGTCTTTTGCCCGTTGAGTTCCACGTCCACGCTGCGGTTGACGTAGCCCACGACAGCAGCGATAAACAGCACGAGCGCACAGCCCACGGCAATGAGCGCATAGGGCAGACGGGACGGTCGGCGCGGCGAGCGCCCGTTGCCGATGCGCGCGCTGCGGTCGCTAAACCCGCGGCTATGGTTGAGGTACATCGCGCCGGGCTTACGGCGGCGACGGCGCTGACCGCTGGGCAGCTGCCCCAGGTCGCGGCGCGCCGTCGGACGCGCACCCGAACGCCCGTTTAAGTTGGATCCGTTTTGGCGCATGTGCCCTCCCCCATAAACACAGCAAGCCGGAGCAACAGGTCTCCGGCTTGCCTCCCATCATTTGGTACGTCGCTATTTTGTAGCTTTTGACGAGCCTCCGCTCGCCTTTTGGTATTCGTCCTTAAAGGCCTTGAACATGCCGCGCGTCTTGCCGAGCTGCTTGCCCAGTGCGCGACTGCCTTTGTCCACGGCGACCGATCCCTTGTCGTCGAGCACCTTGGCGCCCTTTTTGACCTTGTCGCCCACCACGACGCTGGCCTCGGCGGCCTTGGCGGCCGCACCGCCCGAATACCCAAGCGACTTGACCTCGTCCGAGACGACCATCGCGCCGTTCTCGTAGCCGCGTAGCATCGTCGGCGGCACCTGCGTGTCACCAACCAAAACACTCGAAGCAGCACCGGCGGTCACATAGAATGCCTGCACGATGCCCGAACGTGGCTTGAACTCAACGTCCGAGCAATAGCCCACGACGTCGCCCGATTCCGTGCGCACGTCCATACCGACCCAGATGATGCAATCGTCCAGGTTGATGTCGAGGCGCTTGGCAGCGGCGGCATCGTATGTGTCCTTGACGTCATCGACCGCAATGGCGCCCTCATAGACGCCGATGGCATCGAGCGCCACAAAGCGGTCGGGGCGCTCGATCATGCCCGCGATATCGGACTGGCGGACCATAAAGCCGACCACGCGCGTACCGCCCGGGGTAAAGACCGGAAAGTGAATCTTTCCGAGCTTTTTAGGGCTGCGCGGTGTGCCGTCCTTTTTGGTGCGTTTGTCCTCGGTAGGCTTGCGATAGATCTTGGCGCCGACAAAATCCCCGGCGCGCATTATGCCTCGGTCGAGGGCTCCGCAGCCTCGGTATCAGCCTCGGCGGCGTTCTCGACCACGACGTCGGCGGCAGGCGTCACGTTGCCGCCCGAAATGGCGTCGTTGAGCTGCTCGCGCAGCTGGTCCATGCGCTCGCGGGCCAGGTCGACCTTGGCGCGCAGGTCGTCGGTCTTGGCGTCGACCATCGGGCCAAAGTCATTCACCGCAGCACGGGCCTCCTCGGCGCTGTGCTCGTAGGTGTCGCGCATATTGTCCCAGGCGTCGTTGGCGATATCGGCAGCCATGGCGCGGGTCTCGGCGCCCGAGCGCGGGGCCAGAGCAACACCGATAATAGCGCCGGCAGCGGCACCAAAAAGTGCGCCGGAGACAAAGCTGAAAGTCTTACCCATGATCATTCCTCTCCTGCGGGCACGTCGGTGCCCACCGTTTGAATGCTGTCCATTATACCCGCAGCGCATCACTTGCCGCTCCGCTCATCTGCGTACGGCAAAGGCGCAGGTACGTGATGGTGATAAACGCGTAGGCCTACTCCTGAGGCATAGCCGGCATGGCCACCGTGGCACCCGGGTCCTCGCCGGCGCCGTCCACGAGTGGCAGGCCGCCCTCATGCGCAGGTCCTGCCGGAACCGTCGCCGCACCGCCAAAGACGGCAGCGGAGGCCTCGTGGTTCTCGGCAACCGCGCCCTCGGTATCAATCGCCACCTGGGGCTCGTCGTCAAAGTTGGGGACGCCCTGGGGCTCGGTGGGAACGGGCTCGGCGGTCGCATCGGCAACGGGCTCGGCGTCGACCGGCACATCGCCCTCGTCAGCGCCCTCGTCCTCGGCAGCATCTTCGCCGTTCGCAGCAGCGACGGCCTCGTGAGGATCCTTGCCCTCGGCCTCGGCGCGCATGCCCAGCACCAGGTTGCGCAGGCCCGCGACCGTGCCTTCCACGTCGGGGGCAGGCTGGTCGGCGTGCAGGTACGCCCAGTCCATCATAAAGGTGGCCGACGACAGCGCACCGATGGCCAGTGCGTCGTCGGGACACGAAAGCTCGACCTCAAAGACACGCTCGTCATGCTCGCTTACGCGCGTGCGGCCGCACGAGATGCTACCGGCAAGACCGGTCTCGTTCATGAGCTCGACCGTCACGTGCTCCAGCAGGTGGCAGAGCTCGGTCTGACCCATGCAGTCCTGGAACTCGCGGCCGGAATCGCCCAGGCACAGGTGCTTGGCAATCGCCGGTACCAGGTAGTACACGCGCGCCGTGGCCTCGATGTCCTCCGAGGTCATGAGCGGCATGCCGGGGTTCACCAGCACATGCGCACAGATCTTGTCCTCGCTGACGGTGACCTTAAGGATGTTGAACAGGCCTGCCATAACTCTCCCCTACTCTTCCTTGTCCTACTCGTCGCCATCGTGCGGATCCACAGAGCCCGCACCCGACGCCGCCGGCTTCTCTGCCGAAGACTCGGAATCCTTCTTATCGGTTTCGGCCGGAGCGATCACGCGAATGAGCGAGATGCGCTGGCCACGCATCGACTGCACTTTAAACTTGTACCCCGCGACCTCAAACACCTCTCCGATGTCGGGCACCGAGTCGCAAAGCTCCAAAATCCAGCCGGCGATGGTCTCATAATCATCGCTTTCCTCGAGCGGCCAACCAAGCTCAATCGCGTCATCGCACGAAAAACGCCCATCGACGAGCCACTCGCGGCGCGAAAGGCGCGTGAGGTACTTGTTGTCGGGGTCGAACTCGTCCTCGATCTCGCCCACGATCTCCTCGACGATGTCCTCGATGGTGATGATGCCGGCCGTGCCGCCGTACTCATCCACGACGACCACGATCTGGTCGTGCGAGGTCTGCATCTCGGACAGCAGCGGCAGGATGTCCTTGGTGTCGGGCACAAAGGTGGCGTCGCGCAAAAAGCCGGCGATGGGCTGGTCGCCCTTGCCATCGAGCGCGGGCTGGATCAGGTCCTTGATGTGCGCGATGCCCGCGACGTTGTCGGGGTCCTCGTGATAGACGGGGATGCGGCTGAAGCCGGTCTGGCGCATGGTGGACAACACGTCGGCGACCGTCTCGTCGTCCTCGCACATGGTGGTGTCCACGCGCGGCACCATGACCTCGCGGGCAACGGTGTCGCCCAGGTCGAAGATCTCGTGGATCATGCGCTTTTCCTCGTCGAGCAGGTCGTCCTGCTCCGAGACCATGTACTTGATCTCTTCCTCCGAGACGTTCTGACGGTCGTCGGCACTCTTGATACGCAAGATGCGGGCCAGGCCATCGGAGCAAGCGCCAGTCAGCCACACGAGCGGACGGGCGATCTTTTGGAATACGGAGAGCGGTCCCACGACCTGCTTGGATACGCCCTCGGCGTTAGCAAGGCCGATGCGCTTGGGCACGAGCTCGCCGATCACGATGGACACAAAGGCGACGGCGACGGTGATGATGACCGGCGCCAGGCCGCGCGCGATGGCGGAGAGCGGCGCGATGCCAAAGCTCATGAGCCACGTGGCGAGCGGGTCGGACAGGCTCGTCGAGGCAACGGCGGACGAGGCGAAGCCCACGAGCGTGATGGCGACCTGGATGGTGGCGAGCAGCTGGTCGGAGTCGGCAGCCAGCTTAATGGCACGCTCGGCGCGCTTGTCGCCCTCCTCGGCATCGTGCTCCAGCACGGCGCGCTTGGCCGTGGTGAGCGCCATCTCGGACATAGAGAAGTAGCCGTTGATGAGGGTCAAAACGAGGGTAGTGATAAGGGAGATGGTTATGTCCATCGGGAGTTTCTCGAACCTCCAAGATTCGGGACGTCAGGTCAAAACGTTGATGACGGATACGGCAATTGCACCGGCGCCCAAACGAGGACGCGGGCGCGCAGGCGTGGTCGCTAGATTACGAAGAGGATCACCGCCATGAACTGGAAGATGCTGCCGGCGAGCACCCACAAGTGGAAAACACTGTGCAGATAGCGCACGTTTTTGGCGATATAGAACGGCACGCCCACGGTATAGCACACGCCGCCGACAGCGAGCAGGGCAAGCGCTACGGGGTTCAGCAGTGCCACAAGCGCGGGCAGCTTAAAGACAACGAGCCAGCCCATCAGCAGGTAGACCAGGCCACTTACCCAGTGCGGTTGACGCTCGCGCAAAAAGCACTCGAGGGCAATCCCGACGATGGCGATGGCCCACACAGCAAAGAACAGCATAGGGCCGCCGTCGTTTGCGAGCGTGATGAGGCAAAACGGCGTATAGCTGCCGGCAATAAGCAGGTAGATGCAGCTGTGGTCGATGATACGAAACACGCGCTTGGCGCGCGCGGGCTGAATCGCGTGATAGAGCGTGGAGGCCAAGTATTCGAGGATGATACTGACGCCATAGACAATCGCCGCGGCCATGTGGGCCGGGCCTCCGCCGCGCAGGGCAGCGAATACGATCAGGAGCACCAGGCCCGCGATACCCAGCAGGCAGCCGACACCATGGGTGACGGAGTTCATGATCTCCTCACCCACCGTGTAGTGTGGAACGGCCGCGGTCTTGGGTCGCGGCTTAGAACTGTCGCTCGAATCGGACATGCCGGTTACATCCTCCAACGTAAAGAGTTCTCAACACTATATCAAAGCGTCTGGGTGCGTGCGAAATTTGCACCATACGTGACCCTTTGTTTACCCATTCTTTGCCTGTTGACGCATCAACGGTGAACGTCCATAATGCGCTTGCATTAAATGTTGATGTATTAACATCTTATAGGAAAGCTTCTTATGTCTCAAAACGCACGTTCCCATCGAAAGCTCAAGATAGCCGGCATCGTTGCGCTGGTGCTCGTTGTAGCGCTGCTGGGGTTTGCCGGCAACTTCTTGTTCGACTTTGCCCTGAACCCTCGCGCCCCCTACACCATGAAGATGATGCAGGACGGCAAGGACGCCGAAAAGGGTGAACAGATGGATGCCGAGGGAACCGAGGCGCGGGCATGGTTTAAAGAGAACCGCGAGAGCAGCAGCCTCACCGCAGATGACGGAACCGAACTTGCCGCTTGGTATTTTGTCGCCCCAGAGAGCACGCACAATTACGCTATCTGCCTACACGGATACACCGATGAGCCCATCGGTATGGCCCGATACGTCAAGCGATTCCACGACCGCGGCATGAACGTGCTCGCACCTGCCGCCCGCGCCCACGAGCGTTCCGGCGGTGACTACATCGGCATGGGCTGGCCCGAGCGACTCGATGTCGTCGCGTGGATCGGGCGGATCGTTGCGGCCGATCCCAAGGCGCGCATCCTGGTCTTTGGCGAGTCGATGGGTGCAGCGACCGCCATGAATGTAGCGGGGGAATCTCTGCCCGCAAACGTGAAATGCATTATCGAGGACTGCGGCTATACAAGCGTTTGGGACGAGTTTTCCCTGCAGCTCAAGGACGTGTTCGGCCTGCCCAGCTTTCCCTTGCTCGATGTAGCAAACTTAGTGTGCAACGTGCGCGCAGGCTACGACTTTCATAAGGCGAGCAGTGTGAACCAACTCGAACACGCGACGGTTCCCATGCTGTTTATCCACGGCGACCAGGACACCTTTGTGCCGTACGACATGCTCGACCAAAACTACGACGCGTGCGCCAGCAAGGTTAAACAGAAGCTCACTATCCACGGCGCCACCCACGCCAAGAGCGCGCAAGTTGACCCCGAGCTCTACTGGAACACGGTCGACGACTTCCTCGACAAGAATTTTTAAGCAAATAGTACGGTTTACTGGTCTATCTGGCCCCTAGCACTTCCAAAAAGCCGCCCGTGGGCGCTGTGCTCACGGGCGGTTTTTACTAACGTTGCGCTACAAAAGCGCTTGATATGTCCAATAGCTAGGCGCTATTTGACCTCGATGAGCTCGTACTTGCTCGTGCCCAGGCCGATCTTCTCGGCATGCGCGATGCACGCGCGCCAGTCGGTGTCGGGATGCGTGATGCAGAAGGGATCCTTGGCCTGCTCGCCCTCCAGATGCTCGTGATTATGCTCCATCTTGGCCGCGCTGTCGGTAAGCTCGGTGTTAGGCAGCAGCTCGGACGCCAGGACGGCGTCGGCGCAGGCCTGGTCGATGGCGACCGGGTCGAAGCTCGCGAACATGCCGATGTCGTTGACGATGGGCGTGTCATTCTCGGGATGGCAGTCGCAGTTGGGGCTGATGTCCATGGCGAGCGAGATGTGGAAGCTCGGGCGGCCGTCGACGATGGCCTTGGTGTACTCAGCGATCTTGTAGTTGAGTACGTCGGCCGCGGCATCATAGTCGGGCTTGATGCAGTCCTGGTTGCACGCCGCAATGCAGCGTCCGCAGCCCACGCAGCGATCGCGGTCGATGGCAGCCACGTGAACCGTGCGAGTGCTGCCGTTGGCAAGCTCGCGCTCACGCGTACCGTCAAACGTGATGGCGCTGTGCGCGCATATCTTCTCGCAGGCACGGCAGCCAACGCAGTTGGTGGTATCGACGCTCGGCTTGCCAGCGGCGTGCTGCTCCATCTTGCCGGCACGGCTACCGCCGCCCATACCCAGGTTCTTCATGGCACCGCCAAAGCCGGCCTGCTCATGGCCCTTAAAGTGGGTGAGGCTAATCACGATGTCGGCATCCATGAGTGCCTGGCCGATCTTTGCCTCGCGCACGTACTCGCCGCCCTCGACCGGGACGAGCGCCTCGTCGGTGCCCTTGAGGCCGTCGGCGATGATGATCTGGCAGCCCGTGGCGTACGGGGTAAAGCCGTTCTGGTAGGCGGTGTCGATGTGCTCGAGCGCATTTTTGCGGCTACCCACATAGAGCGTGTTGCAGTCGGTGAGGAAGGGCTTGCCGCCCAGCTCCTTCACGACATCCGCGACGGCGCGGGCGTAGTTGGGGCGCAAAAAGCTCAGGTTGCCCAGCTCGCCAAAGTGAATCTTAATGGCGACGAACTTGTTCTCAAAGTCGATCTGCTCAATACCGGCGCGACGGATGAGGCGCTTGAGCTTGTCGAGTTGGCTCTCGCGAGCATGCGTGCGCAGGTTGGTGAAGTACACCTTTGCCGGTGCTGCGGGTGCGGTTGCGGTCATAGATCTATCCCCTCGGTCTATATGGCGTTACAGACATAGAGGATGGTACCCGTTAAAGCGGGGTCGAAGTCAAGCACAACACCGAGTCGTTAGGCACTCATTGGGGACAGACTTAAATGAGTGCTTGCCGCCCGGCCAGCGAGCCGGCGATCCGGCAAAGACTGTCCCCAACGACTAGTCGTTTAAGAACGTCCCCAATGACTACTCCTGCACCTTGAGGGCTTCGGCCAGGCTGACGCGCTTGATAGAGCGCGTGTGCAGCAGCGCCACGACCAGGTAGGTCGCAAAGCCGATGCCGATGCATGCAGCCATGGACCAAGCGGGCACGTAGATCTCGATATTGCCGTTGTAGGCGAGCAGCATCGAGCGGAAGATGGCCGTGAGCGAGCCAATAATGACCGGCAGGCTCAGCACGAGCGACGCCGCCACGCACAGCGTGATCGAGCGGATGTACAGATGCGAGATCTCGCTATCGCGATAGCCAAAGACTTTCATGTAGCTGATCGAACGGGCGCTGTGGTCGATCACCGCCTTGGTCAGCAGGTACATAAACAGCAGGAAGATAAACACCGCGAGCCCGACCATCATGCCGATCATTTTGCTCATCATGCCGATGAACTGGTCACCCACGGCGCGCATGTCGTCGGGCGTGGTGTCACCGGCAAAGTAACGAGCATCGAGGTCGAGCTTCTCGTCGCTCACATAGCCGTTAAAGTAGGCGGCGTCGTTGCCGAACAGCTCGTTAAAGTCATCGATGCTCATATAGATATTCATGTCCGACTTTGAACCCCAGATGCAGTCCTTACCCGCGTACTCAAGAGAATAATCCCGAGCCTCGTACTTGTCGCGAAGCTCGACCTTCTGGCCCTCGCTCCAGCCAAACTTATCGAGCAGACCGCCGCCAAAGACGACGCGCCCGTCGCCGACGTTGAGGTCTTTCCAATAGCGCGAATGAGATGAAATGCCGTAGACAGAGATGGCCTCTGTGCCGTTTCCCTCGCCGCGGTCGTATTGCAGCTGGTAAACGGCATATTTCTCGGCCTGCGCGATTGCGCCCGCGCCGTTGTCGGTCGTGTTGATCGGGTGAATGTCGTCGTTGTCGGTGTCGATCTTAGAGGCCTTGTCGATCAGGTCGATGGCCTCATCGCGGTCGCAGCCGAGGGCATCGGCAAGGTCATCGAGGCGCGCATAAAGCGCATCTTTCTTGTCCTGGACCTTGGCGAGCGCGTCCTGCGCCGCGGCCAGGCTCTCGGCAGACGGAGATGCGGTCGCGGCATCGGCTGCCGTCTGCGCCGCATCGGCCGCGTCGTCAAGCTCGTCATCGGCATCCTGGGCGGCGGAGAGCAGCGCGCCGTCAATCGACTGCAAGCGCTCGAGCGCCGCCCACTGCCCGCGCTCCTCGGCAGTACCCTCAAGCTCTAGCGGAGCCTTGAGCGTGTACTGGTGCTCGGCGACCAGGCTTGTCTCCAGGTTGTCCGCATAGTGCGTCATCGTGGGCAGGATCGCCAGGCCAAAGAGCAGCAGCAGCGAGGCAAACGCAATGCCCACGAAGAGCGTGGCGAAGTTGCCCAGGTTGCGCAGGAAGATGCGCAGGCGAAAGCGCGAGACAAAGCCCATGCGCTCCGGCAGCTGCAGGCCGCGCTTGGTGCCCGATTTGCCGCTCGCCTCGTGACGAAGGAACTGCAACGGCGTCTTGCCCATCTTGCGAAGCAGGCCCACCAGCGTGATGAGGATGAGCGCGGCAGCGGGAACCACGGCGCACTTCACAAAAATCTCCCAGCTCCAGTACACCTGGAAGGGAGGCAGGCTGTACGAACCGTAATAGAGGCCGCGCATGGGCTCGGTAAAGAACGCGACGCCGAGCGCGGTGCCCAAAAGCGCCGCGACCACGCCCACGATGGCGGGAAGTGCCAGGTAGTGCAGCACGATCTCGCGGCGGCGATAGCCGCTGGCGAGCAGCGTGCCAATGATGGCGCTCTCCTCCTCGATGGTGGCGTCGGTAAGGACCACAAAGACGAACGCCATGATCACGATGATAATGTTGAGCAGCGTCATCCACATCATGGAGTCGCCGTCGACGTCGTCGCGCGCGTAGCCAATACCCTGGTTGGAATCGGCGTCGATCAGATCGTCCACGCGCGCATCGGCATCGGTCAGCGCCTCGACCATATCCTGCTCCGCATCGATGCGATCCGCGGTGGGGAGGTCGCGATCGGTAAAAGCAAAGGAGTAGGTGTAGGCAGGTGCACCACCGGCATCCTCGAGCGCGGCAAAGCCGGCGTCGGTGACCTCGGCCACACCATAGGTGATGGTGTTCACCGTAAAGTCCGAATTGTTGAGGAACAGCGCCTGGCTATCGGGCTGGGTCATGATGCCGCAGATGGTGTAGGTGCGGCCCTCAAGCTCAACCTTATCGCCCACGACAAGGTCGTTGTTGGTGGCAAAAACTCGGTCGATAGCCACCTCATCGTCCGTCTTGGGCTGCTTGCCTTCGCAGTAGGACGCGATATCGACCTTGGTGCGGTGCGCATAGGTGCGCAACGTGCGCTTGGTGCCGTCGTCGCCGGCGGTCTTTTTGATGATGGCGTCGATGGAGAAATTCTTGTAGAGCGTGACGCCGCCGACGTCGTCGGCTGCATCCTCGGCTGCCTTGAGCTGGTCGTCGGTAGCCTCGAAGGAGGTGGTCACGCGGCCGTCCTCAATCGTGTACGCATCGCGCATGTCGTCGATAAGGCAACCGATGGAATGCGCCGCGAGCAAAAAGCCCGAGGTGAGAGCGATGCTCCCGCACATAAGCAAAAAGATGCCCAGGTACTTGCCGATATTGCGGCGCAGCTCGCGCGGGAGTCGCTTTGCGAGAGGTGTCATGGCATCGCCTACCAATCGAGCTCGGCGGCCGCAACGGGCGACTCGTTGAGCTCATCCTTGACGATGCGGCCGTCGCGCAGGCGCAGCACGCGGTTGGCCATGCGGGCGATGGCGGCGTTGTGGGTGACAATGATGATGGTGCAGCCGTAGGTGCGGTTGACGTCCTCCATGAGCTGCAGGATTTCCTTGGACGTCTTGTAGTCAAGCGCGCCGGTGGGCTCGTCGCACAGCAGCAGGCCCGGGTTTTTGACGAGTGCGCGGCCGATGGCGCAACGCTGCTGTTGGCCGCCCGAGACCTGGCGCGGGAACTTGTTGCGGTGCTCGTAGAGGCCCAGCGAACGCAGCAGGTCGTCGACATTGAGCGGGTTTTTGGACAGGTGCGCCGTGACCTCGATGTTCTCCTTGATGGTAAGGTCGGGCACCAGGTTGTAGAACTGGAAGACAAAACCCAGCTCACGGCGGCGATACTCGCCCAGATCGGTAGGTTTGAGCACCGTGAGGTCGCAGCCGTCCACCATGATGGAGCCACCGTCGGCATCCTCCAGGCCGCCGATCAGGTTGAGAAAGGTCGACTTGCCCGAGCCCGAGGGCCCCAGCATGACGCAGATCTCGCCGCGGTTGATGGACGTGTCGATGCCATCGAGTACCGTCAGGCGCGCATCACCGTCGCCGTAGTGTTTCCTGAGCCCGCTGACCTGGACATACGCTTGCTTTGTCGCCATGCTATCCCCCGTTGTTAGCCTTCAGCTACTTTTCTAGGGTAATAGTAAACCCAGGCGAACTATTTTTAAGCGACAGGCGCGATTTTTTCCAAACCAGTCATTGGGTACTCATTGGGGACAGACTTAAATGACTGAAACCACTCATTTAAGTCTGTCCCCAATGAGTAAAATCGCTCATTTAAGTCTGTCCCCAATGAGTGGTCCCAAGTGCCGGCAGGAAAGGAACGTCCCCAAAGGCCGGCATATTGGGACAGTCCTTGCCAACCCGGCTGGCGAACCGGCGAATCGGCAAAGACTGTCCCCGATGACTAGTCGTTTAAGAACGTCCCCAAGTGACGGGTTACGGCTAGGCATGGGATTTGGCGCGCGTGAGGGCCAGGCCTACGGCGGCGATGGCGGCGGCGAAGAGCACGGTGACGCCCAGGTCGCAGGCGATGTCGCCCAGCACGGTGAACGTCAGGTCCGCGGCGAGCGCCTTGCCGATCGCGTCGTTCACCCAAAACGTCGGCACAAAATGCGCCACGGTCTGCACGGCCGAGCCCATGAACGACAGCGGCATCCAGGCGCCACCCAAAAACGTCATGAGCATGCCGAGTAAGTTGCCCACACCGTTGAGCAGCTCCTCGCGCGCGCCCAGGCTCGAAAGGGCAAAGCCAACGGCCAGCGGCGTGCACGCCAGGGCAAACGTCGCCGCCAGCGCCAGGCACACACGGCCCACGCCGACCTCGGCGACCGCGCCGGCAAAGCCCACGACACCCATCATGCTCGACACAAACCATATGCAGACGGTGAGCACCGCGGCAGCCGCGAACACGGCAAGCGAACGCCGGCGCTCGGAGATTGGGCCGGCATCCATACGACGCACGCGCTCGGGCTCGTTCATGCCCGAAAACACCAGTCCCACCGACACGATGACCGACGAGATGATCGCGTACGCGCCAAAGTTGAAGTACGACTCGAGCGTGGTAGCAGCAGTCGAGTCGACCTTGACCTGCTCGATCTGGACCTCCGCGCGCTTTGCGGCCGCGTGCTCGGCGGCCCTTGCGACGTCACCGTTGGAGGCAGCGGGTTCAAGCGCCGCCGCAGCGCCCGCGAGCGAGATCCAGCGCGAGGCCTCGGCGGACGAAAGCGCCGCCGCCATGGTGCCGGAACCATAGGTCACGTCGAGCTTGGGCAGGGCCTCCCCCGCACGGGCGGCTGCAACAAGATCGTCCTCAAACCCCTCCGGGATAAAGAACACGCAATCGGCACTGCCCTTGGCGCTGTTGCTCTTGGAGAGCGCGTCGGCAAGGTCGTATGTGTCGTCGCCGACGCCCGTGACCAGGTCAAAGCGTGAGCCCAGGTGCTTGGTAAGCGCCCGCGAAAGGTCGCTATTGTCGCGGTCGACCACGATCACGTTGGTGTCGTAGGGCTTGTACTCGGTAAGCTGCGACGAGTTCCAGCTCACCGAAGCCGCGATGAATACGCCCATGAGCGAGATGAATACCGTATAGATGAGCAGGTAGAACGGGTGCGCCAGCGCCATGCGAAGCGCGGTCTTAAAGGTGCTCATAGCGGCTCCTTCCAAAGATCAGCGTAGCGGCGGCGACAAACACCAGGGCCATCAGGACGAGCGCGCCGGCGCGAACAGCGAAGGGCCCCAGGTCCTCAAAGAAATACAGGCGATTGAACATGTCGCAGATGAGCTTGACGGGGTTGAGCCAGCACTCGGCCGGGCAGGCGCGGGCGACATCGTCGGCAAGCGCCATCGCCGGCTCGCCGTAGAGTCCGGCGAACAGGGCGCACGTGGTAGCGAAGCCCGTGAGGATACCGGACTTGGACGCCTTGCCGCCCTTAACGGGAAGCGTGCCCACAAAGAGCCCCAGGCCCGTGGCGGCAAGCGCGGATGCAGCACCGCCCACCAGACACAGCCCCTCGCGCCCGCCAAAGTCGACGCCAACGACTAGGCGCACGTAGCCAATCGCGACCGCCATCGAGGCAAATGAGACCAGCCACGAGCCGACAAAGATGCCGGCCAGCGACGCTGTCTTGGAAAGGCCGCCCACGCAGCGGCGCGCACCAAGGCCCGACAGATTGGGCTGCAAATCGACGACGCTCAAGGCGGCAAACTCGGCAGACATCATCGCGACCAGACCAAAGAGCGCGTAGTAGTAAATGGTCGTGCCGTCGGGCGTGGTGCGCGTCAGGCTCACGCGGCGGGTTCCGCCCTCGAGCGACAGGGCGCGCGCAACCGCCTCCGGGTCGGCGAGCGCCGCCGGGTTGTCCTGGGCAATCTGGGACATGAGCTCGGCATTTTGTGTATACGAGCTTGCCACCGTCTCAAGGATGCTGCGGTCGGTGAGCACCGACGAGGCGCGCGAGCCGTCATAGCTCGAGAGCAGCGTGAGCTTGGGCGTGCCCGCAGCGTCGACCGTATAGATGCCCGCGACCTCGCCGGACTTGAGCGCACGGTTCGCGGCGTCCACATCCTCGCACTCGTGGATCTCGAGCAGCTGATCGTTGTCTTCCTTGGCAAGCGACGTCGCCACGCCCTTAAAGGTCGAAGCGTCCCAAGCCTCGTCCGCCACGACGGCAACCGGCACCGGGTCGATCTTGCCGCCGGAGCTGAGGTTAGCAAACATAAACATGAACATCGTGGAAAGTGCGACGGGAAAGAGAGCACCCCAGACCCACGTGCTCGGCCGGCGCAGCAGCGTCTTGACCGTAGTGATGATGGTGTTGAACATGGCTGCCCCCTAGTCGCGCAGCTCGCGGCCGGTGATCTCGAGGAACACGTCGTTGAGGGTCGGCGGTTCGGAATAAATGCGGCCGAGCGCCACGTCATGCGAACGCAGCACATCGAGAATGTCCGTCAGGTTATGCGGGCTCGCCTCGCACGAAAACGTGAGCTGGCCCGCCGTCGCCGACAGGTCCAGGACATGCGGCAGGCTCGCGACGGCACCGAGCGCCGCGCTCGGCACCTCGCCGACCTCGATCACGATCTTCTCGCCCATCTGAATCATGCGCTTGAGCTCGTCGTTGGTGCCCTGCGCCAGCACGCGCCCGCCGTCCATGATCATGATGCGGCTGCAGATCTGCTCGACTTCCTCCATGTAATGGCTGGTGTACACCACCGTGGCGCCCTCGTCGCGCAGGCGGCAGATGCCCTCCAGGATGGCGTTGCGGCTCTGCGGATCGACTGCCACCGTGGGCTCGTCAAAGAAGATGAGCTCGGGCTTGTGCGCGATGCCACAGGCAATGTTGAGGCGGCGTGCCAAGCCGCCCGAGAGCTTTCCGGGACGAAACTTGGTAAAGTCGCCCAGGCCGACAAAGTCGATCGCCTCGTCCACCAGCGCGCGGCGGCGCTTGCGGTCGTTGACGTAGAGGCTGCAGAAATAGTCGATGTTTTCGCGCACGGTGAGCTCGTCGAACACCGCCACCTGCTGTGGCACCACGCCGACGCGACGCTTAAGGTCGTAGCGGGTGGGCGTCATGGGCTCGCCGAACAGCTCAATGGTGCCTTTGTCGTAGGCAAGCAGCTGCAAGATACAGTTGATGGACGTGGTTTTGCCCGAGCCGTTGGGGCCCAGCAGGCCAAAGATCTCGCCGGGGGCGATGCTCAGGTTAAAGTGGTCGAGCGCAATAAGGTCATCGTAGCGCTTGACGAGGTTTTCGACGTGGACGATGTCTGTCATGAGGCGGCCCTTCTGTTGGTCGTGGCCCGGTACGATTGCATCATCGCAGGAGCGGACGGCGCGCACCAGTGAGCTTTGTCACGAGTGCGAGGGGGCGGAGGCGAAACCCCCGCTCGCGCGAGCGATCGACGCCGCTTTGCCGCGCGGGAGGAATGTCACGGTTGCCCCGGGCGGCGCCTCCCCCGCGCGCGGCTTCGCGTACAATACCCGTATGAACAGGCTTTTCGACAAATCGATCGTGCTGGCGTGCTGCATTGCGGCCGCCACGGGCCTTGCTGTGGACGCTCGCCTGGTCGCGGCGTTTTGCCTTGGCGTTATTGCCACCTCGCTGGCCGAGCTCGCACAGAAGGAACGCACGAGCCGCACAAGCGAGGCCGCGAGCTACGCTTACATCATCGCGGCTGTCTTCGTGCCGCCGTTTGTGCCGTTTGCGCCCCTCGCCCTCTATGACATCGCGCGGCGCGTGCGCCGTGAACGCGTTTGGGTCGCGCTGGGCATTGGCGTCGCCTTTGTCTTTGCACTCGTCGCGGACCTTCGCGCCGACGCGCTTGCCGCTCGAACGCTCCTGCTGACCGCCATCCTTTCAGTCGCCGCCACCCTACTGTCACTGCGTACCGCCCAGTTGGAGCGCGAGCAGCAGCGCATGCGCCGCATCCGCGACGAGCTGCAGGAACGAGCCCTCGCGCTCGAAGCGCGCAACCGTGACCTTGCCGACCGCCAGGACTACGAAGTCGAGCTCGCGACACTCGCCGAACGCGCCCGCATCGCGCGCGAGATCCACGATAGCGTTGGCCACCAACTTACACGTGCCTCGCTGCAGACCGAGGCCCTGCGCGTCGTGCACGCCGACGAGCCCAGGGTTGCCGCCGATTTCGCCGACGTCAAGCACACCGTTGACGAGGCGCTCCAACTTGTGCGCGCCAGCGTCCACGCGCTCAATGACACTGCCGCCGACCTCTCCGTACAGCTCGAGTGCATCGTGGAAGGCGCGTGCTCAGATGGCGGCCCGCAGATTGAGCTTGAGGTTTTGGCCGAGCATGCGCCCGCCAACATCACCAACTGCTTTGCGGCGGTCCTGCGCGAGGCGCTCTCCAACACCATGCGCCACGCCCGCGCGCAAAACGTTGTTGTGCGATGCTTGGAGCATCCATCGTTTTACCAGCTCATCGTTACCGACGATGGCACGGGCGGGACCCAGACGGGCGGTCGCGGCATCGCCGAGGGCATGGGGCTCGGCTCCATGCGCGAGCGCGTCGAGGCGCTTGGCGGCACCTTCACCGCCGGCCCGCGCGCCGGCGCCGGCGGCTGGCGTGTGTTTGCCACCGTTCCCAAACAGCAAGGAGATGAGGCCCGATGAGGCTCATAGTTGTCGACGACGACCGTTTGGTGGTCGATTCGCTCAAGATTATCCTGGGCGCACAGCCGCAGATCGAGGTGGTGGGTACCGGCGCCAATGGCGACGACGCGGTCGCGCTCTACGCCGAGCACGCGCCCGATATCGCGCTACTCGACATCCAGATGCCGGGGCGCGACGGCCTTTCGGCGGCACGCGAGATCCTCGAGCGCGACCCTGCGGCGCGCGTGGTGTTTCTGACAACATTCTCGGATGACGAGTACATTGTGTCGGCGCTCAAACTGGGCGCCCGCGGCTACCTGATCAAAACCGATGTCGCCGCCATTCCACCGGCACTGGCGCAGGTCATGGACGGCAAACGCGTGCTCGAGGGCAAGGCGATCGAGGACATCGATTTTGACGGGACAGGCGCCGATGCCAGCACGCCTCGCCGACCCGCCGCCTTTGCCAGCCTGACCGACCGTGAGTTCGAAGTCGCCGAGCTCATCGCCCGCGGCCTCGATAACAAGGAGATTGCCGCCGCCGCTTACATGGGCGAAGGCACCGTACGCAACCACATCAGCTCGATCCTTGCCAAAATGGGCCTACGCAACCGCACGCAGATCGCCATCGCCTACCTGCGAGGGTAATTGCCCAACAACCGACCACCCCGGCATAGCAAAATGGCTGCTATCGATTTAATGCCATTTCAAAACTATGCCGGTTTACTACGATGAATCGCCCACCTTCGACCACGGCAAATTGCACGCTTCCAAAACCGCAGGTAGAACGCTTGCGATATTTAGAAAAATGCAGTCATGGTCGGGAATGTCGAGTTCATCGTAGTAAACCGGCATAGTTTTGTTCGGGCGGCCCTGCGCGAGTGCCTCCGCAAGCCTTGCGAGACCAAAATGATCTGCTTTCTTCCGCCCGCGGAGATCGGCTGACGGCGCCCGCCACGAAATGGGCCCATCTACTACGTTTGACCCGATACCCCTGACCATAGCCGCGTTTCATGAAAAACCGCAGGCGTTCTACCTGCGGTTTTCATTTCGCATTGCTTGCCGTGGTCGAGGGCTGCCGCCTAAACATAGTAGATGGGCCCATTTCGTGGCAGACGGATCACGCGGCAGCCTTCGCAAGGCAAAAATGATCCGCTTTCCTCCGTCCATGGGAGATCAAGAGCTGTCACGGATATGGTGCCATTTCAAAACTATGCCGGATTACGGAGCTAAAGTCGGGGCCCTCATCCATACCTTCATTTTTTGAAAAACGGCAGGCTATCTACCTGCGGTTTTGTTTTTGCGATTTTCTATATGGTCGGAGGTTCGCCATCCAGCCCCGTAATCCGGCATGGTTTTGTTAGCGGCGGCCCAGCCGCGCGTTCAAGCGCGGGGCCGGCGGGGCAATTTTGCCCCGCCGGCCCGTCTACGCGTTATTCCGGCTTAGTTTCTACCGTGGGAGTCTTGTCCGCCGCAACCGGAGTACGGGCGGTGTCCATAGTCAGGCAGTGCTTGGGGCAGCTCTCGATGCACTCGCCGCACACCACGCAGGCGTACGGATCAATCGACCACGTTCCGCCCTTGCGATCGACCGCAAGCGCACCCGCCGGGCAGCGGCGAGCACACATGCCGCAGCAAATGCACACGTCCATGTCGTTGACGATGTGCCCGCGCAAGCGCTCGGGCGCCGTCAGCCCCTCCTGCGGATAGCACACCGTGACCGGCTGCTTGACCATAGAGCCCAAGGCCGTCTTGGCAAATGTCAGCAAACTCATGCCGCGCCTACCTTTCCGTGCAGCTAATGCAGGGGTCGATGGTCAGGATGATCATGGGCACGTTGGCAAGGAGCACGCCCTGCAGCGCATGCGTCAGACCCGCCAGGTTCTGCGACGTCGGCGTGCGCACGCGGAAGCGGTCCAGGTTCTTGGTGCCGTTGCCGCGCACATAGTAGTACGCCTCGCCGCGCGGCTGCTCAATCACAACCTCGCCGCGCGCGCCGTCGGCCGGCGTAAGCTTGGTGCGCCCACCGATACCGTCGTGCGGAATCTTGCCCGCAAGCTCCTTAATGATGTCCATGGCCTGCGTGACCTCGGCACAACGCACTTGGCAGCGGGCATAGCAGTCGCCATCGGTAGCGACGATCGGCTCAAACGCGGCCAGATCTGCATAGGCGCCGTCGCCGAACATGCGCACGTCGTAGTCCACGCCCGAGGCGCGGCCGAACGGGCCGACCATCGACAGATCCAGCGCGTCCTTCTTGCTGATCGCGCCCACGCCATGCAGGCGCTCGCCGCAGCTGTCGTCGTCCAAAAACGTATGCACCAGGGCCTCGTAGTCGGGACGCATGGCATCGAGCGTCTGGACAATGCCCGCTAGCTCGGAGTCCTCAATGTCGTGCTTAAGGCCGCCGATCTCGTTAATCGAAAGGATCACGCGGCCACCGCAAGTGCTCTCGAAGATCTTGAGAATCTGCTCGCGCAGCGTCCACGAACGATAGAACAGCGCCTCGAAGCCAAAGGCATCGGCGAGCAGGCCCAGCCACAGCAGGTGCGAGTGAATGCGCGAAAGCTCGTGCAAAATGGTGCGGATATACTGCACGCGGCCGGGCACCTCGATGCCGAGCATGCGCTCGCAGGCGCTGGCATAGCCGCAGCTGTGGCCCACGGCGCAGATGCCGCAAATGCGCTCGGCGATGTAGCCAAACTGATGCATGTCGCGCTTTTCGGTGAGCTTCTCGAGCCCGCGGTGCACAAAGCCGATCTGCGGAATTGCCTCGATGACGCGGTCGTCCTCGATCACCAGGTCCAGATGAAGCGGCTCGGGCAGCACCGGGTGCTGCGGGCCAAACGGAATAACGGAGCGATGTGCCATGGACCTTACGCCTCCTTTTTCTGCTTGTCACGGGCGGCCTTGGCGGCAAGCGCCGCGCGGACCTTGGCCGCTTTCTCGGGATCCATGGCGGCGAGCTTTGCCTCCAGCTCGGCAGCCTTAAGTGCGGCCTTGGCAGCAGCTTCATCGTGCTGAGCATCGGAGCCGGTAGCCGCAGCGGACTGGGCGACGGCAGTGCCCGCAGCATCGCCGGCACCCGCAGCGCCCTCCCCCGCAGCAGCAGCGGCAGCGGCCTTCTCGGCTGCGGCCTTGCGCGCCTTGGCCTCGGCGGCGGCACGGACCTTCATGGCCTTCTCGCGCGCGGCCTTCACCTCGGGCGTGATGACGCTCATGGGTTCGGCAGTCGAAACCTGGTAGAAAAAACCCTTAAAGTCGATCTGCATGTCGGTGATGGCAAGACCAAACAGGTCGTGGGCCTCATTTTCAAACGGGAACACCGCGGGGTAATACGAGCTGATGGACGGAATCTCCTGGTACTGGTCGATGCCCTCGACCACCAGGTTCTCGATCGCATAGCTGCCGTCCTGCGCAATATGCTCCTGAGCAGCACGGACGTTGATAAACGTATAGACCAAGCGATACGAGCCGTCGTCGACGTTGCGCTCGGCATGCATTTGCACAAAGCGCGCGCCGACGCCCTTGAGCGCCTGGACATGCGGCAGGAGCTTGTCGATCCCGACGGTGATATAGATAGCCTTTTGCATTACTCGACCTCCTTTGCAGCGGCGGGCGTCTCAGCAGGTGCGTCGCCAGCGGCGGGCGCAGCAGGCTTCCCGGCAGGCGCGTCACCGGCACCGTCAGTCCCGGCCCCCGCAGCCACAAACCCGTCCTCGCCCAGCTCAACGCCACCATCCCAAGTAGCAGCGCCGCCCACGGTGAGCGGATCGCCGCCGGCGCGCATCACGGCCTCCTTCTGGTCCAAGATGCCGCACGCCTCCACAATGGCATCGATCACGGTCTCGGGGCGAATGGCGCACCCGGGCGCGTACACGTCCACGGGAATCGCGCGGCCCACGCCGCCGATCACGTTATAGGCATCGCGGAACACGCCGCCCGAACACGCGCAGATGCCGCACGCCACCACGCACTTGGGCTCGAGCATCTGGTTGTAGATCTGGCGCACGACGGGCAGGTTCTGGGCATTGACCGACCCCGTCACCAAAAAGATATCCGCATGCTTGGGGTTGCCGGTGTTGACCACGCCAAAGCGCTCCGCATCGAACAGCGGCGTGAGCGAGGCCAGCACCTCGATATCGCATCCGTTGCAGCTCGAGCCGTCGTAATGAATAACCCACGGCGAGCGCGACATTTTATGATCCATGGATGCCGCCTCCTAAATAAACACGTCGACGAGGATGGGCATAAGGTTGAGCAGGCCAAACACCAGCGCCACGCCCCAGCCGAGCTTAAAGCAGCTGCGCCAGGTGCTGCGCGCGAAGGTGTTGTCGATCAGCACCTCGACAAAGTACGTCGCGGCCATCACGACCAGGGCAACCACCCAGCTCACCGGGTTGTCCCAAACAAAGAACATGCCCACCCACATCAAAAACAGCACGGTCTCGCACCAGTGCATAAGGGTCATCTTGGCCAGCGTGCCGCCGCTCATCTCGGTGGCGACGCCTTGGACAATCTCCTGATGCGCGTGATGCGAGTACGAAAGGTCAAACGGCGACTTGCGCAGCTTGATGGTAAGTACCGCGAGCAGCGCGAGGAAAATGGGCGCGCTGTACACGATGATGGGGGCCGACTGCCCCGTCACGGCGATGGAATCAAAGCTGTCGGTGGCAAGGTACAGGCCCACGCTCATCAGCAGAACGGCGGGCTCGTAGCTCATAACCTGCAGCAACTCGCGGTCGGCGCCAACCTGGGCAAACGGGCTTTGCGTCGAGGCGGACGCCAACACCACAAAGATCGCGGCGAGCGTAACCATAAAGGCGCACAACAGCGTGTTGGAACCCGACACAAAGATACCGCCGCCCACCACGGTAAAGATGAGCGCGCACGCCATGTAGGTATCGTCCATGGTGTTTACGCTGGCGGGGGCCTTGCGCAGCAGCTTGGCAACGTCGTAGAAGGGCTGCAGCAGGCGCGGGCCCACGCGGCCCTGCATGCGGGCGGACAGCTTGCGGTCAACGCCGTCGATCAGGCCGCCCACAAGCGGCGCCAGCAGGGCAAACACCACGGTGCCAATAAATATGCCCACGACGCCCGCACCTTCAAAATACTTGCCGCGCAGCACCGAGGGCGCGCTCATGGCAAGCCGCTCGGGCCCAATCCATGCGCAGCATAGCAGCGCGAACAGGATGATACTGCAGCACACGACGCTGCCCGCGGGGCCAATGCGCTTCTCGCCAAGGGCGTCCTCCGAGTACCAATTGCGCTTTTCGGCCTTCACCTCGCGTCCCATCGAGCCGCGGAAATGGCGATATTTGTCGGTTCCCACGCCCGAAAGATATACGTTTACGTGCGGTTTGTTGCTCACGCGGAATGAAGTCAGCAGCACCACGGCGATAAACGCCACGATAACGACCATCAGATACATGGAGTCCTTGCCAATAACGTACGGCACGCGGCCAAACACCATAGCCAAGTAAGGCGACACCAGACCGCTCGAGATAACCGGAAACGCCACGCAGCACAGAATCAGCAGCGCGGCGATGGTGTTGAGGGCCATCCATTCGGTCTTATGGACATTGACCTCAACGTTTTGAGCCGTGGGGTCGACGCCCGAAAGCTTGGCAAGCCACTTGCCCCAGAAGTAAAACGTCGCGGCCGAGCCAAAGGCAAGCACCATGATCATGAGCACGTTGCCGGTCTGCGCAAACGCCACCAGGGCGCCCCACTTGGACACGAGCATGCCAAACGGCGCCACAAACATGCCCATAATGCCCAGCATCATCAGACGCGTCAGGTGCGGCATGCGGCTGAACATGCCGTCCATGTCCTCGATATTGCGGCTGCCGATATGATGCTCGGCCGTGCCCACGCACAGGAACAGCAGCGACTTGGCCACCGTGTGGAACAAGATCAGGAAGATGGCCGCCCATACGGCCTCGGGCGCGCCGACACCCAAGCAGGCACTGATGAGGCCCAAGTTGGAAATGGTGGAGTACGCGAGCACGCGTTTGGCGTTGCTCTGCGAGATGGCCATGAGTGCAGCGAGCAAAAACGTGATGGCACCCACACTCGTGACCATAAAGCCGGTCACGGGGTAGATGGCATAGAGTGGGCTCAGCTTGACCATCAGGAACACGCCGGCTTTGACCATGGTTGACGAGTGCAGCAGGGCGCTCGTGGGAGTGGGTGCAACCATGGCACCCAACAGCCAAGTGTGGAACGGCATCTGTGCGGCCTTGGTGAGCGCGGCGAGCGACAACAGGATGACCGGCATCACCAGCAGCGCGGACTGCGCGGTTCCGGTGCCGGAAAGCTCGATCATGCCCGAGATGGTCAGCGGCATGCCGTTAACGTGCAGATACATAAGTCCGGCCAAAAACGCGATGCCGCCCAGCATGTTGAGGATGATTTGGGTAAAGGCGTTCTTGATGGCCTCGGGCGTACGCGTGTAGCCAATCATAAGGAACGAACACACGGTGGTGATTTCCCAGCCGCAGAACAGCCACTCAAGGTTGTCGCTCGTCACGATGACGAACATGGCCGAGAGGAACAGGAACATGAGCGCCAGGAACTGCGGGCGACGGTCGGGCGCGGTCTGCCCGCGCAGCGCGGCCTCGTGCTCGTCATGGGCCTGGAAGTCCTTCATGTAGCCCAGGGCGTACACGCAGATAAGGCTGCCGACAATGCCGACGGCAAGCACCATGATCACGCTCATGTAGTCAAGGTAGAGTGGCGTTGCCGTGACGGCTTCGGTCGCGGGCAGCGTCATAGCTGCAAAGGTGAGCGAGCCCACCAGCTGCACCACGCCGAGCACCGTGGTGAGCGTGCTCTTATATTTACGCGCGTTGTACAGGATGACGGCGCACAGGATCACGTCGATGACGGAGCTGATGATCGAGAGCACATGCGAGGTGCCGGGGGCAACCTCGAAGCTCTGCGGGCCCGTGCCAAAAAACATGACGGCGACTACAACCGTCACCGCCATAATAATGCCGGAGCCTACAAGCCCTACCGCATCGCGGGCGCGGGCACCGCGCGCGAGCAGCATGCCCAGCGCCGGTACCAGCGGAAACAGGGTAAGGAAATACAGTAGCGTCATACCATCACTCCCCCATGCAAAAACGCTGCAATTGTTTAACGTTATAGCTCAGTTGAGGAGTAGCGGCGGCGGGTTTTCGGTCAACTGGGGAGTTTTAGGCGTACGGGGTAACGAGTCTGTCCGCTTTGGAGCAGAGAGGCGACGCTCCCCCTATCGCGGCGGCGGGCGCACGGGCCACTGCGCGCGGTTTATTAACCACTTTGGAGGATGTTCCAGTAGGCTCACGACGGTCCAAAAAGTTGGCGCGGCAAGAAAAATGCGCCCCTGTGGGCGCACCATCCCGTTCGCTATTCCGCCTTTTTAACGCGCGGCTTGCGACCGCGCGGCTTATCAACCAGCGCGGACTCACCGCTCTCGCGATACTGGCGGCACCAAGCCTTGACCGAAGACTCGCTGGGAATCTTGTGCTTGATCATGGCCTCGCGAACCGTTAAGCCGTTTTCCAAGCGGTCCTTGACCACGGCGAGCTTAACTTCGTACGAATAGGTGTGATGATGCGAACCGGCGTTGAGAACGGCGTCGGCACCGCCTACGGCATACGCGCGGGCCCACTGACGAGCCGTGGCCTGGGGAATGCCAAACTCCGCGGCGAGGGCGCGATGACCGACCCCCTCTTGGAGGATCTCGACGGCGCGCTGCCTAACCTCGGGCGCATGCGTGCGAGTCCTAGTTGCTTCCGACATACCTGCCACTTCTTAGCCTTAACCGTTAATCTGCTTTCTTACGTGCAAGTTAGATAGTAGCATTTTACTGTTTGCTCAAAGCAGTTAATTAAAATAGACGCGGCGTTATCTGGGCATTTGCCATTTATTTGCGACAGTTCTTTACATTTAATTTACGCAGCTAGTTAGCTCGCAGCTCATTGAGCGTGTTTTACCAACCAGATTGGTATCTTTTTGTTTCGCTTGGTATGGTCTTCATAATTATTAACCCCTCTAGCCTCTGGGCTAGCATGTCAGTCTTCCGCGTACTTTCCAGCTTTCCACTTAACATTCCAGCTTTCCACTTAACTTTCCAGCTTTCTACCCAGCTTTCCACCTTAAGTGTTAAGTTAAGTGGGAAGTTGGAAAGCCTGGTGGAGGGGTCGGGAGAGCTAAAACACCTTTCTCCAACGGCGGCTGGACAGTTAGTTCAGATACGTATTTTTCTATGCTGATAAAGCTGCGCTATGGTCCCCGGAGAGGGTTCTTTGGCGACTCATTGCACGCAAATCGAGCCCAGATAGCTACCGAATCCTAGTTTTGAGCCCCTTTCTTCCCCAAAACGAGCGCCGGATGCGCCTGCTGCGGTCTGGAATTATACGTATCTGAACTAACTGTCCAGCGGAGTCCAAGACTGGGATCGCGCAGACTAGAAAGGGGGCGGCAACCGGGTGGTTGCCGCCCCCTTTGCGAAGCCAGTTGGCTTCGGAACTAGTGGTCGATGCCGTTGAGGTTCACCCTCGTGAGCGTGTAGGTCACATAGTCGGGCGATTGAGGCTTTGCGCTCGCCACGTCACCCTTGACCAAGCTCGCTGTCATCACCAGACGATAGTTCGCGTAGAACTGCTCACGCTGTTCAACCTGCGTGTTGACCTTAACGGTAAAGGGCAGGCTAAACGTCGTATTACCGTTCTTCGTTTTGAACTTGCCGTTCTCCTTCGAGTCAGTGAAGGTGATCGTGCTACCGGAGGGAGCGACCGCGGCAAGCTTACTCTCCGTCACTGTTACGTAGTTGGAGATATCATCCGTTACGCTCTCATACGTGCCGTCGGTTCCGCGGCGCTGAAGCGCGAGCGTGTACACAACAGAGTCTGCGTTCGCAATTGCCTCGGCGGCGTTGCTGAGTCCACCCAGTTCATACGTGGCACCCAGACCAATCGTGCCATTCGCGATCGGACGCAGGTCGTCCACGTTAATACCAAGCTGCGACTTATCTGGCGCAGAAAGCGTAATGGTCGTATCACCCGTGTCCATGCGATAGTACCCGACGTTACCGCGCTTCGTCTGCGTCAGGCTCGAGGTATTAAGGCCTTCCTTACGCGTCGAAAGCTTGGCGGTATAGGACATCTTGGTACAGGCGTCCTCGCCAGACTGCTTGGACAGGGAGATGACCTTGTTGCAGCCGTCCGGCGTAAGGCGAATCTCTTCCACAGCCGTGCGCACGGTAAAGGATCCGCCCGTTGCACGCTTGCGGATTCTGGCGAGGTCACAATCGAGCTTGAGCTTCAGCGAGTCATCGCCCGTATCCGTCACGGTCTGCGTGAACGCAGGCGTCGAAGAATCACACTTCGCCCAATCTTCGCCATCCCACTTATAGTTCTGATTGTCGATGGCAACATAGAATTTAGCGATCGCCGAGGTTCCGCTCGGGAAACTACTCACCCCCGTCAGGGTATTGTTGGCGCCATACTTGCACAGTGACGTATCGAGCTGATAGAACAAAGAGTCCGAGTCAGCATAGCTCTGACTTGGGTTAAACGTAATCGTGTCGGTAACGTCAAGAGAAAGAACGTAGGCGGCGCCGTCCGTCGACTTCGAAACCGGAGTGCGCGCCTCCGGCTTCCCGTCGTTAACTTCCTGCCCGTAATTGGACAAGATGCTGTATGTCGATGCCGTACCGTTTTGATTATCGTCGCCACCGGTGCGCAAGACGTGATGCAGATTCCAAGATATGCGGCCACCCGAAGAATTCGAGTCAATAGACGAAGCCGTAAAACCGTTGATACTAGCTTGCGTCACGCCGTCGCCCGACTTGGGCACGTTGACAACTAGGTAGACGCTCTCCGATGCACGCTTCTCTCTGCCGGTATCCTTCTCCTTAGGTACCTTTAGCGTATAGCGGCTGTTGCTGGGAACGTCAGCACCCGCAACCTTAAACAGCGTCCACTTGCCATCGAGTTTCGCTTTAGCGGTCGCCTCTGCCTCGTTATCACACACGGTCCATGTGCCGGCGCCATCCTGTGTGGCCGACACATCCAAAATCTCGCTCAGCCATCGCTCCTGATATGGATTGCCCGCAGAATCCTTAAAGCCGTCGTTTCCGCTCAGGGAAACGCTCGTTGCTCCGCCTTCGCCCACCGTATAGTGATACTCTCTGCCACCGGCCCGGCCGTCAACGTTCGCATCGATGAGCGTAAGCTGGGTGCCCTGGGGCAACCTTCCGTCGGCACCATTGAAGAGGATGCTCTTACCGAGCCCCTTCATCGAGCCGCCAGCAGCCATATAGCTGTCCCAGCCAAAGTCGACTTCCTTCCCATTGGCAGAATTGTATGTCCAGGTAAGCAGACCCGTCATCGGCTCGCCAAAGCTCGTAAGCACGTGTGCATCTTTTCCAAGGTTAGCGTAGTCTTTTTCTTTAAATTTGATGCCGTAATCATACGTTGCAGCGAAATCAATCTCGAGCTTGCGCTTAACGACGATCGGCACCTGAACGTTGTAGCTCTGACCCGCCTCGGTAAAGGTAACGGTCAGGAGCGTAAAGCGGCCCTTGCCGTTGTCCCAATCGGAGCTTGGGCTAAACGACATATTGTTCTTGCCGTTGTTCACTACGCGAAGCGTGGGATTGTTCGACGCGTCATCGTCCTTAACGAACACACCATCCTTGAGTTGGAAAACATCTGCTTTGGCCGTCACGTGCGGATTGGTGCCATTCTCGTTATTCAATCTGCAAGCGTCAGAGAAGCCGCCGTTCGTGATGATGTTTAGATAGCTCTTGGCCGTCGTATTATCGGTACCCGAGATCACCAAAACGGGAAAATCCGTTGCAACCTTGCTGTCGCTTGCATCGTTATTCGCATTGAACATGCTCGCCACGGATTTGGCGTTATAGCTCGACGTATTTTGATAGGCGCCATCGTCATTGATGCCGCCGATGTTGGTGTAGGTATAACGGTTGGCAACGCCGGGGCTCGACGGATTCTGGATGGCCGTGGCAAGGCCAACGTTCATGCCGTCGCCGAACAGATAACGGCCGGCCGTGTCAGCATCGGAGGCGCGCACAACAAGGCCACTCGTCGGACTCGTCGTGACGTAGGGCGAAACGGCCACCGTCACATTGCCGTTCGCAGCATCGTTGCCATACAGTGTCGCGCCCTTGGCATCGGAAAGCTTGTCTTCATAGGCAGCAAATGCGATGTATGACTTTTTGTTCACTTTTTTAAGGTCGTCGGTGCCGGAAGAATTGCGCATCAGCTTGAGCGATTCACTCGCACTGTTTGGTCTAATGGCAATTCCTGCGACAAAAACGTTGACGAGATCAGCGGATGAACTATTTCCGAACAAATAGCCCTGGCTAGTTTGCGCCCCAAAGATATTGCGATCCATGAGCACATTTACGAGCCTAAATGAGCCACGGCCATCGCCAGACACGCCACCAGAACAACTTCCCAGCGATGAGTTCCATGCAGCGTTCTTGCTACCGGTAAAGTTATTCTCGCCAATGGTCGAGTTCAAAAGCGTGACAGAGTTCGCCGTGTTACCGATCGAGCCAACAACACCACCAGAATACGAACCATCGACGACCAGTCCAGTGATAGTTGAATTCTTGACCTCGAGGGCACACCCACCTTTCAGATCACCGATTAAACCGGCAGAGCACTCACGAGCACCAAGATAGATGTCTTTTATTACACAGCTATCGAACTTAAATGCACCGCCCGAAGCTGCTTCGCCGACTGCACCAGCAACGTACTTAAGATTATTCGATCCTCTAACACCAAATACCGTTTTATTCTGCACGTCGCCATGGATGCACAGATTGTAGACAGACACGATTCCATTTTCGGACCTTCCGATAAGGCCGCCGGTCCCCTCGGTCGCGCTCGATGCTGCCGGCTGAAGCGTGACATTGCTGATCTCCGCCTTTCCGGCACCCTGCGAAGGCGTTCCAGCGTCATCGGTGTTCACCAGGAAACCACCTCCGGCAAGACCCACGATACCGCCGGTCCTTGCGCTGGCAGCAGTTGACATAATTGTGGAACTCTCGGCAATAGGCATATTCGTTTTTGCCCAAACGCCACCAGCGGAATTTTGGTTCAGCTTGCCGACGAAGCCGCCGACGTTTTGCACGCCAGAAATGTCCATGTTGCTATAAGAGCAATCGTAAAGCTTGACCGGAGAATAGCGCGTGTTCGAATTTGAGGTGTCGTTACGATTCACCAGCAAAGTTGTATCTTTATCAGTCCTGCGGCTACCATAGCCGGATGCGCCGAGCAATCCGCCAACGTTATTGGGGCCATTCACCCTGCAGCTATTCGTGGTAATTCCTGCATATTTGCCGTAATCTGCCAGCGAGCTCGCGTTCGCCGTAGTACCCGCAAGCAGACCGACGCCAACCTGCTCATTACCCGCACCACTGGAGGCGCCGGCTGCATTGATATACGTAAGAGAAATATTGCAGTCATCGAACTTTAGGTTCTGGACGGTATAGCCGCCGTTGCCCGTAGCAGCAGCGCCGTCCGTTGCCGGAGTGCCGATGCTATCCAACACGTTGGTCGAGGTATACGTTACGGTACCAAAGAGAGCGCCCACTCCGGTGAGTTTGTAATTATCATCGGCGTACTCCGTGACCCCATATACCTTGCTGGCCTCTTTGCTACCGACCTTAATTGTTGCACCGTTACCGTTGATGCACGCAACAAGCGGCACGATGCGATCGCGGTCGGCGCCCTTACCGGATGCGCATGCGTTTGAGTAGTAGCGGCCCGAAAGACCCGTGTAACCCGTGCCATAAGTAGTCATGTCGTAGGTTTCACCCGCTTTGAACTGCAAATCCATTCCCGAGACCTGCGCGGCGCAGATGTTACCCGTCTGCCACGTTGCGTATTTCTTTACTAGGTAGGGGGAGTTAACGCCCGAGCCATCGCCTGCGTAGCCAAGCGCGTTACCCTCTAACTGGATACCGGGGCTTTTCATGTCATCGCTTATCGCATTAGCAAAGTCTTCAGCGGCACTCGCCGGCCTTCCAACATGTGTATAGCTCGCGTTGCGAACTTTGCCGTATTGCTTGTTGCCGAATTGGTACACTCCCTTTGCGTTGTTGCCGCCCATGTAGGCACGCGAGCCCGCATACGTTCCATACGCATCGTTCGTGGTATTCGTATTCGCCGAACCGCCGGCCGCACCGCTGCTGATGATGGCCGAGAGTACGAGCAGTCCCTGCGAGTCATTGACGGTTGTGGTTATCGCAGAGCTATTGGCGTCGTCTCCCCTATAGCGGCCCTGCGTCGCATCCGTCTTGATGCACCCCGTCTTCGAAGTATCCAGATTGTTCACCTTGTAGTTACGATCAGTGTTGTCGAGACTCTTATCATCGGTAAGCTCGCTGAACGCATAGCCGTCGATCACGCGGCCAACATATGGGTTGTCGTAGAGAGAAGCGCCAGCGCTATGCCAGTCGTTAAGGGCACCGTCGCCGCGGGAAGAGTTGCGGAAGATGACGCCGCCACCCGCAACAGCACCAACGTAGCCGCCAACGGGCACAAGGTGCGCGCCGCCATTATCGCCTGCTGCCCCAGCAACGCTAAAGCCGCCAGACGCTTTCACCGACACGCCATCGATGATATTGTCACCGCCCATGATGCAACCGATCACGCCGCCAAAAAACGCGCCCGGCACGCCAGAGGCGTCTTTATTCTTATGTGCAATAGAGGCCGCCTTGCCCGAGTATTCAATGTTCAGATTACTCACAACGCTACCGTAGCTATACGGGATCAACCCAGAAAGCGCACCTGTGTCCTTGGAGTTGTGGATCTTGATAGTCGCCTGCGTAGCTGCCTGCGACGAGCCCCTCAGATTACCAACGATAACGCCACGGAACGGGTAATCTTTATTACCCAAGCCCTGAAAAACGGCAGCGTCCAGCTCAAGCGTGTCAGTGCTTTCCCCCTTGTCGTTCTCCGGCTCGATGCTGTAGTAGGCACTCTGGAGATAGCTGTGCATCGTCGTATCGTCAAGCGTGTCATTGGGGTCGATGTCGTTCCCGATCATTCTCACCCATGTTTTGCTCGCCTGCTTGTAGACGTACGTCACTTCATTACTAGCATCCTTGCTGGACGAGCGGCGCTGGCATAGCGTTTCCTGATCGGCCGCAATCGTAACTTCCCAGCCGTCGCTTGGATTCTGAGTATTGATGTACTCAGCAACCGTGTTGAGCTCCGTTGCCTTGGTTATGGTATAGGGATCACCATAGGTGCCGCAGCCTGTCGTAAGCTTGGGCACGCGCTGGTTAACTTTGATTTCATGGTATTGGACTTTGTTTTCGTTGACATTGCCCTTTTTCACATACGGGAGATAACCACCGAATTGCGGAGTATCCGCATTTGCCTCTTTGTTGTCAACGGTGACGAGGCCAGCGCGGGTCCCATAGGTGCTCTCGTTGTAGTACCAGAGTTGCTTACCAGAGTATTCGCCCTTCGAGTCGATCTCGCTGCCGAATGTGACCTTATCGTTTGTCTGGTCATCCTTTATAAAGGTATACACCGCCGAGCCGGTCTTCCCCTCGCCGTAGCCAAAGCTCTCAAGCAAGCTTGCACGGGTAAAGATGGCGTTGTTCGTAGCACTCGGCACGTTGATGGTACCAAACGTCGCCGTAACCTGGTCGGCACTCGAACCCACGCCCAGTCTTCCAAAAAGTGAGGTTGCCACCTTGGTGTTGCGGCCGTATCCCGTAGCCGTGATGTTCTTCGCGCTCAGGTTCACGTACGTCTGCATCTCGTTTATAAGCAGAGGCATATAAGCATCAGCGCCCGTGGCCTCACTAGCGCCATCGACGGTCAAATTGTTGAGCGTAAGGCCATCAATCGAGATTTTTCTAATAGTGGTGGTCGTGCCATTGTTAGACCCATACACGTAGCGACACACCAGCGCGCCCGAAGAGCTTCCACCCGCGGCGGCAATATCATTCTTGCTTCTCCCGTCGTTGACAACGGGCCCAACAGTGCCACCCAAAGTGACGGCATTCACCGTAAGATCGCCATTTGCCACCGTTCGGAAAAGACCGCAGTGCATGTTCTCGTGCTGGGTAGCAGCAGAGTTCAGCTTGTTGCTTTTCTGCTCGGCCTTGATGTCGGAGTAATGGAAGGTGATGGTCGCATTACCAACCGTCACCTTTCCGTTCGGCTGGGTGGGATAGTAACTATAGCCCGTCAAATCAATTTCGACGCTTCTGCCGCTTTCGCCGCCGATGGCCACGGCGTCGTTGAACGCTTGCGGCACAATCATCGAGCGAATTGCGGCTGGAGCATAGCGATAAGCAGACCATAAGAGCAGCTTTTCCGCCGTATCGATTTTGCTAATTTTGGAGCTGCCTTGCCCAAGTGCCGCATAGGCTTTGTCGAGGTTGTAGTAATACCTCGTCCAGGCATTCGTGTTGTGGTTCTTGCCGAAATCGGAACGGTTGCGATAGCTGTTGTCGTTTCCCGGCTCTCCGCTCATGTCGAGCTTGCCGTCATTAACGCCGTCTTTGGTATGAAGCGAAACGACGACATTCCATTCGCCGTCCATGAGTTTGCTGGCGTCTTTATTTCCATAGGCAGGCCTCGTGCTGTTGCCGACCCATTCATCAAACGAAGTAGCATTGTCGTTGCTTTTGATTGCCGTGTTGTTGATTTTCACGCCATTGCCCGCAGCAACACCATTGACCTTATATGCAGTGTCCCAACCCGCCTTGTTCTCCAGATACAAGCCGCTATAAGTTTCCACTCCATATGTTGTGGAATTCTCCGTCCTACCGCCTCGACCGATGAGCAGACCAAGCGTTGTAGCGCTCTCGGCATTGATGGTTGCACCAGAAAGATCGATGGCATAGTTGTTGATAACCCAGTGACCGCTGGCTGCATATACGAGCCCGCCGAGTTCACCTGAGCTGTTTGCTGTTATGGAAGCGTTGTTCGTCTTGAGAGCATACGTGCTGTCGCTGGTGTTTGCGCCATCCCCGATGGTGACAACCGTATTGCCCCAGCTGTAGCCCAAAAGACCGCCAGCGCCGTTCTTCGCGTCACCGTTCTTGCCAACGGTCATGCTGAACGAATTGAACGTAAGTCCTGTGATGTTGACGTTGGTCGTATTCGCCGCGGTGCCCTGAGTGATGCAGCCGATAAGGCCGCCAATCTGGGATTTCTTATTGCTCGCGCTGTCGCCCGCGGTAATCGCATTTTCGCTCGCGGTCGCGTCACCGACCTCGAGACTCGTCACGTTGACGATAGCGACAACGTCCGCCACATAACCGATAGCGCCGCCAATGCGCGTGTTGCCGTTGAGGGTAGCGCCCGTTTTGACGGTCGCTTGCGCCTTCGTGCTGCCACTTATGTTGCTGCTGCCGAAAGTAACGGTTCCACCACCCCTCACGCTACCAGCAATGCCGCCAATGTTGACATCGTTGCCGAACGTATCATCGCAGGTGATTTTCGGCTTGCACGTAACGCCGCTGAGCGTTGTCTTGCCAGTGATAGTTGCCGCAAGCGAGCCAGCGTCGACGCCTAAGCCGTTATCGAACTTCATAACGCCATCGACGGTGAGGTTATTCACCGTCGCGCCACCGCCGATAGCGGCAAAGAGGCCCAGACGGCTGTGCCGGTAAATCTTGCCGTTGCCTTCAGTCGAATCGTTTGCGCCAAGCGCATTGCCGTTGCGCGTACCGTAAGGTTCGCCAATCGCCAAGGTAACGGTATGATGGTTGCCCTCGACAGCCCCTACGAAGGCATTAACTTGCCCGGACCCATCACATGCAAGACCTTCAAGGCCTGTACCTCGCAGGTCAATGTCGGAAGTAATTGAGATAGCATTCCCACTATTACCATACCAGCTCGTAATATTAGCCGTGCCGATGCCGAATACACCGCCAAAGTAGCCGTTCGTTTGGACCGTCATGGCAATGCATGCGAATGTATCCGCATCATTAATGAGGTATGTACCCGACTTCCCGTCACCATTTTGGGACCGTAGCTGATAACCCCAAGAGTAGCCAGCACTGCTGCCAGCATCTGGAGCACCACTCAGATTGCACAACGGCTGATAAAAGGTGCTTTCATCAAGTTTAATAAGATCCTTGCTGAGCTTGCCCTCCTCTCCGGTCAGGCGGATAACCTGGTTATAGGTCAGGTCATCGATCCTCGCCGCAGCAGGACGTTTGTAAAGCCAATAATTATCGTTCGTTGCCTCAGCATCCGAGCCTGAACCTAGAGCAAACACCAATGGGGCGCATCCATCCAAGGATCTAAGAATTTGGCTGGTATTACCGTTGGCCTCGAGCTTGCAATCGGATAAATCGGTAGTCCCACGCAAGCGCAAGACGCCGTTCCATGCCGAACCCACAATTCCGGCACCACATGCGATTGATTCGTTTTTATCAGTTTCAACGCGAACGTCCCCGCAGTCCAGAATTCCAAAACGCGAACGCCCGCCCACGCTATAGCCGCTATCCAAGGCGCCAACAACACCGCCAAACCCGCAGTTCTTTCCATTGGCTTTTGGAGAATGGCACGTGACGTCCGCGCCGTCAACGATTACAACGCCTCCAGTATTGTTGCTCTTTGCCACCCAGCCGACCAGGCCTCCTGCCAGTCGCGGCGCGACGCTGCATGTAGTATCAACCGAACAGCGGTTGCCCGCGGCACCCGTCTTTATATGAAGGGTGTTGTTCGACTTCTCTGTGTTGGTCACATCCTGAACTCTACCGACCAGACCGCCATAGATGGAGCTGGAGCCCGTCACCAGTTTGCTAGTATACGAGCCACCTGATATTGCGACATCGCCGTTCGTTGTGTCCAGGAGACCGAACACGCCGCCCGCGCCCGTGTCCCCACTTTGGCCAAGATTCACGCCCTCGCCCGTATCGATTTGGTCGTTGTTGGCAAACTCGACCGGGCCGGCAAAACTAACGTCGCCGATGAAGCCGCCGGAACTTTTGCTGTTCGCATCGCCGACGTTGGCGGGACAGGTGAACTTCTTGTTGTCCGCGCCCAGCGCGAGCCTGGTCGCCTTACCGATGAAGCCGCCACTGGCGGTGGTGCCCTTGACGGTGAGCATGTGCAGGTCGAGAGCCTCCGTGACGTTGACTGTGGCGCCTGTGTTCGAACCGACGAGACCTGCGACACCACCGGCGGAACCGCTTGCAGACTGAACGGTAGCAGCGGGAACATTAAGGGTGCCGACGTTCAAAGTCGCGCCATCCTCGACCGTGCCTACGAGCAGACCGGCATTACCGGAGCTCGTCTCGACGACACCGCCCGCGGCAAGGCTAGCGGGAAACTTAACAGACCCCACCGTAAAGGTTCCGCTCTTGACTGTATTCGCTAAAAGACCGATGTTTCCCGCTGCATTTACGTTGAGCTTCTCGAGAGAACCGGCAGGGCCATAGGTGACCTCTGTAGTAAGGTCACCCATCGCCTCACCCAAAAGGGGCGCCGTCAGAGCGGAAGTCGTATCCGTCCCGCCGGTACCTACGGGATCTGCGATGTTGACCACAGCGTTGAGCGTCTTGCCCCCACCGCTGACCTTCGTAGCGACCATCGGCGCGCTATAGGTAGTTGCGCCTATCCACTTTATCTTGACCGTATTGTTTTGGTCAGTCAGTTTGAAGTTATTGAAAACCGTCCGGTTAGACGTAAGCTCAACAGGGCTATCAACGCCATTCAACGACCTATAGATTTTGCCTTCAAACGGATGCTCATCACTGCCAAGGCCCTGGAAAGACATGCCGTTCTTAGCCGACTCGGTGAGCTTCGCATCGCCCGTGATGATAACCTTGATCTGCGCATCATAGTAAAGCGAAGCGTCGGCGTTAGACAGGACGGCGAACGCCTCCGACGACTTGACATCAAGGCTTCGGATTCCGCTCCTGTCGTCTTTGCGTACGATGTTTTCCGCGCCGTTCGCCTCGAGCAGCTCGACAAGCTCATCGAGATTTGTAATCGTCGCACCCGCCTGGTCCTCAGCGTCCTCCGAAGTCGCATCATCGGCATCTTGCTCGGCGTCGTCAGCGGCGGCATCGTCAGCGGCATCGTCGCCTTCCGTCTGGTCGCCCGTGGAATCGGAACCCGTAGCGTTATCGGTGGTATCGCCTGCTGCAGCGTCATCCTTCGCCGCGTCATCCCCAGCACTGTCGCTTTCGGCGCCGGTATCACTCGACCCAGACCCGGTCGTGACATCGCTCTTGGTCTCGCCGCTCTCGGCTGCGTCCGATGCCTCCGCAGCCGCGGTGGCAATCTCGCTCGAGATGTTCTGCCAGCCTGCCGCCACGGCGGCGACCGTGGGCGAACATGCCTGGAGCACCATGACCACCGTCATGAACTCTGCGAGTATGCGCTTTGCCGTTCTCATCGATTCCGTACCTCTTATCCTAAAAACTCTGCTTCCAGAGTTATTGAGTCTCCGTCGTGCCCGTCAGGGTAGTTCCGCTCACCCTAATGCCCAGGTCACCCCAGTCACCGGGCGTCTTGCCGTCCGCTCGGTAAAAGTTGACGATCATCGAGCCAGGCTCCATGGTGAACGTAACCGTGTGATTTGTTTTATCCGCCGTCACACCATGGTTGGTCTCGAAGAACGGATCGATCTCCACGTTCTCCCCCCACGTGAGCGTGACGTTTGCCGGTGCGCCCGTAACCGTCACACGGTAGTTGTACGCAGCGTAATCAGCAAACTTGCCAGCCTCATCAACCAGCGCGCCCTCAACCGCAGCGGTTTTGACCTCGGCCTTCTTTGACGGCACGACTTTCGCCGCCAGACAGGTGAGCTCGGTGCCGGGGCTCTCCTTCGAAACAACCATGGCCTTAATCACAAAGTAGGCATGTCCCAACTTGTCCTCAGGAAAGGTCACGGTGTAATCGTTCTTGGTAGGCTGATTCTCCGGAAGCTTGACGTTTCCGGCGGGTTGGGGCGCATAGCTCCACGTGGCACCATCGAGCCCATACCCCTCGACCGTCAAGGTATACGTCACGTTTTTATCGTTGCAGAAGTTGCTGTTGCTCAGCAAATAGTTATAGATGCTAAAGGTGAAGCTGCACTGCTTGTTGTTGGGATATACCGTAACGGAGCGCTGGGCGCGGTCGAGCTCGTCGTTGCCAGGCGCACTCATATAGCCCGTGAGCAGGTCGCTCGCAAACAGGCTCTGCGCGGTGCCCGTTGCGGCGACGGACTTTAGAAATCCGTTGGCGGTGTAGGCGGAATAGGTAAAGTAACCACCCGTCACGAGCGCCACGGCGCAAGCAAGTGCGATTGCTGCCACAACCAGCTTATTCTTGGCTAGGCTCTTGCTTTTTGCCAGCTGCTCGCGCTCGGCATCCTGCTGCTTCTCTCGCTTCTCCATGTGCGCCCCCTCTCCTACTTACCGCTCGTGTTGCGCGCGATCAGGTAGATCACATCGGTCTCTTTGGCGCTCTCGTCCCACGAAAGCTTGATGATAAAGTTGAGCGTGTCATTGTCAGTCGAGCCGTCGAGCGTCTTAGCGTTGAGTTCGCTCTTGCCGAATTTCTTGTATCGGTAGAGCGGGCGCGCGTTGCGCTGGACGTTTTGATAGTCCTTGAACGTAGGGTCGCTTGCGCCCTCGCCCGGCACGGCTGCCAGACCGTCGTTCTCCTTGTTGATATATTCGAAGCTCGTAAGCAGGTTCTCTCCGGTTGCTTTCCAGCTATAAGATTTGCCGTCTGCGGTACCGCTCACGTCGGGCGTCTGGAGCGCAGACGTGTTCTCGGCTCTGTACAGCTCAATAGTGAGACCTGTAATGTTGGTCGTATTCGCGAGTTGCAGCTCAAAACCGTCACCGCCCGTTTGCACGCAAAACGCGCGCTTGAGCGTCACCGTGTTGCCAGTCTTGGTATCGCCGTATTCGGGGTTGTAGCTCAGGTCGATCTGCTCTGTTGCCGTAGCGTTGGGGCCCAGCACTTTGAGCTCTGCCGGCTCCTTGATCTTGCCGACGGTGGAGCCGCGATTGGCATCGACGAACCATCCGAGCGTCAATCCCAGCAACACGAGAAGCACGGTAAGCAAGCCCATGATGGCAAGGGATTCGCGACGGTGGCCGCTCACCCAAGCCTTGATACGCTCGATGCGGCCAGCCGGACGCGCTTCGCCGTGCGAGCCGAACCCGTTGCCGCCGGGGTTTGCCGCTCCTTCGTTGTGTTTGATATCGCCCTGCTCGCGGGCATTAAGCTGCTCGTCCATTTATTTATCCGCCTCCTTGGCGGTAAAGCGCACGCGAATGTACTTGACGTTCTTGCCGATAATCTCGTCGGCGTTGTTGTAATAATTGGCGCAGGTTTCCACATCCGCAGAGGACATGCCGGCTCCGACAGGCGGAACCGCGCTAGGCGCCTGACCTGGCACGCTCGTGCTATCGGCGCGGAAATAGCACGCGTGGTTATTGTTGATGTCGCCGACGAGGGTCGTGTATCCCCCCTCGTCGCCTGTGTTAGCGAAAAGGTTGCCACCGTAGCCGGCGTTGCCCGTGCGAACATAGCTCTTGAACTGCTCCGGCCAAATCCAGTAGAGGGTTTTGGTGACGGTTTCGGTCGTATTGTTTGAGCCCTCAGCACGAAAGCTCTTCGCCGGAATGGTAAAGCTCTGTGTGATGACGGTGACGCTCGCTCCGTCCTGGGTCACCGTGGTTGTCGTGGGAACCAGCGGATTGGAGTAAAAGCCAGAGGTGTCTTTGCCCTGGAAAACCAAGATATGGCCGCGCACCAGATTTTTAAGCGAGTTGATGATCTCTTCATTTTTCGATGCGTCCGTAGCAGTGCCGTCCGTGCCCGCAACGCTCGTCTGGACAGAAATCTCCCAGGTCATCTCCACCGTAATATCGTGCAGGTCGTTGCAGAGCGGCTTGACGTTGAGCTGAAGCTGGCCCGCCGACCCCGGAGAAAGACTGCCATCGGCACTCATGTTATTGAGGTTGAAAAGATTGTTCACGGCAAGGCTTGTACTGTCCGACGCGTAGTTGTCCTGGGCGTCGTACTTACCTGCCGTGCCGCCCTGCGTTCCCGAGAGCACAAACCGTGGGCCCTTCGCCCCGATCGTACTCCCCGTGGCACTCACTCGGTTATTCGCGGCAAACCAGGCCAGGCATGCAAAGATGGCAACGATGGCGGCCAGCACAAACAGACCGCTCACCAGGAAATCCTTCCAGAAATCCTTGAGGGTCCGCACATGCTCGTCGGCAGCTTGGCGGTACTCGGCCGCCGTCTTGTGCTGCTGGAGCTCGCTATGTCGGTCCATGCCACTCATCGTTTGCGTTTGCCCTGCTAGCGGGCGTGCCATCCTTTCCGCTCGGTCGCGTTTATCCGTTGTTCGCAGGTAGAGAATTCAGGCAGAATACAACACCGTACGATAAGGTAAAAGAATAGCATTGACCTGCGGCTTGCTCCACAACGCAAGCCTTAATGATGTCTTAAAGATTACGAACAGCAGCCACGCCCATATGCCAAGGACTTGGTGCAAACTAGTCTGCCCCCTGCACCAAAACCGGGGTGGGGCCCGCTGTTCTTGCAGGCCCCACCCCGGTTGATGGTCTATGTGCGCAGGGACACAGCCGGGCGAGGCGGATCCGTGCTACCGCCCTGCCTGACCGCGATGTTCAACTACAGCTCGTTGGCCGCGTGATATGCCGTGCGAATGGCGCTCGCGATGTCGGCGGTGCGCTCGCCCGAGCAGTCGCCCACGCAGGTCACGGGCACCGTCACGCCGTCCAGGTCAAATGCGTTGGCCTTGGAGCCCACGGCCATCACCACGTAATCGCAGGCGATCTTCACCGGCTCCTCGGCGCCATCCTCGGTGGTACGCACGGCCTCCACGCCCTCGTCGGTAATGGCGGTCAGGCGGGTCTTCACGTGCTGCTCCACGTTGTGCTCGGCAAAATCGCTCATGATCAGTGGCAGAATGGTCTCGGACTCGCCCGCGGCAATCTTGTCGAGCATCTCCACGATCGCCACCTCGCAGCCGTGTTGCAGCAGGTACTCGGCAGTCTCGGTGCCCACCAGGCCACCGCCAATGACGGCGACGCGGCCCGTAAGCTCCACCTTGCCGGCCAGCACGTCCCAACTCGAGACGACCTTCTCCGAATCGGCGCCGGATACGGGAATGACCACGTCGTGCGCGCCCACGGCCACAATCGCGGCGTCGGCGGCGTTGAGGTCCGCGGGGCTAGCGGCATAGTTGAGCTCAACCTTCACGCCCAGGCCGGGCAGAATCTTCTCGTAGTACTCGACCGAGCGCATGATCTCGTCCTTGCGCGGGGGCGCGGCCGCCAGCACAATCTGACCGCCCAGATGATCGCTCGCCTCGTAGACGGTCACGTCGTAGCCGCGCTTGGCCGCCACGCGCGCGGCCTCCAGGCCGGCAATACCGCCGCCCACCACGGCAATCTTCTTGTCGCCCTCGCCCGGCTTAATAGCGATGGTCGCCTCGTCGCCGTTCTCGGCATTGAGCACGCACGAGATGTACTGGCGGTTTTGAATCGCATCGACGCAACCCTTGTTGCAGTTGAGGCACTCGCGGATGGGCTCACCCGTGGCGGCCTTGAGCGCAATGTCGGGGTCGCACATGAGCGAGCGGCCGTACGCGACGATGTCGGCCGAACCGTCCTCCAGGATCTTCTCGCCGGCCTCGACCGAGACCACGCGGCCGACGGTTGCCACCGGCACAGAGACCAGGGCCTTGACGCGCTCGGCCACGGGCAGCGTCCAGTTGTAGGGCATGGCGCCCATGGGCGGAATGGTGTCGCCCATGTTACCGGTGTGGTTGGCCTGCGCGACCTGGATCATGTCGATGCCGGCGCCCTCGAGCAGCTTGGCAAACTCGCAGGCCTCGTCGGGCTGCAGACCGCCCTTGCCGCGCGGCGTGCCGTCGGGGTTCTCCATGATCACGGGGAGCTTGTACTCCACCATCAGCTGCGGCGCGGCCTCCTTAATGGCGGCGACGACCTCGAGCGCATAGCGAACGCGGTTCTCGAACGAGCCACCGTACTCGTCGGTACGCTTGTTGAGGATGGCAGAGCACAGCGAACCCACCAGGCGGTCGCCGTGGACCTCGATGGCATCGATCCCAGCCTGCTGTGCGCGGGCGGCCGAGGCGGCGATGGCCTCCTTGATCTGGGTGAGTTGCTCCACGGTGGCCTCGTTCACAAAGTGCTGCATGTCGTGGTGCAGCTTGGCGTAGGCCTGCTTGCGGATCTCGTTGGACTCGGCCATTTTGGCGGCAAAGGTCTCCTCGTCGCCGGCGGCCTTGGCCTCCTGCGCAGCTTTCGCAGCGGCCATGGAGCCCATGACCATGCGGCCGACGCCGGGCACGTCATACTCGGGGTGGAACAGCTGCAGCGCGACCTTGGCGCCGTGTTTGTGAACGGTGTCGGCCAGCGCCTTAAACGTGGGGATCTGGGCGTCGGTCGCCAGCTTGGGCGTGGGGCTCGCGGTCATAACGGGAGCGACGTCGCCGATGACGATGTAGCTCACGCCGCCACGGGCCAGGCGCTCGTAAAAAGCCAGGCTGCGCTCGCCGATGGAACCGTCGCGCTCCTCGTAGCCGGTGGTCAGCGGCGGGAACATAATGCGGTTCTTGAGCTCAAGGGGGCCAACCGTAATGGGCTGGAGCAGCTTGGATGCAGGTGCGGTCATGGATATTCCTCTCTTGTAGGCGCGGCGGCGATGGTGCCGCGTAGTTGTCTAGAGGATATGACATGGGAGCACAGTGGCGCAACGGAAATCGGCAGACAGCAGGTAGCGGCAGGTGGATGGGGCGGGGCCGGCTGCCGGTTTGTCTCGATCTGTAACAGTAAGACCCTATTTTGCCGAGCAACTGTTACAGATCGAGACAAACCGAAACCGTCCCGGCGGAAAATCTCAATCTGTAACATCTACAGGCCAAAAACGACCCTAGATGTTACAGATCGAGACATTCCTCTCGACCCATCCTCAACAATCTAGATCTGTAACATCTGGACCCACTTTTGCCCCTTTACTGTTACAGATCGAGACAAACCAATCTAGCCTGCCGAAAGATCTAGATCTGTAACGGTTACTCGGCAAAATGGGCCCCAGATGTTACAAATCAAGACAAACGGGACCCGCCTGCAAGAAAATCTCAATCTGTAACAACAACTCGGCAAAATCCGTCCCTCATGTTACAGATTTAGACAAACCGTCCAGGCGGGGACTCAACATCTCAATCTGTAACACCTAGCCGCCCAAATCGGGTCTAGATGTTACAGATCGAGATTTTGTTTGAGAGGCCGAGAATTGGACCGAAAATACGGTCCCGGAATAACAAAAAAGCTCGCCGGCTAGGCCGACGAGCTGCAATTTCTTGGTCGCGGGGGCAGGATTTGAACCTACGACCTCCGGGTTATGAGCCCGGCGAGCTACCAGACTGCTCCACCCCGCAATGTCTGGGCGCCTCATGTGCGCAAGAAAGAATCTTACGCGGGAGTTCGGTAAACGGCAAGGAAAATCTCGTAGAGCATAATTCCTTCATATTTAAATTCCTCAGCCCATATCACCGTCAACGAATCGCAGTCGAGCGCCGTCGGCGACGCGTATACAATGGTGCGCGTCCTTTTACGCCGACACCTGGAGTAGACATGCTGCTCGCTATCGATATGGGAAACACGCAGACGGCCATGGGCCTGTTTGACGGAGACGAGCTGGTGCAGTCATGGCGCATGCCCACCGACCGCTCCTATACCGCCGACGAGATCCACGTGCGCCTGATGGGCTTCTTTAAGATGTACGACCTCTCGCTCAACGCGGTCGATGCGATTGCCTTTGCCGGCGTGGTGCCGCAGCTCTCGCGCGAGTGGCACGCCGTGGCCGACCGCATCGCGGCAGACGCCATCGTCATTGGGCCACAGACGGCCGCGGTGACCAAGCTGCGGGCGGCGCGTCCCCAGGCCGTTGGTGCCGACCGCATCGCCAACGCCGTCGCTGCCGAGACCTTCTACGGCGCCCCGGCGATCGTGGTGGACTTTGGCACCGCAACCAATATCGACGTCATCGACGAGGACGGCTATTACATTGGCGGAGCGATTGCGCCGGGCATCCGCATTTCGATGGACGCGCTCGCCGCCCGAGCCGCCAAGCTCGCCAGCGTTCCGCTTGAGGCACCCGAGCACGTCATCGGCCGCGATACCGAGGAGTGCATCAAAGTCGGCGCCGTAACGGGCGCCGCAGCCATGGCCGAGGGCCTGGTCGCCCGCATGAAGCGCGAGCTGGGGCGCGAGGACGCCACCGTTATCGCCACAGGCGGTCTCGCCAGCATTGTCGCCGATTCGACCGATGCCTTCGACGTGGTCGACGGGCAACTCACCATCAAGGGCATCTGCGAAATCTACCGCCGCATGCAGGAGCTGGGATAGAGTAAACGCCAGGTCGCAGCAACCAGCCTCCAATCCTATTCCTCAAAATCGAAAATTTTTCAGTTTTGAGGAATAGGATTTTTTGCTAAGCCTCGCCGCACAACCACCTCGCCAGGTCCACGATCTGCACCCCATCGCGATCCGTGGCCTCGTGATGTGTGCGGGCAAGAATCATCTTGGGATACGCATCGCCAATGCTCAGCAGTGGCGAAATCTCGCGTTCAAACGTCTTATCCGAGCTGATGTCGTCGCTCACCTGAATGTAGAGCTTCTCGCTTCGCTTGATTGCTACAAAGTCTATTTCCTTTTTATAGAGCACACCGACGTATACCTCGTATCCGCGGCGCAGCAGCTCGATGGCCGCCATGTTCTCGTATACGCGTCCCCAATCCATATCACGTGTACCAAGCAGTGCGTATTTGAACGCGTGGTCTGCCAGGTAATACTTCTCGCCGCTCTTAAGGTATTTTTTGCCGCGAATGTCGTACCGACGAACTTTATAGAAGGCAAACGCATCGCACAGGTACCCCATGTACGTGCCGACCGTCTTGTTCGTAATCTTTAGCCCATCCGCATTCAAAACATCTGTAATGTTGCGTGCCGACGTTATGTTGGAGACGTTGTCCATCATGTAATCGGCAATGCGCAGCAGTGCCGATTCGTTTCTCACGTTATGCCGCTGCACGATATCCCTCACGATGAGCGTTTTGAAGACATTGGAGAGATATTGGTAGCGCTGCTCCTGCAGTGGATAAGGGTAAGAGCCGGACATACCGCCGGTTCTCGCGTACTCATCGAAGTCGCGATCGACCTCGCCCTCGTCACTATAAAAGCGATACTCCTCAAACGAGAATGGGAAAACCTCGATCTCGAACGTGCGCCCCGTAAAGAGCGTCGACAGATCGCTCGACAGCAAAAAGGCGTTCGATCCGGTGATGAAGATGTCGTACTGCTCGGATGCATGGAGGCTGTTGATCGCGCGTTCAAAGCCGTCGCACATCTGAACCTCGTCGATAAGCAGGAAGTTTTGCTTGTCGGACACTCGATGCTCTTTCACATAGGCGAGCAGGGCATGATATTCGAGCAGGCCCTCGAACTCGTCGAGGTTGTAATTGATATGGATGACATTCGAATTGGACAGATTTGCCTCCACGTAATCGCGGAGGGCCTCGAGCAATTTTGACTTACCGCTACGGCGAATGCCCGTTATGACCTTGATGTCCGGTACGCCAATAAGGCTCGTCAACGTGTCCATATATGACGTTCTATTGATGAGTTTCATTGGTGCCTCCCTGCGGTCTTCTATCGCTATTCCTCAAAAACGAAAATTATTCAGTTTTGAGGAATAGACTCTGCAACGAATATACCTCGTTAAAGGCCGAGCTGGCTTAATTCTATTCCTCAAAATCGAAAGATTTTCAGTTTTGAGGAATAGGGTGCTGACAACCCATTCCCCAGACAACAAGACCCTCCCCAGCACAGGCCGAAGAGGGCTTCGTTGTCATCGCTATCTTTGAGCGCGGGCACCTCGCGTTACAGTCCGCGAATCCGTACGGCCTCGGGCGGAAACTCCTGCTCGCCGGCATCGGTCTTGATGGTCGCGCGGCCCCAGATGTCCAGGCCCGCAAACACACCGACCGCAAGCGGCAAGCCGTTGGGCGACACCGCCGCGACCTGACGACCCAACAGTGGCACCATGTCAAAGTACTCGCCCAGCACCGGAGCCAGCGGGCCGGCAGCGCCCTGTGGTGTGTTGGCGGCAACCGCCCAGGTGTCCACGCGGACCAGCACGGCGGCGGCCAATGCCTCGATCAGCGCCTCATCTGCCATATCCACACCAAGCTCACCCAGTGCCGAACGCTCAATATCCACCGTCACCGCGGCAAACATGCCCGCGGCACCGGCACCGCCGTTGACGGCGACGCGCGCGAGCGACGTCTCAAACGCAGGCGCGCCGCACACGATGCCACTCGGCCACTGGATGCCCACCTTGCCGGCAAGCCCCAGGCCCGGCGTTGCGGCCGTGCCCGCGAGCGCGTCCATCATGCCCATTGCGGCCACAAACGGCAGACCGTGGAAGGCGTGCATGTTCACATCGGGGCGCACGACCAGCGAAAACGTCAGCGATGCATCGCCCGCGCTCCACGCGCACCGGCCCGCGGACGCACCCTCGCGGCCCGCGTCACGCGCCGCGTCGAGCTCGGTACCGGCGGCAACAGCATTCATCTCAATCATCTACATACGCCCCAATTCGCCCACGATATGGCCCACGCGGTCCTCGGGCTCCTTGACCTCGACACCGTTGTAGCGGAAGAACCGCGCCGGGTCGTGCATCAGGTCCTCGAGCGGCACCAGCACAAAGTCGCGCTCGCCGATCAGCGGATGCGGCAGGCGCAGCTTCTTGCCGCCGTGGGTCTCGCCGTCCATCCACAGCAGGTCCAGGTCGATGGTGCGCGGGCCGTTTGCCTTGGCCTTTTTGGAGCGGTCGCGGCCCAGCTCGGCCTCGATCTTCATGAGCTCGTCGAGCAGCACCAGCGGCGCCAACTCGGTCTTGATCTCGATGACGGCGTTGGCAAACGCGTCCTGGCGCGTCTCGTAGGCCGGCTCGCTCTCGTAGATCTTGGAGGAGTTGGACACGCAGGTAAGTGGAATCTCGGCGATCATGTCGCGTGCGGCGCGGATGTTGTCGCAGCGATGCCCCAGGTTGGAACCCACGGCCACAAACGCGCGGCGCGGCTGCGGCTTGGCGACAGCCCAGTACCCGTTCAGGAACTGCGCAAAGCCCGCAACGTCATGCACGCGCACGATGTTGGCGCCGGCCTGGATGGCGCCCAGGCACACACCAAACGTGGCGGCATCGCGCGCGGCGGCATCGGTCACGCCCGAGACGGCGCCCACAAAGCGCTTGCGCGACACGGCGCACATGAGCGGATAGCCCAGCGACGCCATCTTAGCGGTCTCGCGCTGGATGACGATATCCTCGTTGGCCGTCTTGCCAAAGCCCGGACCGGGATCGATGCAGATGCGGTCGCGCGACACGCCGGCATGGATGAGCGCGCGGGCCTGGTCGGACAGAAAGCCCATGACGCGGCGCATGATGGGCGCCGAATCGGGCAGGGTAAAGCGGCGGAGCTGCGAGGTGGGCACATAGGCTTCCTCACGGCGGGCACTGCGGCGCATCATGGCGGCCAGGTGGTCGCTGGGCTCTGGTGCGACTTCGGTAGCTGCGGGCACGGCCTCGGGCGCAACGGCAGCAGGGGCAGCCTGCTCGGTAGCCGGCGTCTCTGACTCGGCAACAGGCTCGGGCGTGGGCTCTGATTCGCCAAACGGCAGCGAGGGCTGTACCACACCGCCCGGAAGCTTGGTCTCAACCTTGGACTCGCCCAGCAACTTGCCGCGACGGCGACGGGCTGGCTTCTCGGCCTCGCGCGCGGCCTCGGCGGCCGCTTCGCGTGCCTTCTCGGCAACAAACGCCGCAGCCGAGGTATCAAGCTGCACCGTCGCGTGCGTACGAGCAGGGGCGGCGACCTCGCCGGCGTGCATCACGATAACGCCGCAGGCGCTCGTCTTAACAAACTCGACCATCTTGGGGTCGGTGAAGCCCGTCACGTCGTTGACAATAGAGGCGCCGCAGCGCACGGCCGCCTTGGCAACCGCCACGTGGCGCGTGTCAATCGAGACGATGGCACCCTCTTTGGCCAGCGCGCGCACCACGGGCAGCACGCGGCGAGCCTCCTCGTCGGGGTTGACCGGGGTAAAACCAGGGCGCGTGGACTCGCCGCCCACGTCGATGATGTCGGCGCCGGCGTCGAGTATCGCCAGGCCGTACTCGATTGCGGCATCCGGGTCGAAGTGCTCCCCGCCGTCGCTAAACGAATCGGGCGTCACGTTGAGGACGCCCATGATGCGCGGACGGTCAAAGCTGAGCTCGTACTTTCCGCACCGCCATGTCTTGCTATCGTTCGCCATGAACATCCTCCTCAAATGCCCGCGCCGCCGCGCTCGGGCGCAGGCGGCGGGGTCGCTTTGCAATCAGTCTTTCTATTGTATCCGCGCACACGGGCTAGAACGCAAACGCGGCCGCGATGTCGCAAGAAATCAGCAGGTCGGCATTTGCATCTTGATCGGTGGGAGCAAGATTGCAAATGGCCAGCGTATCGCCGGTAAAGTAGCGCGTAAGGCCCGCCGCCGGATACACCACGAGCGAGGTCCCGCCCACAATGAGGGCATCGGCCGCGGCGATGGCGGCAACGGCGCCGGTCAGCACATGCTCGTCGAGCGGCTCTTCGTATAGCACCACATCGGGCTTGATGCGACCACCGCACGCGGGGCACACGGGCACGCCCGCGGCGTCCTCGTGCTCGCGCGAGCAAATCCACTCGGCGCTATAGACCGCTCCGCACGACTGGCAAATGTTGCGATGGACCGATCCGTGCAACTCAAACACGCGCTGCGAGCCCGCCATCTGATGCAAGCCGTCGATGTTTTGCGTCACCACGGCATCAAGCTTGCCGACGCGCTCCAGCTCGGCCAGCTTGGTGTGGCAGCGGTTGGGCTTAGCGTTAAGCGCGATCATCTTGGTTCGGTAAAAGTCGAAGAACTCCGCCGGATGTGTCTCGTAAAAGCTGTGCGACAGCATGGTCTCGGGCGGATAGGCAAACTGCTGGTGATACAGGCCGTCCACGCTGCGAAAATCGGGAATGCCGCTTGCCGTGGAAACACCCGCGCCGCCAAAGAAGACCACGCGCTTGTGGGTATCAAAAAGCTCCGCCAGCGCGGCGGAGGCCTGCTTGGGATCCGATATTGCCTGCGTCATATGAGCCCTCCGTCCTTGTTGATCGGGGCGACTGCGATTGCGCCGTCGTCCGCGGGGCCCGCCCCGCCCCTGTTGCGCTAATCTTAAGCCTGCCAACCCCGTCGAAAGGACACCATGCCTCAGACTTACACTTTCGCCTCGTGGAACGTCAACGGCCTGCGCGCCGTGCTCAAAAAGGACCCGAGCTTTATCCAGATCGCGCAAGAACTCGACGTCGATATCCTGGCGCTGCAAGAGACCAAGCTGCAAGAAGGCCAGGTCGATATTGACCTGCCCGGCTATCACCAAACCTGGAGCTACGCCGAGCGTAAAGGCTATTCGGGCACTGCGGTCTTTAGCCGCCAGGAACCGCTGCGCGTGCTGCACGCCGACGCGCTGCTACCCTACGCCGACGAAGGCGAGGCTGCCGAGCTCGTTGCCCAAGCCGCGACCGAGGGCCGCGTCTGCGCGCTGGAGTTCGACAAATTCTGGTTTGTCGACGTCTATACGCCCAACGCCCAAAATGAGCTCGCGCGCATCGATGTGCGCATGGCCTGGGACGATGCCTACCGCGGCTTTTTGAACGCACTCGAGCGCGAGACCGGCAAACCCGTCGTGACCTGCGGCGACTTTAACGTGGCGCACGAGGAAATCGACCTTAAGAACCCCAAGTCCAACCGCGGCAACGCCGGCTTTTCGGACGAAGAACGCGGCAAGTTTACCGAGCTGCTCAACGCCGGCTTTACCGATACCTGGCGCACGGCAAACCCCGACGTCGAGGGCGTCTACAGCTGGTGGAGCTATCGCTTTAATGCCCGCAAGAACAACGCAGGCTGGCGCATCGACTACTTCCTGGTAAGCGACGCAATCGCCGACAACGTACGCGACACCGGCATCCGCAGCGACATCTTTGGCAGCGACCACTGCCCCGTCACCCTCACGCTAGAGCTCTAGCCCCAACTGATCCCCTGGGGACGGAGGAAAACGGATCATTTTGGGCCTCGTGAGGGTATCCGTGTGACCCATCCGCCACGAAACACGCCCATCTACTACGTTTAAGCCACCACCCTCAACCACAGCGAACAACGCCAAAAGAAAACCGCAGGTAGAAAGCCTGCGGTTTTTCATAAAACGCGAACATTGTCGGGGGCATCAAGCTAAACGTAGTAGATGGGCCAGTTTCGTGGCAAGCGCCGTCAACTGATTCCCTGGGGACATCTGGGGACGGAAGAAAATGGATCAATTTGGCTCTCTGAGGGCCACGATGCCCGTCATATCAGCCGGCCATTCCAAAACTTTGCCGGTTTACGGGGCTGAATCGCGAACCCCTAACCATACGCAATTCCGAGATAATAAAATCGCAGGTAGACGGTGTGCCCTATTTCGAAAAATGCTGGTATGGTCGGCCCGCGCTAATCTAGCCCCGTAAACCGGCATAGTTTTGAAATGGCACTTCGGCAGTATTGATTCCCGCCCCGGCGTAACCAACCCTACAGCCCGTATTTCACGACGACTCGGTTGATGCGGCGACACCAAGGCTTGTACAGGGCGACCAAAAACACGCAGGTCGCAAGGCCGTGCGTGATATCGAACGGTACGGCGGTGGCAAGACGCGCCATGGCACCCGCCCACGTGAGCGGCTGTACAAACCCAATGATGTCATACGCGTTGATCACAACGCCGTACAGCAAACCCGAAGCAAAGCCGTAGATCAACAGCGCCGGCATACGCACGGTGCCATCGGCGCGATCAAAAGCGCCGGCATGCGCCAACGCACCGCCAACGTATCCCACGAGCCCCCAGGCATACATCTGCCACGGCGTCCACATGCCCTGTCCAAAAAAGAAATTGCTGGTCAGCGCCGCCAGCGCGCCAACCATAAAACCATTGCGGCAACCAAGCGTCGCCCCCGCGATAATGGCGATGGCGCTCACCGGTTTAAAGTCGGGAATGGGGCCAAACAGAATGCGCCCCGCCGCAGCCAACGCCGCCAGAACCAGCGTTGGCACAATCTGGCGTAAGCCCGGGCGCGACGCCTCGTAGCCCGCAAAGAACAGCGCGAGCACCAGCGCCACCACGACAAGCATGGCAAGCGCCGCCTGTTCAACGCCCGCCAGCAACGCCGCAGCCATCACGGCTGGCACCGCCAGCAGCAGCGGTATCTCCAGTTTTGCGAGCAGGCGCGCGACGCGATAATCCGTCATCCCATCACGCCCTATAAAACACGTTGTCGGCAAAGAAGTCGGTCGGCGGCTCCATGCAGGCGATCTCGCCATCAAACATCATGGAAATGTCATCGGCAACCTGCTCGGCAAAGTCTAGGTCGTGCGTCGCCATGACGACGGTGCCGCCAGCCTGCGCATGGTCGCGCAGGGCGCGGGCGATGATGCGGCGGCTGGCCAGGTCCAAACCCTTGGTGGGCTCATCGAGCAATAGCAGTTCGGGGCCGATCAACAGCAGCTTTGCCAACGCAAGCAGCTGACGCTGTCCGCCCGAAAGGTCATAGGGGTGGCGCTCCCCCAAGTCCGCGAGCCCCAGACTCGCCGCGCGCTCCCGCGCCATAGCCTCGTCGTACCCGCAGGCCGAAGCCCATTCCATCAGCTCGTCGCGCACCGTCTCGGCAACCAGCAGGGCCTTGGGGTTCTGCGGCAGCAGCGCAGCCGAGGCCGCCCCGCGCACCATACGACCACGTTGCAGCTTGGCAGTCTTGGCCAGCACCGAAAGCATCGTCGACTTACCGCATCCGTTGCCGCCCACGATCGCATGCACCGCACCGGCCGAAAACGCCACGTCGAGCCCGCGCAGCACCCAACCGCCCGCGCGATCGTAGCGAAACCAGCTCCCTGCCAGGGTGGTAGCCGACCCGCCGTACATTTTTTGGAGTATTCTGCTCCCATCCGTGCGCGGGAAGGCTTCCGAGCCGTTCTCGAGCGACGTTTGCGCCACAAATTCGGACGATTTGTCCAATTTCGAACTTTTTTTCGCGCTCGATACGTCCCCGGGCGGCTCCAGAGAGCCCAAATTGTCCTCACGCCTGCTGAATACTCCGTTTTTTGCACATCGGACGGCACCCCACCCCAACATGTCGTCGGAAAACAGCGATTCTCGGCGTCCCAAAGAAGCCATATCCGCCACCTCGCGCACGCGACCGTCCTCAATCCGGTACGCACACGTCGCGTATTCGAGCATCGGGCGCGGCTGGTGCGTTGCCACAACAACCGTGCAACCCAACTCGCGGTTCACGCGAAACAGCGCGTGCAGAAAATTTTTCTCGGCAACAGGATCGAGCTGGGACGTGGGCTCGTCGAGCAGCAGCACGCGCGGGCGCAAGGCCAGCACGGCCGCCAACGACAGCAGCTGCTTGCGTCCGCCCGAAAGCGCATCGGTATCGCGGTGAAGCCAATCTTCCAGTCCAAAGAAATAGCTGGTCTCAGCTACGCGACGGCGCATCTCGTCGCGCGACACACCCAGATTCTCTAGGCCAAACGCCATCTCGTGCCACACGGTTTCGCACACGATCTGGTTCTCGGGATCCTGGAACACATAACCCACGCGCTCCGCCGATGCCCGCACGTCCATGTCGGCGACGGGCTCGCCCAGCACGCGCAGCTCGCCGGAGCGCGTACCCGCCGGAGCGATCTCGGGCTTGAGCAGCGACAGCAGCGTCGATTTGCCCGACCCGGTACCGCCAACAAGCAGCGCAAACGCACCTTGGGAAACACGCCAATCAAGTCCCTCGAGCACCGGTGCCTCGGCCCCGGGATAGGCAAAACTAAGGCCTCGCACCTCAATCGCCGGCGCGGCCGAGCCATATGCCACACCCGCCGCCGAGCTCCTATCAAACCGAGCCATCAGCCAAACCTCTTCTCATCAATCGCATGAAACGCGCAAGGCAGCACCATCCAGGCAGCGTACACGACATAGCCCGGCCACGGCGCCGGCACCGAGAGCTGCGGATAAAACGAATACTGCGTCGTCGCGGTCCACGCCACTGCCACCGCGGCAGCACCAAACAGTGCGAGCCCGGCCAGCGCGGCAACGTCGCTGCGCCCCAGTCGATACCGCGCATACGTCGTACGACGCGTCGCGGCACCCCACCCGCGCGAGCGCATCGCGTCCGCACGCTCCAGCGAATCTTCCATGCCCCAGCCCATCAACACGCTCGACGCCCGCAGGCGCGAGCGCACGGGGTCGGCCGGCGCGCGGCCCGGCACGTCAATCGCATCTTGCACCGCCAGTACCGTGCGGCCGCGGCGCAAAAACTGCGGGATAAGCCGCATGCACATCGAGATCATGAGCGCAATCACCGGTGCGGCATTGCCCAGCAGCGCGAGCACCTTGTCGTATTCGAGCATCGACGCCGCGGCCTCAAACCACAGCACGCTCGCCACAAACAGCCCGCCCATGCACAGGCCGTATACCATGCTCTCCAGATACACCGCGCGCATGCCAATACGGAACAGCTCCGTCGAGCCCGAGGCGCTAAACAGCGGATTGAGCACCGCGACGATCAAAATCACCGGCAGCTGCCAGCGGAGCGCGCCCAGCGTGCGGGCAGCCCCACGCGCCGCAAATCCATACGCCAGCCCGCCCGCAAGTGACAGCGCAATCAGTACCGGCTGCATCGAGAACATAGTGAGCCCCAGCGTCAGCACTATATAGAGTGCCGGCACAGCCGGATGCGACATCGAGAATGCCGCGACGGGCTCGCCGCCAAACTCCTCTCGTATGTTGTCCACGGGCACCCCCGTCCCCTCGCTCAAACAACAGCTCCGCAGCACCGCCAACGCCGCACGCAAGCAGTGCAAACGCCACGCCGGCGGCGCAAGCCTCAACCGCCGCAAACCAATCGTTACGCGCTCGTCATATGCCTGCGGTATCATATTGCGCCGTGTATCGTTTCCAAACACACGTCTCTATAACGTAACAGGAGATCACATGGACGCAACCGCAATTATCCTCGCTGCCGGCGAGGGCACCCGCATGAAGTCGAACCACTGCAAGGTTTCGCACAAGATCCTGGGTAAGCCCATGGTCCAGTGGATCGTCGACGCTACCATCAAGGCCGGCTGCAGCCGCGTCGTGGTTGTCATCGGCAGCCACGCCGACGAGATGCGCGCCCTCATCGACGGCGCCTACGCCAACAGCGCCACCAAGGTCGAGTGCGTCGAGCAGACCGAGCGTCTGGGCACCGGTCACGCCGTGAAGGTCGCACTCGAGGCCTGTGGCATCACGCAAGGCCCCGTCGTGGTGCTCAACGGCGACCTGCCGCTCATCACCGCCGACACCGTCGCCAAGTTCGCGCAAACCGTCGCCACCGGCGAGCTCGCCTGCACCGTCATGACCATGACCCCGCCCGATCCTTTCGGCTACGGCCGCATCAAGCTGGGCGCCGATGGTCAGATCGAGCGCATCATCGAGCAGAAGGACTGCACGCCCGAGCAGGCCGCCACGCTGCTGGAGTGCAACGCCGGCTGCTACGCCTTTGACGGCGCGCAGCTCGCCGCCCACATTAACGAGATCGGCAACGACAACGCGCAGTCCGAGTACTATCTGCCCGACATGCTCGAGATCCTCAAGGGCCACGGCCAGGCTGTCTCCATCTTCCACTGCGACGACTACCGCGACGGCCTGGGCGTCAACAGCCGCATCCAGCTCGCACAGCTCACCGCCATCGCGCGCGACCGCATCAACGAGCACTGGATGGCCGAGGGCGTTACCTTCATCGACCCCACGCAGGCCTGGATCGGCCCCGATGCCGTTATCGGCCGCGATACCGTCGTGTGGCCGCAGACGCACCTGATCGGCCACGTCACCGTGGGCGAGGAGTGCCAGCTCGGCCCCAACAGCCGCCTCACCGACACCACCGTCGGCAGCGGCTGCGTCATCGACGAGACCATCGCCATCGAGGCCGTCATCGAGAACGGCGTCGACTGCGGCCCGCGCGCCTACCTGCGCCCGGGCACCCACATGCTCGACGGATCCAAGGCCGGCACGCACGTGGAGATCAAGAAGTCCACGATCGGCGAGGGCTCAAAGGTGCCGCACCTGTCCTACATCGGCGACACCACCATGGGCTCCGGCGTCAACGTGGGCGCGGGCTCCATCACCTGCAACTACGATGGCGTGCACAAGCACAAGACCGTCATCGGCAAGGACGCCTTCATTGGCTCCGACACCATGATGGTCGCGCCCGCCCAGATCGGCGACGGCGCGCTCGTGGCCGCTGGCTCCGTCATCACCGAGCCGGTCCCGGCAGACGCGCTCGGTCTGGGCCGCGCCCGTCAGGTAAATATTGAGGGCTGGGCCGCCGATTACCGCCGCCGCCTGCACGAGGACGACGAGGTATAACGTTTTACCAAGCACAAAAGGAGCTGCTCCATGGGGGCGGCTCCTTTTTCTATCGTGACCTGCGCAACCGGATGAGTGGTCGGTTCGTGTCCGTTGGCGGTAAAGACGTTATCAGGACCCGATAAACCCCGCCGCGCGGTTACAATGCAACAAGGCATCTATATGGCATTCGATGTATAAAGGAGAAGGGTAATGCCGATTAATGATCCCGAGAAGTCGGAGAATATGCGCAAGTCCATCCGCGTGTATTCCGGTTCCTCCAACCGTCCCCTCGCTCAGAAGATTGCTGAGTACCTTGGGGTCGAGCTTTCGGGCCTTACGCTAAAGCAGTTCGCCAATGGTGAGATTTACGCCCGCTACGACGAGACCGTCCGCGGCGCCGACGTCTTCCTGATTCAGTCCGTGGCCGGCGGCAACGTCAACGACATGCTCATGGAGCTGCTCATCGCCACCGACGCTGCCAAGCGCGCATCCGCCCGCTCCATCACCGCCGTTATCACCCACTACGGCTATGCCCGCCAGGACCGCAAGGCCGGCCCGCGCGAGCCCATCACCGCCCGCCTCGTCGCCAACCTGCTCGAGCGCGCCGGCGTCAACCGCATCATCACCCTCGACCTGCACCAAGGCCAGATCCAGGGCTTCTTCGATATCCCGGTTAACCACCTGTCCGCACTGCCGCTGTTTGGCCAGTACTACAACGACATGCACTTCGACACCGACAACCTGGTTGTCGTCTCCCCCGACGTGGGTCGCGCCAAGGCCGCCAAGAAGCTGTCCGACATGCTCGGCTGCGACCTGGCCATCGCCCACAAGGGCCGTCCGCGCCACAACGCCGCCGAGGTCATGGGCATCATCGGTGACATCAAGGGCAAGACCTGCATCATCAACGACGACATGATCGACACCGCTGGCACCCTGTGCGCCAACGTCAAGGAGCTCAAGGCTATGGGCGCCGGCGACATCTACGTCTGCGCCACCCACGGCATCTTCTCCGGTCCTGCCATCGAGCGTCTGAACGACGCCCCCATCGTCGAGTGCGTCGTCACCGACGCCATTCCCGTCGAGGTCGGCGGCAAGATCAAGACCATCTCGGTCGCCGAGGAGTTCGCCCAGGCCATTTCCGCCGTTTACCACGAGGAGCCCGTCTCCACGCTCGTCGGCGGCGACTTCGCGCTGTAGTCTGCCGCGCATCGCATCATCTTTGATGCTTTTAAAGGGTCGGAAGCTCGCTTCCGACCCTTTTTCTATCCCTCGCCAACCTTCCCTGGACAATTAGTTCAGATACGTATTTTTTTAAAGCCCCAAAGGGCCGTTCGGAGCCTTCTGAGCTCCCCGGCGGATGCCATGCCGCCCAAAGCTCATCGTTTTCGAGTACAACCTCCGCATATTTACCCTCAAATCGCCCTCAAAGGCCCTTAGAAACACCTCGAACGCCCGCCGCCTTATACGTATCTGAACTAACTGTCCAGTAGCCATCGTCAACCTTCTCGGCAGAGCTCAATTTCCTGCAATCCCCTCAACCGATTCCACCGATTTCCTAACACCCGGCCGTTCATGGCGCCCAGCACCCCGCTGAGCGAAAAGAACGGTATGGCGGTCGCATTCTGCCGCCAACTTAGTACGTTATAGCTATGACGACCGTGATTTCACATTTCTCCGCCCTCCGCGCAATTCGTCGCGCACGACGGGCGTACTCTGCCCTACCCTGGAGCTCCATTGATAGTGAACAGCAAGCACAGGCCTTGGCTAGCTGCATTCCCAATAATGACGCGATAGACTTTGGCGCACTTTCGATACTCGACGCCTGGAATGAAGATGATTCCGAGCTGCTCGATCTTCTCGTTTCAAACGAAGGCAACCGACGCCCCGACAAGCGACTTCTTCAGCATATTCTCTCCGCTCCGCTTCCTGAAGGTGCAATTATGCACGTCGAGGCCGACATCTACGCAACGTCTCCTGCCATGACAGCCATGCTTTGTTCTAAAAATGAATCAGTCGCCAAAACCTTGATGCTTCTCATGGAACTGGTCGGAACTTACTCCCTTCCTCCCGGGGCAACATACCCCATTGCCCATGACGACATCTGGCCCAAGGGCGATGGCTACGAAGCGACGGGCGATCTTGATTGCCTGGGCAACCAGTCAGCGGCCGAACAACAGAACGAAACCCGCTATGAACAGGCGCACTACAAATGCAAGCCCGCCACGACCATCGAAGAGCTCGAGGCGGTCGCACGGTTCGCCAAAAGTAGCTCATACGCCTCGTTTCGCACGGCAGTCAAACTCGCCCGGGCTGGATCCGCATCCCCAGCCGAATCCCTAATGTTTGCCGTTCTCGGAGCGCCCATGCGCTTTGGCGGATTCGGATGTTGCAGCCTGCCCATGGGAGGCCTGCAACTCAACCATCGAATCGACTTCGATACTCTTGCGGTCAACATGTCCTCGGGCATCCCCTATGCCATCTGCGACCTATATTGCCCGGCAGCCGGAGTCGACAACGAATACAACGGAATTGGGCATGAGCTTCAAAACGCTCGCATCCACGATGGCAATCGAAATAATGGCCTCAAGGCCATGGGCATCCACGTCCTGGTTATCAATCGCGACCAAATGAAAGACCTTGTTGCACTCGAAGCCTTCGCCCAAACGATGCATCGACTCGCAGGAGTCCGATTCCGGTACCGTATCAAGGGCTATCGCAAGCGACAGGCCGCTTGGCTCAACGCTCTGCGGGCCGGAACCGGCCTCGCGCCGGTCTAAACGGCGAATCACCCGTGCGCCGTCGAGCAGGGCTGGGCAGTTAGTTCAAATACGTATAAATGGACGCATTGAATTAGACTGTTTTGCAGCTATCTCTATACCATTCGCCCTATTTGAAGGCAGGGTAGACTTCAAAACAGCGCCATATGGACTAACTAAAGCTCCAAAACAACGTATCGGCATTGAATTGAGTAATTCGAGTCCTCAGAACTTATACGTATCTGAACTAACTGTCCACCTCGGATTTCGACGGCCGTCCAAACGCCCCCAAACGCCCTCAATTACCCTCCATTTGACAGCGGCAACAGGGTCGCTCACCATAGCAGGCGACAAATCAACGAAAGGATGAACATGGCAGCTGCACAGCCGCTTAAGATTCGCATGGTTGCCGGGCTTGGCAACCCGGGCGAGGAATATGCCGAGACCCGCCACAACGCCGGCTTTAAGGCGATTGACGAGCTGGCCCGTCAGGCCGGCGTCACGTACTGGAAAAACCAGGCCGGCGCCGAGGTCGCACTCATCAACATCAACGATCCCGAGGAAGAGGGTGGCAAGCGCCAGATCGTGCTGGTCAAGCCGCAGTCGTATATGAATACCTCGGGTGGCCCCATCTCCAAGCTCTGCCGCGAGTACAAGATCAAGGCCGAGGAGCTGCTCGTCATCCACGACGAGCTCGACATCCCCGCCGGTGACGTGCGCGTCAAGGTGGGCGGTGGCCACGCCGGCCACAACGGCCTGCGCTCCATCATCGACAAGATGGGCAGCCGCGACTTTAGCCGTATCCGCACCGGCATCGGCAACCCTCCCGGCAAGATGGCCGTGGCAGACTATGTGCTCAAGCAGCTGCGCGCCCGCGAGGCCGAGGCCTTCCAGGACACCTGCGCCCGCGCCGCCGACGCCGCCGGTCTGGCCATCGTGCACGGCGTAATCTACGCCCGCGACCACGTCAACGGCGCCGCCTCCGCCAACGGCAAGCACTAAAACCTACCGTTTAGGGATGTTTATTTTGGCAGGTTTTATCTGCGGAAACGCCCCGGTGGCCGCATCGCAATAAACCCCGCGCCGCCATACACGCATAACACCCCAAAGGGGGCCGGCCTCATCACAACCCGAGGCCGGCCCCCTTTGCCGTTTTGCCTGATAAAACCGACCAAAATAAACCTATCCCTATTTGGTAGGTCGAAGTGGATAAACCCTTTTCCCAACCGCCGAAGACACACGTAAACAGCATGTCCATGAGGGTATAATTTGCACCGTATGTCTGCACAACGCCTGTGCGCGTACGGTTTTACTCGGGCTACCGTCCATTTCCGTGGAGGCACGGTTCGGCGGCCCTAACAAGAGAGGGGTTCTATGTATAAGATCCTGGAGAAGACGCAGTTCTCGGAGAAGGTGTTCAAGTTCCGCATCGAGGCGCCCGCAATCGCCAAGCATGCGCACGCTGGACAGTTCCTCATGGTTCGCGCCAACGAGACGGGCGAGCGTGTCCCGTTTACCCTGGCCGGTTGGAACGGTGACGAGGGCTGGGTCGAGTTCATCTTCATGGTGATCGGCAAGACCACCGAGATGCTTTCCACCTATGAGGCCGGCGAGTCACTGCGCGACGTCGTGGGCCCGCTGGGCGTTCCCACCGAGATGGCCGAGGGCCCCTGCGCCGTCATTGGCGGCGGCGTCGGCCTGGCAATTGCCTTCCCGGTCGCCAAGCACCTGGTCGAGACCGGCCACGAGGTGCATGCCATCATGGGCGCCCGCACCAAGGACCTCCTGCTCATGGAGGACCAGTTCCGCGAGCTCCTCGACGAGGACCACATCCACATCACCACTGACGACGGCTCCTACGGCGAGCAGGGCGTTGTCACCGCTCCGCTGGAGCGCCTGCTGCAGGACAAGGCCGTGAGCCAGGTCTTCTGCGTCGGCCCCGTTCCGATGATGAAGTTCTCGACCCTCACCGCCCAGAAGTACGACACCCCCATCACCGCGTCGCTCAACCCCATCATGGTTGACGGCACCGGCATGTGCGGCTGCTGCCGCGTCGAGGTGGGCGGCGTGACCAAGTTTGCTTGCGTCGACGGCCCCGACTTCGATGCCACCCTGGTCGACTGGGATGACCTTCGTGCCCGCCAGGCCGCTTACCGTTCCGAAGAGGGCGAGTCCCTCAAGGCCTATGAGGAAAAGAGCTGCGCATGCCACTAGTTAATGGTCGTTTCGTTGCCGATATGAAGTCGCCCCGCACCCCCGATAACGAGGAGCCGGCCGCCGAGCGCGCCTGCGACTTCCGCCCCGTCGACAAGGGCTTCACCGAGGAGATGGCGCTGGCCGAGGCCGAGCGCTGCCTCAACTGCAAGAAGCCGTTCTGTGTTGAGGGCTGCCCCGTCAACATCAACATCCCCCGCTTTATCGAGCAGATCCGCGAGAAGGACTTCGGCGGCGCCCTCGATACCATCCGCGAGGACTCCATGCTCCCCGCCATCTGCGGCCGCGTCTGCCCGCAGGAGAACCAGTGCGAGGGCAAGTGCATCCGTGGTAAGAAGTCCGAGCCCGTGGCCATCGGCCAGCTCGAGCGCTTCCTGGGTGACCGCCCCGAGCTCGCCTCCACGCCCAAGATGGCCCCCAAGAACGGCAAGAAGGTCGCCGTCGTCGGCTCCGGCCCGTCCGGCATCACCTGCGCCGGCGAGCTCGCCCGCAACGGCTTTGACGTCACCGTCTTCGAGGCCTTCTTCACCGGCGGCGGCGTGCTGGTCTACGGCATCCCCGAGTTCCGTCTGCCCAAGGCGGTCGTCAAGCGCGAGATTGACGGCCTGGAGGACATGGGCGTCAAGTTTGAGTACAACTCCGTCGTGGGCAACATGGCCACGGCCGAGGAGCTGTTCGAGCAGGGCTTCGACGCCATCTACGTGGCGACCGGCGCAGGTCTGCCCAAGTTCCTCAACGTCCCCGGCGAGAACCTGCCCAACGTCTTCTTCGCCAACGAGTACCTCACCCGCGTGAACCTGATGAAGGCCAACAAGTTCCCCGAGTACGACACCCCCACCAAGCACGGCAAGAACGTCGTCGTCTTTGGCGGTGGCAACGTGGCTATGGACGCCGTCCGTACCGCCAAGCGTCTGGGCGCCGAGCACGCCATTATCGCCTACCGTCGTACCGAGGACGAGATGCCCTGCCGTCGCGCCGAGCTGCACCATGCTAAGGCCGAGGGCGTCGAGGTTCTGCCGCTCGTCTCCCCGCTCGAGTTTGTCGCCGGCGAGGACGGCTCCGTGTGCGCCGTCAAGGTCCAGAAGATGGAGCTCGGCGAGCCCGACGAGTCCGGCCGCCGTCGTCCTGTTGCCATCGAGGGCGCCATCGAGGAGATCCCCTGCGACGTCGCTATTTCGGCTATCGGCACCAACGCCAACCCCTTCGCTGCCAAGATCGGCGGCAAGATGGAGCTCAACAAGTGGGGCTACATCGTTGCCGACGAGGAGACCGGCCAGACCACCGATCCCCGCATCTGGGCCGGCGGCGACATCGTCACCGGTGCCGCTACGGTCATTCTGGCGATGGGCGCCGGCAAGAAGGCCGCCGCTTCCATCACCAAGAGCCTGCTGGGCGAGTAATCACCCACAGCGCTAGCCATCAAACGGCAAAGTCCCCGTCGAGCACACGCCCGGCGGGGACTTTTTCTATGCCAGACCCCAGATCACCACAAAGGAGACAGGCACCTTTGTGGTGGTTTTGGACTTGCCTGATCGTTTTGTCTCAATCTGTAACAGTTGGAGTCCGTTGAGCCCTGCAGTTGTTACAGATCGAGATATTGTGCCGGCCGCCCACGCCGCATCTCAATCTGTAACAGTTAGAGACCAAATATGCCGCCTGGTGTTACAGATCAAGACGTTGGGCTGACGGCCGAACGGTTCATCTAAATCTGTAACAGTTAGAGCCATTTTCGCTGGCTTGGTGTTACAGATCGAGACTATGCAAAAGCCGAGGATAGGCACTGCCGCCAAGGCCTTCCCCTCGGCCTAAAACAAAAACCACCACAAAGGTGCCTGTCCCCTTTGTGGTGGTTTTGGTCGGTTAGTCTTCGAGCTGCGCTACTTTGTAGCGGTAGGCAGCGGCGATAACGTCTTTGCAGCCCTCGCGGCCCAGCTTGGCGCGGTTGACGACGATGTCCTTACCGCTCGTCATCTTCCACTTTCCGGCACTGTAGCGCTTATAGAACGCCTCGCGCGCCTTCTGCTGCTGCTTGACCAGCTTGGCGCCCTTCTTTTTATTAAGGCCACGCTTCTTGCGCACAATCTCGACGCGGTCCTCAAAAGGAGCGGTCACCAACACGGCAATGTGGTTGGGGTTGTTACGCAGCAGGTAATCGGACAGGCGGCCTTCGATAATGCAGCTCTCGGTCTCGCCCAGGTCCAAAATCACCTGGCTCATCTTCTGGAACAACTTGTCCGAGTACGAACGCGCGTCGTAGCGGTCGGGCAGGAACGCCATGTTCTCCACGGCCAGACGCTCGTCGTAGGCGGCCATCTTGTCGAGCGACTCGCCCGCGCGCAGCGACGCACGTACCAGCAGCTCGTTATCGTACAGCGGAATCCCCAACTCGTCGGCAAGCATGCGGCCAATCTCGTGGCCCTCGGCGCCAAAGTCGCGCGCGATGGTAATGACCACAGGATTCTTCTTGTTCTCCAGATCGCTCATCGCGATTCCTTTCTAACAAATGAGAAAAGGCAATTCCTGATTCCCATTTTGTCACTTACGACCGTCCTGGTTTCCCAAGTGCGGCAGATTGCCCCGAAAGAGGAGCGCCGCGTACTAAATGTACGCAAGCGACGATTGAGGGGCAAGGTGCCGTGCTTGGGGAAGCAGGACTATGCGGCCACGATGCGGCGTTGATATGCCCTCACCAGCAGCGAGATACCAAAGTTGAGCACGAAGTACATCGCAAACACCAGGCCGTAGAGCATAAGCACCTGCGACAGGTCGATCGCGTGGGCCATCACGACGTTTGCCGTGTACATGAGCTCGGCCACGTTAATGCCCGAAAGATACGAGCTGTCCTTGATGACGGTCGTGCACTGGCTAAACAGCGCCGGAATGATCGTCTTAAATGTCTGCGGCAGAATGATGTAGCGCATGGTGGCAAAGAAGCCAAAGCCCTGGCTCTGCGCTGCCTCAAACTGGCCGCGCGGAATCGAGTTGAGGCCGCCGCGCACAATCTCGGCCATAACAGCGCTGGTAAACAGCGTAAAGGCGATGGTCGAAATCACAATGTCCAAACCCTGCACCGTAAAGTAGATAAACAGGATCCACAGCAGGTTCGGCGTGCAACGGAACAGCTCGATGTAGGCACTCACCAAAATACGAAACGGGCGGGGCGCATAGCTTTTAACGAGCGCCAGCACCGTGCCAAAGATGAGCGAGAAAAAAATCGACAGCGCCGAGATCTCGATCGTCTTAACAAAGCCGCCCCAAATGTAGAGCAGGTTGGTCGCGTTGAAGATTTCCATGCGCTAGGCCTCCTCTACGTTGTCGAGCCCCAGCTCGGCGAGGCTCACGCCGCGCGGACGCTCCTTGGAGCGGCGCTCGAGCCACTGCACCAGCATGGCGAGCGGAAAGCAGATGATGAAGTACATAAGGCAGCAGACGATGTATCCCTGCAGGTAACCGTACAGGCTCACAAAGTTGTCTGAACGGTACATAAGGTCGCCGCCGGCCACAAGCGCCAGCACCGACGTGTTCTTGACTAGGTTGAGTGCCTGGTTACACAGCGGCGGCAGAATGATCTTGAATGTCTGGGGCAGCACGATGTACCAGTACGCCTGCGCACGGGTGAAGCCCTGGCTCTGCGCCGCCTCCATCTGACCGCGCGGAACCGCCTCGATACCGGTGCGGATAACCTCCGAGATGTAGGCCGCGTGATACAGGCCCACGCCCAAGAAGCCCAGCACGAACGGCGCGATGCGCACCGGCTGGTCGGCACCGGTTATGGCCTGCAAAAACTGCGGACCAGCCATGTACATAAAGAGCACCTGCACGGGCAACGGGGTGTTCTGGTAAAACTCCACGTACACGCGGCTTATGGCGCGCAGCACGCGCGAACGGGTGGTAGAGAACACACCCAGCAGCGTGCCCAGCACCAGCGACAGCAGCAGACCGGCAACGACCACCTGTAGCGTCACGCCAAAGCCCTCCCAGAAGGGCCCCATGTTTTGAAATGTCGTCGACCAACGGTCGGCGTCAAATAATCCTTCGAGCATTTGATTCCTTCCTTGGACGATGCGCCTATACAAGACCCCAGGTCTTGACCTCTTGGTCGAGCCAGCCATCGGCCAGGCGATCGCAAATCACCTGATCGACCACGGCCGAAAGGTCGCAGCCCTTCTTGGTCGCCACGCCGTAGCCCTGCTCGCCAAACTTGACCTCGGGCTGCAGCAGCTCAACGGTCTCGTTCATGTAACCGGCCAGCGTGGAGCGATCCATGGCAAAGACGTCGATATTGCCGGCGTCGAGCGAGCTCTTGATGATGGGGTAGCCGCTAAAGGCCCTAAACTCGGGCTTGCAGCTAAAGCCGTTGTCCTTGATCATCTGCTCGATCAGGCCCTGCGTGGTGGCACCCTGGCTCACACCAATGACCTTGCCGTCCAAGTTCTCAATCGAGGTAAAGCCCGAACGCTTCTTGACCATGAGTCCAACGTAGTCGGTGCGGTACGGCGTCGAGAAATCCCAGCTCTTCTTGCGCTCGTCGGTGATGGTGTAGGTCGCCGCGACCACGTCGAGTTGGCCGTTATCGATCAGCGGGCCGCGCGTCTTGGGCGTTACGTCGGTAAACTCGACAAGCTCCTGGGCGCGGGCCTCCTTGTAGCTCACGCCAAAGACGGCAGCGGCGATCTGGTAGCACAAATCGACTTCCATGCCCTCAAAGCGGCCCTTGGCGGTGTCGTAATAGCCATAGCCGGGAACGTCCTTCTTGACGCCGGCATTCAGATGTCCACGCGACTTAATGGCCGCAAGCTTGGACCCCTTGTCGGAGCCCTCGCCGCTGGTGGAGTTGCCGCAACCGGTAAGCGCGGTCCCCGTCAGCGCAAGCATGCCGGCACCCGCCAGCTGCAAAAAGTGACGGCGCGACACGGCCGCCCTCGTCATATCCGTCATGTCCATCACCGCGCCTAGTGCAGAATCTTGGACAGGAACTCGCGGCAGCGCGGGTTCTCGGGGTTATCGAAGAAGTGCTCGGGCGTGCCCTCCTCCAGAATGCGGCCGTCCTCCATAAAGATGACGCGGTCGGCCACCTGGCGCGCAAAGCCCATCTCGTGCGTCACGCAGATCATGGTGATGTCCTCCTGCGCGAGCTCAATCATAACGTCCAGAACCTCCTGGACCATCTCGGGGTCGAGCGCCGAAGTCGGCTCGTCAAACAGGATGATGGGCTGCTTGGTGCACAGGGCGCGGGCGATGGCGATGCGCTGCTGCTGACCACCCGAGAGATTCTGCGGATACTCGCCGGCCTTATGCGCCATGCCGACGCGCTTGAGTGCGGCGATGGCGATCTCGGTCGCCTCCTCCTTGCTCTTCTTTTGCAGCTTGATGGGCGCGAGCGTCAGGTTGCCGAGCACCGTCATGTTGGGATACAGGTTGAACTGCTGAAACACCATGGAACTATACTTGCGAGCCATCTCCAGGTGGTTCTTTTTGGTAAGCGGCGTACCGTCGATGATGACCTCGCCCGACGTGGGCTCCTCCAGATAATCGACGCAACGGATGAGCGTCGACTTACCCGAGCCGGAAGGCCCGATCATTACGAGCTTCTCGCCGCGCTTGACGGTGAGGTTGATATCTTTGAGCACATGCAGGTCGCCAAAGTACTTGTTGAGATGCTTGATCTCGATCATGTCTGCCATGAATGTCCCTTCCCTGCGTTTACACGAGTTGAACTATTGTACGGAAAGAACCACGTTTCCGCAGCCCACACTACATTCCCGTAAAGAACCCGCAATCTTCCACCCACTCATTAGGCACTCATTGGGGACAGACTTAAATGAGCACCCAATGAGCGGGCACTCATTTAAGTCTGTCCCCAATGAGTGCCCTTCAGCTGCCATCAAAAAAGGGGCGCGACCGCAATGGTCACGCCCCCCTCAACATCAACTATGTGTCGGCCGGCACTTACGCCAATTTCGCGCCAACGATCTTTGCTGCTGCCGGCTTGTCGAAGTTGCCACCGGTGGCCTTGCCCAGAGCGCCCATGACCTGGCCCATCTGCTTCTTGGACGTGGCGCCCAGCTCGGCAATAACCTGCTCGATCAGAGCCTCGAGCTCCTCGCCCGAAACCTGCGCGGGCAGCAGGCTCTCCAGAATCTTGACCTGCTCGCTCAGGTTATCGGTACGCTCTTGGTCGGTGCCGGCCTTGATGGACATCTCCAGCGTCTCGCTCGTCTGCTTAATCAGACGCTTGATCATGCTGTTGACGTCTTCCTCGGTCACATCGCGGCGCTCGTTGACCTCGATATTCTTCACCTCGGCCTTGACCTGGCGAATGATGGACAGGCGAACCTTGTCCTTAGCCTTCATGGCCGCGATCATTTCCTTCTGCAGCTCTTCGTTGGTCATCTGCAAATCCTCCTCAATAGCGTGGGCGGCACTCACGCGGGCGCCGCCCCATGATTACTCAGTCGTCGACGCGTCGTCGGTCGAACTCTTGGTGACGCCCTTCAGGCTCACGTTATAGGGCACGTCCTTAGGCATGGGGTTAACGGTGATGTCGGCGTCCTTCTTGTACTGCTCCAGCCACTCGCTGTACGCGGTGCTTGCCGTCTGCGTCTTCACCACGTTGGAGACGTACTTCTTGATGTCCTTGGGTACCTGCTTAATGTCATCGACCTGATTATCGACATGGAAGTAGTCGGTGCACTTGATGATGTGGTAACCATAGGTCGACTCGACGACGTCGCTCACATCGCCCTTGTTGAGCCCCTCGAGCGCCGCCTGGTAGCTGTCGACGAAGGTGGTGAGCTTGTCCCAGCCCACATCGCCCTTCTTATCCTTGGAGCCGGTATCGTCGGAGTACTGCTTTACGGCGTCCTCAAAGCTCAGCTCGCCGGAGTTGATCTTGTCCAGGCACTCCTGCGCCTTGGCCTTGGCGGCGGCCTTGTCCTCATCGGAAGCGTCGGAATCGACCTTGATCAGAATATTCGACGAACGGCGGGCGTCATTGTAGTTGGACAGGTTCTCGTTGATGTAATCGACAATCTCGCTGTCCTTGGGCTTGCTTGTGGGCGCTACCGCATCCTTGAGCTTTTGCTGCGCCAGGCTCTCCTTGAGCGAGTCCTTGTAGGTGTCCTCGGTGTAGCCGTAGGTCTTAAGCGTCTTCTTAAAGGCCTTGGCGCCGCCGGCGCTCTTGCAGGCGTCCTTCCAGGCCTTCTCGACCTCCTCGTCCGAGACGGTCACGCCGTTTTCCTTCTGCGCTTGCTGAAGCAGAATCTGCTGCGTGTAGGAGTCGATGAGCTGCTTGCGATACTTCTTGGGCGTGAGGTCGTTGTCGACCAGGTACTGCGCCCAGTCTTTGTCCTTGGTGTAGCCGTAGGACGTGCGCATGCTCATGATCTGCTTGGTCACGGTGTCCTCGGTGAGGTTGGTGCCATTGATGGTAGCAGCCACGCCGCCAGTGAGCTTATAGCCCGAGCTGGCGCTTTCGGTCTGCGACATCAGGCCGGAGCACGCCATGGCCGAGACGGAAAGCAGCATCGCTAGTACGCCGATGACCACTAGGATAATCTTGACGGTCTTGGACACATAGGTCTTGCGCTGCTTCTTACGAGAGCTGGAGGCGGCGCGAGCCTGTTGCTCGGGCGTCGGCGCGGCCTCGGGGTTCTTTTTCTTATTTGCCATGTTTGGCCTTTCGCATAACGAATCGAACAAACGCCATTGTGTCACAACGCAGCCCCCGCGGCACGCTTGGTGCATTGGGGACAGGTTAATCTGCACCATTTTGGTGCAAAGGGGACAGCTCTGGCAGCCGGCACCTTAGAAGTGACGGCGGATAGCGTCGGCCATGCCCTGCGGCGTGGTCTGGCCGAGCACGTCGGCTGCGGCATCGGCGTCCATAAAGATGTTCATGAGCGCCTGCAGGGCCTCGACCTGGCCGCCCGGCTCGGCGATGCCCAGATTGATGACGATCTGCGCCGGCACCGGAGCGCCCATGCCAGCCATAGCGTTAAATGTCACGGGCGCGGCGGGCTTCACCACCGCAATATAGGGCTTGGCCACAAACCCCGGATCGGTATGCGGAATGGCAATGTTTGCCGCCGGCATGGCAAGACCCGTGGGATAGGCATCCTCGCGCGTGCGAACGGCGTCGAGCCAACCGTCGGCAATGTAGCCGCGCGGAGCAAGCTCACTCTCGAGCTGCGCAAACACCTCACCCGGCATCGCACACTCCCAATCAAAAAACACCAGCTCAGGCGTAAACAGCGCTTCGTTATCCGCCATGCGCTCACCTCTCTCACCTAGTCACCTGCGACGTTCTTAAACGACTAGTCATTCAAGAACGTCGCGGGTGACTACCCAAAACAAAAGGTGGCCACGCGCGCCTTGGCGCCAATGACCACCCTGACTACTCGGCTAAATTGTACTGTGCGCCGCTAGCCGCGAGGCGCGTCAATTGCGACCTTGCCGCTCTCCAGCACGTGGACGCGGCCGTCAGCGAGCATTTGCACGACCTCGGGATACAGCACGTGCTCAATCGCGTGGATGTGCTCCTCGAGCGTATCGACATCCCAGCCCTCCTCAACAGCCAGCGCACGCTGAGCGATGATGGGGCCGTTGTCGTAGACCTCGTTGGCAAAATGCACGGTCACGCCGGTCACCTTGACGCCACGCGCAAAGGCATCGTCAATCGCATGCGCACCGGTAAAGCTCGGCAGCAGCGCCGGATGCAAGTTGACCACGCGGTTGGGAAACGCCGCCAGCAGCGGTGTGTGCACCATGCGCATGTAGCCGGCCATGACCACATACTCGCAGCCGCGCTCGAGAAGCTCGTGCGCGATGATCTCGTCGGCGGCGATGGGGTCGGCATAGACATCCTTGGACAGCGTGAGCGTCTGGATGCCCGCGCGCTCAGCGCGCTGCAAACCCTTAGCCGAAGGACGGCTCGACACCACAAGCTCAATCGAAGCATTGAGCTTGCCGGCGGCAATCAGATCGATCAGCGCTTGCAGATTGGTGCCGGAGCCGCTGATAAGCACGCCAATCTTAAGCGGCTCGGCCGTATCGGTGCCGGTCGGACGGGTGTAGGGCACAAAGCCCAGGCCCTCGGCAGCAGCCATCTGCTCGTTAGCGCTCATCGGAGTACACGACCTTACCGGAACCCTCGACGCACTCGCCCACGCGGAACGGCTTCTCGCCCAGCGCGACCAGTGCCTCGGTCACGGCGGCCTCGTCCTCGGGGGCGACGATCAGGCACAGGCCGACGCCCATGTTGAAGGTCTTGCATGCCTCGTTGGGCGCGAGCTCGGCCTGACGCGACACGTAAGTAATAACGGGCGGAACGTCCCAACCCATCTCGGCGCCGTTGCGGGTGACCACGGCGTCAACGTCGTCGGCGAGCGCGCGGTTGAGGTTCTCGGTAATACCGCCGCCGGTGATGTGGGCGATAGCATGCACGTTGGCGCCGCCGCGCAGCAGCTCAAGAATCGGCTTCACATAAATGCGCGTGGGAGCCAGCAGGGCGTCAGCCAGCGAAGCGCCGCCGAGCTCCTCGAGCGGACGGCTCAGCTCCTCGGCCTTAGCGGCGGCCTCGGGCGTGCCCGGCTTGATGCCGTCGACGCCGATGACCTTGCGCACGAGCGAGTAGCCGTTGGAGTGCACGCCGGTGGAAGGCAGGCCCAGGATCACGTCGCCGGGGCGGACGTTCGCGGGGTCGAGCATCTTGGGACGATCGACGACGCCCACGGTAAAGCCGGCGAGGTCGTAGTCGGCCGGAGCCATAACGCCCGGGTGCTCGGCCATCTCGCCGCCCACGAGCGCGCAGCCCGCGAGCTTGCAGCCGTCGGCCACGCCCTTGATGATCTTTGCCATGTGCTCGGCCTCGATGTGACCGATGGCAACGTAGTCCAGGAAGAACAGCGGCTCGGCGCCCGAAGCCAGAATATCGTTGACGCACATAGCGACCAGGTCCTGGCCCACCGTCTCGTGACGGTCCATGATCTGGGCGAGCACGAGCTTGGTGCCCACGCCGTCGGTACCGCTGATCAGGATCGGGTCTTCCATATCCTTAAGCGCGGCGGCCGAGAACAGGCCACCAAAGCCACCGATGCCGCCGATAACCTCGGGGCGATTGGTGTCCTTGACCATTTGCTTAATCGCGTCGACGGCGCGGCCGCCCTCGGCGGTATCGACGCCGGCGTCCTCGTACGTCACATGCTTGCTGTCGCTCATCTGAGCCTTCCTCTCCCACTACCGTCGCGCCGCGCGGGCGCCAAACGGTGCTCATAATTGCGTTCATTTCGGCGTGTGCCATAACAGCACCCGCCGTCATATCAACAAAACAGCAGGTAAAACCTACCAAAATATACCTGTCCCCATATGGCAGGTTTTAGGCCTCGCCGTGCTCCTCTTCCCAGCTGCGGTCGTCGTATTTCTCGACCACGGCGTCGTCGTCAAAGTACAGCGGCTTGTCCAGGTTGCGGGGCTTAAAGCCCTCCATAAACTTGTCGCGGCCAAAGCTCTCGGGAATCGCCACGGGATAGCGGCCGGTAAAGCACGCGTCGCAGTAGCCGCCCTTGGGCATGACCTTAAGCAGGCCCTCGACCGAAAGGAAGGCCAACGAATCGGCGCCGATATACTCGCAAATCTCGTCGACCGTCTTGTTGGCGCTGATAAGCTGCGACTGCACGTCGGTATCGATACCGTAGAAGCACGGCCAAATGACCTCGGGCGAGTTGATGCGGATGTGAATCTCCTTGGCGCCGGCGTTGCGCAGCATCTTGACGAGCTGCACCATGGTGGTGCCGCGCACGATGGAGTCGTCGATGACGACCAGGCGCTTGCCCTCGATGTTGTCGCGCAGCGGGTTGAGTTTCATACGCACGCCCATGGCACGCAACTCCTGCGTAGGCTCGATAAACGTACGGCCCACGTAGCGGTTCTTGATAAGGCCCTCGCCAAAGGGAATACCGCTCTCGTGCGAATACCCCTCCGCGGGCGGCAGGCCGGAGTCGGGCACGCCGATGACCAGGTCGGCCTCGACAGGCTCCTCATGTGCCAGCTGACGACCCATGTCGTAACGGCAGGCATAGACGCTCTTGCCGTTCATGATGGAGTCGGGGCGGGCAAAGTAGACCTGCTCAAAGATGCAGTTGGCGGGCTCTTCGGCCGCAGGCACGCCCTGCTCGGATACCAGACCCTCGGCGCTGATGCGCAAGATCTCGCCGGGACGGACGTCACGGACATACTCGGCACCCACGATGTCGAGTGCGCAGGTCTCGGAAGCAACGACCCAGCCGCCGGCGCGCGTGACACGGACGGCGGAGTCGACCGTTGCGGCGCCGTCCTGCGACGGCAGCTGCGAAACGGCTGCGGCATCGGCCTGGTCCAGACCCTCGTCCACCAGCTTGCCCAGCACGAGCGGGCGAATGCCGTGTGGATCGCGGAATGCGTAGAGCGCCTGCTCGTTGATGAGCGTCATGGCGTAGCCGCCGCGCACGAGCTCCATGGTCTTGCGAATGCCCTCGCGCAGATGGCCTGTACGCTGGGTAAAGTAGCCGATGAGTTTGGTCGCGACCTCGGAATCCGAATTGGAGAGGAACGGCACGCCCAGCTCGATCAGCTGACGGCGCAGCTCGTCGGTGTTGACGAGGGTGCCGTTGTGAGCAAGCGCGATAATGACGCTGTTGATGGTGGAAAGATGCGGCTGCGAGGCTTCCCAGCTCTTGGCGCCGGCGGTGCCATAGCGCACGTGGCCCACGGCCAGCTGGCCGGAGAGCGTCGACAGGTCGGCGTTGGAGAACACGCGATCGAGCAGTCCCAGGTCTTTGCGAACCATAACCGTGCCGCCGTCGCCCACGGCGATTCCCGCCGATTCCTGGCCGCGATGCTGCAGCGCGCGCAGACCAAAGTACGTCAGTCGAGCCACATCGCGATCGGGTGCCCACACACCAAAAATGCCGCATTCCTCATGCAGCTGGTCGGAGTCCGGATCATACGTCGACATGGTGTTCACCTGTCCCGCGGCACGCTCGGCCGCGCGGATGGTTTCTTGAGACATGGTATCCCCTCAGAGCCTCGTATTTTTGGCGTTACCCGCCTTATTATACGCACGGCGCGACGTGCTCCCCAGCGCATGAGCAGCGCTTTTTAAAAGCCCACCGAGCTAATAATCAGTTTTGTTGCCAAACATTTTATCGGTCTGTCCAGTGCAAGCGCCCGCGCCCCCCAGATGGCCGCCGCGTCCACCGTTGGGGATTACAAAGTTGCAATTGGGACGTTCGTCCTGTCTTTTGGCAGGTCGGCGGCGTATCCTTATAACCTACAACAAAGCGAGAAAGGTTCTGTATGGATCGAAACGAACTCGACCCCAGCGTCCCCAGCGCCACAGAGGTCAAGAAGATTCCCCTCATCATTAAGGTGTACGCCGTCCTGTGCATCCTTTCCGGCGTGGGCACGCTCCCGTCGGTCGCTGCCTTTATGTGGCAGGTCATCACGGCACTTGTTAACGGCAACGCCACCGAAAAGCTCGGCGACAACACGCTCGTCGCAGTCGGCCTTATCGTCGCCGGCATCATGCTCTCTGCGGCAAGTGCCGTCATCCTAATCATCTTTGGCCTGGACCTTATCAAAAACCAGCGCCGCAACGCCGCCCGCCTGTCCTACATCCTTATTGCATTCACCGTCGTCGAGCTTTTGGTCGACGTGATGCTCCAGGGCATCGGGCCCTTCCTGCTGCGTCCCGCGATCCAGCTCGGCATCCTTGTTGCACTTTCGGCAACCGTCGACCCCACGCTGCGTCAGGAGCGCGAACTGCAGCGCCGCCTGCAGGAGATGCTCGACCGCGACGCCGCCGCCGAGGGCATGCTCGGCCGCGATGAAACCGGCGAGGGCTACATCAAGCTCAACTACTTCAACCTGTTCTGGGTATTCTTTGTCTGCTGCGTGCTCGGCCTGATCGCCGAGGACATCTGGCACATGACGGTCGACGACCCGGGCGTCTACCAGAACCGCGCCGGCATGCTGTTTGGCCCCTTCAGCCCCATCTACGGATTTGGCGCCGTGCTCATGACCATGGTGCTTAACCGCTTCTACAAAAAGAACCCCATCATCATTTTCCTGGTGAGCGCCCTGCTCGGCGCCAGCTTTGAGGTGTTCGTGGGCTGGTTTATGCAGACCGCGTTTGGCGTGGTCTCGTGGAGCTACTCGCACATAACGCTGTTCGGTTTGCCCGATCCGCTCGTGGTCCTCACGGGCGGACGCACCTGCACGGGCTTCGCCTGCCTGTGGGGCCTGGGCGGCCTCATCTGGATCAAGCTGCTGCTGCCGAGGCTGCTTAAGCTTATCAACAAGATCCCCTGGAAGAGCCGCTACTCGGCCACCGTCATCTTTACCGTTATCATGCTGGTCGACGGTGTCATGACGCTGCAGTCGCTCGACTACTGGTACCAGCGCGTTAACGGCACGGAGCCGGACATTCCCGTCGCACAGTTCTACGGAGAGCACTTCGATAACGAGTACATGGAAAACCGCTTCCAGAGCATGACCATGAGCCCCAAGGATGCGACGCGCGTATAGCGCTCACCGCGCCCAAAACGCAAAATGCCCGCCGGTATCACACGTACCGGTGGGCATTTTTATAAACGATCCTTCTATCGACGCAATCCTCTATGCCTCGCGCTCGACCTCACTCACGCATTCGTTCTTGATGGTGCCAACGAGCGCCTGCAGTGCATCGACCACGTGTGGGCGAATGTCCCCGCCGATAAGCACGAGCATGATGTCGTCACCTACGGTAAGCTCGCCGCTTGCCAGCCACACGCGCACATAGCCGATACCCGGCATCGCGCGCGTAGCCTCGATAGCAGACCGTACCTTTTCGGCGTCGTAGTCAAAGACCATGCCGCCCACCCTGTGGCCTGGCGCCACGCCATCGGTCTCGACTCCGCGCACCTCAGCCTTGGGCGTCGCGCGCACCACACCGTTATGCGTCAGATACATCCCACAGCCTGCCGCCGAAGCATCGGCCTTGGCCTCGCGCAGCCAAGCATCAATCGAAGGCATCAATTTGCCACTCTCGAGCATCATTTCTCCCTTACCGTCGTCGAGTAGCCAATTTGGGACGGGGCCTTTTTAGCTACTCTCGAACAACTTATTCCTCGACCGGCGTGAGCACCATGACGGCGCGTGTGTTGCTCAGCGACAGCGAACGACAGGTCACGAGCGTTACAACCTTGGTTGCCGAAGCGGCACGATCGGTGGCATCACTCGCCACGGCAGAGGCACCGTCGAGCATCTCGGACAGGTAGTTCTTGAGCCCGTCATCGCCCTCAAAATTGGGCGTGCGCGCCTTGGCATACGTGTCCTCGACAACTTTGGTCGCCAGTGGTCGCAGCTTATACGTAGCATCCCGTGTGATGTAATACACAAACTCGATGCTATCGAACGTCGCCTGATCAGTGGTGTCCGAAATCACGTTGAACATCGATCCGTCGTTCATATGGTGGCCGTAAATCGTGGTCTGCTGGTCGACCATTCCCGGCGCGGTGTCATCACTATCCAAGAAGATGGCACCGGACGCGTTAGATGTACCGTCAAACAGCGTGTTGAGGTATTTGGAGTTGTTGTTGGTCTGTACCACGGGATAGTTGATGTTGGTTCCCGGCACGTAAATCCAACCCACAATCTCGGGGTTCGTCTGAGCAAGCGCATCAAAGTCGATAATCGGCACGCCACTGGCGTCCTTATCGCTTACATATTGCTTCTCGATTTTCTGATACGAATCGCTCGCCTGCTTATAGCCAATCTGGGCATTAATAAAGATAGCGGCGGCGGCGACAATCAGGCCGATGCCCACGATGATGAGCAAGATGGGAATGATGGATCGGCGTTTCTTACGCGGCTGCTCGGCATAGTTGGACGGCGCGTCACTCAGCTGCCTCGTCGTCTGAGCCTGCTTCTTTGCCGTGCCATATGATGAAGGGCGATACGCAGCCGGCGTATCCTGGCGGCGATGGGACGTCGGCGTTACGGAACGCGGCGCGCGCGGCTGCTGAGGAGAGGATGTCCGACCTTGCTGCGCCGCATGGGCAGTACCCGGCTTCGACGGATCGGGAATCTGGGAAGCCTTGAATCGTTTTCCCTGATAGTCGGACATGGCTCTCCTTATACTGCGGTGAAACGGCGGAACGCCTAGGCGTCGGCCATCTCCTGCTTCATCTTCTCGATAACCCTGCGGTACTCGGGGTCGCAAGCACCCAGAATCTGAGTGGCATAGATGGCGGCATTCTTGGCGCCGTTGATGGCAACGCAGGCCACGGGCACGCCCGAAGGCATCTGCACCATCGACAGCAGCGAATCCATACCGCCCAGGTCACTCGTCTTCATAGGTACGCCGATAACCGGCAGCGGTGTAAAGGCGGCCACGACACCACCCAGGTGAGCGGCCTTGCCGGCGGCGGCGATAATCACTTTGATACCGCGATCGGCGGCAGTCGAAGCCCACTCGTGGACCTTCGCCGGTGTGCGGTGTGCGCTCGCAATGACAAGCTCATAGGGCACGCCCAGCGCCTCGAGCTCGGCGGTGCAACCTTCCATAACGCCCAGATCGGACTTGGAACCCATGATGATCCCGACAACCGGCTTTTGATCTGCCATAAACAAAGACCTCCTGTTGAGAGCGGTGACGCGGCGGATCCGCGACCCTTAACTACTGAGAGTAGTATAGCTGCCGATGCTGATGTGTTCGGCGGGAGACGGAACGCTTTGCGAGATTAAGGCCGAAGGGTCGGAGCTTTCCGCCCACATTCAAAAAGCGTGCCCACCGTCCTTGGGTGGGACGGCGGGCACGCTTGCTTAGCTGTTGCTGGGGCTACTTAGCCTTGCTGCGACGATGGAAGAAAGCGCCGATCGCGGCGATGATGGCGCCAAGACCACCGACGGTCGCGACGGTCGCCGCCGTCTGGTCTCCGGTATTGGGAATCGCCGAACCGTTCTTCTTGCTGCCCTGGGCCTTGTCGCCTGCGGGCTTGCCCGCCTGGTTGCCGCCGTTCGAGCCATTGCCGGAACCCTGGTTGCCCGAGCCGCCCTGATTGCCGGAATCGGCATCCTTGAGGCTCTCAATAGCCAGCTTGAGCTGGTCATAGGCCGCCTGGAGCTGGGTGTCGGAAGCATTCTCATCACCCAAGACGTCCTCGGCGTAGGTAATGGCATCCGTCAGGGCCTTGACAGACTCGGCCGTCTTGCCCCTGGTGTCAGTCTCCTTCGCCTGCTTGACCAGGGCCTTGAGCTGCTTCTTAGTCGGATTCTCGACCGGGGCCACCGGGGTCTTCTCGAGCGCGCCGCGGGCGCTCTCGAGCGCCCTGAGCGCCTGGTCGACCTCGTCCTGCGTGGCGTTCTCGTCGCTCAAGATGGCGCGGGCGCTCGCCAGGGCGTTCTCGAGCGCCGTCCAGGAGGCCTCGGTGTAGTCACCGGCCTTGAGGTCGCCGGCAGCAACCTCGGCAGCAACCTTTTCGATCGCGGTAGCGAGATCATCCTTCGCCACCGGATCGGGAACGGCCGTACCGTAGAACTTGAGCTCCGCCACGCTGCAGTAGGCATCGACGTCGCCACCGCCGGCGTGAATCACCTTGACGGTCACGTAGCGACCGCGCGCGGCGCCAAAGCTCATCTGTTTCCAGTCGCCACGGTCGGTGAGTACGTGGCCGTCGTTGTCGAAGGCAAACGTACCCATCGACACGGCGGTGCCCATCTCATAACCGTCGGCAGTGTCGGAGACCAGTATCTCGGCCTCGAAGATATCGCCGTTAGTGCCGCCGTCCTGGCGCGGCAGGAATGTAACGTCGGTGAGATCGTAGTCGCGGCCCAGGTCGACACTCAGATACTGGGGCATACCGGTCCCATGGGCCCAGTCGCTGTGCCAAAGCGTCCGCTCGTCGCCGTCGAGAGCGTTGACGGCGTTGCTGCCCTCGTAGTCGGCCTCACTCGAGAAGCCGGCCACCTTGACGTTCTTGCGGTTCTCGGGCGTGTTGATAAGAATCTTCTCATCGACAGGGCGCATCTTGAGGCCGTCGATTGCCTTCTCGATCTTGGCTGTGGCGTCTGCGACATCCTTCTTGCTATAGCTGCCTTGGCCGCCGTCGAGGAGCTTCTGAGCCGCCTCGACCGCAGTGGTGAGAGCTGCATAGGAATCCTTAGTGTAGACGGACTCGCTGTAGCCCGCGGCCTTGGAAAGCGCTGCCACGAGCGCAGAGGTATCGACACCAGCCTTGACCTCGACCTCATAGGATGCGGTCTTGGAGGGGTCGAGTAACGACGCCACCGTGATCTTTGCCTTGCCGGCCTTGTTGGCACGCAGGTAGTAGCTCACGCTATCGCCAGCCTGAACAGCGGAGACGCTTACCACAGAGGGGTCGGAGCTCTCGACCGTCACATAGGGGTAGCCGGCGCTCTCAGGCGTGGCCTTGGCGTCGACGAGCGTAACGTCGCCTTCAAAGAACTCGGTCTGGTTCTTGCCTAGCTCGACACCCTCGATGGCCTCGACACCCTGCGTGTAGTTGAAGTTGACCTCACGCAGTGTGAGCATCTGGTCACCCGATGCCTCAAGCGGCGTGACCTCGACCTTGGTCGCCTTCTTGCCCTTGTTCTCGGCAGAGAGGCCAAAGGCGTAGCGAGCCCGGAAGGAATCGTACTCCCCGCCCGCGAACTCTTGGGTCGAGCCATCCTCGAACGTCACGACAGCCTTGATCTTCTGCACGGTTCCGTTGCCACCGTTGCGGTTAACGACCTCGACACTATCGAGTTTCGACGGCGTCTTAAATGCGAATGTCATCGTGGTGGGAAGCTTCACGTAACTCGGAAGCTTACCCTCGCTGTCCCAGTTGCCGCTCCAGTTCCATAGGAACTCAAAGCCGTTGTCGCCCTCGTTATTATCGAACAGCGCGTTATAGCTCTTCTGCTGGATAAGTTTCTCGACGTTGGTCCCGTCGTCGGTCGTGAGCTCATCGTTGGTCATCGTGATGTTGAAGGCATCCTGACCGTACTCGGCGACCGTTGGCTGAGGAACATCCGGCATCGTCACCGTGCCGTCGCTCGCAAACTCAAGTGCGTCGCATGCCGGACCGATGAGCCAAGATGTCGAGGGCAGTTCGACCTTGCCGGCGGTCTTGGCCTTGAGCTTGAAACTCGCCACCGCGCCGGTACCGTTGTAGAGCTTGCCATCGCCGCGGTTGGCAAAGGCGAGATTGATAGTCTGCGTTCTGTCCGCGAACTGGACCTTCTCGCGAGACAGGTTCTCCATGCCGGCAGTCGAGCCGTCCTGCGCGATGCTCTCGGACACAAACTCGAACTGGTCGCTCTTGAAGTTGACGAGAGCGCCCAGGGCGTTGACGTTCTTGGCGTCGGCCGCATAGACATCAACGGTGATCTCATCACCGGCCTCGACCTCGGTCTTGCTCGGAATCACCGCGAGCGAACCTGCGACCTTGCCCTTTTGTTTAGTGCCGCCGTCAAGACCCGCCATGGTGAACGAGTAATCGTAGACGTCGTAAACGCCGTTATCGTTGAGGTCGGCGAAGTGGTCGCGGATCTGCGAACCGAACGTCGGGGTATCGGGCTCGCGATTCTCGAGGCCCAGGTAGTTCTTCATGTTGGAGTAGTCTCCGTCGGAGATCGTGGCCTTGTTGAGGTTGGAGCCCACGGCGAAGCCATCCGTGCCGTCGGTCTTGTAGATGGCAATCTCGGACGCGGAGAAGAAATTGCCGACCGAGGCGAGCGGTGTCATGCGCACGTAACGGGCGGCCACGGTGCCGTCAAACGCTACCGTCTTACAATCAGCGGAACGTGCCCAATCGACCTCCTGGCTCGTCCAGTGGACGCCATCGAGACTCGTCTCAACACGCATCTTGGTCACAGTGCCGTTGCCGGCGTCATCGCGCGGATAGTACTCGAGCTTATCGAGCTTGTAAGCGCGTCCATAGTCAACGGTAAGCGCCTTGCCCAGATCGTTGCCACCGGAGTGGAAACCGCCGTCGCCCGACTGGAACTCATGGTCGAAGGCGAGCTCGGCCTTATGGCTGCCGTAAAGTGAGCCCTCCCAGGTGATTTGCTCGGCGTCGGGGACGTTCCGCCACGGATCGAGTGCGGAGTTCGCCTCGAGCACATCGCTCCAGGCGGAGTAACCCTCGGCGTTGCGCGAACGAATCTGGTAGGTGTGCTTGCTATTGTAGGCGAGGTCGGTGTGCGTGAACTCGGCCGCATCACCCACGGCAAACACAGTGCCGTCGACCTTAAGGTCGTAGGAGGTAGCACCATCGACCTTTCCCCAGGTGAGCTTGATGCTCGTTGGGGTCGTGACGTCCTCGGGGGCAGCAAGGTTCGTGGGTGCGGAGAGGTTCTCGTTGAGGCGATCGGCTGTGAGCGTTGCGTCGGCGTTCACGAAACCGCCCAGCTCAAGCGTCTGCGCCGCTGCAGCAACATCGGTCTTCGCGAACTTGACGTAGACCTTGGGGTTCGTGGTGATCTTGGTGTTGTTGAAGCTCTCGCCCTGCTCGGCCTCGGTGCCGTCCGCATCGCTGCCGTAGTGGTTGAGGTTGGGGGTCTTGCTGTAGAAGTAGACCGCCTGGCCGGCCTCGGGGGTCGCGGCGTCAAAGGTCTCCTGCGAGTTGACCTCAACCACGTTGAGTGCGGATCCGCCGTTCTTGGCGACGACGCTCGTGGGCTTGGCGGACACATTGGCCACGAAGGTCGTGGTGCGGTTGGAGTCGTAGCCGTTGTAGCCGCCCTGCGAGGCCTCGGCGGTAAAGGTCGCGGTGCCGCCTGCGGCCTTGGAGCTGTAGACGGTGCTCACATGCTCACCGTAGGAGATATTGTCGATCGTGCCGTAGGAATCGTCCTCAGTCGTGTTGTTTTCGATGGAGGAGCCGTCGTCCTCGTACTGCGTAAAGGTGCCGTCGCCCTCGGTGGCGAAGAACTCGACGATACGCTGACTGCGGTCGGTACCCTTGGTGTTGGTGTCGCTCACTGCCTCGGGGTTGTTGTTCTCGGCGTACATCGGCACGATAGCGTTGGCCTTCACAAACAGCGGCAGCTTCCAAAGCGGAGCCTCGTAGTTGTTGAGAACCTGGCCGCCGCGATACTGCTTACCCGAGAAGTAATCGATCCAGATGGTGGGATTCTCGTCGGTGCCGTAGTTGGGGAGGTAGATCCCATTGCGAATGTCGTTGCCGTTCTCATCTGCCTGGGTATCCTGATACACCGGTGCCACTAGGAAGTTCTCACCGAACATATACTGGTACTGCGTCGAAGTGCTTGCGGCGTACTCGGAGTTGTCAGAAAGCAGCATGGCGCGGATCATGGGCAGGCCGGCATCGCCGTTACCCGTGTCGATGTTGGCCGCCGAGGCCGCGCTCGTGTAGATATAGGGCATGAGCTGCGCCTTGAGCTTGAGATAGAAGCGCGAGATGCCTGTGTAGGGATCGCCGTGCGTCATGGGCGATTTACGGTAGGTGCCCCAACCGTCCATGTCGAGCATAGAGGGCGTGAACGTCTTCCACTGGTAGTCACGCGCAGAGATGATGGGGTCGCCGCCAAAGATGCCGTCCATGTCGGAGCCGATGTTGGGGTTGCCCGAAAGACTCTGACCGATATACGTGGGGATATGGAAGCGAATGTACTCCCAGTTACCGCCATACTGGTCGCCGGTCCAAATGCCACCAAAGCGCTGCGTGCCGGCCCAACCATCGAGCGTGATGATGTTGGGGCGCTTGTTAGCGCCGGTCGTCACCGTGTCATAAGCTGTCTTGATGCCATTAAGACCAAAGGAGTAGCCAGATCCAACCCAGGCAACGTCGGTCTTAAGGGTAGTGATGCCTCCCGTCTTGACCTCGGCGTCGAAGTCGCGAAGCAGATGCCACGGGGTCTCAGGGTTGCTGTCGGGCTCAAGGTTGGACTGGGTCCACAAGCCCGTGCTCACACCCTTTGAGTTGGCATACTCGGTGAACTTCTTAAGGTTGTCGACGTTGGCACGCACAGCGTTAAGACGGTCGGCCGAGCTCGCTCCGTCGGAGTTGACGCCGCCGGTCTTGTAGTAACCGTTCTGGCCATAGCCGGCGCCGTAGCCGTCGTTCGGCAGGAACCAGCCGAGCGGCATGTCGCTGTCCTCGTAGTCATCGATAACCTGCCGAGCAGAGAACTGGCGGTCGAAATCGGTCGCTTTCATGTTCTCGGTATCAACCGTAGGGCCCTCACCGTTGAGCGTCTCGGCCGCAAGTGTGCCGTCGAGCTTGTAGCCCGTCGACATGCCAGACTCGTACTTAACGTCGCCCTTCTCGCTCGAGGACTTGCTGCCCTTGGTCTCCCACTTCTTTTGACCCGAGGTCGTTGACCAGCCATCACGGTTATAGGCATTAAGATGACCAAGGTAGAACCCGTACTCGGGCAGCAGTACCGGGTTACCGGTCACCTTGTAGTAGTCCTGCAGCATCTCAGTTGCCACGTTCGAAGCTCCCTCGTTGGTCGCCACGAAGTAGTAGGCATCAAACTCATTCTCGCTGTGCAAAGTCGTGACCGTCGATGAGTCCGTGGAACCGAAGTCGTAGGAACCCTCTGCAAACGTGTTTCGGAGCACGCCGTAGCCGTCACTCGTCCAATAAAACGGGTTGGGCGAGGCAACGCCGCCATCGGTCCAGTTGTTCGTGTTGGAGATGGCGATGGTCTGGTTGGTGTGCAGGAAGCGTCCGTTCTGGGTGCCGCCGCCAAAGAAGTTCTCGGACTTCTCCTTGGCGAGCGTCTGGACGGTACCCTTCTTATCAAGGTCGAGGGACGCGGACTCGGAAACCACGACACGGTCGCCTGACTTGATACTCATCTTGCCAGTCGCCTTGTCCAGGATCACGGTCGCCTTTCCGCCGGTGATCTCGATAGTGTCGCCCTTGTCGGCAACCGTCGCACTCGGCTTGCTGTAGGTGTCCGAGGTATCGGGCTGAGCCTGGATCTTAGCCGTGTGGGACTTACTGCGCGGCGTGGCGTACTCGGAAAACTCACCCTTGGGGTCGACGTTATAACGGAAAATACCGTCCTCGAGGAACGTAATACGGCCCTTGATGCCGTCAACGAAATCGATGTCGACGACATTCGAGGCAGACTGGGACACGGTCGCCGAGTCGACGCCCTTGAGTGGCGTGGCAATCGCCTGCTGGGGATTGGCAAACACGAGCGTCGCTGCAGTGGCAACGAGGACCGCGCTTCCCTTCACCCACCGTTTCGTAAAAATGGAATTCCTGCGCACCTGGTCTCCTTTCTTCCGAGATGCTGAGGTGCCGAGGACGCCCCCCCGGCAGCATGGGAAAACGTATCAAACGGGGATGTTCGGTACATTCCGCACAATGGGGCCACCCGTTACCAAGGGGCCAACTGGTAGTAACCAGATAGCCACCTACTAGGTCATATCAATATATGGGAGCACTTGCGCAACCAAGTTCGGAAGTCCACCAGCGGCAGTAAAATGAGCGTCAGCGGCAAGGTGGGCTTAATAAGCCATACCAATTGGTTCTTCAGTCAAATACCAATCTAGCAAAAATGTACTGTTTATCTGGTATTACACAGACCATACCTTTCCCTCGGGAACTGGGCTTCGCGAAGTTTCCCGAGGGAAAGGCTCAGCCGCCATCCTGCAACCTACCGGGGATTGCCATGACGTACGTTGGCTGATTTGGTTTGGAATGAGATGTTGACGGTGGCTGATGGGCACAACTGTCCCGGGTGCATTTCAAGATGCACCTAAATGTCTGTCTTTATCCTTATAGATTGTCCAGGTAGTCGTCGGCATCATAGGTAAGGCTGTAAGCTTTATTCAGGATGCGCACGAGCTCCTGGGCATCGTGCTCGCCGAGCGCTGAGAGTTGTTTCGAGAGCGATGCCACACTCTCGGCATTTTTTTTCGCCGCGAAATCACGGCCTTCCTTGGTAATGCTCACCAGCACACGCCGACGATCGTTTGGATCAGTCCTGCGCTGAACGTAACCCTTACTCTCGAGTGAATCCAAGATATGCGACATGCGCGCACGGGAGAATTTCAGCTTCTTGGCAATCTCGGAGGGAATGACATCACCGTCAATACCCGATAGATACTGTAAAACCGGTGCCTCGCCCACACTGGCGCCGCCGGCAGCACTCAAGGATCCCTTGGCAAGGGAACGTGAGTACACAATCAGTTTTCGAGCGACGTCATCGTAATCCACTGGGGATATTGTCCTTTGCAACCCTAGAAGGGCCATAAAACCGTCATTTGCCGTACATTAGTTAACATTCGCAACAATTATTTATGATACCCCAACGCGGAAGTCTATTGCTCGTCCTTCTTGCGTCGCATAAGCTCCTCAACGTCGACACCAGCGGCCTCGAGCATGCGCTCGACATTCTTTTTGGCGTTGGTCGTGCCGACCTTAAGCACGATCGAAAGCGGAGTGCCCACCACCAGGCACACGATGCCCACGGGGACACCCCAGCCGGGGCCGCCCTGCATACCCCACATCCCCATCAAAAAGCCAATCGCCACGAGCGAATAGCCCAGGCGCAGCCAAACATTGAGCCGCTGAATAGCATCGGTCTGCATCTTTGCCTCGCGAATCAAGTCGTCGCGCGAAAGGTCGTGTCCATGTTTCTCGTGCATATGGTCCTCCTCGTGCAAAGTGTGCATCATGCGCAAGTGCATCGTTTGTCGAATACGTCATCTTTCAAGAGCAATATAGCGGGTGTCGTGTAGGCGATGGAGGTCGCTGGCCATATTGCCCTTGAAGGGCGGCGCAAAATCAGAAGGCCGTGCGGTTGAGGCCGCACGGCCTTACAGGGGGCCAGGGGATGATGACTAGTAGCTCAGTGCCGGGTCGAAGAAGCCAATGAGAACGCCCACAAATGCGATCACAACGAGGATCAGCATCATAACGATGGGGTTGACCTTCTTCTTGGTCATCATGTACCAGCAGAAGATGATGAAGACCATGGGCAGCAGGTGCGGATAGATTCCGTCGAGCGTGTCCTGGAACTTACCGCCGCCGGGCAGCACCAGATTGGGGCTGCAGGTGATGGAGACCCAGGTAGCACCGACTGCACCGATGACCATGGTACCGACCATCACGATGGAATCACGCAGAGCCTTGGCCTTGGGGCCGACGAGGGCCTCGACCGCCTTGCCGCCGAGCTCATAGCCCTGGTTGTAGGCAAAGCGCATGCCAAGGAACATGAGCAGGTTCCACACGACAATATAGAAGATGGCACCGAGCGGAGAGCCGCCGGTCGAGAGACCGAGGGCGATACCGAGCAGGATCGGGATCAGGGTACCGACGATCAGCGAGTCGCCAAGGCCGGCGAGCGGGCCCATGAGGCCGGCGCGGATGCCGTTGATGGCGTCGTCGTCGATGGCCTCGCCGTTTGCGCGAGCCTCCTCGAGGCCGGCGGTGACGCCGACAATCATGGTGCCGATCTGCGGCTCGGTGTTGAAGAACGCGGAGTAGGTCTGGAGGGCCTGCTTCTGCTCCTCGGGCGTGTCGTAGAGCTCCTCGACGATCGGAAGCATGGCGCACAGGTAACCGAAGGTCTGCATGTGCTCCTGCGAGAAGCAAGTCAGGTTGCCATAGGACCAGTTGCGGAACGACTTGGCAAGCGTTTTCTTAGAGAGTTTCTTCTTCTCTGCCATTAGATGTCCTCCTCTTCCTCATCATCGGAGCCCGAGGCGATAGCTGCCTTGGGAGCGTTTGCGAGGTCGATCTTGAGCGAAGCGATCTCATAGTTGATCAGGGCGAAGAAGCAGCCGATGCCGGCGGCGGCAATCAGGTTGCATCCCATGACAGCGGACAGGGTGAAGCCGAAGAAGAACGTGAGGAAGTCCGTCGGCTTGGAGATGACCTGCTTGAGCAGGATGGCGATACCGACGGTAGGCAGCAGCGAGCCGACGGTGAACAGCGTCTTCATCGCGATGCCGTCCATGGGCATGTAGGTCTTCATGAGGTCGACCATGGCGGTGCCGCCCATGGTGATGATGAACGTCGGGAGGAACGAGCAGACGATGTGACCGATCCAAGGCAGAACGTTGTTGACCAGGTAGAGCTTGTGGAGATCGCCCTTCTCGAGCCACTTCCAGCCCATGCCCTGCCACACCAGGTTGATGGTGGCGGTGCCATAGAAGAGCACAGTGCCGAGCGTGCCGACGGCGGCACCGAGGGATGCGGCCATGCCGGCAGCCTCAGCGGAGGCGGGATCGATGCCCGAGTTCTTGATGGCGAGGATCGCCAGCGGGATGCCGATATAGGACACGGCGCGGACGTCGGCGGAGACGGTTCCGCCGGGGGTCACGAGAGCGATGTAGACAACCTGGATGGCAGCGCCGACGAGGATGCCCGTCTGCATATCGCCCATGATGATGCCGACGATGAGGCCGGCGACCAGAGGACGACCCAGAGTGTAGTTGCCGATCGTCGTGCCGCCCATGCCAGGCAGTGATGCCAGGCAGGCGAACAGGCCGAACAGCGCGGCTTGGAATGCATTGATTGCCATGCTTTCCCCTTTCTTTATTCCTCAGCCCCTTTCACCAAGGGCTGTAGATACCAAAATGCGGTTGGCGCCTAACTAGAAGCCAAACTGACCGCGGAACTTGGGCCACTCACCGATGGACTTCTCCTTGATAAGGGCGAACTCGACCGTGTAGCCGGCGTTGGTGAGATCCTCGAGCGCCTGGGCCTCTTCCTGCGTGATCGACTGGTTGTTGCCGAGCTTGGTGGTGCCGGGACGATCGTTGCAGGGACCGACGATGATGCGGTCCATGCCGGGCTTAAAGCCAAAATCGACGAGAAGTTCCTTCATGTCGAGCGGGTTCTTGGTGATCAGGAAGTACTTGGTGTCGGACTTGAGAACCTTCTCGGAGACCTCCTTGAAGTGCTCCTTGGTCCACACGAACGTCTTCTTGCCCGAGGCACTCTTGTAGGCCTCCTTGAGCACGGGGTTAGACGCTGCAGCGTCGTTGACGGCGATAAGACCGTCGCAGGGATACTCGAGGGCCCAACGGGTAACGGTCTGTCCATGGATCATACGGTCGTCAATACGGATGAACGAAATCATGCGTTCTCCCTTTCTTTATCACCGGGGGTCTTTCCTCTTAACCCCCGCTCCATCACAAAAATTTGGGCGGATGCGCTGCCTAGATGTCGTCGTCCTCGTCGTCGGCGTCATCGGTCGGGACAACGAGCTCGGACATACCGTTCTTGCCCTCCTGCAGCATCATCTGCCTGAGGGAATCCAGGTCCATGGTGGCAAGCCCCATCATGGCGGTCATAGCCATGGGCAGGTTCATGCCGCCGAAGGCAATGGTGTGGGCGAGCAGGCCCTTCTCGGCCAGCGTGTTCATGGCATTGGTGAGCGGCGATCCGCCCAGGATGTCACCAAGCAGGACAACCTCGTCATCGGCGGTAACGGGAGCGAGCATCGCCTTGACGTTCTCGACATACTCGTCAGCGCCCATGCCGTCCACGAGACTCGTCGACAAGATGTTCGGGGCGTCATTGCCGAGCATCTTGAGGACACTGTGCAGTCCGGGAGCGAGCGTTCCGTGACTGACCATTACCAGATACCGCATGCGGTCTCCTCTCGACCTGCCGTGTGTCGCACGGCTTTGCTTTTTGCTGAGATTATTGTTGCGCTGGGGCATGTTCGGTACAAGAAAATAGTTGCGAACGGCAACTATTCATCGGTTAACGGTAGCAACTATTTTTGTGCCTAAATTATTTTTTCTTCTAATTATTTTTAAAATAGCAGGTAGATTGCCTGATAAATGTTTTATGTTCCTTATGCACCATACATACCAGCAAGAATCGGGCCTGACATCTCCGGTTTGCCCCGCAGTGTCAGACCATGTCACGTACGCCCACGACATGGAGGTACCCCATGGATATGATCTCGTTTCTCGCCTCCGAACCCTTCGACCGCAGCGGTGATACGCCGCTCTATGTCCAACTTAAACATCGAATCGCCCTGCTTATCGCCAGCCAGGCGTTCGACACCAAGACGCCGCTGCCACGCGAGCTCGAAATCTGTGAGCGGCTAGAGTTATCGCGCGCGACCGTGCGCCGTTGCTTCCAAGATCTCGTCATCGAGGGGCGCGTGGTGCGCAAACGTGGGCAGGGCACGTTCATCAAACCCCAAACCTCAGCACCCGGCATCGACCTGGCCCTGAATTTCAGCGCGCGGATGCGCGAAGCGGGACGGGTTCCGAGCTCGCAGATTCTCGCCTTTTCAAGCATACCGGCCGTCCGCGGCATCGCCTCTGGGCTCAAAGTGCCCGAAGGGACACCCGTCTGGGAGATTCGCCGCCTGCGTCTCGCCAACGACAAACCCATGGAGCTCAACTACGTCTATATCCCCGTGTCACTTTGCCCCGAGCTCACACGCAAAGACGTGGATGGCTCGCTCTACGCCTACATCGCGGAAAAGACCGGCATCCTGCCCGCAAGTGTCGATGCCGTCTACGAGACGGTCAACCTCGACAAGCATGAGGCGCGCCTTTTGGGACAGAACACCGGTAAGGCGGCGATGCGCATCGTGCGTTCGACCTACGACAAGACGGGAACCCCGTTCGAGGTAGGCGTGCTCATCAGCTGCGACGGTCAGGCAAAGCTGCACGTGCACATCGCCGCCGACAAAACAACCTTCACCGCCACAGCCCAATAAATCCAAAACGTGGGCGCCGTCGTTCAAACGAACGACGGCGCCCACACTCATTTTCTATTCAGCCCTAGTCATCGCGCAAAGCCCCTTCGGCAGCACACGGTGCAGCCGAGTCACCGCAGGCCGGGGCGGAGGGGGCCGAGTTTCCCACTGAGCGACTCTGCTTGCAGC